>NZ_JBITMQ010000005.1:35970-328319 GCF_044466355.1 Actinophytocola sp. NPDC049390
GGCGCGGGCACCCGCCGTCCGCGGCGGCGCCCTCCCGCCCGTCCGCTCTGTGGTCGTCGCCCCCCCCCCCCCCCCCCCCCCCCCCCCCCACAACTCGTTGTGTCCGAAAACGCGACTCGCGGTGTCTGGGAACGCGACTCGCGGTGTTTGGGGGCGCGACTCGCGGTGTTCTGGGGCGTGACTCGCGGGTGAATCGGGGCGGGTGGTGAGACAGGGGGCGGGGGAAGTCTCTAGGCTGCTGTCGGCTTTGTGGCAATTCCGACCTGGCATGAGGAGCGAACGGTGAGCGCAGGGGGCGGTACCAAGGCGATTCTCGCGGCGTTGGGGGCGAACGCCGGGATCGCGGTGGCCAAGTTCGTCGGGTTCGCGATCACCGGGGCGTCGTCGATGCTCGCGGAGGCCGTGCACTCGGTGGCGGACACCTCGAACCAGGGCCTGCTGCTGCTCGGGCAGAAGACGTCCCAGCGCAAGGCCACCAAGGATCACCCGTTCGGTTACGGCCGCGACCGGTACTTCTACTCGTTCATCGTCGCGCTGATGCTGTTCACCCTCGGGTCCGCGTTCGCGATCTACGAGGGCATCCACAAGCTGCAGCACCCCGAGCCGCTGACGTCGCCGCTCGTCGCGGTCGTCATCCTGGTCGTCGCGATCGGCCTGGAGACCTACAGCTTCCGCACGGCGATCGTCGAGTCCCGCAAGATCAAGGGCGACGTCGGCTGGTGGGGCTTCATCCGCCAGTCCCGCACGCCCGAACTGCCGGTCGTGCTGCTGGAGGACGCGGGCGCCCTGTTCGGTCTCGTGTTCGCGCTGTTCGGCGTCGGCCTGGCGGTCATCACCGGCGACCCGGTGTGGGACGGCATCGGCACGCTCATGATCGGCGCGCTGCTCGGTGTGATCGCCGTCATCCTGATCATCGAGATGAAGAGCCTCCTGATCGGCGAGGGCGCCACGAACACCGAGCTCGACCGGATCGAGAACGCCATCGCGGGCGGCCGCGTGCAGCGCCTGATCCACATCCGCACGCAGTACATCGGCCCGGACGAGCTGCTGGTCGCGGCCAAGATCGCGCTCGAGCCGGGCCTGCCGCTCGCGGACGTGGCGAGCGAGATCGACGCGGCGGAGCAGCGCATCCGCGAGAGCGTGCCGGCGGCCCGCCTCATCTACCTCGAGCCCGACCTGGACCGCACGCCCGCCAACACCTGAGCCCGATCCGGCGTTATCGTCAGCTGTCGGAGCTGACGGTGATCGGGAGGGGTGTGACGTGCCGAGGTCGGGGTTGGCGCGGACGAAATCGGTCGAGCAGTCCATCAAGGACACCGACGAGCCGGGTTCCCGGCTGAGGAAGAACCTCAGCGCGTGGGACCTCACGGTGTTCGGCGTCGCGGTCGTCATCGGCGCGGGCATCTTCACGCTGACCGCCCGCACGGCCGGTGACCTGACGGGCCCGTCGATCTCGCTCGCGTTCGTGCTCGCGGCGGTCGCCTGCGGGCTCGCCGCGCTGTGCTACGCGGAGTTCGCGTCGACGGTGCCGGTCGCGGGCAGCGCGTACACGTTCTCGTACGCGACGTTCGGCGAGTTCGTCGCGTGGATCATCGGCTGGGACCTGGTGCTGGAGTTCGCGGTCGGCTCGGCCGCGGTCGCCACCGGCTGGTCGGAGTACCTGCGCACGGTGCTGGCGTACATGTTCGGCGACGGCGTGACGACGTCGTTCGACGTCGGCGGTGTCACCGTCAACTGGGGCGCGCTGCTGCTGGTGGTCGTGCTGACGTTCCTGCTGGCGGCGGGCACGAAGCTGTCGTCGCGGGTCAGCATGGTGATCACCGCCGTCAAGGTCGCGATCGTGCTGTTCGTGATCGTCTTCGGCTTCTTCTTCGTCAAGGCCGCGAACTACAGCCCGTACGTGCCCCCCGCCGAGTCGGGCGGCAGCGCGTCGACGGGCGTCGACCAGACGGTCTTCTCGTGGCTCGCCGGCGGCACCAGCTCGGCGTTCGGCGTGTTCGGTCTGCTGGCCGGCGCGTCGCTGGTCTTCTTCGCGTTCATCGGCTTCGACGTCGTGGCGACGACCGCCGAGGAGACGAGGAACCCGAAGCACGCGGTGCCGCGCGGCATCCTCGGCTCGCTCGCGATCGTGACCGTGCTGTACGTGCTGGTGTCGCTGGTGGTGACCGGCATGGTCCGGTACTCGGACCTGGCGACGGGCGAGGACGGCGAGCAGAAGACCCTGGCGACGGCGTTCGCGCTGAACGACGTGGACTGGGCCGCGAACGTGATCTCGGTCGGTGCGCTCGCGGGCCTGACGACCGTGGTGATGGTCCTGATGCTGGGCCAGGTCCGCGTGCTGTTCGCCATGTCCCGCGACGGGCTCCTGCCCCGCGCACTGTCCCGCACCGGTGAGCACGGCACCCCGGTCCGGGCGACGATCCTCGTCGGCGGTCTGGTCGCGGCGGCGGCCACGTTCTTCCCGGCGGGCAAGCTGGAGGAGATGGTGAACGTGGGCACGCTGTTCGCGTTCATCCTGGTGTCGGCGGGCGTGATGGTGCTGCGCCGCACGCGGCCGGACCTGCCGCGGTCGTTCAAGGTGCCCGCGCTGCCGGTGATCGGCGTGCTCGCGATCCTCGCGTGCCTGTGGCTGATGCTGAACCTGACGATCCTGACGTGGGTCAGGTTCTTCGTGTGGATGGCGTTGGGCGTGGTCGTGTACTTCGTGTACGGCAGGCGGCACTCGGTGCTGGGCAAGGAACAGTGACCTACCTCTGCGTGGACGTGGGGTCCACCTGGACGAAGGCCGCGCTGCTGGCCGAGGACGGCACCCTGCTGGGCACGGCCCAGCACGAAACGACCCCGCCGGAGGTGATGAACGGCGTCGCGGCGGTGACCGAGGCGCTGTCGGCCGGGGACGCGACGGTGCTGGCGTGCTCGTCGGCGGGCGGCGGCCTGCGGCTCGCGGTGGTGGGCCAGGAACGCCTGGTGAGCACGGAAGCGGGCCACCGCGTCGCGTTGTCGGCCGGTGCGAAGGTGGTGCACGTGTCGGCGGGCGAGCTGTCGAACGTCCACGCGCTGAGAGCGGCCCGCCCGGACGTGGTGCTGCTGGTCGGCGGCACGGACGGCGGCGACGAGAAGGTGTTGCTGCACAACGCGACCCGCCTTGCCCGCGCTCGCGTGACGGTGCCGATCGTGTTGGCGGGCAACAAGAACGCCCAACCGGCCGCGTTGTCCATACTGGAGGGACGCACGGTGGTCCCGACGGACAACGTGCTGCCGGACGTCGGTGAACTGTCGCCGGGCCCGGCGCGCGCGGCGATCCGCGAGGTGTTCCTGTCCCACGTCATCGGCGGGAAGGGGCTGTCCCGCGGCCCGCGCTTCCGCGACCTGGTGCGCACGGTGACCCCGGATGCCGTGCTGTCGGGCGTCGCGGTCCTCGCGGCCCAGGAGGAGGACGGCGCGGTCCTGGTGGTCGACGTGGGCGGCGCGACCACCGACGTCTACTCCGCTGTGTCCACAATGGACGACGCACCGTCGAGAACGGTGGCGCTGCCCGCCGACCGCCGGACGGTGGAGGGCGACATCGGCATGCGGGTGAGCGCGCCCGGCGTGGTCGCGGAAGCCATCGCGGAACGCCTGCTCCCGCCGGACACCGAGCTGGCGGAGCAGGCCCGCCGCCGCGGCGACAACGTCGACTTCGTCCCGGCGACGGACGAGGAGCGGAACACGGACCTGCGCATCGCCGAACTGGCGGCGACGATCGCGATCCGCCGCCATCTGCGGATGATCGACGGCCGGTTGGGGCCGAAGGGTGCGGCGACGCTGGTCCTGTCCGGCGGCGTCTTCCGCCACGCGACGTCCCTGGCGGGAACGGAAGCAGCGCTGAAACGCAACCTCGGCCCGGTCCTCAAGGACGCTCGGGTGGTGGTCGACCGCGAGGGCCGTCTCGGCCCGGCAGGCCTGCTGGCACAGGCGGGCCACCACGACACGGCGGCGGCGCTACTTGCCGCCGCCGAGTGAGAACAGCACCGGCGGCTCCGACGGGTCGAGCCCGGCGGCCATGGCCACGGCCCGGTCCCATTCCGGGTCCGACGCGTAGTTCGCGTGCCGCTGCAGCCCGGGCGTCCACCGCCGCCCGGGCACCGGTGCCGGCCGCGGGTCCGGCAGCCAGTGATCGAGTCCCAGCACCAGCGCCCCGTGCGGCCCCCGCTCCGCGGCGGCCAACGGGCCAGGCGTCCCGTCCGCCCGGAAACCCATGCCCAGCAACGAATCCTCGTAGACCTGCCGCCGCCACGTCGACACCGCGCCGCCCAGCGGGTCCGTGCCCCGGCACAACGACCGCCACCGCGTCCCCAGCTCCGCCGCGAGCGTGCCCATGGCCGAGAACGGCAGCACCGCGGGGAACGCCCGCGTGTACGCCCACTGCAACTGCGACCCGACCGTGACGACCCCGATCCGCCTGCGTTCCGGCTCGTTCAACGAGTTCAGCAACCGCGCCGCGGCGACCGCCACCAGCAGGCTGCCGTGGCTCTCGCCGATCAGCACGACGCGCGTCCCCGGCTCGGCCAGGTGCGACACGGCCCGCGCGGCCACCTCGGGCGCCACCTTCACGGCATAGCACGGCGGCACGATCGGGTGCGCCTCCCTCGGCCAGAAGCACGCCAGATCCGCCAGCACCCCCAGCTGCCGCCCGGACTCCGCCGCGCGCGCCGCGTTGTACACCGCGCGCAGCAGGCCGCCCGCGAGCGCGCCGAGCGCCAGCACGCCGACCGTCGACAGCGGCAGCAACCAGTCGGGCGTCGTGACGAACCGCAGGTAGATCGCCACGGCCGCACCCGCCGCCAGCGCGCCGGAGCACGCGAGCACCACGTGGTGCAGGTGCTGCCGGAACCACCCGGCCGTCCGCCACTCCCGCACCGGCGAGCCCAGCAGCCGCGCCTCCGCCGAGTCGATCGACCGCAGCTTGACCAGCGCGAACGGCACCGTCACCAGTGCGACGACCGCACCGAGCACCGCACCGGCGCCCCACAGCATCGTCACCGGCCCGTACCCGGCGGGCACCTCCATGCCGTCGGTGCCGAGCAGCTGCCGCACCGCGATGCCGAGGCCCGCACCGAAACCGCCGCCGAGGAGTGCCGCCACCGCGAGCACCGGCGCCGCCATCCAGCCACCGGCCCACGGCCGCAGCTCCCTCGGCCGGGCGCGCCACTCGCGTCGCGCGACGCGGGCGGCGGGCACCAGCAGCACGGCGAACACCACGACGACGACGATCAGCGCGGCGGCGATGGACTCCACGGTCTGCTCGGTGGCCGTCAACCGCAGCGGGTCGCGGCTCGCCGCGGCCGCCACCACGAGCAGCACGCCGATGAGGTACAGCACCCGGCGGCTCACCCGTCCGAGCGCGCCGCGCAGCCACGCGCCTGCCCTGCCGGGCGTCGCGCCGCGCGGGTCGTCCAGCAGCAGCACACCGGCGAACGCCACCACCAGCAGGATCAGGGCGAGCGTCCACAACGCGGCGGACAGCGGATCGTGCGGCACCGTGAACACGCCGCCGAGGGGGAGCAGCGCGACCGTCGCCAGCGCCGCCACCAGGTGGAGCGCCCGCAACGTCGGCGTGTCGGGGTCGGCGACCAGGTTCGTGCCGGGGAGCTGGACGCGCGCGTTGGGCGGGGTCGGCGGCGGGTTGCCCGGGTTGGACCCGGCGTCGACCTCCCACGCGACACAGGAGATGCGGTGCAGCACGTAGATCGTCAACAGCACGGGGAGCAGCCCGATCGCCGGGCGCACCAGGTACGTCTCCCGCAGCCAGTCCGGCACCGTGCCCGCGAGACACGGCGAGCCTGGCGCGAGGCACTGTGCCGCGAGCAGGTCGAGGCTCACCACCGCGGCCTGCGTGACGAGCAGGACGGTGAGAAGCACGGCGGCGAGCCGCAGTAGCGTCCGGCAGGCGACGCCCAGACCACGTGCCATGCGGTGCCCGCTGGGGATGGGCGGCAGCATCCAGTGCGCGACGTTGGCGAGGGCGAAGGGGAACAGCACCGCCCACGCGGCCTTGGCCCAGCCGCCCGAGGTCATGCCGCCCCAGGCGTAGCCCTCGACGACTCGCGGGATCGACTGTCCCTCGGCGCGCAGCATCGGCCCCGGCGCGGGACGCAGGAGGCGGTCGGCGGGCTGGACGATCCGGCCGAGGCCGTCGCCCGCCACGTCGACGGCGGCGACGGACGAGACCAGTGACTCCGGCCTGGTGCCCATCACCCCGTGCACACGCAGCTCGACGACGCGGGTGTCCGGCCCGGGCGGCAACAACCGGCGCCTCCTTTCAGGCTCGATGACCACTCCAGTCGATCAACTGTTGGTAACGGTAGTGTTCTGGAGGCAATTGAGTTTGGAGGATGCACGGGATGACCGCAGTAAATACCCAGGACGAGACCGTTGGCCGATACCTGCGGACGGTGGGCGACCTGGACTTCGCGGTGGCAGATCTGTCGCTGGCCGAGTTCGGGCGCAAGGAGATCCGCCTCGCGGAGCACGAAATGCCGGGTCTGATGGCCTTCCGGCGCGAATACGCCGAGGTCTACCCGCTTCGTGGCGCGCGGATCTCCGGCTCCCTGCACATGACCGTGCAGACCGCCGTTCTCATCGAGACCCTGGTCGCGCTGGGCGCCGAGGTGCGGTGGGCGTCCTGCAACATCTTCTCGACGCAGGACCACGCCGCCGCCGCCGTCGTCGTCGGGCCGCACGGCACGCCGGAGGAGCCCAAGGGCGTCCCGGTGTTCGCGTGGAAGGGCGAGACGCTCGAGGAGTACTGGTGGTGCACTGAGCGGATGCTCACCTGGACCGGTGAGAACACCGCCCCGAACATGCTGCTGGACGACGGCGGCGACGCGACGCTGCTGATCCACAAGGGCACGCAGTACGAGGCCGCGGGCGTCGTGCCGCAGCCGGAGGACAACGACCCCGAGGAATGGAAGATCATCCTCGAGACCCTCCGGAACTCGCTGGCCGCCGACAAGCAGAAGTGGACGCGCCAGGGCCAGGAGATCATGGGCGTCACCGAGGAGACCACCACCGGTGTCCTCCGCCTGTACCAGCTCGCCGCCGCGGGTGAGCTGCTCTTCCCGGCGATCAACGTCAACGACTCGGTCACCAAGTCGAAGTTCGACAACCGCTACGGCATCCGCCACTCGCTGGTCGACGGCATCAACCGCGGCACCGACGTGCTGATCGGCGGCAAGGTCGCGGTCGTCTGCGGTTACGGCGACGTCGGCAAGGGCGCGGCGGAGTCGCTGCGCGGGCAGGGCGCCCGCGTGATCGTCACCGAGATCGACCCGATCTGCGGCCTGCAGGCGGCGATGGACGGGTACGACGTGCAGCGCCTCGAGGACGTGCTCGACAAGGCCGACATCGTCATCACGACGACCGGCAACAAGGACATCGTCATGGCCGAGCACATGGCGAAGATGAAGCACCAGACGATCGTCGGCAACGTCGGCCACTTCGACAACGAGATCGACATGGCCGGTCTGCAGCGCTACCCGGGCATCCACCGGATCAACATCAAGCCGCAGGTCGACGAGTGGGTCTTCCCGGACGGGCACTCGATCATCGTGCTGTCCGAGGGCCGCCTCATGAACCTCGGCAACGCGACCGGCCACCCGAGCTTCGTGATGTCGAACTCCTTCTCGAACCAGGTGATCGCGCAGATCGAGCTGTTCACCAAGAACGAGGAGTACGACAAGGAGGTGTTCCGGCTGCCGAAGAAGCTCGACGAGAAGGTGGCGCGGATCCACCTCGAAGCGCTGGGCGGCCAGCTCACCAAGCTGTCCAAGGAGCAGGCCGAGTACATCGACGTCGACGTCGAGGGCCCGTACAAGTCGGACCACTACCGGTACTGATCTTTTCTGAGCGACAAGGCCGGCGCCCCGTTCGGGGAGCCGGCCTTGTGCGTACGAACGGTCCATTGCCCACGCCTGAACGCCGTTTCCCGTCGGTGGTCCCCGCTACGCTGGAATCCGGGGGCCGGAGGCCGCCATCGGAGACGGGCTCAGTGCAGGGTCTCGCCGCGTTCCAGCATCCCGACGAACTTCTCGATCCGGCGCGCACGGGTCTCCGGGCGTTTCGCCTCCTCCACGCGGTACAGGATCGCGTAGCGGTTCTGGCTCGTCAGCGTCTGGAAGAACGCCTCCGCCTTCGGGGACGCGGCCAGCGCCGCGGCGAGGTCGTCCGGCACCGTCGAAGTCGACGAGCTCGCGTACGCCGCCTCCCACCGGCCGTCCGCCTTCGCCGCCTCGACCTCGCGCAGGCCGCGCGGGAACATCCGGCCCTCGGCGATCAGGCGTTCCGCCGCCGCACGGTTGATCTTCGACCAGCGGGAGCGCTTGGTGCGCGGCGTGAACTTCTGCACGAACCACTGGTCGTCGACCCGGCGGGCGGTGCCGTCGATCCAGCCGTGGCGCAGCGCCTCCGCCAGCGCCCCGTCGTGGTCGACGGACTCGATCCCCGTGCCCTTCTTCGCGATCCGCAGCCACACGCCGGTGGTCTCGGCGTTGTCGGCCAACCAGGCCGCGAACGCGGCCTGGTCGGCGAACGTCATCTCGGGCAGCTCATTGGGCATGCAGTCCGATCCCCTTGCCGGACGGGTGCGTGAACGTCAACCGGTCGGCGGTGACCTCGAACGTCACCTCGTCCCGCAGCGCGTCCGCCACCGCCGTCTCACCGGCCATGATCTCAGGTGCGCACGCCATCAGCGTCGACGCACCCGGGGTGAACGTGATCGTGTCGCCCTCGATCACGTACTCGGCGGTGTAGCCGTTGCAGTGGGTGTCGGCGGTGACCTTCTTGCCGTCGAACACGAGCGTCACCTCGGGGGCGCCCGCCGCCGTGCTCGACGCGACGTCACCGTCGATCAGCGTGTCCAGCACCCACGTCGTGCCCTGCAGATCCCGTGGCATCGCGTCCTCCGCGGCCATGTCGAACACCGTCGTGCCGGAGCGGATCGTGAGGCGGCCGTCGGTCAGCTCCCACGTCGGGTTCGCCGACAGCACCCCGGCCACGAACTCGTCCTGGTCGTGACGGGCCGGGTCGCAGCCCATCTCCGTCATCGACAGGCCGCCGTCGACGGTCAGCGTGCCGTCGCCCGTGTCCACCTGGCCCTGCATGATGTTGCAGCCCGCGCGTGCGATCAGCCTGCCGTCGTCGGTGAACTCGACGGTCAGCTCGGTCCTGGGCGCGAGCTGCCTCGGCTTGCCGTCCTCGGTCACCGCCATGGCGACGAACGTCGTGCCGCGCAACGGGTCGGGCGCGGGCGCCTCCTGGGCCTGTGTCCGCGCCCCGCACCCGGCGAGGACCACCAACAGCAGCACCGCGACGATTCTCATGTCCCAAGGACGGAGTGAGCCGCCCGTCGCGTTGCACGTGGCTACACTCCGGCGGCGTGGTGGTCTGCGATCACGTCGAGGGGGTGGTCAGCGCCCCACAGGGCCCGTTCTGGGGGCCGCTGGCCCACGGCTTCGCCTGCGGTGCCCACATCCCCGTCCACGTCTCGAGCCCGTGGAACGCGCTGGACGACCCGGTCCACGACTACGCGCGGAACCGCGAGACGCTCGCCGACAGCTGGGGTGTGACGACGGCGGCGGACTGGTCGCGGCAGGTCGACTACCTGCTCGCGGGCATGAACGTCGGCCCGGAGGTCGACGCCGTGCTGGACGTGCGGCGCGTGCTGCTGCGTCATCAGGGCCACTACGACCTGCTGACCTGGGAGAACGCCGTCGCCACCTGGGCGCGTCGGCACGGCGGGGACGTCGACGAGATGGTCCGCCTCGCCGGCGTGGTCACGCGGTACGAGTCGCGCTTCCGCACCGACGGGCTGCTGCCGCACGACGGCATGGTCACGAGCGTCTTCGGCTACGACTTCGGCCGTGCCGTCAACATGGCCCGCTGGGGCTTCGGCGGCCGCTTCTGCGACTACCCGACCGCCGAGCGGATCGTGCTGCGCGCGGGCGAACTCTGCCGTCAGCACTACACGTCATGGGCCGACTTCAGCGCTGGCTACGCGCTCGGCCGGGTGATCCGGTTCGACGAGGAGCAGTACGGGCACATGTACGTCTCCGTGCTCGGGCCGCACCGGCTGCTGACGGGCGACCGGACCAGCCCGTGGTGGCACGTGCCGTTCGCATAGGGTGACCCGCGTGGGACGACTGATCGCGATCGAGGGCATCGACGGCGCGGGCAAGCGCACCCTCACCGACGCGCTCGACGGTGCGCTCGACGGCCGGGTCACGCGGCTCGCGTTCCCGCGCTACGGCGTGGACGTGCACGCGGACCTGGTCCGCGACGGCCTGCACGGCAGGCTCGGCCCGTTCGGCGACGAGGTGTACGGCATGGCCATGCTGTACGCGCTCGACCGCCGGGGCGCCGCCGCCGACCTGCGGGCCGCGCTCGACACGCACGACTTCGTCCTGCTGGACCGCTACGTGGCGTCCAACGCGGCCTTCGGCGCGGCCCGGGTGCACCAGGACGCGCGCGGTGAGTTCGTGCGCTGGGTGCGGGACATCGAGATCGACCGGTTCGGGCTGCCGGTGCCGCACGCGCACCTGCTGCTGCGCGTCGCCCCGTCGGTCGCGGCCGAACGCTCGACCCGCCGCGCGCTGGCGGACGCCGACCGGGGCCGCGACACGTGGGAGTCGGACGACGCGCTGCAGGCCAGGGTGGCCGCGGTGTACGACGGCCTGGCGGGCGACGGCTGGCTGGCCCCGTGGCACGTCGTCGACGGCACCACGGCCCCGGACGCGCACGAACTGGCGAAGAAACTCGCCGAATAGCCGGGGAGCGACAGGGACCTACGGAGCGCCCACCAGGTCGTCGCCCCAGCGGGCTATTTCCGCGGCGATGTCCAGGCGCGCGATGGTGGGGTTGGCCGTCATCTCGTCGGTGACGCGGTCGCGGGGGACGAACCACGAGATCTCGAACTCGAGGCCGTCCGGGTCCTTGCCGTACAGGGACTTCGAGACCGCGTGGTCCGACGAGCCGACCAGAGCGCCCACCTGGGCGAGCTTCTCCGCGAACTCCGCCAGTTCCGGCAGCGTTCCCACCGACCACGCCAGGTGGTACAGGCCCACCCCGGTGCCCGACATCTGGCCGTTGCCCCGGACGCCGAAGAGGCCGAGGTCGTGGTCGTTGTCGGACTCTGCGGCGCGCAGGAACGCGGCCGTCGGCCTGCGGTGGACCACGGTGAAGCCCAGGACGTTGGTGTAGAACGCGACGCTGCGGTCCACGTCGCGGACGTACAGCACGGCGTGGTTGAGCCGTCGGATGCCCATGGCCGTGCTCCTCCGTGCGTCCGGTTCAACCTTCAACAGATAGATTGCCGCGACCACCTGAAGCGTTACAACCGATCACTCGGAGTACGGAAACAGGACGAACCGGCCGGGTCTCGCGCACGCGGCCTTCACGAAGTGCGACCATGTAATACATGAAGGCACGTGTGCTGGTAGTGGACGACGACCCGGCCCTGGCCGAGATGCTGACCATCGTGCTGCGGGGCGAGGGCTTCGACACCGCGGTGGTGGCCGAAGGCAACCGGGCGTTGCCCGCGCTGCGCGAGCTGCGGCCCGACCTGGTCCTGCTCGACCTGATGCTGCCCGGCATCAACGGAATCGACGTGTGCAAGGCGATTCGCGCTGAGTCGGGTGTGCCGATCGTCATGCTGACGGCCAAGAGCGACACCGTCGACATAGTGCTGGGCCTCGAGTCCGGCGCCGACGACTACGTCGTCAAGCCGTTCAAGCCGAAGGAACTGGTCGCGCGGGTGCGCGCGCGACTGCGCCGCACCGACTCCGAGCCCGCCGAGATGCTGTCCATCGGCGACCTCACGATCGACGTGCCCGGCCACGAGGTCACCCGTGACGGTGTCGCCATCCAGCTCACGCCGCTGGAGTTCGACCTGCTGGTGGCGCTGGCGCGCAAGCCGCGTCAGGTGTTCACCCGCGAGGTGCTGCTCGAGCAGGTCTGGGGCTACCGGCACGCGGCGGACACCCGGCTGGTCAACGTCCACGTGCAGCGGCTGCGGTCCAAGGTCGAGACCGACCCGGAGCATCCCGAGGTGGTGTTGACGGTGCGCGGGGTGGGTTACAAGGCCGGCCCGCCGTGATCGGAAGGTCCAGATGAAGCGGTTCTTCCGCGCGGTCGCCCGCCACGGCGCCCGCGCGGTCGCTTTCGGGCAGCAGCGCGCCGTGTACTTCGGCGAGCTGTGGCGGCGCTCCCTGCAGGTGCGGGTGGTCGTGTCGACGCTCGCGCTCTCCTCGGCCGTGGTGTTCGTGCTGGGCATGGTGCTCCAGAACCAGATCACCAACCGCCTCCTCGAGACGAAGGAGGAGGCGGCGGTCGCGGCCACCCGCGACGCGGTGGTGGTGGCGCAGCGGGAGCTGACCGGTGTCAACTACGCGGTCGACGACGTCCGCCCGCGGCTGACCCAGGCGCTGAACAAGCTGACCAGCTCGAGCCCGAACACCGACACGGCCAGCTCGTCGGCGGGCACGTTCGAGCCGGTGCTCGCCAGCAAGCCGCCGATCTCGGCCGACGACGAGGCCATGATCACCGCGGGTCCGTACGCGGACGTGCCGGAGAGCCTCAAGCACTTCGTCGAGAACCGCAGGCTCGCGGTGCAGATCCACACCGTGGACCGGCCGTCGGGGCGCACCACGTTCCTGATCGTCGGCGCGCCGTTCGGGTCCGGCCAGGAGCCGATGCAGCTGTACATGCTGTACCCGATGACCGCGGAGCAGTCCACGATCGGCGTCGTGCAGAGCACGCTGCTCGTCGGCGGGCTCGTGCTGCTGTTGCTGCTCGCTGGCATCGCGAACCTCGTGACCCGTCAGGTCGTGCGGCCGGTCCGCAGCGCGGCGCAGGCCGCCGAACGGTTCGCGGGTGGCGAGTTGGACGAACGCATGGTCGTCGTCGGCGAGGACGACGTTGCCCGACTCGCCCAGTCGTACAACGAGATGGCCGAGAGCATCCAGCGGCAGATCAGCCAGCTCGAGGAGTTCGGCACGCTGCAGCGCCGCTTCACCTCCGACGTGTCCCACGAGCTGCGCACCCCGTTGACGACCGTGCGGATGGCCGCGGACGTGCTGCACGCGTCCCGCGAGCAGTTCCCGCCCGGCCTCGCCCGCTCCACCGAGCTGCTGGTCGACGAGCTCGACCGGTTCGAGTCACTGCTCGGCGACCTGCTGGAGATCAGCCGTCTGGACGCGGGCGTCGAGGAGCTCGTCGCCGAGTACATCGACGTCCGGCCCATCGCCGTGCGCGCCGCCCAGGCCGTCGCCACGATCGCACGCAACGCGGGCAGCGAGATCATCCTCGACCTGCCGGAGGACGAGGCGGCCGCCGAGGTCGACTCGCGCCGCATCGAACGGATCGTGCGCAACCTGCTCGCGAACGCCGTCGACCACGGCGACGGTCACCCGGTCCGGCTGCGCATGGCCGTCGACGGCAAGGCGCTGGCCGTGACCGTCCGCGACTACGGCGTCGGTCTGCGCACCGGTGAGGCCGACCTCGTGTTCAACCGGTTCTGGCGCGCCGACCCGTCCCGCAACCGCCACACCGGCGGCACCGGCCTCGGGCTCGCGATCAGCCTCGAGGACGCCCGCCTGCACAGCGGCGGCCTCGACGCGTGGGGCGAGCCGGGCAAGGGCGCGTGCTTCCGGCTGACGCTGCCGCGCCGCCAGGGCGTCGAGTACACCGGCAACCCGCTCCCGTTGCCGCCACCGGACGCCGACGTGCCCTCCGCCGACGTCGAACCCCGTGAGGGCGACGCCGTGCGGGTCACGGTCGCCACCGCGGCCACCGAGCCCGAACCGGCGGAACAGGAACTCGAACCACCGGCCCCCGTCTGGGAGGAGGCACGATGAGACGCCGCCTGCGCGTCGGCCTGCTCGCCGGCGCCGTGCTCCTCTTCTCCGGCTGCGCGAACATCCCGGAAGAGTCGACGCCGCACGCCGTGCGCGACAACCAGCCGCTCGTCACCGAGGCCGCCGAACGTCCGCCGACGGCGAACCTCAACGCGTTCGACCTCGTGCGCGAGTTCGTGAAGCGTTCGGGCAACCCCGAGGCCGCGGCCATGTACCTCACGGAGAGGGCCAAGGCCGACTGGCCGGCGGACAGCAAGCCGTACGTCGTCCACGACACCTTCAGCACCGTGCCGCTGTCCAACGACGACCAGAAGGAGTCCGGTGAGGACCAGGGCGGGGTCGAGGAGGGAAGCGTCGTCGTCGTGCTGCGCGTGACCCAGCTCGGCAGGCTCGGCCCCGACAACGCGTTCGTCCCGCGGATCGGCACGCCCGAGTTCAAGGTCGACGTCGTGCGCGAGAACGGCCAGTGGCGCATCGACGACCCACCGGACGACGTCTACGTGCCGTACGCGTACTTCAAGACGAGCTACCGCCCCGTCACCGTGTACTACTTCGACCCGGACCTGCGCATCACCGTCCCCGACCAGCGTTACGTGCCCGCCGCGCCCGCGGCCGGTCTGCCGGACCGCGTGGTCAAGGTCCTGCTGTCCGGTCCGTCGGACTCGCTGCGCCGCTCGGTCGAGTCCCCGCTCGAGGGGATCAGCGCCCGCACGAACGTCGTGCCCGACACCGACGGCACGCTCGTCGTCGACCTCAACCCGGTCGGCGACAAGAGCAAGGAGCAGCGCGAGAAGATCGCCGCCCAGATCGTCCTGTCGCTGCAGACGGTCACGTCCAGCCGCCTCCGCATCAAGGGCGACAACCAGGACCTGATCCCGGGCCACGGCGACTGGCGCCTGTCCGACATCAAGCAGTACGACGCCGCCACCAAGCCCGGTTCCGACCAGCAGGGGCTGATCGTCTCCGGCGGCAGGCTCCGCGACCTGCGCGACGGCAAACCGGTCCCCGGTCCGGCAGGCGACGGCCAGTACGACGTCGTCAGCGCGGCCCAGTCCATCGACGGCGAGCAACTCGCGGTCGTCACCAGGTCCGGCGGCAAGCTGAGCCTGCGCGTCGGCCGTTACGGCGAGCAACTGCAGGAGATCGCGCTGGACGCCTCGTCCATGTCGAGACCGACGTGGCGGGTGTCCACCGGCGACCAGGAAGCCAGCGAGGTGTGGACCGTCGAGGACGGCAACGTCGTCCGCGTCGTCCGCGCCGGTGACGAGACGTGGCGCTCGGTCGAGGTCAACGCGTCGGCACTGAACGAGAACTTCGGCGACATCACCCACCTGCGCCTGTCCCGCGACGGCACGCGGGCCGCGATCGTCACCAGCAGGGGCTGGGTCGTGCTCGCCGCCGTGGTCCGGGACAAGGACTCGGTCAGCCTGTCGCTGCCGCGCACCCTGTCGCCCACCATCATCGTCAACGCCGTCGGTGTCGACTGGCTGAACCAGCACACGCTCGTGGTCGCCACCGGCCAACCGCAGATGCCGGTGATCAACCTGTCGCTGGACGGTCTCACCATCGACATCTACGACCCGAACAACCTCCAGTTGCCCGTCCGCGCGGTCACCGCGGCCCCGGACCGCGACGTGGTCGTCACGGACAGCGCCGCCGTGTCGCGGGTGTCCGGCCTCGGGCAGGTGTGGCACCGGCTGCAGAACGGCCAGGGCCCGAGCGCGATCCCGTTCTACCCGGGCTGAGGGCCAGGCATCGGTTCGCTCCTTTCGTCTCGGGAAACGGTTTGGGGGCGCGAGGCTCTTACGTGGCCGTGAACGCCAGCACGGTCACCTCCTCGCTGCCCCGCCGCCGCAACGCGGCCACGCAGGCGGCGGCCGTCGCGCCGGTGGTGATCACGTCGTCGAGCAGGACGGCGGCCCGCGGCGCGGGCCCCGTGCACCACAACCGGCCACGCAGGTTCGCCACCCGCGCGTCCTGGTCCAGGCCCACGGAGTCACGCGCTCGGCCGGACAACCGCAGTACCGGTGCGACAGTCGCCCGGTGTCCCGCGTGGACCAACGCCGACGCGCAGGCCCGCGCCACCGCCGTCATGTGCTGCCCGTACCGCGCACGGGCGGCCGCCGGCCGGGACGGGGTGGGCACCACGACGTACGGTCCTGCTCGGACGGTGGGCAGGGCGCGGGCGAACGCCCGTCCAAACGGCACGGACAGCTCGTGGCGCCCCCTCTCCTTGTAGGCCAGCACCGCGCGGCGTGCCGCGCCCTCGTACCCCGAGAGGGCGTACGCGGCGCCGAGGCCGGGGCGCGGCACCGGGCGCACCTTCAGCGAGCCGGCGCACCCGGCGCACCAGTTGGTGGCCGGGGTGTCGCAGCCGGCGCAGCGGTTGGGCAGGACCAGATCGAGTATCGAACGCATGATCGACATGATGCCTCAGGGCACCGACAAAAGGCGAGGAAAAGCCAAGCCACGGAAGGAGGAACCGTGGTCGCCGAGAGTCGCGCCGACGCGGGTGTTTCACCGGTCGGAAGAAGGTGGATACCTCCTTCCGAGTGAACTTGTTCGGGGAACTTCGATCATCCGAAGATCGTTGGACAGGTATGGAAGGCACGTTCAGTCGATCACCGTGGAAGGCGACCGTGCCTGGTCCGGCAGGCCGAGCGCGATGCGCGCGTCCCGCCGGGGAGTCCTCGCGTGCGGAAGGGGGCCACGTTGCGCTCAGTAACACGATCGGGACGGGCAAGTTCCCCCGCCGAGGGGGCTTTTGCAAAGGCACAACGCGAGATAACGTCTCGGCATCAGCTTTCCCGGTTTTCGCAGGGAGGAGGCGAGTAGCCATGTCCCTGGCGCCGGTGGGTCGCTGAGGAGGGGGAGCCCCTCAGCCTCCTGGAGAATCCGATTTCCGGCGCCGCTGTTCGCTCACTATCTCGCTGTTGGCGAGGGAGGTTGTGTATGGACATCGTCGTTAAAGGCCGCAACGTCGAGGTGCCCGATCACTACCGAGTGCACGTCGAGGAAAAGCTGACCAGGCTCGAACGCTACGACCGCAAGGTGATCCGGTTCGACGTGGAGCTCTTCCACGAACCCAACCGCAGGCAGTCGAAGAACTGCCAGCGCGTGGAGATCACCGGCAAGGGCAGGGGCCCGGCCGTACGCGCGGAAGCATGTGCGGGCGACTTCTACGCCGCGCTCGACGCGGCAGTCACCAAGCTAGAGAACCGGCTACGCAGGCTGCATGACCGCAGGCGCGTGCACTACGGACGCCGGAGTCAGACCTCCGTCGCGGAAGCCACCGCGCACACCTCCACCGAACTTTCCGCGCTGCCCGCCACGAACGGGCGCGCGCAGACCGCGGTGCTGCCCGCGCGAACCGAGCAGGCCGTAGGCCTCCCCGAGGTACCCGCCCAGCGCTGGGAAAGCGCTGAGGAGGACAACCTCCCCGGCAGGATCGTCCGGGAGAAGGAGCACCCGGCGAAGCCCATGACCGTCGACCAGGCTCTCTACCAGATGGAGCTGGTCGGCCACGACTTCTTCCTCTTCCATGACGCCGATGCCGACAAGCCGAGCGTCGTCTACCGCAGGAGGGGCTTCGACTACGGCGTGATCAGGCTGGTCTGACACGAACCGCGACAAGCCCCTGGACAAGCCGGTCCGGGGGCTTTCGCGTGTGCGCGGCCGATGCGCTCCCTGTGGCGGACGTGGCTAGGGTGCCACCTCATGTGCAAGAGCAAGATCATCGCCGTCGTGTTGGGGACCACCGCTCTTCTCGGTGTGAGCGCGTGCGGAAGCGATGAACCGCGGGACAGCGCCACACAGGAGCGGGCCGGGCAGCAGGAGACCGCGACCGAGGACACCTCGGCGGCGGACGCCGAGAACAAGGCGCAGAACGCCGACGAGTTGGCCGAGGACGTCGAGATCGTCACGTGCGGCGAGGGGGACGCCATCGGCGTGAGCGCGACCGTCGAGGTCACGAACTCCCTCGACGAGCCGATGGAGTACATCGGCACCATCAAGTTCCTGGACGCCTCCGGTGCCGAGCTCACCGACGGCATCTTCAACACCGGCACGCTCGAACCGGGCCAGATCGGGACCGAGGAGGTCCCCGGCGCGAACGTCTACGAGAAGGTCGCGAAGTACACCTGCGAGCTGGTCGAGGTGAAGATCGACGAGCCGGTCTAGGCAGCCCGGTGCGCGGACGGCCTACGATGGGGGAGGGCGAGACTGCTCTCTCCCTGTCATAGGCGCGCACACGATCCAGCGAGCGAGGTTGAACCTGATGGTGCTGTCCCGGATTCTTCGAGCGGGCGAGGGGAAGACGCTCAAGCATCTGAAGCGGATCGTGGACGAGGTCAACGCCCTGGAAGACACGGTCGTCGACCTGACCGACGCCCAGCTGCGCGCGAAGACCGACGAGTTCCGCAAGCGGTACGAGGAGGACCGGGACCCGGACCTGCCGAAGGACGAGACCGACGAGGACGCCCTCGGTGACCTGCTGCCCGAGGCGTTCGCGGTCACCAGGGAGGCCGCCAAGCGGGTCCTGGGCCAGCGGCACTTCGACGTGCAGCTCATGGGCGGCGCCGCGCTCCACCTGGGCAAGGTCGCCGAGATGCGCACTGGTGAGGGCAAGACCCTGACCGCGGTCCTGCCGTCGTACCTGAACGCGATCTCCGGCAACGGCGTCCACGTCGTCACCGTCAACGACTACCTGGCGAAACGTGACGCCGAGTGGATGGGCCGCGTGCACCGGTTCCTCGGTCTCGAGGTCGGCGCGATCCTGTCGGAGATGAACCCGCAGCAGCGGCGCGCCGCCTACCGGGCCGACATCACCTACGGCACGAACAACGAGTTCGGCTTCGACTACCTGCGCGACAACATGGCGTGGAGCCTGGACGACATGGTCCAGCGCGGCCACAACTTCGCCATCGTCGACGAGGTCGACTCGATCCTGATCGACGAGGCGCGGACGCCGCTGATCATCTCCGGCCCCACCGACCAGAACTCCCGCTGGTACCAGGAGTTCGCGCGGATGGCGCCGATGATGAAGAAGGACACCCACTACGAGGTCGACGAGCGCAAGCGCACGGTCGGCGTCACCGAGGCGGGCGTCGCCTTCATCGAGGACCAGCTGGGCATCGAGAACCTGTACGAGGCGGCCAACACCCCGCTCGTCGGGTACCTGAACAACTCGCTGAAGGCGAAGGAGCTGTTCAAGCTCGACAAGGACTACATCGTCCGCAACGGCGAGGTCCTGATCGTCGACGAGTTCACCGGCCGCATCCTGGCCGGCCGCCGCTACAACGAGGGCATGCACCAGGCCATCGAGGCCAAGGAGAAGGTGGAGATCAAGGCCGAGAACCAGACGCTCGCCACGATCACCCTCCAGAACTACTTCCGCCTCTACGACAAGCTGTCCGGCATGACCGGTACGGCCGAGACCGAGGCCGCGGAGTTCCAGAACACCTACAAGCTGGGCGTCGTGCCGATCCCGACGAACCGGCCCATGGTCCGCATCGACCGCTCCGACCTCATCTACAAGACCGAGGAGGCGAAGTTCGAGGCGGTCGCCGACGACATCGCCGAGCGGTACGAGAACGGCCAGCCGGTGCTGGTCGGCACCACGTCGGTGGAGCGGTCCGAGTACCTGTCGAAGCTGCTGGTCAAGCGCCGGATCCCGCACAACGTGCTGAACGCGAAGCACCACGAGAAGGAGTCGGCGATCGTCGCCGAGGCAGGCCACAAGGGCGCGGTCACGGTCGCGACGAACATGGCGGGCCGTGGTACCGACATCGTGCTCGGCGGCAACCCGGACCACGTGGCGGAGAGCAGGCTGCGTGCCCGTGGCCTCGACCCGATCGAGACGCCGGAGGACTGGATCGCCGCGCTGCCCGCGGAGCTCGAGAAGGCCAAGGAGGACGTCCGGGCGGAGGCCGAGGAGGTCCGCGAGGCCGGTGGCCTGTACGTGCTGGGCACCGAGCGGCACGAGTCGCGGCGCATCGACAACCAGCTCCGTGGTCGCTCCGGCCGTCAGGGTGACCCGGGCGAGTCGCGGTTCTACCTGTCGCTGGGCGACGAGCTGATGCGGCGGTTCAACGCCCAGTTCGTCGAGCGGGTCATGGTGACCATGCGGGTGCCGGACGACCAGCCGATCGAGGCGAAGATGGTCACCCGCGCGATCCGGAGCGCGCAGACGCAGGTCGAGCAGCAGAACTTCGAGATCCGCAAGGACGTCCTCAAGTACGACGAGGTCATGAACCGGCAGCGCACCGTCATCTACGGCGAGCGCAACCGCGTGCTGCGCGGTGAGAACCTGCACGACCAGGTCGAGAACATGATCGTCGACGTGGTGACGGAGTACGTGCGCGCCGAGACCGGCGGCGGCTACTCCGAGGACTGGGACCACGAGAAGCTGTGGACGGCGCTCAAGACGCTGTACCCGATCTCGCTGCGGTTCGACGACGTCGCCGAGGAGGCCGAGAACGAGGGCAACGACCTCACCTCGGAGTACCTCGAGCAGATCATCGTCGACGACGCGAAGCGCGCGTACCGCGAACGCGAGACGGAGATCGACGCGAAGGCCGGCCAGGACGCCATGCGGCGGCTGGAGCGGCAGGTCATGCTGTCGGTCCTGGACCGCAAGTGGCGCGAGCACCTGTACGAGATGGACTACCTCAAGCAGGGCATCGGCCTGCGGGCCATGGCGCAGCGCGACCCGCTGATCGAGTACCAGCGCGAGGGCTACGACATGTTCGCGGGCATGCTCGAGGCGCTGAAGGAGGAGTGCGTCGGGTACCTGTTCAACCTGCAGGTCGAGCAGCCGGAGCCGGAGCCGTCGGACGCCGCGTCGCTGCCGTCGGCCGCGGACCGGGTCGTGCGGGCCCAGCGTGCCGCCGCTGCCGCGCAGGCGGCGCAGGCCGCGCGGGCGGCTGAGGCCGCCGCCGCCGAGGAGAAGATCCCGCCCGCCCTTCGTGGGAAGGGGCTCGGGGCGCCTCCCGGTGGGCCGCAGAAGCTGACCTACAGCGGTCCCGCCGAGGGTGGCGGGGTCGAGTCGCGCAACACGGGCGGCGGCAACGGCAACGGCTCCGGTGGCTCCGGTGGTTCCGGTGGCGGCACCCGCCGGGAGCGTCGCGCCGCCGAGCGCGCGGCGCAGAAGAAGGGCAAGAAGGGCCCGCGCCGGTAGGACTTCGCTGAGCGCTGCCCTGAAAGACGCTTTCGGGACGTTGAGTGTCCCGAAAGCGTCTTTCAGGGCGTTACAGCAGCTCCAGCAGGAACGGCAGTTCCTCCGGCGAGTACCAGGCCAGCTCGTGGTCCTCTGCCTCACCCAGGGTGAACTCGGCGTCGCCGTCGCCGAGGTCTGCCTGGTCCACCACCGCCGCGGCGCCTCGCACAGCGGTTTCCGCGTCCGAGGTGTCGAGGTGGACGGCCGCGACCTGCTTCAGCTGCACGGGCCCCGCGAGGCGCACCACCGCGTAGTCCAGGTCCGGGCGGAGGGTGGCGCCGTCGACGTCCGCGGACACCACGGCTCGCCGGGGAAGCACCAGCTCCGGGTCCTCCTCCAGTTCGGCCGCCAGCAGCCGGAGTGACGCGCGGGCCGCCTCGAGCATGGCCGCGTACTCCAGTTCCTCCGACGTCCCCGACGCATAGGACTCGCGCAGCATCGGTGTCAGCGCGAACGCCGTGTGGTTCACGGCGGACAGTTCCCCCGCGGCGTTCAGCGTCCGCAGCATCAACACCGTGGCCGGTATGTAGACCCTCACCGTGCTCCCGTTCCCCGTTCGGCGGGCAAGGCCTAGATCCTGACACATCGGTGACGTGCGATGCTCTCGCCGTGGACGGCCAATCACCGAAGGACCGGTTCGTGACCGTGTTCGGTCGCAAGCCCGTGCTGGAGGCGCTCGCCGACCGGCGGCTCGACGTGGACAAGGTCATCCTCGCCGACAACGCCCGCGGCGCCGCTGCCAGGGAGATCCTCGACGCCGCCGGTGCGCGGTCCGTGCGGGTCGAGCGGGCCAGCGCGCACCGGGTGAAGGTGCTGGCGGGGAACGGGAAGCAGGACCAGGGCGTGCTCGCCGACGTCGTCGCGCCCCGCATGCGGCGGCTCGCCGACGGGCTGGCCGCGCGGCCGGCGACGGTGCTCGTGCTCGACGGGATCACCACGCCCGCCAACGTCGGGATGATCCTGCGCACCGCGACCGCCGCCGGGGTCGAGGGGATCGTGGTGCCCCGGCGTGGCGTGGCGAGCATCGATCCGCTGGTCGTGAAGGCCTCCGCGGGCGTGGCCTTCCACGCGCCAGTGCTGCGTTGCTACACGGCGGAGGAGGCCTGCGTCGCGCTCCGCGACGCCGGGTATCCCCTGTTCGCGCTGGACGGCGCGGCTCGCCGGTCGTTGTTCGACGCCGAACTGCCGAAGCGGGCCGCGTACGTGCTCGGCGGAGAGACCGCGGGCGTGAGCCCCGAGGTCCGCGAGCACGTCACCGGGCTGATCTCGATCCCCATGGCGGGTGGTGTGGAGTCGCTGAACGTGGCCAGTGCGGCGGCCGTGCTGTGCTTCGACCTGGTGCGCCGACACGGTCAGTGACCAGGCCATCCCATGGAGTGGTATTTGTCCTACTGAGACGGTCGACCGGCTCAGTAGGGCATGACCGTACCCGCTCTCCACGACGACGAGTCGTACCGACAACTCCACCTCCGGCAGCTGCCGGACTACGAACCCGGCGACGAACCCGGCGACGAGGACGGCCCACCGATGCGGTGGTCGAGTCTGCGGCCGGCGAGCGGTCCGCAGCTGCGGCTGGTGCCACCGCTGCCCGAGCCGGACGGGCCACCGGTCCCGCCGTCCGCGCTCGCGCAGGTGTTGCGGCGGGTGCTGGAGGTGCTGGACGGCAGGCGTCCGGTCGGGCAGCTGCGGTCGCTGCTGCCGGACGCCGCGTTCGAGGCGTTGCTGACCAGGCTGCGGACGGTGCGGCCGGGTGTGCGGCACGTGCTGTGCGGGTTGCGGACGTGCTACCCGGTGGACTCGGTGGTGGAGGTCAGCGCGGTGATCGGGATGCGCTTCCCCGAAGGCAGGGAGCGGATGGCGGCGGCCTCGGCACGGTTCGAGAGACACGGCGACAGGTGGCTGTGCGCGGTGCTGAGGATCCTGTGACGGGTCACGCCTCCAGCACGATCTTGCCCGTCGCCCTGCCGTCCATCAGCAGGCGCAGGCCCTTGGCGGCCTCGGTCAGCGGCAGGCGCTGGTCGATGGGCGGGGCCAGTTCGCCGTCGGCCACCAGCCGGTACACCTCGGCCAGCGCGCGGTTGAACGACGGCCCCGCCTTCACGTAGTAGAACGTGGCGCGGCGGCCCCGGGCCCTGCCGAGCGCCTTGCCCAGCCACCACGACGCGAACCGGCGGATCGTGCGCAGGTAGGGGACCAGCCAGTGGTTGTTCTCGTCGAGGGTGGTGGCGCTGCCGTAGTTCACGACGATCCCGCCGTCGGCCAGCATGTCGTACGAGACCTGCAGGCTGTCGCCGCCCAGGTGGTCGAACACCGCGTCGACGCCGCCCGGTGCCAGCTCACGCACACGCGCGGGCACGTCCTCGGTCCGGTAGTCGATCGGCGTCGCGCCGAGGGCCCGCACGGTGTCGTGCTTCGCCGCCGACGCGGTCCCGAGCACGGTCGCGCCCGCGGCCACCGCCGCCTGCACCAGCAGTGTGCCGACGCCACCGGACGCGCCGTGCACCAGCACCGTCTGGCCCGCCCGCACCTTGGCGACCTCGTGGACCATCTGCCACGCGGTCACCCCGTTCATCGTCGCCGCCGCCGCGACGCCCGCGTCGAGGCCGTCGGGCACCGGGACGAGGCGGTCCGCCGTGATGACCACGTGGGTGCGCCACGCGCCGGTGACCAGCAGCGCCGCGACCCGGTCGCCGACGGCCACCCCCGTCACGCCCTCGCCGAGCGAGGTGACCTCGCCGACCAGGTCGTAGCCGGGCACGAACGGGTACTTCGGCTGCATCGGGTAGCGGTGCTTGAGCATCTGCACCTCCGCGAAGCTCACGCCGGTCGCCAGCACCCGCACGCGCACCTCGCCGCGACCGGGTGGGGCCGCGGCGGTGTCGTCGATGCGCAGCTTCTCCGGGCCGCCTCGATCGGTCAGCACGATCTCCATGTCCAGCTCCTTGCGTTAGAGGCTCTAACAGAAATTAGAGCCTGTCGGAGCGATGCTGTCAAGCGGACGGCGCGCACTCGTTCGAAGGCGTGACACTATGGCGGTACATCCGCCGAGAACGGTCACAAGCCGTCCGAGAGCCCAAGGAGGCGAGCCAACCCATGGACGCCGTTTCGTCCGTGCCCGAGCCGGTCAACGAGCCGGTGCACGGCTATGCGCCGGGTAGTGCCGAGCGCGAGTCGCTGCAGCGCAGGATCGCCGAGCTGGAAGGTGAGCGGCACGAGCTCACGATGACCGTCGGCGGGGAGCGGCGGATGGCGGGCGGGGACCCGATCGACGTCGTCCAGCCGCACGACCACCGGCACGTGCTCGGTGTGTCCGCGCAGGCCACGGCCAAGGACGTGGCCGACGCCGTCACCGCCGCGAAACAGGCCGCCCCGGCCTGGCGGGACCTGCCGTTCGACGAGCGGGCCGCCGTGCTGCTGCGTGCCGCCGACCTGCTGTCCGGCCCGTGGCGCGACACGCTCAACGCCGCGACGGTCCTCGGCCAGTCGAAGTCCGCGCAGCAGGCGGAGATCGACGCCGCCTGCGAGCTGATCGACTTCTGGCGCTTCAACGTCGCCTACGCCCGCCGCGTCCTCGAGGAGCAGCCCGCGTCGAGCCCCGGCGTGTGGAACCGGTTCGACCACCGGCCGCTCGACGGGTTCGTCACCGCGATCACCCCGTTCAACTTCACCGCGATCGCGGGCAACCTGCCGACCGCGCCCGCGCTGATGGGCAACACGGTCGTGTGGAAGCCGTCGCCGACGCAGCAGCTGGCCGCGCACTACACGATGCGCCTGCTGGAGGCCGCGGGCCTGCCACCCGGCGTGATCAACATGGTGACCGGCGACGGCGCCGCGGTCAGCGAGGTCGCGATGACCGACCCCGACTTCGCCGGCCTGCACTTCACCGGTTCCACCAGGACGTTCAAGCACCTGTGGCGCCTGATGGGCGACCACCTCGACACGTACCGTTCGTACCCGAGGATCGTCGGCGAGACCGGCGGCAAGGACTTCGTGGTCGCGCACCGCTCCGCCGACGCGGCAGCGGTCGTGACCGGCCTGGTGCGCGGTGCCTTCGAGTACCAGGGCCAGAAGTGCTCGGCCGCGTCCCGCGCCTACATCTCGCGGTCCCTGTGGGAGAACGGGGTGCGGGACGGGCTGGTCGACGTCACGAAGTCGCTGTCCTACGGCGACGTCACCGACTTCGGCCACTTCGGCGGCGCGGTGATCAACGACAAGGCGTTCGCCAAGCACAAGGAGGTGCTCGCCCGCGCGGCGAACACCCCGACGCTGGAGGTGCTCACCGGCGGCACCGCGGACGACTCGGTCGGCTACTTCGTGCAGCCCACCGTCCTGCTCGGCTCGGACCCGACCGACGAGGTGTTCACCACCGAGTGGTTCGGCCCGATCCTCGCCGTGTCGGTGTTCGACGACAGCGACTACGGCAAGGTCCTGGAGCTGGTCGACACGTCCACGCCGTACGCCCTGACCGGTGCGGTGTTCGCCACCGACCGCGCCGCCGTCGAGGAGGCCCACCGCACGCTGCGGTTCGCGGCGGGCAACTTCTACGTCAACGACAAGCCGACCGGCGCGGTCGTCAGCCAGCAGCCGTTCGGCGGCAGCCGCGGCTCCGGCACCAACGACAAGGCCGGTTCGATCTACAACCTGCAGCGGTGGGTGTCGCCGCGGTCGGTCAAGGAGACGTTCGTCCCGCCGACCGACCACGGCTACCCGCACATGGGCTGATCAGTTGACGCAGGGCACGCCACTCGCGGGTGGCGTGCCCTGCACGTCACCCACGAACTTCTTCACCTGCTCCGGGTCGACCTCGATCACCGCGCCCTGCGGTGTCTGGACGTCGGTCCTCTCGACCGGGATCGTGCCGACGCGCAGTTCCGTCGCCCGCGCAAGCGTCTCCACGAACCCGAGCAGGTCGAACCCGTCGTCGGTCTCGACCTTGCCGCGCACCGCGTCGAGCAGCGCGGGCAGGTCGGCGTTCGGCAGCCTGGCGGACAGGCCACGCAGGAACGCCTGGTGGCGGGCGATCCGGTCGAGGTCGCCGTTCGGCAGTCCGTGGCGCTGGCGGACGAACGCCAGCGCGTCCGCGCCCGTGACCACCTGCTCGCCCTTCGGGAAGTCCGCACCGGAGTACCGGTCCTCCACGGCGGTGCGCAGGCACACGGGCACCCCGCCGACCGCGTCCGCGACCGCGCCGAGTGCCGACATGTCGACGATCGCGACATGGTCGAGAGTGACGCCGGTCAACGCGGTGACCGTGTCGGCGAGCGGCCGCACCCCGTCCTTGGGGAGGACCTGGTTCAGCCGGACCTTCCCCGCGCCGGGCTGGTCGGCCCAGGTGTCCCTCGGGATCGAGACGAGGCTGACCGATCCGTCCGCGGCGGTCCTGACGAGCACGATCGTGTCGGTGTTGCGGTTCTCGTCCGTACCCACGACCAGCACGCTCGTCGGGGCCACGGTGGCGGGCTGCTCCGCGACGGGCGGTGTCGGTGCGCTGCGGCGGAACACCTCGGGAACCACGAACGCGGCCACCGCCACGACGACCACCGCCACGGTGGCCAGCGCGACCCCGTACCGGCCTTTCGGTCCGCCACGCAGCGCCTCGAGCACGTCGCGGCCGTCGGCGGCGCGCGCGGCCTGGTCGGCGAACGCGTCCCGGATGAGCTGTTCGGTCCGGTCTTCGGTCATGAGTAGGCCTCGCTCACGTGGTGCCGGTCGGCGCGCAGGGTCGACAGGGCGCGGGAGATGTGGCTGCGGACCGTGCCCGCGGAACAGCCGAGCACCTCGGCGATCTCGGCGTCCGTGCGGTCCTCGTAGTAGCGGAGCATGAGCGCGGCCCGTTGCTTGCGCGGCAGCGTGGCGATCCGCTTGCGCATGGCGTCGCGTTCCGCGTAGGCGGTGGCCGGGTCGGCGGTCGGGGTCGCCAGCTCGTCGAGCGTCGCGTGCGACACCGCGCGTGCGGCTCTGCGCCGCCGCCAGGACAGGTACTCGTTGACGATCATCCGGCGGACGTAGGAGTCCCGGCCCGGCATCGCGCCGATGTGCGACCACTTGCGCTGCGTGCGCAGCAGCACCTCCTGGACCACGTCCTGCGCGAGGTGGGGATCGCAGGTCAACGCGGTGGCGAACCGCAGAAGGCGGTCGAGCCGGTCGACCACGTACTGGTCGAAGCTGTCCAGCACCACGACTCCGTTCTGTTCTGGTGACGTCGACCGTAGAACGTCGTGGCACACCGGTTTGTTGAGTCCGCTCGCCGATAACCTCGTACGGGTGAGAACGCTGCCGGTCGGCACCGCGGCACTGGTCGTCCGGACCGACTTCACCGACGACGCGCTGTGGGAGCAGATCCTCGTCGACATCCTGCGGCCGACTGAGGAGGATTTCCGAGCGGCGGTGCACGCCGTGAACGACTCCGCCTTCCGTGGGCTGGACCCGGCCGCGGTGCTCGCTCGCGTCGCGGAGTTCGCGAACGCCGTCGACGCCGACGGGATCTTCCGCGGGTGGCGTATCGGTCACCAGCTGGAGCGACCCGGTCGGCCGCCTACTGGCCGACTGTCCAACGTGCGGAAAAGGTGTGGTTGGACGGTCCGGTCACGGCGAGCCTCGACCACTCCGCGCCACAGAGCGGCGCACCCGGACCTGGCCGGCGCGGTCATCATCCGCGCCTACGCGCCGGCGTAGGCAACCGGAGCCCCTCCGGATGGCGTTCTGACCATGGCTGGAACGTCCATCTGGAGGGCAGATGATTCGCACACGGGCTCTGACGAGCCTGCTCGCCGCGGTGGTCGCCGCGAGCGTGGTCGTACCGGTGGCGGGCGCCGCGCCAGGCGTCGCGGCACCCGCCGCCGGGCCGACCGTCACGTTGCTGACCGGCGACAAGGTCGTGGTCGGCGGCACGTACGGGGCGCGGGTGCTCCCGGCCAGGGGCCGCGAGCACGTCGCGTTCCAGATCCGCGAGGACGTCCACGGCGACACGCACGTCGTGCCGTCCGACGCGCTTCCGTTGCTGGCACGGGGAAAGCTCGACCCGCGGCTGTTCAACGTGACCGGGCTGGCCCGCGCGGGCTACGACGACGCGTCCCGCGAGACGCTGCCGCTGATCGTCGACGGGGCGGCGCCGAGAGCCGCGGGAGCCCGGGTGAGCCGCGAGCTGCCCGGGATGGGCGCCACCGCGGTGTCCGTCGACCGGAACGCCGCCTACTGGCCGGCCGCGCGGCGCGCCGACAAGGTCTGGCTCGACGCCCCGGTCCGGGCGACGCTCGACCACTCGGTGCCGCAGGTCGGCGCACCGGAGGCGTGGGCCGCCGGGCACACGGGCGAGGGCGCGACGGTCGCCGTGCTCGACAGCGGCATCGACACCACGCACCCCGACCTGGCGGACGCCGTGGCCGGCGCACGGAACTTCACCGACAGCGACACCGAGGACGACCGGTACGGCCACGGCACACACGTCGCGTCGATCATCACCGGTGACGGCGACCCGTACCGCGGGGTCGCGCCGGATGCCATGCTGCTCAACGGAAAGGTGCTCGACGACTTCGGCGGCGGGCAGGAGTCGTGGATCATCGCCGGGATGGAGTGGGCCGCGGCGGGCGGCGCCGACGTGGTCAACATGAGCCTCGGCTCGTTCTTCGGCAGCGACGGCACCGACCCGCTGTCGCAGGCGGTCGACCGGATCACCGCCGAGACCGGCACGCTGTTCGTGGTCGCCTCCGGCAACAGCGGCCCGGGCGAGGGGTCCGTCAGCAGCCCGGGGGCCGCCGACGCCGCGCTGACCGTCGGCGCCGTCGGCCGCGACGATCAGCTGGCCGGGTTCTCCGGCCGCGGCCCGCGTCTCGGTGACCACGGCCTCAAGCCCGACCTCACCGCGCCCGGCGTGGACATCGTCGCGGCGAAGGCGAACGGCGGCCACGTCTCCCTGTCCGGCACGTCCATGGCCGCGCCGCACGTCGCGGGCGCGGCGGCGATCCTCGCCGCACAGCACCCCGGCTGGGCCGCCGACCAGCTCAAGGGCACGCTCATGGGCACCGCCGCCCCGAACGACGCGCTCACGGTCTTCGAACAGGGCGCTGGCCGGGTCGACGTGGCCGCCGCGACGACCTCGACGGTGTTCGCGAACCCGCCGAGCATCGACAACGGGATCGCGCGGTGGCCGCACGACGACGACCAGCCGGTCGCGAAGACGATGACCTACACCAACTCCGGCGCCGAGCCGGTCACGCTGGACCTGGTGGCCGACGTCCCCGGTGCGCCACAAGGGATGTTCACGGTCGAACCCGCGCGGCTGACAGTCCCGGCGGGCGGGCGGTCGAGCGCGACCGTCACCACCGACACCCGGGTCCAGGCGCCGGACCGCCGGTACACCGGCGTGGTCACCGCGACCGGCGGCGGGCAGCACGTCCGCACCCCGATCGCCGTGGACCGCGAGGTCGAGAGCTACTCGGTGACCGTCGACGTGCGTGACTTCGACGGCGCACCGACGGACATGTACCTGCTGTCCTTTGTCGGCCTCGACGAGAAGCTCGCGTTCGCGCCGTGGGAAGCCGACGGCACCGTCGTCGCCCGCATGCCGAAGGGCCGCTACAACCTGGCGGCGAGTGTGTACACGCCGAGGGACGCCGAGGACTTCCGCTTCGCCGACATCGTCGAGCCCGCGTTCACCGTCGACGGGGCCACCTCGCTGACCGTCGACGCACGCGAGGCGAAACCGGTCGGGTTCACCGTCGACGAGCCGACCGCCACGTCCGCCCTGTCGGTGATCACGCAGTCGTCGGCGACCGCGTGGGGCGAGAGCCGTTCGTCGCTGCACCTGTCGTCACTGGACGACTATTTCGTCCGCCCGTCCACCACCACTGACGACGGGTTCGGCATCTCCTTCGACACCCACATGGCCAAGCCGAACGGGCCGTACTACGACGACAGCCCGTACCTGTACCACCTGCGGCACAGTGAGACCGGCGACGTGCCGGACACGCTGCGGTGGCGCGTGCGGGACGGGGCGCTCGCCACCGTGCGCACCGAGTACGCGCAGGGCACGCCCGGTCTGCTGGGCCTGCGCGAGGGCATGTTCGCCATGGCGCTGCCCGCGACGGTCACCGAGCACTACACGCCCGGGGTGCCGTGGGAGAACATCTTCTACGAGGTCGTCGACACCGAAACCCTCGAGATCCGCTCGGACAGCTTCCAGCTCGACGCCCGCACCTACCGCGTCGGCCGCACGACGGAACGCTGGAACGTCGGCGTTCGCGGGCCCGCGCTGCCGCACAACCCGTACGGCGCCCACCACACCGCGGGCCGCACGGGCGACCGGCTCGCGTTCGAGCTGCCACTGCTCGCCGACCAGGACCCCGGCCGCGTCGGCTACCCGTCGGGCGGCGGCATGACGCTGCTGCGGGACGGCGCGGTCGTCGGCGAGCAGCCGTCCGCGTCGTACGGGCTGTTCGAAGTGGCGCCGGAGCGGGCGACGTACACGCTGCGGGCCCACCACGAGCAGCCGTCCCGGCTGTCCACACAGGTCAGTGCCGAGTGGACGTTCACGTCGGCGCACACGACCGGGCCGACGGCGCTGCCGCTGCTCGCGGTGCGGTTCGCGCCGGAGCTGGACCAGTACAACGCCGCACCGGCCGGTAGGCGGTTCACCGTCCCGGTTTACGTGCAGCGCAACGGTGCGAGCGCGGCCGGTGCTGGCACGCCGGTCGTCGAGGTGTCCTATGACGACGGCACGACCTGGCGGAAGGCGCCGGTCACCCGGCACCACGGCGGCTGGCGGGCCACGGTCGAGCACCCGGCGGACGCGGAGTTCGTGTCGCTGCGGTCGTCGGTGTCCGACCGGGACGGCAACACCCAGAACCAGACCGTGATCAGGGCGTACGCGCTGACGTGACGACGGGAGGCAACGCCGCCAGCCATACTTGGGTGGTCACCGACCACGAGGAGGGCGGCGTTGCCCACCATCGACGTCAACGGCACGACGTTGTGCTACGACGACACCGGCGGTCCCGGCCCCGCCGTCGTGCTGAGCCACTCGCTGTTCTTCGACCGCACCATGTTCGCCCCGCAGGTCGCCGAGTTCGGGCGCCGGTGCCGCGTCGTCACCTACGACCACCGGGGGCAGGGGGCGAGCGCGCGCTCGCGGTTCGTCGACATGGACACCCTCGCGGGTGACGCGGCCGCGCTGATCACGGCGCTGGACCTGGGGCCGGTGCACTTCGTCGGCAACTCCATGGGCGGGTTCGTCGCGTTGCGGCTCGCCGCGCGGCAACCGGAACTGCTCCGCTCCGCGGTCGTGCTGTCCTCGTCCGCCGACGAGGAGGGCGAGGCCGAGAACTTCCTGGCGCTGCTGGAGTACGCCAGGACCGCGGGCATCCCGGAGACGGTCGACGCGGTGGCGTACATCATGTTCGGCGACACCACGCTCGCCGACCGCGTGGCGCTGCTGGCGCGGTGGCGGCGGCACTTCGCCGCGCTGGACGAGTCGATCCTGCTCGCCGCGGAGGCCGTGGTTCGCCGCGAGGCGGTGCTCGGTGAGCTGGTCGGGTGCACGGTGCCGCTGCTCGTGCTGTCCGGCGCCGAGGACCACGCGTACGCGCCGGAGCTGTCGCAACGCATCGCGGACACCGCCGCGAACGCCCAGCACGTCACGGTGCGCGGCGCGGGGCACTCGCTCGCCGTCGAGCAGCCGCTGGTGGTCAACGACCTGGTGGCCGCCCACTTCGCCGCCACATAGAAAACGCCCCCGCCGGTTGTCGGCGGGGGCGTTCGTCATGCGTTCGGGTGTCAGCTGCCCGGGAACGCGGCGACCTCGCCCGCGGGCGGCGCGGTGACGTCGACCGGCTTGCCCCAGTCCGTGTAGTCGATCTGCATCTTCACGGACTCGGTCTTCCCCGTCGCCGGGTTCGGCGTCGGCATGTCCAGCTTGACGCGGACCGGCAGGTCGTCGGAGTTGATCCACACGTCCATCGGGAAGTCCTTCAGACCGGCCTTGATGGCCTGGTCCATGGCGGACTTCATCGACGGGTCCTCCTGGCTCTCGGCGAGCTTCTCGACGTCGACGGTGACCGTGTAGTGCATGGTCTGCTCGCCGTTGAGTTCCTCTTCCTTCGAGTCGGTGATCTCACCGGCCTTCTCGAACTGCTCGAGCGTCGCGCGCGGGTCGGCGTTCTTGCTCATCTGCTCGGTCATGCCGCCGAGCGCCTTCGCCATCGGGTTGTCGTCGTTGGGGTCGATCTTGAGCCACGGCTTGCCCGGCTCCAGCTCCTGACCCGTCGGCATCTTGATGTAGAAGACGTTGTCGACGAGCACCATCGAGATCGAGCCCTGCGGCGTGGTCATGTCCATCGACATGGCCACCTCGGCGGCGCCCATCTTCATGTCACCCTCGCCGGACAGCTCCTGGCCGGCAGCGTCCGCGGTGATCTTCATGTGCGCGGTGTTGGTCTCGGAGGTCTGCTCGCCGATCGACTTCGCGAGGTCGGCGAGGCTGGCCGCCGCGACCGAGCCGCCACCGGTGCCGCTGTCCCCGCCGCTGTTCGACGCGGAACCACCAGAACCCCCGTTGTCCCCACACGCGCCCAGCGTCAGTGCCAACGCGAACGCGGACAGGGCAATACCTGCCTTGCGCATAACCTGCTTCTCCCTTGGTGAATGTGCGGACAGGGTAGCCCGGACGGACCTGCCCCATACGCCGGGTGCGCGAGCGTTGTCCGTCCCCCTCCGGGGTATGAGACGGCCGCGAGCGTGGACGGTTCCCATCAATCCGCGTACTCGTCCAGCCTGGCGCGGGAGGCGAGGAGCCTGCGCAGCGACTCGAGCCTGCCCGGCCGCGCCTCGCCACCGCCGACGACCACGTCGAGCATGCAGTCCGGGTCCGCGGGCGGGCCGAGGTGACCGCAGTTCGACGGGCACTCCTCGGCGGGCTCGACGAACTCGGGGAAGGCGGCCACGATGTCGTCGGGCTCGATGTGCGCGAGGCCGAACGACCGGATGCCCGGTGTGTCGACCACCCAGCCCCCGTCCGGCAGCGGCAGCGCGATCGCCTGCGTGGACGTGTGCCTGCCCTTGCCGACCGCGCTGACGGCGCTCACCGCGCGGAACGCGTCCGGCACCAGCTTGTTCACCAGGGTCGACTTGCCGACCCCGGAGTGCCCGACGAGCGCCGACACCTGGTCGGTCAGCCGTTCGCGCACCGCGTCCGGCTCCTCGTCGCTGCGCGTGACCAGCACCGGCAGCTCCAGGTCGGCGTAGGCCTCGATGATCTGCTCCGGGCTCGCGAGGTCCGACTTCGTCAGGCACAGCACCGGTTTCAGCCCGCCCGCGTACGCCGCGACGAGGCAGCGGTCGATGAACCCGGTGCGTGGCGGGGGATCGGCGAGCGCGCACACGATCAGCAGCTGTTGCGCGTTCGCCACGACCACTCGCTCGTACGGGTCGTTGTCGTCGGCGGTGCGGCGCAGGACGCTGCTGCGGTCGGCCACCCGCACCACCCGCGCGAGCGTGTCCGGTCGGCCCGACGTGTCACCCACCAGGTCGACGAGATCGCCGACAACGATCGGGGTACGGCCCAGCTCGCGGGCACGCATCGCGACGACCTCGTGGTCGGGGCTGCCGTCCAGCGCGCACGTCCAGCGGCCGCGGTCGACACCGACGACCATCGCCGCGCGCGCGTCGGCGTGCTCCGGTCTGCGTTTGCTGCGCGGCCGGGAACCCTTGCCCGGTCGCACCCGGACGTCCGACTCGTCCAGGCGCTCCCAGTCGGATTTCCTGCCGCGCCTGCTCACCGGCGTTCTTCCTCGAGCATCGCGGCCCACATGGCGGGGAAGTCCGGCAGCGTCTTCGACGTGGTCGCGATGTCGTCGACCTCGACGCCCGGCACCGCGAGACCGACGATCGCGCCCGCGGTCGCCATGCGGTGGTCGGAGTAGGCGTGCCAGAGGCCGGCGCGCAGCGGCATCGGCCGGATCTCCAGACCGTCCTCGGTCTCGGTGGCGCCGCCGCCGAGGGCGGTGATCTCGGTGACCAGCGCGGCGAGCCGGTCGGTCTCGTGCCCGCGCAGGTGCGCGATGCCGCGCAGGACGCTCGGGCTGTGCGCCAGCACCGCGAGCGCGGCGACGGTCGGGGTCAGCTCGCCGACGTCGTGCAGGTCCACGTCGATGCCCTGCAGCTGGCCGGGGCCGTGCACGGTCAGCCCGGCGGCGTCGCGGGTGACCCGGCAGCCCATGCGGGTCGCGATCTCCGCGAAGAACTCACCCGGTTGGGTGGTGTTCTCGGGCCAGCCGGGCACGGTGACGGACCCGCCGGTGACGGCCGCGGCGGCCAGGAACGGCGTCGCGTTCGACAGGTCCGGCTCGACGATCCAGTCGCGGGCCGCGATCGGGCCCGGCTCGACACGCCACGTGTTCGGCTCGCTGTCGTCGACGGTCACCCCGGCCTCGCGCAGCATCCGCACCGTCATGTCGATGTGCGGGAGCGACGGGACGGGCTTGCCGTCATGCAGGACGGTCACCCCAGCCTCGTACCGCGCCCCGGCCAGCAGCAAACCCGACACGAACTGCGAGGACGCCGACGCGTCGATCGTGACGGAACCGCCGGGGAGGCCGCCCTTGCCGTGCAGCGTGAACGGCAACGCGTCGCCGTCGATGTCCGCGCCCAGGGCCCGCAGCGCGTCCAGCACGGTGCTCATGGGCCGTTCCCTGGCCCTCGGGTCGCCGTCGAAGTGGACGTCGCCGTCGGCGATCGCGGCGGCGGGCGGCACGAACCGCATGACCGTGCCCGCGAGCCCGCAGTCGACCCGCGCCGGGCCGTGCAGGCCGTCGTGGGCGGTGACGACGACCTGGTCACCGCTGTCGTCGACCGGCACCCCCAGCGCACGCAGCGCGTCGATCATCAGGCGGCTGTCGCGGCTGCGTAGCGCACCGGTCAGCGTGCCCCCGCGCTCGCTCAGCGCGGCGAGCAGCAGCGCCCGGTTCGTGATCGACTTCGAGCCGGGCACGGTGACGGTGGCACGGACGGGCGCGGTCGCGAGCGGTGCGGCCCAGGGCACGGTCTTGGGCACAGTCATACCCGCATGATCCCGCATGAGCCCGCACGCGGTGCAGACTGTCGGTGGGCCGTGACACCATCCTCTGCAAGGAGGTGATGGACGTGTGCGGGAGGTACGCCGCCGCGAAGGACCCGGCCACGCTGGCCGCGGAGTTCGACGCGCTCGACGCGACCGAGGAGCACGCGCCGGCCAAGGACTACAACGTGGCACCCACCAAGGACGTGGTGGCCGTCGTGCAGCGGCACCCGCGTGACGAGGAGGGCAACGCGGACCCGTCGACCACGGTCCGCAGCCTGCGGGTGATGCGGTGGGGCCTCATCCCGGCATGGGCGAAGGACAGGTCCATCGGCTCCCGGATGATCAACGCACGGGCCGAGAAGGCCGCCACGACCTCGGCGTTCCGCACGTCGGTCGCCAAGCGCCGCTGCCTCGTGCCCGCCGACGGCTGGTACGAGTGGCGCCGAGACGGCAAGGTCAAGCAGCCGTTCTTCATGACCAGGCCGGACGGGCACAGCATCGCCATGGCCGGGCTCTGGACGGTGTGGCGGGACCCGTCGGTCGAGGACGCGCCGCCGGTGGTGAGCGCGGCCGTGCTGACCACCGACGCGATCGGGCCGCTGGCCGACATCCACGACCGGATGCCGCTGCTCATGACGCCGGACCAGTGGGCGGCCTGGCTCGACCCGGACGCCGAGGACGTCGCCGACCTGCTGGCCACGCCGCCGTCGCTGGACCTGGTGGAGTCGCTGGAGCTGCGCCCGGTGTCGACCAAGGTCAACAGCGTCCGCAACAACGGCCCCGAGCTGCTCGAACGGGACGAGGAAAAGGCCGACCTCACCCTGTTCGACAACCCGTCATGACCTCGCTGACCATCGACACGCCGCACGGGCCCGCCCGCGCGGAGGTGCACTGCGCGCCGGAGGGCCGGGCCGGGCTGCTGCTCGGCCACGGCGCGGGCGGCGGTGTCGGTGCCCCCGACCTGGTCGCGGCCACTCGCGGCGCCGCGGCCGCCGGTGTGCACGTGGCGCTGGTCGAGCAGCCGTACCGGGTGGCGGGCCGCCGGGCACCCGCCCCGGCCAACCAGTTGGACACGGCGTGGCTGGCGGTCGCCGAACGGCTGTCACACGAGTGGTTCCACGAGTTACCCCTCGTGTTCGGCGGCCGGTCCTCCGGCGCCAGGGTGGCGTGCCGCACGGCCGAGGAGGGCCTTGCGGTGGCCGTCCTGTGCCTCGCGTTCCCGGTCCACCCGCCGGGGCGGCCGGAGAAGACCCGCATGCCGGAGCTGGACGGCGTGACAGTGCCCACGTTGGTGGTCCAGGGCGAGTCCGACCCGTTCGGCATGCCCGACCCCGGCCACCACCGCGAGATCGTCGTCTTTCCTGGTGACCACTCGCTGAAACGCGACGCCAAGGGCATCTCCCGGACCGTGGAGGAGTGGCTCGGCCGAATCCTGAGGCCCCTCGACTAGTGGAATGAACAGGGGGAACTCCGCGTTATGGGGTACGTGCTGACTCAGACTCGACGCGTATCCTCACAGGGGTCTCATGCGATTCCGACGATGGGACAGTTCCGACTGGAAGGGAGCACGGTGCCGAGCACCGAAACCCAGCCAACCCCACAGGCTGAGACCGAGCAGGAGCGGGCAGAGCGCTTCGAGCGCGATGCCATGCCGCTGCTCGACCAGCTGTACTCCGCCGCGCTGCGGATGACGCGCAACCCGGCCGACGCCGAGGACCTGGTCCAGGAGACCTACCTGAAGGCGTACGCCGCGTTCGAGTCGTTCTCGGCGGGCACCAACCTGAAGGCGTGGCTCTACCGCATCCTGACGAACACCTACATCAACGGGTACCGGAAGCGGCAGCGCCAGCCACAGCAGTCCCCGACCGACGAGATCACGGACTGGCAGCTCGCGCAGGCCGAGTCCCACACGTCGACCGGGCTGCGGTCCGCCGAGGTCGAGGCGATGGACCGCCTGCCCGACAACGACGTGAAGGAGGCCTTGCAGCAGCTGCCGGAGGACTTCCGGCTCGCGGTCTACCTGGCGGACGTCGAGGGCTTCGCTTACAAGGAGATCGCGGAGATAATGCACACGCCGATCGGGACGGTGATGTCTCGACTGCACCGTGGCCGGCGGCAGCTCCGCGACCTGCTGGCCGGGGTCGCACGTGACCGCGGGTTCCTGCGGTCCGCCAACCACGAGGTGACCGGATCATGAGCTGCGGCGAACACCATGAGACCGACTGCTCGGAGGTACTGGCCGAGGTGTGGCTCTTCCTCGACCACGAGTGCGACGACAAGCGCCGTCGCCTGCTTGAGCAGCACCTGGACGAGTGCAGCCCGTGCCTTGAGCAGTTCGGCATCGAGGAGCACCTGAAGGTGCTGCTCGCCCGCAAGTGCGGCGGTGAGCACGCCCCCGACTCGTTGAAGACGCGGCTGCGTGCCGAGATCAGGCGGACGGTGGTCGAACAGGGCGGCGTTCCGGTGAACGACCGCTCCGACCTGCCCTGATCGCCCTTGTCGACCCTCTCCGACCTCCTCGCGGAGCACACGAAGCTGTCCGGTGGTGAGGTCGACCACCTGCAGATGGTCGTCGCCGAGTGGCAGCTGCTGTCGGACCTGTCCTTCGCCGACCTGCTGATGTGGGTGCCGGTCGGCGAGGGCCCGGCACTGGACGAGTTCCTGTGCGTGGCCCAGGCCCGTGCCACGACCGCACCCACGGCCCACCCCGAGGACGTGGTCGGCAGCCGCGTGGCGGTGGCCGAGCATCCCCAGTTGCGCAGGGCGATGCTCGAGGGCCGGGTGTGCCGCGAGGAGGACCCGTCGTGGTACCTGGGCGTACCGGTCCGCCGCGAAACCATCCCGGTGACCTACGACGACCGCGTGGTCGCGGTGCTGTCCCGGGAGACCGACCTGGCGGTGCCGAGGGTGCCGTCGTCGCTGGAGATCGCATACCTGGGTATCGCCGCTGACCTGTGCCAGATGGTCGCCGACGGCACGTTCCCGACGTCCGAGCCCGCCGCCGACGTGCACACGTCCCCGCGCGTGGGCGACGGCCTGGTCCGCCTGGACCCGACGGGCGCGGTGGTGTTCGCGTCACCGAACGCGCAGTCGGCGTACCACCGCATGGGCCACGCCGCGGAACTCGTCGGCGTCCGCCTGGCCCCGCTCACCAGGGGCCTGATCGCCGACCCGTTCGACGCGACGGAGATCGCACAGCGCATTCTGGCGGCTCTGGACGGTCAACCGTCCATGCGTGCCGAGGCCGAGTCGGGCCGAGGCGCGGCGGTGCTGTTCCGGGCCCTGCCGCTGCGCCCGGGCGGCAAGGCAGCGGGCGCGCTGGTGCTGGTCCGCGACGTGACGGAGGTCCGCCGCCGAGACCGAGCGCTGATGTCGAAGGACGCGACGATCCGCGAGATCCACCACCGCGTGAAGAACAACCTGCAGACGGTCGCGGCGCTGCTACGCCTCCAGTCCCGCCGCACGGCGAGCGAGGAGGCCAGAGCCGCACTGGGCGAGTCGGTCCGCCGAGTGGCCGCGATCGCCATGGTCCACGAGGCGCTGTCGACGTCGGTGGACGAGCGCGTGGACCTGAACTCGTTGGTGGACAAGGTGATCCCGGTAGCCGGCGACGTGGCGGTGGCGGAGAACCATGTGCGGGTCCGCCGCACGGGCCAGTTCGGCGTGGTCGCCGCCGAGGTCGCGACCCCGCTGGTGATGGTGCTGACCGAGCTGGTGCAGAACGCCGTAGAACACGCCTACCCCCCGGGCGCGAGCGGCGAGGTCGTGGTGTCGGCGGAACGCTCGGCGAGGTGGCTGGACGTCCTGGTCACCGACGACGGCCGCGGCCTGCCACGGGGTTTCTCGCTTGAGCGCTCGAACGGCCTGGGCCTGCAGATCGTCCGCACCCTGGTGGAATCCGAACTGCGTGGCTCACTTTCCTTGCGCCGCAGGCAAAGAGGCGGCACGGAGGCCTCGCTGCGCGTCCCACTGTCCCACCGCCGCTGACCCACGAGGGCGGCCGCCGGCCCCCAATCACCAGCGTAGCCGCGACCACCGACATCCCTGCCTCCAACAGCGGAGGAATCCGGGGTTTGTCCACAGCGCCGCCGGCTGTCCACACCCCACCGCGGAGCGTCAGAAAACGTCGGTGCCATGCCGTAGCGTGGAAACCGGGGGCCGGAGGCCAGCCGGCGAAACCCACTGACCCGAGGTGGACAGCGCGGAAGACCCTCGTGGAAGGCAGCCACTCGCGGAGACCAGTCAGCGGGAAGCCACTTGCCCGGACCAATGATCAGCCCGCGGACACCAGCTGAAGAAATCCGCCTGCGCAGCCCAACTCATGGAATCAGGTCCGGTCAGCGGAGATCAGCCTGCGGCACCCGGTCCGTGAAGGCCAACCCGAAGCGAGCACACACAGACCAGCCCGGAACGGCGCAGCCAGTGCGGCGACCAAGCCGCGTGACCTGTGGACAACTCGGCCGCTGTCGCCCGGTTTTGTCGGTGCCGGCCGCTAGGCTGGAAAACGGGGGCCGGAGGCCAACAGCCTCCACAGAGTTCCGCGCCCCGAAATCCGGTTGGACGCTCACGGCTTCTCAGTTGGACGTTTCCCGGGCACACAAAGGCCCGGTACCTGTATCGGCACCGGGCCTCGGCGGCTCAGCAGGGGAAAGCGGGTCAGACGTTGCTGCGAGTGCGGGTCCGCGCATTGCGGCGCTTGAGCGCGCGGCGCTCGTCCTCACTCATCCCGCCCCAGACGCCCGCGTCCTGACCGCTCTGAAGCGCCCAGGTCAGGCAGTCGGAAGCGACGGGGCAGCGATGGCAAACGGCCTTCGCCTGAGCAACCTGCAGAATCGCCGGACCGCTGGTCCCCACCGGGAAGAACAGCTCGGGGTCCTCGTCACGGCAGGCCGCGTTGTGGCGCCAGTCCATTTCTACTTGCTCCTCGCTTGGGCGCGTTCCGGTGCGCCTCTAGTCGTCAACCGGTCGTTGGGGTGCTTGTGAATGCTTTCACGAACCAGCCATATGTCAAGACCTCTTCATCAGCGAGTGCGTGAACTCACCCGAAAGCTCGACGTCAGAGCCCTGTGGATGCGTAGAGCAACAATCAGGTCACAGGTGCGTCTCGCGGTTCACCACTCGGTGTCGGTCTCCGAGGGGCTACCCGACGACCGTCAGAGCATGCTTCACAGACGCAATTTCGACGCAGGTCCGCTCGCCGATGAGATCGCCGTCGCACTGCACGCGCACCGGTGTCTCGCTCGTGATCCGCAAGCCGGGGACGTCGTCATGGCGAAGCAGTTTCCGGCCCCGGGTCTCACCCTTACGGCTGATCGCCTGACGGAGGTGCCGCGCCACCGTCGGTAAAGCAAGGCTGTGCAAGGCGAAAACCCCGAGCCCTCCGTCGAACCCGGTGCCGCGGTTGAGGTGGATGGGCCGCGCCCCGAGATAGGTCCACGGGTCGGTGTTGGACACGAAAACCAGCCGCAAACCGTCGACCGGTGCCACGCCGGGGATTTCCACGGTCAGTTGCGGTTGCCCGTGCGCGGGTTTGAGGTACTGCGTGAGCGCCACCCGCGTGTACAGCGCGGGGCTCGCCTTCTTGCCGCGCTTGCGGTCCACCTCCGCGACGACGTCCGCGTCCCACCCGACGCCCGCGCTGAACGTGAACCACCTCGGCGCCTCACCGGGGGAGGCGGCCATGACCCGGCCCAGCCCGACCTGCCGGTGGCTGCCCTTCTCGAGCGCGTGCAGCAGCTGGTAGGTCGCGTCGACGGGGTCGCGTGGCAGCCCGAGGGACCGCGCGAACACGTTGGCCGACCCGCCGGGCACGATCCCGAGCATCGGCACCGAGCTGCCCGGCCCGCTCGCGAGCAGACCGTTGACCACCTCGTTGACCGTGCCGTCACCCCCATGGGCGACCACCAGATCGGCGCCGTCAACCATCGCCTGCGCCGCCGCGGCCATCGCGTGGCCGCGGTAGTCGGTTTCGAGCACGTCGAGCTTGACCTGGCTGGCCAGTGCGTGCGCCAGCACGTCCCGGCCGGCCGCGGTCGTCGCGGTCGCCTTGGGGTTCACCACCAGCACTGCACGCATAAACCGCAGGGTAGCTACGATCCAGTGAGTCTGTCCGTCCACGGCATGGAAGGTCACTGTGCGCATCGAGACCGACGCTCCGAAGACCGTCCGCGGGGCGGGTCTGCTGGTCGTCCTGCAGGGCCTGATCGGCGTCGTGTTCGCGGTGGCGCTGCTGATCAGGGCCTTCTCCGGCGTGGAGACCATCGGCAACCTGTACGGCGAGGCCGCCTACTTCGCGGTGCTCGGTGGCGCCGTCCTCGGCTGTGGCATCGCGCTCTTCCTGGGCAAACGCGGTGTCCGCGGGCCCATCACGGTGATCCAGATCCTGCTGCTGGGCGTCGCCTGGTACGCGATGGGGCCCTCGGACCAGCCCGAGTACGGCCTCCCGGTCGCGGGGCTGTGCGTGCTGGTGCTGTACCTGCTCTACAACGTCAAGGCCCGGGTGTGGGCCGAGGACCGGGCCGGTCTTGAAGAGGATCCAGACTAACGGCGGGTAGTGGATCGACCTCGAACGAGTGACCCTGTTGGGGTCCTTGTAAGCCCTGCTCCGCGACTCTGTGTCGCGGTTTCGAGGTGATCTGCATGCGTATCGGTCGTGTCGGGGCGGCCCTCGCTGGTGCGGCGCTGGCCGCACTGGGTGTCCTAGGCGGCGGGACGGCGAACGCCGACGTGCCACCGGGCAACGTGGGGCCGGCGATCATCGACGGCGGCAACGCCGAATCCGGTCCGTGGGCGGCGCGCTTGTTCGTGAACGGCCAGGAGAACTGCTCGGCGACCATCATCGCGCCGACGTGGATCCTGACCGCCGAGCACTGCGTGGCCGGCGGCGGGACGTACACGTTCAACATCGGCAACCTGGACCAGACCCAGGGCGAGCAGGCGACGGGTGTCGCGATCCACACGAACCCGGAGGCGGATCTCGCGCTGGTCGAGCTCGACCGCGCGGTGAACGCGACCTACTCGCCGCTCGGCAACCCGGACGCGGTCGAGGTCGGCGAGACCGTCCAGGTCTACGGCTGGGGTGCCACGTGCACCGACCGCCCCGAGATCGAGTGTCAGTCGCAGTACCTCAAGGTCGCCAACGTCGAGGTCAGCTCGGTGAACTGCGCCGACTACCGCGGCGGCACGGCGGTCTGCGCCAACCGCATCGACGGCATCACCGCCGGCGGCGACTCGGGCGGCCCGATGTTCGCCACCGCGCCGGACGGTTCGTACGTCCAGGTCGGCGTCGCGTCCACCAGCGACCGGCAGACCTTCACCGCGTACGCGAACCTCACCGTGTACCGCGACTGGATCGCGAGCATCGCGGGCGTCTGAACCGAAAAGCACGCGAGGGCAACGAAACGCCGCGCCGGAAGCCCTACCGGCGCGGCGTTTTCCCGCTACCTGACAGCTGTCAGCTTGTGCAGAGCGTCGCCGGAGACCCGGTACCCGACCCACTCGTCGAGCGGGACCGCGCCAAGCGAGCGGTAGAACCCGATGGCGGGCTCGTTCCAGTTCAGCACCGACCACTGCAGCCGGGTGTAGCCCTGTCGCACGCACTCGTCGGCCAACGCGACCAGCAAAGCCTTGCCCAGCCCCGATCCGCGGGCGCTCGGGCGGACGTAGAGGTCCTCGAGATAGATGCCGTGCACACCGTCCCATGTGGAGAAGTTCTTGAACCACAACGCACAGCCGACGACCTCGCCGGCCAGTTCGGCGACGTGCGCGAACACCGCCGGGTCGGGCCCGAACAGTGCCTTGTGGAGCTGCTCGGCGGTGACGTGGCACTCCTCCGGCGCGCGTTCGTAGTCGGCCAGCTCGTGGATCAGCTCGACCATCGTGTCCACATCGGACGGAACAGCCCTGCGCACCTCAGTCATCGAGAAAACCTCGCTCCGGCAACGGAGGCACGTTCAGCCGCTTGATCTGCGGCACCCCGCGTTCGTCGCCCAGCACGGAGATCGCGGCCGCGTCGAGTGCGAAGTGGACACCCGAGGTCGGCGGCAGACCCAGCCACGTCGCCACCAGCACGCGGCTGAAATGCCCGTGCCCCACCAGAACCACGTCACCGTCGGGCAGTGTCGTGCGCACCCGCGTGACCACCCGCGCCGCCCGTTCGCCGACCTGCTCGGCGGTTTCCCCGCCCGGTGACTCGTGTGTCCACACCGTCCACCCCGGCACGGTCTCGCGGATCTTCGGCGTCGACAGGCCTTCGTACTCGCCGTAGTCCCATTCCCGGACGTCCTCGGTGATCTCGGTGACGGTCAGCCCGGCGAGTTCCGCCGTCCGCACGGCGCGCTGCCGCGGTGACGACAGCACGAGCGCCGGCGAGCGGTCCTCACACAGGCCGGCGAGCATCGTGCCCGCGTCCCGGGCCCGGCGCTCGCCGTTGGGGGTCAGCGGGATGTCCGTGCGGCTGGTGTGCTGCCCGCTGCGCGACCACTCGGTCTCTCCGTGGCGGAGCAGGTACAGGAGTCCGGTCATGATCTACAGTCTCGCCTCCCGGTTGGCGATCCGCTTCATGTGCCGCTCGCCCCAGTCCCCGAGTGGCATCAGCGCGTCGGTCAGCGACCGGCCGAAGTCGGTGACCGAGTACTCGACCCTCGGCGGCACCTCCCGGTACACCTCGCGGTGGATCAGGCCGTCCGCCTCCATCTGGCGCAGCTGCTGGATCAGCATCTTCTCGGTGATGCCCGCGACCTCACGCCGCAGCTCCCCGAACCGCAGCGTCGGTTTCTCCGCCAGTGCCCACAGGATGAGCGACTTCCACTTCCCGCCGACGATGTCGAGCGCCGCGTCGAGACCGCACGAGTACGGGCCATGTGCCGTCATGCTGGATCCTTACCTTTTGGTGAGTACCTGACTTCAAGGTAGGTACTTGCCCAATCGTATGGTATGACCGCAGAGTCGTCGTCGTGCGAACGACAGTCATGGGACTAGGAAAAATGGGGCGCGCGCTCGCCGCCGCGCTCGTGGACCGTGGTCACGACACCACCGTCTGGAACCGAACACCCGGTAGGTTGCGCGACGCCCCGTTCACCCACGCCGTCACCCACGCGGCCACCGCCGAGGACGCCGTCGCCGCGAGCGACGTGGTGGTGCTGTGCCTGCTCGACTTCGAGTCGGTCGTGGCGGTGCTCGACGGCGTCGACCTGCGTAACCGAACGATCGTCAACCTGACCACCGCCACGCCCGCGGAGGCCGCGAAGCTGTCCGCGCTCCTCACCGAACGCGGCGCCGACTACGTCGACGGCGGGATCATGGCCATCCCGTCCATGATCGGGACCCCGGCCGCGGTGGTCCTCTACAGCGGCAGCGAGCAGGCGTTCCGCCGCTCGGAGAGCGCTCTCCAAGCCTTCGGTGAGGCCCGCTACCTCGGCGCGGCGCCGGGCATGGCGGCACTGAACGACATCGCGATGCTCACCGGCATGTACGGCATGTTCGGCGGGTTCGTGCACGCGGCGGCGCTGGTGCGCACCGAGGGCGTGGCGGTCGTCGAGTTCACCGAGACACTGCTGGTCCCGTGGCTGCGCGCGTTGTTCCCGGCGCTCGTGGACATGGCGGGCCAGATCGACTCCGGTGACTACACCGCGAAGGAGTCCGACCTGTCGATGCAGGTCGCGAACGACGGGATCAGCGTGGTCAGCCGTGCTCAGGGGGTCAGCAGCGAGCTGTCGGACCCGCTGTTCGCGCTGATGCGCCGCCGCGTCGAGCAGGGCTTCGGCGGGGACGACTTCCCGAGCGTGGTCGAACTGCTGTCATGACCCGTTTCGGGTGATCGTCACGCGGGACGCGCGCGGGCGTGTTCGAGATGGACCACCACGCGGTGGGCACCTCGCCGTGGCCAGTGCGCGAGCGGGTGCGCCGCCCGGTCCGCAAACGGCCGATCATCGTGGGCGGCCAGGCCTCGACGATGCCGCGCACCGCGGCGGCAGTTCCTCCTGTGGGGCACGACCGATCCGCTGGTGCCGGGTGCCTCGTTCACCGAGCTGGTGGAGCGGCCCTCCGGCTGGCCAGGCCGATCAGGAGGTGCTCTCGACCTTGACCAGGCTAACGACGTTAGCTTAGCTTGGAGCTAACAACGTTAGCCACAGGAGGACGTCATGCGCCGGATCAGCGTCGTCACCGAGATCAACGCCCCCGTCGAGGTCGTGTGGGCCCAGCTCACGGACACCGCCGCGTTCGCGGACTGGAACCCGTTCATGCCGCGCCTGGAGGGAGCGCTCTCCGAAGGCGAACGCCTGGAGGTCCGCATCACGCCGCCGGGCGCGAAGGGCATGACGTTCCGGCCGACCGTGACGGCCGTCGAAGAAGGCAGAAAGCTGGAGTGGCTGGGCAGGCTCGGCCTTCCGGGCCTCTTCGACGGCCGCCACGCGTTCACCCTCACCGCCACGGCCGACGGCACCCGCCTGACGCAGGAGGAGACGTTCACCGGCGTGCTGGTGCCGCTGCTGGCATCGACGCTGGGCAGGACGGAGAGCGGTTTCCGGCAGATGAACGAGGCGCTGAAGGAGCGGGCGGAGCGGATCGCGGCGTGACACGCAGGGACGAGATCCTCGACGTGGCGGAGTCCCTCCTGGAGGCGGAAGGGCCGACGGCGCTGACCATGCGCAGAGTGGCGGAGGCGATGGGCATCCGCGCCCCGTCCCTGTACAAGCACGTGGCGAACAAGGACGACATCGAAGCGGGCCTGCAGGAACGCGCTCTCCGCAACCTGACAGCCGTGCTGTCCCCAGCAGGCGCCGACCTGCGCAAGATCATGGTGTTGTACCGGGAATGGGCGCTGGCCCACCCGGGCCTGTACGAACTGGCCACCGGCCGCCCGCTACGCCGCGACGTGATCCCGGCGGAGGTCGAAGCGGCCGCCGCGGCGCCGGTCGTGGCGGCCGCGGGCGGCGAGGAACACCGGGCCCGTGCGCTGTGGGCGTTGGCGCACGGGTTGGTGGACCTGGAACTGGCGGGCCGCTTCCCCCCGGACGCCGACCTGGAGGAAACGTGGCGCGCGGCGTTCACACCGTTCCTGTGACTACGCGAGCACGTCGTCCGCGACCTCGGCGACGGCCCGGCCGCCGACGTCGACACGCGCCAGCCCGAGCCGGTCGACGTCGGCCTGGAGCAGTTGCTGGAAGCGGATCGAGCGGGCGAGGAACTTGTCCATCAGTGCACGCTCGTCGACGGTCGCCGTCGCGTAGCCGCCGGACGCTCTGATCCGGTCGCGGATGACGTCGTCGCCCGCGGTGAGCCACACGGCGGGAACGTCGAGGGTCGCGACGCGTTCGGGCCACAGCGCGGAGCCCTCGATCACGAGACCGTCCGCGGTGCGGACCAGCTCCTCGATCCGCGGCCAGAGTCGCTCGTAGTGCGTGAGAACCGACGAGATCAACTCGTCGACGGCGAGGGACGAGTAGTGCTCGGCGACGTGCGGCGGCACCTCCCGGTCGGCGGTCCGCCACGGCCGCCCGGGATGACGCGCCAGGTAGTCGGTCGACCGGTGCTCGAACCCGAGCCGATCCGCCAGCTCCGCCGCCACAGTGGACTTCCCGACGTTCGACGTCCCGCCGATCAACAGCACCCGCACGGTCGCGACACTAGTCAGCACAGCAGGACGAGCCGTCGATTCCGCACTTCCGCCGCACCGTCGTCACACCGCTGGCGACCGACGCCCACCCGGCAAAACGAAACGGCGCCGACCGACAGTGTCGATCAGCGCCGCCCGGAGGAGCCTCAGCCCTGCTTGGTCTCCCAGAAGATCTTGTCAATCTCGGCGATGTAGTCGAGGAGCTCCTGGCCCTTGGCCGGGTCCATCGAACCCTTGGTGCCGGCCGCACCGGCGGCCTTCGTCGCCTTGTTGATCAGTTCGTGGAGGTTCGGGTACTTCTCGAAGTGCGGCGGCTTGAAGTAGTCCGTCCACAGGACCCACAGGTGGTGCTTGACGAGCTCGCTGCGCTGCTCGGCGATGAGGATCGCGCGCGTGCGGAACTCCGGGTCCTCGTTGTCCTGGTACTTCTGCTGGATGGCCTTCACCGACTCGGCCTCGATGCGGGCCTGCGCCGGGTCGTACACGCCACAGGGAAGATCGCAGTGTGCGGTGGCCTCCAGGCGTGGGCCGAGAATGCGCGACAGGAGTCGCATCTTTCCTCCTGAACAAGGTTGACGCTCCGACTTCCGCGACACTACTCCCGGCACGCTGGGGCGACACGACGGAGGTGATCGAAATGAACCCGCTCGGACGGCTGCCCTACCGGCGCATCCGGGTGCGCGGGCCTTCGATGGCGCCGACGCTCAGGGACGGCGATGTGATCCTCGCGCGGAACCGGCGGACCCCTCGAACGGGTGATGTGGTGGTGGTCACGTGGGTGACGCGGCCGGGGCAGTTGTCGATCAAGCGCGTGACGGCGTCCAACGGCAGTGGATGGCACGTCGAAGGGGACAACCCCGGCGCCAGCACCGACTCACGTGACCTGGGCCTCGCCCAGGTGCACGGGGTGGTCGTCGCGCGGCTCTGGCCTCAGCCCAGGCTCCTCAGCTCGCGGTAGCGCGCGAGGCAGTCCTCGTACCTGGGCAGGAGACCCGACGACGCCGCGTCGGCGAGGGTGGGTGCCGCACTGTCCTTCGGGGACAGCAGGAGTTCCACGTCGGTCGGCCACGGCAGGTCCAGCGCCGGATCGACGGGTGACACACCGTGCTCGGCGGGCGGGTTGTACGGCGTCGAGCAGAGGTACGAGATGACGGTGTCGTCGTCGAGGGCGACGAACGCGTGGCCCAGGCCCTCCGGCACGTACACCGCGCGGAAGTCCACCGGGTCGAGGCGCACCGCGTCCCAGACACCGAACGTCGGCGACCCGACCCGGATGTCGACCACGACGTCGAGGAGCGCCCCTGCCGGGCAGTACACGTACTTCCCCTGGCCCGGCGGCACGTCCGCGAAGTGCAGCCCGCGCACGCTGCCGCGCCGTGACCTGCTGTGGTTGCTCTGCGCGAGCCGCAGCGGGTGCCCGACCGCCTTGACGAACGCCTCCTCCTGGTACGGCGAGACGAACACGCCGCGGTCGTCCGGAAAGGAACGGGGCGTGAACTCGAAGGCGCCTGGAATCTTGAGCTCGCGTACCTCCATGTGACGGAGGGTACGCGACAGCGGACAGCGGCCCTGTCTACACTGTGGGACACCGCAGCGTCCGCGGTCGCCCGCCCTACAGACGGCGTGCGGCCGACGTGCCCGGCCTGGTCCCACACATCGGTGCACCCAACCGATGTTCGACCACGCCGCGATCGAGCGGAGCCAACCTTCGAGAACCCCTGGCTTCCGCACGCCCCGCAGGAGGGACGCAATGACTGCCGTGAACGACCCGCTGGCCACCGACCTGACTACTCCCGTCACCGACGACGAGATCTTCCGTGCCCACGAGGGCGGCAAGCTGGACATCTCGGTACCGCGGTCGATCACCGACTCGCGCGCGCTGTCGATCGCCTATACCCCGGGTGTCGCGAAGGTGAGTCGCGCGATCGCCGAGGACGCCTCGCTGGTCGACAAGTACACCTGGACCTCCCGCCTCGTCGCCGTCGTCAGCGACGGCACCGCGGTGCTCGGCCTCGGCGACATCGGCGCCCGCGCGTCGCTGCCGGTCATGGAGGGCAAGGCCGCGCTGTTCAAGACGTTCGGTGGCCTGAACTCGATCCCGCTGGTGCTGGACACCACCGACGTGGACGAGATCGTCGAGACGCTGGTGCGGCTGCGCCCGTCGTTCGGTGCCGTGAACCTCGAGGACATCGCCGCGCCGCGGTGCTTCGAGCTGGAGAAGCGCGTGATCGAGGCGCTGGACTGCCCGGTCATGCACGACGACCAGCACGGCACCGCGATCATCCTGCTCGCCGCGCTGCGTGGCGCGAACACCGTTCGCGACCGGGCGATGGCGGACCAGCGGATCGTCATCGCGGGCGCCGGCGCCTCCGGTGTGGCCTGTGCGAACATCCTGCTGTCCGCCGGCGCGGGTGACGTGACCGTGCTCGACTCGCGCGGCATCCTGTACGACGGCCGCGACGGCATGAACCCGGTGAAGGCCGAGCTGGCCACCCGCACGAACAAGGCTGGGCTGCGTGGCGGCATCGCCGAGGCCATGAAGGGCGCCGACGTGTTCGTCGGCCTGTCCGGCTCGACGATCTCCGAGGACCTGGTCGCGTCGATGGCGCCCAACTCCGCGGTGTTCGCCCTGTCGAACCCGGACCCGGAGATCCTCCCGGACGTGGCGCGCAAGCACGCCGCGGTCGTGGCCACCGGGCGCAGCGACTTCCCCAACCAGATCAACAACTCGCTGGCCTTCCCCGGTGTGTTCCGCGGCGCGCTGGACGCGGGGGCGCGACGGATCACCGAGCACATGAAGCTGGCGGCCGCGGAGGCCATCGCGGCGGTCGCCGCGGAGGACCTGTCGGCCGACTACATCGTGCCGAGCGGGGTCGACCCGAGGGTCGCGCCGGAGGTGGCGGCGGCGGTGGCCCGTGCCGCGAAGGAAGACGGGGTAGCCTGAGCACCGGCGGGAAGATCGGGGTCTGCGCCCGACCCGCCGGCATGCGGGCGGAAGGATGGGCGTGGTGGCCGAGCATGTCGTGCGTGCCGGCCCGCTCCCTGGCGAGCGGCTGACCGGCGACTCGACGCTGCCCTCGGACGCCCTTCCGCTGGTCGACGTGGTGCAGCCGGGCGAGGAACACGCCGTTCACCTGCTGGACGGCGCGGAGCGGATCGCCGAGCTCGGCGTGTGGAGCGTCGACGTCGAGGCCAACCGCGCCTACTTCTCCGAAGGCCTGCGCAGGCTGTGCGGATTACCCGACGACTGCACCGTCACCGACGTGATGGGTTTGGTGTGCCCCGACGACCAGGCGGTGCTCGGCGAGTTCCGGGCCCGCCTGGCCGTCGGTAGTGGGCCGGTACCGGTCGAGGCCGAGGTGCGGGACCCGACGGGGACGCGCATCTTCCAGATCCGCGCACACACCGAGGTCGACCAGGACGGCAACCTCCTGCGTGCCACCGGCACGGTCCAGGACGTCACGAAGCTCCGGGTCGCCGAGCAGCGGGCGAGCCAGGACCGGCGCCTGTTCGGTGACGCGCAGCGGGTGGCCCGCATGGGCACCTGGGAGTGGAACACCGAGACCGGCGAGTGCATGTGGTCGACCATGCTCTACGAGCTGTTCGGCGTCGAGCCGGGCACGCCGATCACCTACACCGACTACCTGAGCCTCGTGCACCCCGACGACCGCGCGTGGGTCGACCAGCGGTGGCAGGACCTCGCGGCGACCGGGCGGCCCGTCGAGTGCGAGCACCGGGCGGTGCTGCCGGACGGCTCGTGGCGCGTCTTCCGCTGTCGCGGGGACGTGATGGACGGCGACCAGGGCCGGTCGGTCATGATCGGCACCGCGCAGGACGTCACCGAGCAGCGGTCCACCGAGACCCGCATGATGCGCTCGTCGCAGCGGTTCTCCGACCTGGTCGCGATCGCGCCGGTCGGGATCGGGCTGTTCGACGAGTCCGAGCGGCTCGTCGACGCCAACGACGCGTTGTGCCGCCTGCTGCAGATGGACCTGGAGCGGTTGCGTGGCATAGCGGCCGTCGACCTCACGCACCCCACCGACCGGGGTGCGTCACTGGTCGCGGGCGTCTCCCGGCGCAACGGTGACACCCGCGCCGGGCAGCGGGTGCTGGTGACGGCATCGGGCAAGGCCGTGTACTGCGAGCTGAACGTGACCGTGTCGGTCGCCGACGACGGCAAACGGTTCTGGCTCGTGGTGTTCTCCGACGTCACCGAGCGGCGCCGTGCCGCGGAACGCCTGCGCTACCAGGCCACCCACGACGAGCTGACCGGGCTGCCCGGCCGCGCCGCGGTGAACGAGCTGCTGGGCCAGCTGCTCGGCGGACCGGACGCGGACAAGGTCGCGCTGCTGTTCTGCGACGTCGACAACTTCAAGCGGGTCAACGACTCGCTGGGCCACGACGTCGGCGACGAGCTGATCACCGCGCTCGCGCGGCGGCTCGAACGCGGGCTGCCGCCGTCGTGCACCGCGGGCCGCATGTCCGGCGACGAGTACGTGGTGATCTGCTCGGACGTCGACGAGGTCGGCGGCGTCGAGGCGCTCGCCAACCGTGTCGCCCAGCTCTTACGCGCGGCGGTGCCGGTACGCGGGCAGCTGCTGCGGGTGTCGGCCACGATCGGTGCGGCCGCGCCGACGGGGCCGGAGACGTCCGCCGCGGACCTCCTCCGATTCGCCGACGCCGCCATGTTCAACGCGAAACGCCAGGGCACGGGCCGGGTGCAGCTGGCGAGCGAGGCGCTGATCGCGTCGGCCAACAGCCAGATGATGCTGGAGGGCCAGCTCCGCGACGCGATCACGAACGACGGCCTGGTGTTGCACTACCAGCCGGTCGTCGGCGCCGACGGCACGATTCTGAAGGCGGAGGCGCTGGTCCGGTGGCCGCACCCGGAGCGCGGGATGCTGCCGCCGAGCGAGTTCCTCCCGGTCGCCGAGCAGGGCGACCTGCTGCGTGAGCTGGACCGGTGGGTGCTGCGGACGGCGCTGTGCGAGGCGTCGAAGTGGCCGATGATGGCGGGTGGCGTGCTGGGCGCGGAGGTCGGCGTCGCCGTCAACCTGGCCGGTCTCGTGCCGGGCGACCCCGAGTTCACCGAGATCGTGTCGGCGGCGGTCGCGGAGACCGGCATCGAGTGGGACCGCGTGGTGCTGGAGCTGGTCGAGACGTCCCTGATCGACCTGCCGTCCCGCAGCCGCCAGGCCATGGCCGAGCTGACCGACCGGGGTGTCCGGTTCGCGGTGGACGACTTCGGCACGGGCTACTCGTCGCTGGCGCGCCTGAAGGAACTGCCCGCACAGATCATCAAGATCGACCGCGCGTTCGTGTCCGGCGTGGCCACGGAGGCCGCCGACTTCGCCGTGGTACGCGCACTGGTCGACATGGCCCGCGCCATGGGCCGCACGTGCGTGGCGGAGGGCGTGGAAACCGACTCCCAGTTCCACGTACTGCGCAGCTTCGGCGTGGAGGCCTACCAGGGCTGGCTCCTCTCCAAGCCCCTCCCGGCAAAGGAGTTCCGCGAACTCCTCCGCATGGGCCCAGTCCACATCCCAAGAGGCTCCTGACCCCAGGAGAACCCCGCGAGTCGCGCTCGCGCACATACCGAGTTGTGTGTTTCGTGCTGGGTTCGGCTTGCGGTAGGTGCATGAAACCGACAACTCGTTGTGTGCGAACGCGCGACTCGCGAGGTTAGGGGACCGCGAGTCGCGCGTTCGGGCATCGCGAGTCGCGTTCGCGTGCATGCCGAGTTGTGTGTTTTGTGCTGGGGTTGGGGTTGCGGTGGGTGCATGAAACCGACATCTCGTTGTGTGTGGGCGCGCGACTCGCGAGGTTAGGGGACCGCGAGTCGCGCGTTCGGGCATCGCGAGTCGCGTTCGCGTGCGTATCGAGTTGTGTGTTTTGTGCTGGGGTTGGGTTGCGGTAGGTGCACGAAATTGACAACTCGTTGTGTGTGGGCGCGCGACTCGCGGTGTTTGGGGGCGTGACTCGTTGTGTTCTGGGGCGTGACTCGCGGGGTTTGGTGACGATCTGGTTACGCTACTCCGAATGGGTGAGTTTGTGGGGGGCGGATGGGTTAGTCGAAGTGTGGGATGACCTGCCGTTGTCGGTGTATCGGGCTAAGGTCGGGCGACCTACGGCCCGAAGGTGGCCGTCTCGATCTGAGGAGTTTCGGGGCAGTGATCGAGTTCAAGGCCGTGACCAAGCGGTACCCCGACGGGACGGTCGCGGTCGACAACCTCGACCTCGTCGTCGACGCGGGGAAGATCACGGTGTTCGTCGGGCCGTCCGGCTGCGGCAAGACCACCTCCCTGCGCATGATCAACCGGATGATCGACCCGACCGGTGGCACGATCCTGTTGGACGGCAAGGATATCCGTGACTCCGACCCGCCGTTGTTGCGGCGCGGCATCGGTTACGTCATCCAGCACGCGGGTTTGTTCCCGCACCGCACGGTCCTCGACAACGTCGCGACCGTCCCCCTGCTGACCGGCAAGAGCAAGCGCGACGCCCGCACCCGCGCCGCCGAGCTGCTCGAGCTGGTCGGCCTGCCGCCCGAGATGGGCAGGCGGTACCCGGTTCAGCTCTCCGGCGGTCAGCAGCAGCGGGTCGGGGTCGCCCGCGCGCTCGCCGCCGACCCGCCCGTGCTGCTGATGGACGAGCCGTTCTCCGCGGTCGACCCGATCGTGCGTGACGACCTGCAGCAGCAGCTGCTGCGCCTGCAGTCCGAGCTGGACAAGACGATCGTGTTCGTCACCCACGACATCGACGAGGCCATCAAGCTCGGCGACAAGGTCGCGGTGTTCCGCGTCGGCGGCAGGCTCGCGCAGTACGCGACGCCGTCGGAGCTGCTCGCGAAGCCCGCCGACGACTTCGTGTCGTCCTTCGTCGGCCGCGACCGCGGCTACCGCGCGCTCGGTTTCCTCACCGCGACCGGTGTGCCGATCGGCCCCGTCGACACGGTGAAGGAAGGCGAGAGGCCCGAAGGCGGCGGCTGGGCCGTGGTCGTCGACGAGCGGAACCGCCCGCTCGGCTGGCTCGACGGATCGTCCACTTCGGACGAAGTGGTGTCCGGCGGCTCACTGTACGAAGTGGACGGTGCGGCGGGTACCGCCGGCTCGCTGCGCAACGCGCTCGACGCCGCACTCAGCTCACCGGCCGGGGTCGGCATCGCGGTCGACGCCGACGGCGCGGTCGCGGGCAGCGTCCAGGCGGAGGCCGTGCTCGACGCGCTCGCGAAGGCGCGACGGACCGGTGAGGTGCCCGCGTGAACGTCGACTGGCCGTGGCCGTGGCTACCGCGCAACGTCGACAAGATCGCCGAGGCCACAGGTGAGCACCTGTACCTGGCGCTGCTCCCGGTGCTGGCGGGCCTGCTCATCTCGATCCCGCTCGGCTGGGCCGCGAGCCGGTGGCCCGCCGTGCGGCTGGTGCTCGTGCCACTCGCCGGCGTGCTGTACACGATCCCGTCGCTGGCCCTGATCACGCTGGTGCCGCTGCTGCTCGGCACGAAGATCATCGACCCGCTGAACGTGCAGGTGCCGCTCGCGATCTACACGATCGCGCTGCTGGTCCGCTCGGTCACCGACGCGCTGCTCGCCGTGCCGGGTGAGGTCACCGCCGCCGCGACCGCGATCGGATACCGCCCCGCCAAACGGTTCCTGTCCGTCGAGCTGCCGCTCGCGATCCCGGTGATCGTGGCGGGGCTGCGGGTCGCGGCGGTGTCGGCGATGAGCCTGACGGCGGTCGGCGCGCTGATCGGCATCGGCGGGCTCGGCGGCCTGATCACCGAGGGCTTCCGGCGCAACAACGCGGTCGAGATGGTCGTCGCGATCGCGCTGATCCTCGTCATCGCGCTGATCATTGACGCGCTGCTGCTGCTGGCGGGCAAGGTCATCACGCCGTGGACACGCGCACGGCAGGGGGCGACGAAGTGAACTCCGCACTGAACTGGTTGTTCGACCCGGCCCACTGGTCCGGCCCGACCGGCATCCCGGCCCGGCTCGTGGAACACCTCGGGTACACGGCGTTGACGGTGCTGGTCGCGGCGGCGATCGCGGTACCGCTCGGCGCGGTCATCGGCCACACCGGACGTGGCACGTTCCTCGTCGCGGGCCTGTCCAACGGGCTGCGGGCGCTGCCCGAGCTGGGTCTGCTGACGCTGCTGGTGCTGCTGACCTACGTCGGCCTGCTGCCCGTGGTGATCTCGCTGGTGATCCTGGCGCTGCCGCCGATCCTCGCGGGCACGTACGCGGGCGTCCGCAACGTCGACGGGTCCGTTGTGGACGCGGCACGGGGCATGGGCATGCGTGGTTCGACGGTGTTGCGGAAGGTGGAGCTGCCCAACGCGCTCCCGCTGATCCTCGGCGGTATCCGTTCCGCGACGCTGCAGGTGATCGCGACCGCGACGATCGCCGCGTACGTCGGGCTCGGCGGGCTGGGCCGGTTCGTCATCGACGGCAACAACTCGGGCGCGGGGTCCCCCAACGGATACCCGCAGATGGCGGCGGGCGCGATCGTGATCGCGGCGCTCGCGCTGGTGGTCGAGGGCGTGCTGGAGGTCGTGCAGCGCGTCGCGGTGTCACCGGGTCTGCGCAACGCGGCCACGAGGAAGCGCACCGCGCGCATCTGGCGCAAGCCGACCCCGGATTTGGTAGGTAGGTCCACGTGAGGAGACACAGGATGAAACGCGTTATCGCCGGTGTGGCGACGGCCCTGGCGGCGACGCTGGCCGTTTCCGCGTGTGGCGGCTCCGGTGACCCGCTGGCCGAGGACACGCCCACGGGCGGCGGTTCCGGCGACAGCATCACGGTCGGCTCGGCGAACTTCCCGGAGAGCCAGCTGCTCGCCGAGATCTACGCCCAGGCACTCGAGGCCAAGGGGGTCACGGTCGAGCGCCAGCACGACCTCGGCAGCCGCGAGAAGTACATGGACGGGCTCAAGGACGGGTCGATCGACCTGATCCCCGAGTACACGGGTGTGCTGCTGCAGTTCTTCAACAAGGAGGCCCCGGAGGTCGAGTCCGAGGAGGTGTACGCGGCGCTGCCCGCGGCGCTGCCGGAGAACCTCACCGTGCTGGACAAGGCCGAGGCGGAGGACAAGGACGCGATCGTCGTCACCAGGGAGACGGCGGACAAGTGGAGCCTGAAGTCCATCGACGACCTGGTGCCGCACTGCGGTGAGGTCGTCTTCGGCGGGCCGCCGGAGATCCAGGAGCGCGCGGACGGCATCCCGGGCATCAAGGAGACCTACAACTGCACGTTCAAGAGCTTCACCGCGCTGGAGCCGGGCGCCATCACCACGAAGGCGCTGCTCGACGGCACGGTGCAGGCCGCCGACATCTTCACCACGGACGCCGCCATCGAGGCGAACGACCTGGTGGTGCTGGAGGACCCGAAGAACAACTTCGCCGCGCAGAACGTCGTCCCGCTGATCAACAAGGACAAGGCGAGTGACACGGTGAAGGAGACCCTGAACGCCGTCTCGGCCAAGCTCGACACGAAGACCCTGCTGGAGCTGAACGCCGCGCTGAACGCCCCGGACAAGCCGGAGTACGCGGACGTCGCGAAGGACTGGCTGTCCAAGGCAGGCCTGTAAGAACGACCTCGGAGGGCGCCTCCCCAGGGCGCCCTCCGAGTGATCACCGCACGTGCCAGACCGTGCGGCGGCGTCGTGTCATCACGGGTTGACCTGCCAGTGGTAGTTGAGCCGGTACTGGCCGCCGAAGCCGTCGTAGGTCAGCGAGCGGGTCGGCAGGCGGTAGTCGGTCCAGCCGTAGTGCGACGCGCTCGTGTACATGAACTCGTACGGGCTGGGCAGATCCACCCGGACGGTCTTCGGCGCGAACACGTCGTCGTTGAACAGGTTGGCCAGCCACTCGAAGAACCCGCCGATCAGCCAGGCGATCGCCTCGCCGATCGCTTCGGCGAACGACGTGCCGAGCCAACCCTCCAGCACGCCGACGATCCACTCGACGATGACCTCGACGACCTTGTCGCGGACGGTGAGCCAGACGTCGCGGATCGCCTGGGCGAACCCGCCGCCGTCGTCGATCTCGGCGAGCATGATCACGCCGTAGTAGGTGCGCGGCCACTCGCCGGACGTGGTGAGGTCGTGGTGGGAGTGCAGCAGGCCGGGGGCGGGGTAGGACTTGACCGTGCCGTCGTTGAAGTGGCCGACGGTCTGCGGGCTGACGGGCCGGGTCCTGCCGCGGTGGTCGAGCGACATGCCGCCGACGTCGATCCGGTCGGCGTTGACCCACTCCCAGAAGTCCGGACCGGTCTCGTCGACGCACACCACCCGGTCGATGCGCAGGTCCAGGCTGGACAGTTGCGGGAACGGCAGCTTGACACCGATCGTCCTGGCGTAGTCGATCGCCCGCTTCTCCTCCGCTTCGTGCTGCGCCTTCATCTCGTCCGCGCGCGCCTGCAGCCGGTCCGCCAGCGCCTTGGCGTCGAACTTGACGTACTCGGACGTGAACACGTTGCCGAACCCGAGGGACGCGTACTTCTCCGGGTCGATCTCGGCGTACTGGCCGAAGTTCTCCTGCCGCGCCTTCGGGTCTTCGAGCATCTGCTTGGCGGAGGTGACCACTCGCTTCTGGTACTCCTCCGACAGGCTCAGGACGCCCTGGCGCAGGTTCTCCTCGACGCTGCCCTGTTCGTACTGCCGCGCGGGGTCGGCGGCGACCACGGCCATGGAGTACCGCAGGGCATGACCGGCCTCGGTCATGATCGAGGCGAGCTCCGGGTAGGCGATCTTGCCCACGGGGTCAGCCGGCGGGTACTCCTCGGCGGCCGCGGTCGGGGGGAGCAGGGCCGCGGTGAGCGCGGTGACCGTGGCCGCCACGATCACCGGCACGCGTAACCGTGATCGTACTGTCATGTGTTGCGGGTATCTGGCCGTACGCATGATCTTCCTTCCTCGTGAGGTGCGGCCGGCAGCCGCGCCATGGACAGGAGTACCGATCCGAGGCTGCGCACCGGTTGTCCGCGGGCTGCGGCTAGGCTGCGGCGCCTGAATGGGGTGCGGGACATGACCGATCTGCAGATCCGGGTGCTGGGCGAGGTGGAAGCCGTCGGCCCAGGTGGCAGCGCCGTGCTCACGGGCACCAGGCGGGTGATCCTCGGCGCGCTCGCGTTGCGGGCCGGCCGGGTGGTTTCCTTCGACGGTCTGGTCGACGTGGTGTGGGGGCACGACCCGCCACGGACCGCCACCAAGACGTTGCACAGCCACGTCGCGCGGATCAGGCAGGCGCTCGCCGCGGTACGTGCCGCACCGGTGGTGTCCACACGGGACCTCGGCTACGTGCTCGAGGTGCCCCGCGACCACGTCGACGCCCACCGGTTCGAGTTCCTGGTCACCGCGGCCAGGGCGAAGCTCGCGCGCGGCGACCAGGGCGGCGTCGCGGACACGCTGCGGACGGCGCTGGGGCTGTGGCGGGGCGAACCGTTCGACGGGACCGAGCTCGGCGACTGGGGCCAGCACGAACTGCACCGGCTGCGGGAGCTGTGGCTGTCGGCCACCGAGGACCTCTGGGACGTGGAGATCGACTCGGGTGGGGCCGCGGCGGCCGCGGTCGAGCTGCCCCAGCTCGTCGCGCGGCATCCGGTGCGGGAACGGCTCACCGGGTTGCTGATGCTGGCCCTGTACCGCTGCGGCAGGCACGCCGAGGCGCTCACCGCCTTCGACGGGCTGCGCAGGCTGCTGGCAGCCGAGATCGGTGCCGACCCGAGCCCGGAGCTGGCCGAGCTGCACACCGCGATCCTGCGGCACAGCGCCGAGTTGCAGGCACCCGCCGCGTCACCGGCGCCGGAACCGCCGAGGGCGCCGGCACAGTTGCCCGCGAAGGCGGGGCACTTCATCGGCAGAGGCACGGAACTGGCCGTTCTGGACGCGGTCTGCGCCGGCGACGAGCTGCTGATCGTCGTGATCTCGGGACCGGCGGGCATGGGCAAGACCGCGACCGCCGTGCAGTGGGCGAGCGACAACGCCGCCCGGTACGGCGACGGTCAGCTGTTCCTCGACCTGCGCGGCCACGACCCGGACCACGCGATGACCGCCGAGCAGGCGCTCGCGCAGCTGCTGGGCGGCCTCGGCGTGCCGGAGGACCGCATCCCGGCCGGGGTGCCGGCGCGGTCGGCGCTGTACCGGACCATGTTGTACGGCAAGCAGTGCGTCGTCGTGCTGGACAACGCGGGCTCGGTCGACCAGATCCTGCCGTTGGTGCCGGCGGCGGCGACCGTGCCACTGGTGATCACGAGCCGGGTCTCGCTGGCCTCGCTCGGCGCGCACCACGCGGTGCGGCACGTGGTGCTCGACGCGCTCGACGACGACAACGCGGTGACGCTGCTGACGCGGGTGCTCGGCGCGGACCGGGTGGGCAGGGAGCCGGTGGCGACGGCGCGGCTGGCGACGTTGTGCGCCGGAATGCCGCTCGCGCTGCGGATCACGGCGGCCCGGCTGGCGTGCCACCCGGGCCGGTCGATCGCGGAGGCGGCCGACGACCTGGCCGTCAGCCGGCTGGACGGGTTCGAGGTCGACGGTGACACGAGGACCGTCCGCAGCGTGCTGACCAGCGCGTACCGGCCGCTGAGCGACACCGCGCGGCGACTGCTCCGCTGCTCGGCCACCGTCCCGGCGCCCACGGTGAGCGGCCACCTCGGCGCCACGCTGGCCGGTCTCGACGACGAGCAGGCGCGCCGCGCGTTCGACGAGCTCTCCAGCGCCCACCTGATGCTCGGCACCGGCGGGCACCGTTTTCGCTTCCACGACCTGATCAGGGAGTTCGCCAGTGACCGGGCGGTCGCCGAGGAGACCGCGCCGGACCGGGTCCGCGACCGGTTGATCGACTGGTACGTGTTCGTCGCCGCCGAGGCGAACCGGCTGATCAACCCGCACCGTGACGCGGTCGAACCGGAGCAGGCGCTGCCCGTCCCGTCGTTGCCGTTCGCCGGCAGGCAGGCCGCGATCCGGCTGCTGGAGGCGGAGCGGCACGGCTTCCTGCCCGTCGTGCGGTACGCCACCGAACAGGGCAGGCCGGTGGCCGCCTGGCAGCTCGTCTACCTGCTCACCAGCTTCTACGAGGTGAGCGGGCACTGGACCGAGCGGGTGGAACTGTGCCAGGCCGGGGTCGCCGCGGCGGCCGCCGCTGGCAGCCAGGGCGGCGAGGCGGAGATGTTGCGCGCCCTCGGGGTGTCCTACTACATGACGCGCAGGCTGAACGAGGCCGTGGCCACGGCACTGACCGCCCTGGAGGTCGTCCGCGGTACCGGTGATCTCGCCGGGGAGGGGCACGTTCTCAACAACCTCGCCAACGCCTACGCCGACCTGCGCCGCTTCGACGAGGCGATCACGGCGTTCGAGCGGGCCATCGAGACGTCCACGGCCGCGGGCAACCGCCTCGGCGTCGCGCTCTCCCAGCGCAACCTCGGGCACGTGCTCGTCCGGATGGGCCGCGCGGCGGACAGCCTGCCGCCGTTGCGTACCGCGTTGGCGGAGTTCGACGACATCGGCAACGCCCGGTTGCGGGCCGGCACGCTGAACACGCTGGGGGAGGCGCACCGCGACCTCGGGAACTACGAGCAGGCACTGGCCGACATGGCCGAGGCGCTGGCGATCAGCCGGGATGTCGGTGACCGGTGGCTGGAGTGGGAGTTGCTGCGGGACGTCGGTGTCACGCGGCTGGCGGCCGGGGACACCGGCGCGGCGCTGACCGACTTCGAGCAGTCGCTCGCCGTGACCCGGGTGGTGGGTGACCGCAACGGGGAGGCCGTCGCGTTGTGCCTGATCGGCCGCACCCACCTCGTGTCCGGTCACCTCGACGCCGCCGCCCGGCACCTGGAGCAGGCACGCGCGGTGCGCGCCCAGGTGCCGGACGCGTACGAGGAGGCGCACGTGTACCGGGCACTGGCCGAGCTGGCCGCGGCACGCGGTGACGGCGCGGCCGAGGTGGCACACCGCGACCGCGCCGTCAGTCTCTACCGTCAGGTGAACGCCACCGAGGAGGCGGAGATCAGCACTCCTTGATCGTGACGCGCGCGACGTCCTTGACCACCACACCGGCCGACACGTCCTTGATCACGACGTCGAAGTAGAGGTCGCCGCTGGGGTTGCCGAGGACTTCGACCGGCAGCTCGGTCTTGCTCACGCCTTCGGCGAACGTAACCGTGCCGGTGGCGAGCTTGTAGTCCTTGCCGCTCGTCGCCGTGCCGTCCTTGCCGTAAACGTGCACGGTGATCGTCGCCCGCGGGGTCACGTTGGTCTGGAGCGGAACCCACAGGTACTGGTCCTTCGGCCACCAGCAGATGCCGCCGGTCGGCGTGAACGACGTCTCGATCTCGGGGATGTCCTTCTCCGGGATCGCGTCGTCGTTCAGCACCGACACGGTCGCGGTCGAACTGGTGACGACGACGTTCTCCGGCGCGTACAGCTCGACGGAGAAGCCCTCGTCGTACTCGGACTCGCTGTCCCGGTTCACCGGTACCGTCACGTCCCACGAGCCGGGCACCTGCCAGCCGAGGGTGCCGGTGGTGGCGGTGAAGTCCGACCCGGCCTCCGCGCTCCGTCCGATGGTGCGGTACCGCACCGACCCCGCGCCACCGCAGCTGTCGTAGCCCGCCGTGACCCGCACGGTGAACCTGAACGTGTTCGTGCCCCCACCGCTGCCCTCGTACTGGTCGGCGGCGGAGATCGACACGGTCGGCACCGTGCAGGCAGGCGCGGCGGCCGCCACCGTGGCCGTGCCCACGGCGCCTGTCACGAGGACGGAAGCGGCGACGACGAGCGAAGTTCCTAGTTTTCTGGCAAACATGGGGACTGTGTAGACGGGCCCGGTTGTGGCCGGGTTGTGCGAGCGCCGCCGACGCGGGCGCTCAGCTCGGCGGCGGCCCGGATCGTCGCCGCGGCCAGGTCGGGCCAGGTCTCGCCGCACTCGTCCGCGCACTCGTGGCGGAACGTGGTCGAGATGGCCGCGATCGGGTGGCCGCTGTGGTCCAGCACCGGCGCCGCCACCGACGCGAACCCCGGCGTGACGTACCCGTCCTCCACCGTCCAGCCCCGCTGCCGGGCCGCCGTGAGGTTCCGCCGCAGCGACGGCAGGTCCGCGGGCCCGCGCCCCGTCCGGTCCACGAACGCCGACCGCGCCGGGAACAACGCCCTGACCTGCGCCGCGGGCAGCGCACCCAGCATCGCCCGCCCCGAGGCGGGCAGGTGCGCGGGCAGCCGCACCCCGACGTCCGTCACGACCGTCGCGTGCAGCACGGGCTGCTCACGCAACAGGTACAGCGTCTCCCGCCCGTGCAGCACCCCCAGCTGCGCCACGTGGCCGGTCCGCCCGATCAGCCCGCGCAGCACGGGCCTGGCCAGCCGTTCGAGGGGGTCGTGCCGCAGGTACGCCGACCCCAGCTCGAACGCGGCCAGCCCGAGCCCGTACCGGCGTTCCTCCGGCAGGTGCGTCACGAACCCGGCCGCCGCCAGCTCCGCCAGCAGGTGGTACGTCGTCGAGCGGGGCAACCCCAGCTCACGGGCCACGTGACCGGCCGTCACCGGGCCCGCGCGGCCCGCCAGCAGGCGCAGTACCGCCAGGCCGCGGCGCAGGGCAGGCACATCCGTCATGTGTCTGGAATACCAGACTGGAACCCTCGGGCTCGGGTCGTGCGAACCGGCGAAGGGCGCTGAGATGGTCCCCATGGTCGTGATCGATGGCGGGCCGCTCACCCGCGAACAGGTGGTCGCCGTGGTGCGCGACCACGCGCCGGTCGAGGTCGGCGACGCCGCGCTCGCCGAGGTGACCAAGACCCGCGAGCACGTCGAACGCCTCGCCGAGGCCACCACCCCCACCTACGGCGTCTCCACCGGTTTCGGTGCGCTCGCCACCCGGCACATCCCGCTCGACCGGCGTGCCGCGCTGCAGCGGTCGCTGATCCGCTCGCACGCGGCGGGCGCCGGTGACCCGGTCGAACCCGAGGTCGTGCGCGGCCTCATGCTGCTGCGGCTGCGCACCCTCGCCACCGGCCGCACCGGCGTCCGCCCCGCGATCGTCGACACGCTGACCGGCCTGCTCAACGCGGGCATCACACCGGTCGTCCACGAGTACGGCTCGCTCGGCTGCTCCGGCGACCTCGCCCCGCTGTCGGCGGTCGCGCTCGCGTTGATGGGCGAGGGCGACGTGACCGTCGACGGCGCGGTCCACTCGGCGAAGGACGCGCTGTACGAGGCCGGGATCGCCCCGCTCGAACTGGCCGAGAAGGAAGGCCTCGCGCTCATCAACGGCACCGACGGCATGCTCGGCATGCTGGTGCTCGCCCTGCACGACCTGCACAGACTGCTCGACGTCGCGGACCTGACGGCCGCCATGTCCGTCGAGGCGCTGCTCGGCACGGACCGCGTGTTCGCGCCCGAGCTGCAGGCGCTGCGCCCGCATCCCGGCCAGGCCGTGTCGGCCGCGCGCATGACCGCGCTGCTCTCCGGGTCGGCCATCGTGGCGAGCCACCGCGGGCCGCACTGCAACCGCGTACAGGACGCCTACTCGCTGCGCTGTGCGCCGCAGGTCCACGGCGCCGCCCGCGACACCGTGGCCTACGTGGAGACCGTCGCCGACCGTGAGCTTGCCGCCGCCATCGACAACCCGGTGGTCCTGCCCGACGGCCGCGTCGAGTCGAACGGCAACTTCCACGGCGCGCCCGTCGCGTACCCGCTGGACTTCCTCGCGATCCCGGTCGCGGACGTCGCCAGCATGGCCGAACGGCGCACCGACCGGATGCTCGACGCGAACCGCAGCCACGGCCTGCCGCCGTTCCTCGCCGACGACCCCGGCGTCGACTCCGGGCACATGATCGCCCAGTACACGCAGGCCGCGATCGTCTCGGAGATGAAGCGGCTGGCGGTGCCGGCGTCGGTCGACTCGATCCCGTCGTCGGCCATGCAGGAGGACCACGTCTCGATGGGCTGGTCCGCCGCCCGCAAGCTCCGCACGTCGATCGACGGGCTCACGACCGTGCTCGCGATCGAGCTGCTCACCGCGGCCCGCGCGCTCGACCTGCGGGCCCCGCTCACCCCGGCACCCGCCACCGGCGCGGCCGTCGCCGCGTTGCGCCGTGCCGTCCCCGGGCCTGGCCCGGACCGCCACCTCGCCCCGGAGATCGCCGCCGCCGAGGCACTCATCCGATCGGGAGAACTGCCATGACCGCTGGAGCACGCCCCGTCCGCGCCGCTCGTGGGAACACGCTCTCCGCACGCAGCTGGCAGACAGAAGCCGCGCTGCGGATGTTCCACAACAACCTCGACCCCGAGGTCGCCGAACGCCCCGACGACCTCGTCGTGTACGGCGGCACCGGCAGGGCCGCCCGCAACTGGGCGTCGTTCGACGCGATCACCCGTGAGCTGACCGCGCTGCGCGAGGACGAGACGCTGCTCGTCCAGTCCGGCAAGCCGGTCGGCGTGATGCGCACGCACGAGTGGGCGCCGCGCGTGCTGATCGCGAACTCGAACCTCGTCGGCGACTGGGCGACGTGGCCGGAGTTCCGCCGCCTCGAGTCGCTCGGGCTGACCATGTACGGCCAGATGACCGCCGGGTCGTGGATCTACATCGGCACGCAGGGCATCCTGCAGGGCACGTACGAGACGTTCGCGGCCGTGGCACGCAAGCGGTTCGGCGGAACGCTGCGCGGGACGCTCACGCTGACGGCCGGTCTCGGCGGCATGGGCGGCGCGCAGCCGCTCGCCATCACGATGAACGAGGGCGTCGCGCTGTGCGTCGAGGTCGACCCGGCCCGCGCGCACCGCCGCGTCGAGACCCGTTACCTCGACGAGGTCGCCGACTCCCTCGACGACGCGATCGGCCGCGTCGAGGCCGCGAAGAAGGACGGGAGAGCGCTCTCCGTGGCCGTCATCGGCAACGCTGCCGAGGTCGTGCCCGAGCTGCTGCGCCGCGGCGTGGAGATCGACATCGTCACCGACCAGACGTCGGCCCACGACCCGCTCGCGTACCTGCCGAAGGGCGTCGCGCTCGACGACTGGTCCGACTACGCCGCCAAGAAGCCCGACGAGTTCACCGACCGCGCCCGCGACTCGATGGCCGACCACGTCGACGCCATGGTCGGGTTCATGGACGCGGGCGCCGAGGTGTTCGACTACGGCAACTCGATCCGCGGTGAGGCGAAGCTCGGCGGCAGCGACCGCGCGTTCGACTTCCCCGGGTTCGTGCCCGCCTACATCCGGCCGATGTTCTGCGAGGGCATGGGGCCGTTCCGGTGGGCCGCGCTCTCCGGCGACCCGGCCGACATCGCGGCCACCGACCGCGCGATCCTGGAACTGTTCCCGGAGAAGGAGTCCCTCGCCCGCTGGATCCGCATGGCCGGGGAAAGGGTTGCGTTCCAAGGGCTTCCGGCGCGCATCTGCTGGCTCGGCTACGGCGAGCGGCACCTCGCGGGAGAGCGCTTCAACGAGATGGTCGCGAGCGGTGAGCTGTCCGCGCCGGTCGTGATCGGCCGCGACCACCTCGACTGCGGCTCGGTCGCCTCCCCGTACCGCGAGACCGAGGCGATGGCCGACGGCTCCGACGCGATCGCCGACTGGCCGCTGCTCAACGCCATGGTCAACACGGCGTCCGGTGCGAGCTGGGTGTCGATCCACCACGGTGGCGGCGTCGGCATCGGCCGGTCGATCCACGCCGGTCAGGTAACGGTGGCCGACGGCACCCCGCTCGCCGGTGAGAAGATCGCCCGCGTGCTGACCAACGACCCGGGCATGGGCGTCATCCGCCACGTCGACGCCGGCTACGACGAGGCCCGCCACGTCGCCGTCGAGCGTGGCGTCACGGTGCCGATGCCATGACTCTCCTCGCGGCCATCGACGACGTCGGGCGCGACCGCAAGCGCGGCGGCTACTCCCGGCACGTCTTCGAACCCGCCGAGCGTCAGCTACGCGAGTGGTTCGTCGAGGAGGCGCAGCGGCGGGACATGGCCGTGCGCTGCGACCGCAACGGCAACCTGTGGGCGTGGTGGGGTGAGCCCGGCCCGGACGCGATCGTGACCGGCAGCCACCTCGACTCGGTGCCCGGCGGTGGCGCGTTCGACGGGCCGCTCGGCGTTACGTCCGCACTGGAGGCCGTGGACACGTTGCGCGCCAACGGGTTCACACCTGTCAGGCCGTTGGCGATCGTGGTGTTCGCGGAGGAGGAGGGTGGCCGGTTCGGCGTGCCGTGCCTCGGGTCGCGGCTGCTGACCGGCGCCATCGACCCGGACGCTGCCCGGCGCCTGCACGACCTGACGGGTGTCAGCTTCGCGGAGGCGGCCGTCGAGGCCGGGCTCGACCCGGCCCGCATCGGCCGCGACGACGAGGCCATCGCGAACATCGGCACGTTCGTCGAGCTGCACGTCGAGCAGGGGCGTGGCCTGATCGACCTCGGTGCGCCGGTGGGTGTGGCGTCGTCGATCCTCGCGCACGGCCGCTGGCGGTTCACGTTCACCGGCGAGGGCAACCACGCCGGTGCCACGCTGCTGGGCGACCGCCGCGACCCCATGGTGCCCGCCGCCGAGATGGTGCTGGCCGCCCGGATCGCCGCGTCCGAAGTGGACGACGCACGCGCGACCGTCGGCAGGCTGGTCCCGAACCCGGGTGGCACCAACGTCATCGCGTCCACTGTGGACGTGTGGCTGGACGCCCGTGCCGACAACGACCCTGACACCCGTCAGGTTGTCACGCGGATCCAGGAGCTGGCGACCGACGCCGCGGCGCGGGAGAACTGCGAGCTGAACGTGGTCGAGGAGTCCTACGGCGGCACGGTGGTGTTCGACGCCGGGCTGCGGGACACGGTGTCCTCGGCGCTGGGTGGCGTGCCCGCGTTGCCGACCGGCGCCGGGCACGACGCGGGCATCCTCGCCGCGCACGTGCCGACCGCGATGCTGTTCGTGCGCAACCCGACCGGGGTGTCGCACGCACCGGAGGAGCACGCCGAACCTGACGACTGTCAGGCCGGGGTGGCCGCGCTCGCGACCGTGCTCGGGCGGCTCGCCGGATGACCACGTTCTGGTGCGAGCACGCGTGGGTCGGTGGTGCGGCGCCCGGCGTGGTGGTCGAGGTCGACGACGGGCTGATCACGGCCCTGTCGCGGGCCGCGACCCCGCCCGCCGGTGCGTACGTGTTGCGGGGCATGGTGTTCCCCGGCTTCGCGAACGTCCACTCGCACGCGTTCCACCGCGCGTTGCGCGGCCGCACCCACGCCGACGGCGGCACGTTCTGGACGTGGCGACGGAGCATGTACGAGCTGGCCGCCACGCTGACACCGGACAACTACCTGAGGCTCGCCACGGCAGCCTACGCCGAGATGGTCGTCGCGGGCGTGACGGTGGTCGGCGAGTTCCACTACGTGCACCACCCGCCCGGCGGTGGCCGGTACGCGGACCCGAACGCGATGGGCGATGCGCTGGCGGAGGCCGCGCTGGCGGCCGGCCTGCGGATGACGTTGCTCGACACGTGCTACCTGACCGGCGGTATCGGCACGGCGCTGTCGCCCGAGCAGCAACGGTTCTCCGACGGCAGCGTCGACGCGTGGGCGGAACGCGCGCTGTCGCGGTCCGACCACCCCCGCACCCGTGTGGGTGCCGCGATCCACTCGGTGCGCGCGGTGCCCCGTGCGGCGATCGCCGACATCGCGTCCACCGTGGCGGGGCGGCCGCTGCACGTCCACGTCTCCGAGCAGCCCGCCGAGAACGAGGCCTGCCTGGCGGCGTACGACCTGACGCCAGTCAGGTTGCTGGCGGAGTCCGGCGCGCTGGGGCCGTCGACGACCGCCGTGCACGCCACCCACCTGACCGGGGACGACATCGCGACGCTCGGCTCGTCGCACACCGCGGTGTGCTTCTGCCCGACCACCGAGGCCGACCTCGCGGACGGCATCGGCCCGGCGCGGGAGCTGGTCGACGCTGGTGCGCCGCTCTCGCTGGGCAGCGACCAGCACGCGGTCGTCGACCCGCTGGCCGAGGCACGGGCCCTGGAACACGGGGAACGGCTGCGCACCGGCCGGCGCGGCCGGTTCACGCCCGACGAGCTGATCACCGCGCTGACGTCCGCGGGCAACGCCGCGCTGGGCTGGCCGGACGCGGGAACGATCCGCGTCGGCGCGCCCGCGGACCTGACGGCTGTCAGGCTCGACAGCGTCCGCACCGCGGGCAGCCGCCCCGAGCAGGTGCTGTACGCGGCGACGGCGGCCGACGTGCACACGGTGGTGTCGCACGGCGCGGTCGTCGCGGAGAACGGGCGCCACACGCGGCTGGGCGACGTGGGCAGGCTGCTGACCGAGACGATCGAGGAGCTGTCGTGAGTGTTCTCATCACCGGCGTCGGCGAGCTGACCACCAACGACGGGCCCGCGCTCACCGACGCCGCGCTGGTGCTCGACGGCGACCGGATCGCGTGGCTCGGCGCGGCGGCGGACGCACCCGCCGCCGACGAGCGGGTGGACGTCGAGGGGCGCGCGGTACTGCCCGGCTGGGTGGACAGCCACACGCACCTCGTGTTCGCCGGTGACCGCACGGCCGAGTTCGCCGCACGCATGTCAGGTCAGCCGTACACGGCGGGCGGGATCGCGGTGACGGTCGCGGCGACCCGCGCCGCCTCCGACGACGACCTCCGGCGGGTGCTGCGCGGGCACGTCGCCGAGGCCGTGGCCCAGGGCACCACGTGCGTGGAGACGAAGACCGGGTACGGCCTGACCGTCGCGGACGAGCTGCGTTCGGCACGCATCGCCGCCGAGGAGGCCGACGAGGTCACGTTCCTCGGCGCGCACCTCGTCCCCGCCGACATGTCCACAGAGGACTACGTCGGCCTGGTGACCGGCGAGATGCTCGACGCGGTGGCACCGCACGTGCGGTGGGCGGACGTGTTCTGCGAGACGGGCGCGTTCGACGAGGACGAGTCGCGGGCGGTGCTGACGGCGGCCAAGGCGAAGGGCCTCGGCCTGCGCGTGCACGGCAACCAGCTGGGCTACGGCCCCGGCGTGCGCCTGGCCGTCGAGTCGGGCGCGGCGAGTGTCGACCACTGCACCTACCTCACCCGGTCCGACGTGGACGCGCTGGCGCAGTCCGAGACCGTGGCGACGCTGCTGCCCGCCTGCGACCTGTCGACCCGCCAGCCGCTACCTGACGCCCGTCAGCTGGTGGACACGGGCGCGACGGTCGCGCTGGCGACGAACTGCAACCCGGGCTCGTCGTACACGTCGTCGATGGCGTTCTGCGTGGCGACGGCGGTGCTGCAGATGCGCATGTCGGTGCAGGAGGCGGTTCGCGCGGCCACGTGGGGTGGCGCGCGGGCGTTGCGGCGTGACGACGTCGGGGTGCTGCGCGTGGGGGCCCGCGCGGACGTGCAGGTGCTCGACGCGCCGTCGGTCACCCACCTGGCCTACCGGCCCGGGGTGCCGCTGACGTGGGCGGTGTGGCGGGCGGGCACGCGGGCCCGTTAGAACACGAACAGCCCGACGGCGCCGACGAGCACGACCACGAGGATCACGATCGCGACGATCATCGGCCAGTGCGCGGGCGGCCGGTAGGTCGGCACGTCCTCGTCCTCGGCGGGTGGCCGGTCGTGGGCGAACGGGTCGTCGCCGAAGATCACCGGGTCGCGTTGCGGGTCGTCGTTGGGCATGGTGTCCCTCCCCACTGGGGCGGCCTCCGGCCCCCGGTTTCCATGCTACGTCGGGGGACCGACAACGGCACGGTCCGTGGGGCCGGGTCGTCCACAGGTCAGACCAGCCAGACGACCAGGGCCACCACCAGCACGCCGATGCCGAGGCCGATGTAGATGAGCCGCCTGAACGGCAGCTCCTCACCCGTCGGGTCCAGCACGTCGCGCTTGTCGTCGGCGTGGGGGTTCTGGTCCATGGGGACCCAGTCCCGGTCTTCCTGGTCTTCTCCGGCCATGGCCGCATTCTGCACGGTCAGGACACCGTCACCGAGCCCGCCGCGTCGACCGTGACCCGCACGCGGCGGCCACCCAGGACGACGCCGTCGACGGTCAGCGGAAACCACGACGCGAACGCCGGCGAGGGCCTTACCTCACGCGCGTCAGGTGTGAGGCCGAGCGCCGCCCACACCAGCGCGAACACCGACGCCGCCGACCACGCCTGCGGCCGGCACGTCGACGGGTAGGCCACCAGCGGGCCGTCGTCGGCAGCCCAGCCGCCGTACAGCTCCGGCAGCCGGTGGTCGAAGTGGGCGCCCGCCCGCACCACGCCGGCGGCCAGCGCCGCCGCCACCTCCGGGTGGCCTTCGCGGGCCAGGCCGTCGACCGCGATCGCCGTGTCGTGCGGCCACACCGAACCCGTGTGGTAGCCGACCGGGTTGAAGTACGGGTGCGTCCCGTCGAACGTCCGCAGCCCGTACCCGCTGTCCAGCCGCCCGCTGCCCAGCCGGGACGCGACCAGCGCGGCCTCGTCACCGGTCAGCAGACCGGAGCCCAGCAGGTGCCCCATGTTCGACGCCAGGGCGTCGACCGGGCGCCCCTGTGCGTCCAGCGCCAGCGCGGGAAACGGCCCTTCCTCGTCCCGCACCCAGAACGCCTCCCGGAACCGCCCGTTCATCCGCTCCGCCCACGCCCGCGCCTCGGCCGCGCCCGGCAACCCGAACGCGTCGAGCACGGTGGCGGCGTCGAGTGCCGCGCGGTGCGCGTACGCCTGCGCCTCCGACAGTGCGACCGGCGCCTCGGCGAGGTTCCCCGCGCCGTCCTGGATGGAGTCGATCGAGTCCTTCCAGCCCTGGTTGGCGAGGCCGCGGCCCAGCTCGTCCCGGTAGGACAGGAAACCGTCGTGGGACAGCACCCAACCCAGTGCGCGGCGCAGGGGATCGAGCAGGTCCGAGACGTCGGCGCCCCACCGCCACGCGTCGTGCAGCAGCGAGATCCACAGCGGGGTCGCGTCGATGGTGCCGTAGTAGACGGGTGGCAGCCCCATGGTTTGGTCCACATCGGACGGCACGCGGCGGATCTCGTGGGCGATCTTGCCCGGCTCCTCCGCGGTCTCCGGGTCGTGTTTCGTGCCCTGCCTGCGGGCGAGCGTGCGGAGCGTGCCCATGGCGAGGTCCGTGCCGAGCGGCAGCGCGAACCGCGCCGTCCACAGCGAGTCACGGCCGAACAGCGTCAGGTACCAGGGCGCACCCGCGGCGGCGAACACGTCGTCCGGCGCGGCGGCGTCGGCCAGCAGCAGGTGGTCCAGGTCGGCGAGGCCGGTGTGGAACAGCTTCTCCAGGTCCTGGTTGACGCTGGTCAGGTTGGCCGTGGCCCGGACGTCGGCGGGCGCGGTGAACACGGCGTCGTCGCTCGCGGAGGACGCGGTCAGCGTGAGCGTCCACGTCACGCGGCTGCGCGGGGCGAGCGTGAGGCGCCAGTCGAGGCGGGCGTGCTCGTCGAGCACCACATCGTCGGGCGCGCGGTCGCTGGTCAGGCGCGTGACCCGGCTACCTGACACCCATTCGGTGAGCCCGTTCGCCCTCGTCGGGGACACCAGCGCGGGCCGCTGCCCGACGCGGAACGCCAGCACCGGCGCCAGGTCGGCGGCGAGGCGCACGCTCACGGTCGTGGTGATCTCCCGGCGCGAGTCGTTGACCAGCGCGACCGTCTCCTCGAGGGTGTCGGGCCGGGTGCGCCTGCGCCGCTCGACGCGCACCGTCGGCTCGGTGATCTCGTCGCCGAGGTGCCGGACAGCGGCGACGAACCGAAGCCCGTCCGGGCCCTCCTGCCGGTGCCCGAGCGTGACCGGCTCACGGTCGTCGACCACGACGGTCAGCTCGGCGACATGACGGACGTCAGCCACCAGCCAGCCCTGCGCGCCGTCGCGGCGGAGCTGGCCGTCCGGTGCCGACAGGACGGTGGCCGGTGCGGCCACCGCGGTGACCAGTTCGTGCAGGAAAGGCTGGTTGTGCATCTGGAGTTACTCCGGGGATAGGTTGGCTTTCATGGAGTACACACAGCTCGGCCGCAGTGGCCTCTCCGTGTCCCGGCTCGTGCTCGGCACCATGAACTTCGGTCCCGAGACGTCCGAAGAGGACGGTCACGCGATCATGGATCGCGCGCACGAGCACGGCATCATCTTCGCGTAGCTTGCGGAGCGAAAATTCGGCACAGCTTCGACACCGCCAACGTATACGGCTGGCAGAAGGGGGAGGGGATCACCGAGCAGATCATCGGCCGGTGGTTCGCCAAGGGCGGCGGCCGGCGGGAGAAGACCGTGCTGGCCACGAAGCTGTACGGCTCGATGGGGGACTGGCCCAACGAGAGGTTCCTCTCCGCGCTGAACATCCGCCGCGCGGCGGACGAGTCGCTGCGCAGGCTGCGGACCGACCACATCGACCTCTACCAGATGCACCACGTCGACCGGAACACGCCGTGGGACGAGATCTGGGAAGCGTTCTCCGTGCTGCGGCAACAGGGGAAGGCGCTGTACTTCGGGTCGTCGAACTTCGCGGGCTGGCACCTCGCGCAGGCGCAGGAGGCGGCACGCGACAGGCACTTCCTCGGCCTGGTCAGCGAGCAGTCGATCTACAACCTGATGACCCGCTGGGTGGAGCTGGAGGTGCTGCCCGCCGCGCGGCACTACGGCATCGGCGTGCTCCCGTGGTCCCCGCTGCACGGCGGCCTGCTCGGCGGTGTGCTGCGCAAGCAGCGCGAGGGCGGTGCGTCGCGGTCCGCGAGCGGCCGGTCGGCGGACGCGCTGGAGAAGTACCGCGACCGGATCGAGGCGTACGAGAAGCTGTCGGCGGACCTCGGCGCGGACCCGGCGGACCTCGGTGTGGCGTGGCTGCTGCACCAGGAGGGCGTGACGGCGCCGATCATCGGCCCGAGGACGCGGGAGCAGCTGGACGGCTCCCTGCGTGCGGTGGAGCTGAAGCTGGAGCAGGAGACGCTGGACAAGCTGGACGAGCTGTTCCCGGCCCCGGGCCCGAACGGTGCGAAGCCCGCGCCGGAGGCGTACGCCTGGTGACCGGACGACGCCCCGGGCCCGACGGACCCGGGGCGTCGCTCATCTCACGGCCCGCCGAGGTAGTTCTTCAGCCAGATGCCGTCCAGGTATTGCAGTGCCTCCATGTACACGTTGTCGTCGTTGTTGTGGGGTCGGCAGATCGGCATGATGTAGACCGAGTCCGATCCCCTCGGCATCGAGCGCGCCACCGTGCCCGTGATGATGTGGCCGCCGACGAAGGACGTGCCGCAGTTGAACCCGTTGAAGCGGTAGGACGTGCAGATGTTCGGGTACACACCGAACTGGTCGGCCCACAGGTTGATCCACGTCTTGCCGGCGATGTGCGGATCGTTCGTACTGCCGATCACGTTCGCGAAGGCCTCACGGAGGCTGAAGTGCACCGTGCCGCCCCACACGGACTCGATCGTCACCACCTCGTCCTGCGGGCCCAGTTCGGTCCCCGGCTCGTACAGGCCGTGGAAGACCCCGTCCCGGTAGACGACCAGCAACTGCCGGTAGTCGTCCGGCGAGACCTCGGGCGGTGCCGTACGGACCTGGACGACCACGCCGGGCAGGTCCTTCAGCGCGGCGATGAGGGCCTCGTTCGCGGTCCTGGCCAGCCCGCTCAGCACCTCGTCGACCCCGGTGGTCACCGGGGTACGGCAGTTCCAGTGCGGGTTCGCCATGAGATCGTCCGCCACGAACCCCGCCGACCTGGCGGCCCGGTGGTGGCAGTACTCCTCGGTGCCCGCCGGGAACGTGACGAGACGGCAGCCGTCCGCCGAGGCGAAGTCCGTACCGCAGACCGTCACGGTGTGCCGCGCCTCGTCGTAGACGTAGTCGAAGACGAGCCGTCCCACGAGCCGCCGGTTCCCGAACGCGGTGAACGTGCCGATGTCGATGTCCTCGGACTGGAACGTGTGGGCACCGTCGTCGAACGAGATCTCGACCGCCGAAGAAGTCTCGACCAGCTCGACGAACCGCGTGCGGTGACCGATGTGCGAAGCGAGCGAAATCTTGACCGAAAGCATGGGGATTCCGATCAGGACGTCGGGTCGTAGTTGTAGTTGACGACCGTGAACTTGTAGTCGTACGAGTAGTGCTCGACGCTGCCGCACGTGACGTGGGTGAACCAGTCCGCGGTCTCCGACGAGGAGTACGCGTACTGGAAGGTCGTCACCACGACGTTGAGGACCGGCATGACCGAGATGAGGCCGATGATCGTGCCGAACTCGGAGGTCACCTTGCTCTTCTTGGTCTGCACCTGGATCTTGGCCATCTCGTCGTTGAGGTAACCGAGAATGGGCGCGACATCGCCGCTCAGGCCCGCCAGGATCACGCCGAAGAACTGGGCGTTGATGCTCGCGGCGGTCCCCTCGCCGGACTCCTCGTTCTGGGCCACGGAGGTCTCGCCCATCCCCTGGATGGAGTTCATGGCGGTCGTCATCGCGGTCTGGTCCAGCAGGTAGAGGCCGTTCTCGACCTCCTGGCCGGACGTGTCGAGAACGGCCTTCTTGATCACGTTCGACATCTGGAGCGCGCTCACGAACGCCTGCGACACGGAGTCCTTCAGCGTTTGCGACCAGGAATCCTCGATGTAGGCGAACAGGAAGTCGGTGCCCGGCGCGTGGAGCCACTGACCCGAATCGGTCGTCGTCACCATGTACGTCACCTGGCGCGTCGCGACAGCAGTCATTTCTCCTCCTGGAAAGTTGTGCTCGGAATGTTTGAAGAGCTGCATCCAGGAGCATCCTCAGGAAGGTGCCCGACGCACAGGTGCAAATAGTGGGTTCAATCTTCCGGGGTGGGTGTCTCACCTGGTCAGAGCATCGGGGCGGGTGTCGTGAGAGATCGAGATAGCGGACGGTCGTCGTCGATCTTGAATCGCTGGGCCAATCAGGTGAGCGGGGTATTCAAGGGCTCGGAATACCCCGATGGCAATCATTTCTCGCCCATTGGGCTCGACTTTCGAGGTGTCCGCGACCGTCATTGTCCACGATTGTGGGGCCGCGGCCGCACGATGGGGTTCACCCCGTGAGTTTTTTGTAGTCGCGGGCGTGCGGAATTCCGTCGAGCAACGCGAGGAACTCGTCGTGGAGGACGCTGTTCGTGACCAGGACGGTGCCGTTGCCGGTCAGCAGCGGGGCGCCGGTGAGGTCGGTGACGCGCCCACCCGCCTCCGTCACGATCACCGGCAGCGGCGCCAGGTCTTCGTAGCCCATCGGGAAACCGGCCACCACCATGGCGTCCAGTTCGCCGGTGACCAGGCCGGCCATGTCGCCGACTGAGCTGAGATAGACCGTCCGGTGCAGGGTTGCCAGCAGTTCCTCCGACCAGGTGCCCGGATTGCCCATCACGGTGCGGGCACCGGTGAGCCGGGACCGGTCACCGACTCGGGCCCGGGTGACCACGTCACCGAAGGCCACCCAGCACCCGAGCCCGCGACCCGCGAAGACCGTCTTTCGCGCGATGGGCTCGTGGATGACGCCGATGGCCGGGCCCTGCTCGTCCTCGTAGGCGAGCATCGTGGCGAACAGCGGGATGCGGTGGGTGAAGTAGTAAGTACCGTCAATCGGGTCTATTACCCAGCGGCGGCCCGTCGTGCCCTTGGTTGTGCCTGCCTCCTCGCCGTAGACCTCGTCGCCGGGTGCGTGGCGGGCCAGCGCGTCGCGGATCAGTTCCTCGACCGCCAGATCCGTGGCTGTGACCTCCGTTCCGTCGGATTTGCGGGTTGCCGTCACGTCACCGGCGAAGAACCGCTGTGCGGCGAAGGCGCCCGCGCGCCGGGCGAGGTCCACCGTGAAGTCGAGGAGGCTCTGGTCCATGAACGGGGGACGTTCCCGCGGCATGGTGGGTTGCCGGGGACGAAGAAGCGCCCCGGGCGGCGGGCCCGGGGCGCTTCTACGTCACTCGTCGTCTTCGTCGTCTCTCGCCAGGTAGGTGGCCAGGCGTTCTACCGCGTTCTCGAACTCCGGGTTGGCGTCCACGAAGTCGCGCATCTTGGCGGCGAGCCAAGCGAGCGTGACCTCCTCTTCGCCCCGGCGTTCCTCCAGTTCCTCAAGGCCTCGGTCGGTGAAGTACATCGCGTCAGCTGAACGCCTTCTCGATGATCTCCCGCTGCTCGACCTCGTGCACCTTGCCCGAACCGGCGGACGGGGCGGACATCACGCGGCGCGAGACCCGCACGAGCTTCGGCAGGTCCGGGTACAGCTCGCGCAGGTGCAGGCCGTAGAACGGCCACGAACCCTGGTTCGCGGGCTCCTCCTGGCACCAGCGGACCTCGTCGACGTTCGAGTACTTCTCGAAGATGGCGCCGAGACGCTTCACCGGGACCGGGTACAGCTGCTCGAGCCGCACGATCGCGACGTCCGTGGCACCGCGGGCCTCGCGCTCGTGGGCCAGCTCGTAGTACAGCTTGCCCGACACCAGCAGCAGCTTCTGGACGTCGGCGGGGTTCGGGTTCGCCGGGTCGTCGAGGACCGCGCTGAACCTGGCCTCCTCGGTGAAGTCCTCCACCGCGGACACCGCCGCCTTGTTGCGCAGCATCGACTTCGGTGTGAACACCACCAGCGGGCGCTGCACGCCGTCGAGCGCGTGGCGGCGCAGCAGGTGGAAGTAGTTCGCCGGCGTCGACGGCACGGCCACCGTCATCGAACCCTCGGCGCACAGCTGCAGCCAGCGCTCTATACGACCCGACGTGTGGTCCGGGCCCTGGCCCTCGTGGCCGTGCGGCAGCAGCACGACGACGTCGGACCGCTGGCCCCACTTGGCCTCGGACGAGGAGATGTACTCGTCGATGACCGACTGGGCACCGTTCACGAAGTCACCGAACTGCGCCTCCCACAGCACGAGCGCGTCCGGGTTCGCCACCGAGTAGCCGTACTCGAAGCCGAGTGCCGCGTACTCCGACAGCGCCGAGTCGTACGCCAGGAATCTGCCCTGCTCCTCGGAGAGGTTCTGCAGCGGCACGTACTCCTTGCCGGTCTTGCGGTCCACGATCACCGCGTGTCGCTGCACGAACGTGCCGCGTCGCGAGTCCTGGCCCGCCAGGCGGACCATGTGGCCCTCCAGGTTCAGCGACCCGAACGCCAGCAGCTCCGCGAACGCCCAGTCGACGCCGCCCTCGCGGGCCATCTTCGCGCGGCGCTCCAGCACCGGCTTGACGCGCGGGTGCGGGGTGAAACCGTCGGGCAGCTCGATGTGCGCGTCGGCGATCCGCTCCAGCACGTCGCGGGTGATCGCGGTCGACAGCTTCGCGGGCACCTGCTGCTCGGACTCGACCGACGGGCTCGGCGCGACCGGGTGCTTCTCCAGCTCCCGGACCTCGTTGAACACGTGCTCGAGCTGCGAAGAGAAGTCCCGCAGCGCCTTCTCCGCCTCGTCGACGGAGATGTCGCCACGGCCGATCAGCGCCTCGGTGTAGGTCTTCCGGACGCTGCGCTTCGTGTCGATGATGTCGTACATCGCGGGCTGCGTCATCGAGGGGTCGTCGCCCTCGTTGTGGCCGCGGCGCCGGTAGCAGACCATGTCGATCACGACGTCCTTGTTGAACGCCTGGCGGTAGTCCATCGCCAGCTGCGCGACCCAGTAGCACGCCTCCGGGTCGTCGCCGTTCACGTGGAACACCGGCGCCTGGATCATCTTGGCCACGTCGGTCGCGTACTGCGACGACCGCGAGTGCTCCGGGGCGGTGGTGAAGCCGACCTGGTTGTTGATGATCACGTGCACGGTGCCGCCGGTGCGGTAGCCGCGCAGGAGCGCCAGGTTCAGCGTTTCGGCGACCACGCCCTGGCCTGCGAACGCCGCGTCACCGTGCAGCGCGACCGGCAGCACGGTGAAGCCGCCCTCGGAACCCTTGTCGAGCAGGTCCTGCTTGGCGCGGACGATGCCCTCCAGGACCGGGTCGACGGTCTCCAGGTGTGACGGGTTGGCGGTCAGTGTCACCTTGGTCTCGCCGTCGCCGAACATGCGGAAGTACTTGCCCTCGGCGCCGAGGTGGTACTTCACGTCGCCGGAGCCGTGCGCCTGACCGGGGTCGAGGTTGCCCTCGAACTCCTGGAAGATCTGGCTGATCGGCTTGCCGACGATGTTGGCGAGCACGTTGAGGCGGCCGCGGTGCGGCATGCCGATGACGACCTCGTCCAGCTCGTACTCGGCGGCCTTGTCGAGGATCGTGTCGAGCAGCGCGATGACCGACTCGCCGCCCTCCAGCGAGAACCGCTTCTGGCCGACGTACTTGGTCTGCAGGAACGTCTCGAACGCCTCGGCCGCGTTCAGCTTCGACAGGATGTACTTCTGCACGGCCTGCGCGGGCTTGGCGTGCGGGACCTCGACGCGCTGCTGGATCCAGCGGCGCTCGGCCGGGTCGAGGATGTAGGTGTACTCGACGCCGACGGTCCGGCAGTAGCTGTCGCGCAGCACGCCGAGCACGTCCCGCAGCTTCAGGCGCTGCTTGCCGGCGAACCCGCCGACGGGGAACTCGCGGTCCAGGTCCCACAGCGTGAGGCCGTGGGACAGGATGTCGAGGTCCTCGTGCTTGCGCTGGCGGTAGTTCAGCGGGTCGACGTCGGCCATCAGGTGGCCGCGGGTGCGGTAGGTGTCGATCAGGCCGAGCAGGCGCGCGGTCTTGTCGATCTCGCCCTCGGGGATGTCCTCGACCCAGCGCACCGGCTCGTAGGGCAGCCGCAGCGACGTGAAGATGTCGTCGTAGAAGCCGTCCTCGCCCAGCAGCAGTTGGTGCACGCGGCGCAGGAACTCGCCGGACTCGGCGCCCTGGATGATGCGGTGGTCGTAGGTCGAGGTCAGCGTGATGATCTTGCTGACGCCGAGCTCGGTCAGCGTGCGCTCGCTCGTGCCCTGGTACTGCGCCGGGTACTCCATGGCGCCGACGCCGATGATCGCGCCCTGGTTCTTGGTCAGGCGCGGCATCGAGTGGTTGGTGCCGATGGTGCCCGGGTTGGTCAGGGAGATCGTGGTGCCCGCGAAGTCCTCGGTGGTCAGCGCGCCGTTGCGGGCCTTGCGGATGATCTCCTCGTAGGCCTGCCAGAACCGCTGGAAGGTCATGCCCTCGCAGTTCTTGATGGACGCGACGACGAGCGTGCGGCCACCGTCCTTGGTGGGCAGGTCGATGGCGAGGCCGAGGTTGACGTGCTCGGGGGTGACCACGTTCGGCTTGCCGTTGACCTCGGCGTAGTGCCGGTTCATGTTCGGGTAGTCCCGCAGCGCGCGGATCAGCGCGTACCCGATGAGGTGCGTGAACGACACCTTCCCGCCGCGCGTGCGCTTCAGGTGGTTGTTGATCACGATGCGGTTGTCGAACAACAGCTTCGCGGGCACGGCGCGCACGCTGGTCGCGGTCGGGATCGTCAGCGAGACGTCCATGTTCTTCGCGATCATGGCCGCGGCGCCACGCAGCGGCTTGACCTCTTCGCCCTCGGCCTTCGCGGCGGCGGGCTTGGCCGCCGGCTTGGGCTCGGGCTTGGTCTCGGTCTTGGCGGCGGCCGGCTTCGGAGCGGGCTTGGGCTCCGGCTTCGGCTCCTGCCTCGGGGTCGCCTTCTGCTGGGCCTGCGGTTGTCCGTTCGAGGACTCGGCCTTCGTGGGGGCCGTGGGGGCAGCCTTGGGAGGTGTCGGCTTGGTGGTCTTGGCGACCGTGGCCGTCCCGGTGTTGCTCTTCGTCTCGCCCGCGGCCTTGTTCGCCACGCGCTGTGTCGGCTTGTAGTCGGCGAAGAAGTCATGCCACGCTGAGTCCACTGACGACGGGTCAGCGAGGAACTGCTCGTACATCTCTTCTACGAGCCACTCATTGGGGCCGAACTGCGACGCAGGGCTGCTGCTGGACACGGCAGGCACTCGCCTCTATCTATCTCGATCTGTTAGTGGTACGGACTGCACCCCAAGGCTAGTCCCCCGAGCGAGCCAAGTGGTGCCGACTCGGTAGAAGGACCGCAGGTCACGTCGGTGATCGAAGACCGCCCCCAGGTGCCGCCGCCGCTGATACTCGCATTGTCTCCCAGCGGGTCCGCAGCCGGTCCGCCCGCGAGAACGGCGCCGCGTTCGTCCGGTTCGGGCCGTTCGACTGTGGTGAACACCTCATGAATGACTCCTAGGAGGTGGGACAGCAGCGGCGGCGGTCACAAATGGATCGGCCGACGGTCGGTACGCAGCGCCCAGTGGTAGAGAATTTCGGTAGGTGCCAGGGCTGTATCGATCATGTGAATCGGTTGTGAGAACTGGGTTTCCGAGGTTCATGCCCCGACCGGCGGGCAGCGGGCCGCGCAGCGAGACGGGACGCTCGCCATGCAGGGCGTCGGCGCGGCCGTGGCGGGTGCCGTCGCCCAGCACACGGCCCGGTCACCGTCGCGCTGGCCCCAGGACCGCGCACGCCCGGCCGCGTGACTCAGCCGTGCCTGGTGGGCCGGTAGACGAGCTCCTGGGTGTGGCCGTCGAGCGTCCGGCTCTCGAGCAGTTCGAGGTCGAAGTCGTCGCCACCACCGAACACCGGGTCCACCCCGGTCCGCGGGCAGAGCACCGGGAACAGCGTCACGTGCACGCGGTCGACCAGCCCCGCGGCCATCAGCGCCCGGTTCAGCGACAGGCTGCCGTGCGAGCGCAGCGGCACGTCGGACTCCTCCTTGAGCCGGGTGACGATCTCGACGGGGTCGCCGCCGACGACCGTCGCGTCCGGCCAGTCGAGCGGCTCCCGCAGCGTTGACGACACGACGGTCGCCGGGAGGTCCCGCATGCGGGTGACCCACGGGTCACGGACGTCGTCCCCGTCGCTGCTCGCCGCCAGCATCGCCGCGAACGCCCGGTACGTGGTGGCCCCGAAGACCATCCGCTGCTCCTCGTCGAACAGGGCCGAGCGGCGTGCGAGCAGCTCGGGGCCCTGCTTGCCCCAGTAGCCGCCCCAGTCGCCGTCATGGGCGCCGAGGCCGTCGAGGCTGGTGAAGACGTCGAAGGTGTAGGTGGTGGCCATGCTTGCTCCTCGGGAGTGGTCGCCGGTGGCGGTCAGGCGGCGAGTTCGGCCAGGTGGTGCAGCGAGTTGACGAGGTGGTCGGGCCCGAAGGGCGGGAACTGGAGGTACTCGCGGACGGACGGCGGCACCGCGGACCAGTCGTAGGAGAGGGTGACCTCGGCCTCGGACGGGCCGAGCGGGGTCAGGTCGTACCGCCAGACCCAGCCGCCGAACTCCAGGTCGCCGTCGTCCTTCCGGTAGCCGGTCAGCCAGCCGATGGCACGCGGCCGGTCGAACACGACGACCTTGTTGACCACCTGGTAGTCACCGTTCGGGTGGTCGGCGTGGTGCATGTCCATGCGGAAGAGCTGACCCGCCCCGGTCAGCGGCGCCCGGTCGGCGGGTTCCTGCACCCAGCCGGTGCCGTCGATCGCGGCGTGGGTGGTGGGGTCCGCCAGCACGGCGAACACGGCCGAGGCGGACGCGGCGATGGTCAGGGTGGCGCTCACGGCCTCCAGGGTGGCGGCGGGCTGGGCGGTGGTGACGGACATCGTCGGCCTCCGGTGAGTGGCGACCGGCCCGTTGCCGGTCTCTCACCCTGGCTACGAACGGTCCCGACGCCGTTCGACATCACCCGCGGCAGGTTTTTTCGTTGGCGGCCACCGCCCTGCGTTGGTGGGGTCGAAGCAGGTCGTGCCGCCGAGACGGCAGGCGACCGGCGCCGCTAGCTCGCCTGTTGTGCCGGGTCCGGGGCCAGACCGTCCTCCGCGGTGCCGTGGTGCCACAGCCGTGCGTAGTGGCCGTCCAGAGCCAGCAGTTCCTCGTGTGGACCCTCCTCCACGATCCGGCCGTCGGACAGCACCAGGATCCGGTCGGCTCTGGCCGCGGTGGCCAGGCGGTGTGCGACCACGAACGTCGTGCGGGGGTGCGCCAGGCGTTCGCTCGCTGCCAGGACCACCGACTCCGTCGCCGGGTCCAGTGCCGCGGTCGCCTCGTCGAGCAGCAGGATGTCCGGGGCCACCAGTTCGGCGCGGGCCAGGGCGATCAGCTGGCGCTGCCCCGCGGACAGGCCCTGCCCGCGCTCGCCCACCTGCTGGCGGAATCCGTCCGGGAGGGTCGCCACCATCGGCAGCGCGCCGACCGACCGCACGGCCGTCTCGATGGCGGCCCGGTCACCGTTCACGCCGTCCGCCGCGCCGCCGTAGCCGACGTTGGCCGCCACGTCGCCGCTGAACAGGTGCGCCTCCTGCGGGACGACGCCCAGGTGCTGCCGGTACTCCGACGGGTCGTAGTCGCGCAGGTCCACGCCGTCCACCACGACCTGGCCCGCCGTCGGGTCGTAGAACCGGGCGATCAGCTTCACCACCGTCGACTTCCCCGCGCCCGTCGCGCCCACCAGCGCCACCGTCTCACCCGGCGCGACCGTCAGGTTCAGGTCGCTTACCGCCGGGCGGTCGGTGCCCGGGTAGCTGAACGAGACGTTCCGCAGCTCCACCGCGCCCGTCAGCTTCGGCGGGACCGGGGCCGGGCGCGCCGGGGGCTCCACCGAACTCGGGGTGCGCAGCAGGTCCGCGATCCGGCGCAGACCCACCCGTGCCTGCTGGTAGCCGTCGAACACGCTCGACAGCTGCTGCACCGGGGAGAAGAACAGGTTCAGGTACAGCATGAACGCCAGCAGCACACCCACCGACAGGTCGCCAGACGCCACCCGCCGCGCGCCCACCACCAGCACCGCCGCCTGCGCGAGGCCCGCCAGCAGCGCCACGAACGGGAAGTACGTGGCCACGTAGCGCTGGGCACGCAGCCGGGTGCGCCGGTACGTGTCGCTGCGCTGCGCGAACTCCTTCGCCGAGTGCTCCTCCCGCGTGAACGCCTGCGCCACCCGCAGCCCGGACACGTTCTCCTGCATGTCCGCGTTCACCGCGCTCACCTGCTCGCGCGCCTGCGAGTACGCGGCCGACGACAGGCGCTGGAAGATCACCGTCGCCACCACCAGGATCGGCAGCGCCGACAACGCGACCAGCGACAGCCCCGGGTCGGTGATCACCAGCGCCGCCGTGATCGTGACGATCGTCAGCAGACTCGCCAGCGCGCTCGTCAGCCCGGTCTGCAGGAACGTCGACAGCGCGTCCACGTCCGTCGTCATCCTGGTCATGATCCGGCCGGCCATCTCGCGCTCGAAGTAGTCCAGCCCGAGCCGCTGCAGGTGGGCGTAGCTGCGCACCCGCAGCAGGTACAGCAGCCGCTCACCGACCCGCGCGGTCAGCACGGTGTTGACCGCGTTGTCCGCGAAGCTCAGCACCACCAACACGGCCGCGATCGCCGTGACCACCCACAACGCGGTCGTGTTGCCGGTGACCACGCCGTTGTCGACGCCCTGCTGGATCAGCATCGGCAGCGCCATCGTCAGCACCGCGTCCGCGATCACCAGACCCGCGACCACGGCCAGCATGGTGCGCACCGGTTTCAGCAGGCGGCGTAAACGAAAGCCGGGGTCGGGGGCTCGCGGATCCTCGCCGCGCAGCACCGGCGCCTCGGTCGCGGGTGGCAGCGCGGCCACCCGCTCCAGCAGCTCCGGCGTCGGCGGGGCGCCGCTCAACGCACCCGCGATCCGGCCGCCACCGATGCCGCCCCGGCCGATCGGCGCCGTCGCCACCTCTCCCGAGCGACGGGTGCCTGCCGTCTCCTCGACCTGGTCCGGCCACAGCTGCGGCGTCCAGCCCTCCGGTCCTGGCGTCAGCGTCGCGGTGTCCCTGTTGGTCCCGTCCTCGATCTCCTCGCCGGGCCCGGCCAGCAGCGACCGGTACAGCTCGCACCGTGCGGTCAGCTCCTCGTGGGTGCCGACGTCGACGACCTTGCCCTTGTCGAGCACCGCGATCCGGTCGGCCAGCGACAGCGTCGACCTGCGGTGGGCGATCAGCAGCGTCGTGCGGTCGCGGGTGACCGAACGCAGCGTGTCGTGGATCGCGGCCTCGGTCGCCGTGTCCACCGCCGACGTCGCGTCGTCCAGCACCAGCACCCTCGGGTCGGACAGCAGCGCTCGCGCGAGCGCCACCCGCTGCCGCTGCCCGCCGGACAGCGTGAGCCCGCGTTCGCCGACCACGGTGTCGTATCCCTCCGGCAGGGCGGTGATGAACCCGTCCGCCTGCGCGGCACGCGCGGCCGCCCGCACCTCCTCGTCGGTCGCGTCCGGCCGGCCGTACCGGATGTTGGCGCGCACGGTGTCGGAGAACAGGAATGCCTCCTCGAACACCACGCCGACCGTGGACCGCAGCGACGCGAGCGTCAGCTGCCGGACGTCCACGCCCGCCACGGAGATCGAGCCCTCGTGCACGTCGTAGAAGCGGGGTAGGAGCAGCGACACCGTCGACTTCCCGGACCCGGCCGTGCCCACCAGCGCCAGCGTCTCGCCTGGCCGGACCTCCAGCGACACCCCGTCCAGCACCGGCTCGCTGCGCGTGTACCCGAAGGTGACGTCCGACAGCCGCACGTCGGCGGGACCGTCGGGTACGGCGACCGCGTCCGGCGCGTCGGTCACCGTGGGGTGCGAGTCGATCAGCTCGTACACCCGCTCGACGCCCGCCCGCGCCAGCTGCACGTTGACCAGCAGGCTCGACAGCAGCCGGGTCGGGCCGACCAGGTTCGCCACGTAGCTCGCGAACGCCAGGAACGTGCCCAGCGTGACGTCCCCGTTCAACGCCATGTACCCGCCGAGCGCCAGCACCGCGACCTGCCCCGCGGCGGGCATGGCGACGAGCGTGGCCGCGGGCCTGGACGTGAGCTTCGCCGTGCGCATCCGCTCGCCGAACAGCTGCCGCGCCGCCCTGTCGAGCCGCGCGATCTCCCTGGCCTCCTGACCGAAGCCCTTCACCACCCGCACGCCGGTGACGGTCTCCTCGACGTGCTGTGCCAGGTCGGCCGCCCTCTGCTGCGCCGACCACGACGCCGGGAACAGCACCTTCCGGCTGCGGACCGCGACCACCGCCACCACCGGCGTGACCACCAGCGCGATCAGCGTCAGGAACGGGGACAGCCACAGCATCGCGCCCAGCGCGAGCAGGGCGAACACCACCGTGCCGATCGACAGCGGCACCATCATCAGCATGCCCTGCACGACCTGCAGGTCCGTGATCGACCGGGACACCACCTGACCGGTGCGCAACGCGTCCTGCTTCGCGCCGTCGAGCCGCTGCACCGCCGCGAACACCTGCTGGCGCAGGTCGTGCTGCACGTCGAGCGCGAGCCGCCCGCCCAGGTAGCGGCGGACGAACGCGGTGCCGAACGTCGACAGTTCCATCAGCACCAGCGCGCCCACCAGCCACGCGATGCGCTCGGTGGTGCCCGCGACCGCGTCGTCGACGACGAGCTTCACCAGCACCGGCCCGGCGGCCTGGAAACCGACACCGACCACCGACGCGACGACGGAGAGCACGACGAGCCGCCGGTGCCGCCAGCAGGCGGCACTCAACCGGCGGACCCAGCCAGGGGAGGACTTCGACACGAAACCCACATTAGGCGTGACCACCGACAGTCCCGGCCGCCGAGCGACGACCGGAACGACAACGGGGCCCGCCAATGGCGGACCCCGTCGTCGGATTCACGCGATCAGGTGATGTCGCGGGTCCGGTTCCGCAGGATGCCCAGCATGAAGAAGATCGCCGTCCACACCAGGAACACCAGGCCGGACAGCCACAGCGTCAGCGCGCCAGGCGCACCGGCGATACCGCGCACGACCTGCTCGAACTCCTCGCGGCCCTCCGTGTCCACGGTGCCGCCCGCGTTCTGCACCAGGTCGATGACCTGTGCGGAGAGCACCTGGCTCGCGGTCGCGCCGGTCAGCCCGTTCGCCGAGCCGTTCGGCAGGAAGCCGGCGAGGTAGGAACCCTCCGTGAGCCCCGTCATGACGAGGTCACCGATCGGGCCGACGATCAGCGAGTAGATCAGCAGGATCACGAGCGCGCCGACCGGCGAGCCCATCAGCGCGCCGACGCCGAGACCCAGGAGCGTCCACAGCAGGCAGCCGAGGATGCCGGACAGCGCGATCATCAGCCACTGGCCCGTGTCGGGCAGGTACGAGCTCTCCGAGCCGAGCGCGGTGCCGATGCTCGCGCCCAGCGCGATCACCACGCCGTACAGCAGGCCCCAGATCACGTACGTGACGGCCTTCGCCGACAGCAGCGTGCCGCGGTTGGGCGCGGTCAGGAAGCTCGTGGTGATCGTCCGCCGTGACAGCTCGCTCGCCAGCGCCAGCGTGCCGAAGATCATCGGGAAGATCGTCGCGATGTTCATGCTGCGCGTCAGCGCGATCACCGACCAGGACAGGTCGTCGAAGGAGATGTTGAACTCCTCGATGATGTCCACGTCGGAGATGTCGCTGACGATCGACGTGATCAGCGCCGACACGCCCCACGCCCAGCCCAGCGCCAGCAGCACGGCCGGGACCATCATCGCCCACCACATCTTGGTGGTGAGGATCTTGCGGAACTCCGCCTTGATCAGGTTGCCCATCAGTTGTTGCCTCCGTCCGGGCCGCCGGAGTTCGGGTTCTGGTCATGGGTCGGTGGTGGTGGGGCGACCGGCGCCTGCACCGGCTGCGGGCCACTCGGCGGCTGCCCCCAGTCCTGCGGCGGCTGGGGCGCCTGCGGTGGTGCCGGCGGCTGGGGCGGCGCGACGGGCTGCGGCTGCTGCTGCCACCCACCCGGCGGGGTCTGCTGCGGTGGCGCGTAGCCCGGTGGCGGCTGCTGCTGGTACTGCTGCGGTGGCTGCGGCTGCTGCCAGCCACCGGGCGGCGTGCCCTGCGGCTGCTGCTGCCACCCGCCGGGCGGCGTCTGCTGCGGCGGCGCGTAGCCCTGCTGCTGGTAGCCCGGCGGCGGGCCCTGCTGGTAGCCGGGCGGGACCGGCGGCAGCTGGCCGTGGGGGACCTGGCCGGGCGCGGCGTACTGACCGCTCGTGAGCGCGAAGAAGAGCTGCTCGAGGTCGGCCCGCTCCTCCTGCATGCCGTACACGGCCACACCGGCCTGCGACGCGATGTCACCGACCTGCTGCACGGTCGCGCCGACCACGGCGAGCTTGCCGTCCGGCGTCGGCGACACCTCGGTGATCTTCATCTCCTGCAGCGCGACCGCGAGCTTCTGCGGGTCGGCCGACTGCACGAGCACCCGCGACTTCTGCGACTTCCGCAGGTCGTCGAGCATGCCGTAGTACATCGTCTGACCACGGCTGATGATCACGACCTGGTCGATCGTCTGCTCGACCTCCGCCAGCAGGTGGCTGGAGATCAGCACGGTCCTGCCGCTCTGCGCGAACGCCTTCAGGAACGTCCGCAGCCACGCGATGCCCTCGGGGTCGAGGCCGTTGGCCGGCTCGTCCAGCACCAGCACCTGCGGGTCGCCGAGCAGCGCCGTGGCCAGCGCCAGGCGCTGCTTCATGCCCAGCGAGAAGCCACCCGCCGCCCGGTTGCCCGCCTGGCCGAGACCGACCAGGTTCAGCACCTCGTCGGCGCGCTGGTCGTGCACGCCCATCGCGGCCGCGTACACGCGCAGGTGGTCCCGCGCGGTGCGGCCCGGGTGGAAGCCCTGCGCCTCGAGCACGCCGCCCACGATCCGGCCCGGGTTGCCGAGCCGGTGGAACGGCTGGCCGTTGATCGTCGCGTAGCCGGCCGTCGGCGTCACCAGGCCGAGCAGCATGCGCAGCGTGGTGGTCTTGCCTGACCCGTTCGGTCCGAGGAAGCCGGTCACCGAGCCTGGCTCCACCTGGAAACTGAGATTCTGTACCGCGGCGACCTGTCCGAAGTTCTTGCTCAGGTTCTGTACCACGATGCGGCCGCTGCCGTCCGACACGCGTCCTCCTGCCTCGCCTGCGGGTTTCGTGCGGGGGCCATCTTGCCCCATGGCGTCGGCGAGGTTGTGGCGAACGGGGGAGTTGTGGGTTAACGGCTGCTCGTGCGCGTGAACGGGTTGCGCAGGGGGTAGGCGCGCCTGCGGTGCGGCAGTCCTTCGCCGATGAGCTGCTCGTGGGCGGCCCGCCACACCGGACACGGCCATCGACGTGCGCGGACACGGGTCCGGCAGGCCGCGCAGCGACCGTCGGCGTCCATGCGGTGGGCGGTCAGCAGGCGGCGCCAGCCGTCGGCGAGCCTGCGCAGCTCCGTGCGGGCCAGCGGCAGCAGCGTCGACGGGTCGGCCTTGCCCGCCACCTCGTCGAGCGCCGCCAGCCGCGCCAGCACGGCGCGGCGGGTGTCGTCCATGCCAGGCCACACGGGGATCAGCCTGCCTGACGGTCTTGTCGGTCGTCGGTGCGGACGGCGGCCTGGTCGAGAGCCACTCCCAGCCCCCTGGCCTGCTGCGCGGACAACACCGCGGCGGCACCCGGAGGGGGGACGAGCACGACTCTCTCGTTTTCGACCAGCACCATCAACGCCCGGTCCCGACCGAACGGATCGATGCAACGTACGGACCAGCGGGGTTCAGTCACTCCTGCGACATCGGCGGCGGAAACGGCCGACCGAAGTGGTAATCGCCGAACTTCACTCCATTGCCGCCATTCTCACTCGATCGAGCGTTCCTGTCGGGTGACTAGTCGCCGTATGGGTAGTCACCAACGCTGTGCGCACCGTGAACGGCGTTCGGGGTACGCAAGGTGTCGAGTTGAGAACTAATGAAACTCACCCACCCCCAGTTGCACCGTTCTCGACCCCATGCCTTTAAGCTTGCACGTGGCGGCCCGCTCCCAGTGACCCCCAGGCTGGTTGAGCGGGCCGCCCTCGATCCGCCTGTTCGGTGGTGCCACCTTCCCCGTGACCTTGGTTGATCTGGGGGGCGACCCCCCAGACCCCCACGGTGCGGACGCTCCCGACCCAGCCCGGTCGCCTTCGCTTTGGTCGGCTCGCGTTGCTTGGTTGCTTGGATGTCTTTCGTGGCTTGTTCGTTACCGTGGGCACCCTGTCGCTTTTTGCGACAGGGTGTTCGGTTTGTGTTCGGTGGTCTGCACCTTTTTGACAGTTGTGACGTTTCTGCTTTTCGTCGTGTGTTGATTAGTTGACGATTTCGGTCAACGGGGTGTGGGGCAGGTTGTGCGCCTCCGCCACCGGGCCGTTCGTCAGTGCGCCGCCATGGGTGTTCAGGCCCAGCGCCAGCGCCTTGTCGTCCCTCAGTGCCGCCTCCCAGCCCTTGTTCGCCAGCGCCGTCGCGTACGGCAGCGTCACGTTCGTCAGCGCGTACGTCGAGGTCCTCGGCACCGCACCCGGCATGTTCGCCACGCAGTAGAAGACCGACTGGTGGACCTCGTACGTCGGGTCCGCGTGGGTCGTCGGGCGCGAGTCCGCGAAGCAACCGCCCTGGTCGATCGCGATGTCCACCAGCACGGAGCCCGGCTTCATGTCCGCCACCAGCTCGTTGCCGATCAGCTTCGGGGCGCGCGCGCCCGGCACCAGCACCGCGCCGATCACCAGGTCGGCGTCCTTCGCCGCCTGCTCCACCGCGAACCGGTTCGACGTGATCGTGCGCAGCCGGCCCTGGAACTGGGCGTCGACCTGCCGCAGCCGGTCCACGTTCGTGTCCAGGACCTGCACGTCAGCACCCATACCCACCGCGATCGTCGCGGCGTTCAGACCCGCGACACCGCCACCGATCACGACGACCTTCGCGGGGGTCACGCCCGGCACGCCACCCGGCAACACCCCCCGGCCACCCGACGGCCTCATCAACGCGTACGCGCCCACCTGCGGTGCCAGCCTGCCCGCCACCTCCGACATCGGCGCCAGCAGCGGCAGCGCGCCGTTCGCCGTCTGCACCGTCTCGTACGCGACCGCGGTCGTGCCCGCGTCCATCAGCGCCTTCGTCAGCGGCTCGTCCGCGGCCAGGTGCAGGTACGTGAACAGCACCTGGCCACGACGCAGCAGCGGGTACTCCGAGGCGATCGGCTCCTTGACCTTCATGACCATGTCGCCCTCGGCCCACACGTCCTCGGCCTTCACCAGGACCTTCGCGCCCGCGGCGAGGTACTCCTCGTCGGTGATCGCGGACCCGAGCCCGGCGCCCGCCTCGACGAACACGTCGTGCCCGTGCGCGGCCAGCTCGTGCACGCCTGCCGGGGTCAACGCGACCCGGTACTCGTGGTTCTTGATCTCCCGGGGGACGGCGATCTTCACGGCTATGGGGTCCTTCCCGACGCTGGGCCAACTGGGTGTCGTACACCACGATGAGATAACGATAAGTAAGTGTCATCGTGTCGCTGGAACCAGAATTGAGGCCTTCTGTAGTGCTGTGGGCACAGTCAGGCCCAGCGGATGGCCGCCAGTTGGACGAGGAGCGCCAGACGCGTGTCCGGGTCGTCGAGGTCGACCGTCGCCACCTCGACCAGCTTGGCCATCCGATACCGCAGCGTGTTCGGGTGGATCCGCAGCGCCTTGCTGGCCGCACGCGGGTCGCCGGGGTGGCGCAGCCACTCGTACAGCGTGTCCACGTAGGACGTCCCGGCGTGCTCGTCCTGCGCCCGCAGCACCGCGAGGGGCCCGAACTCGGTCGCGCCCGCACTCAGCGCGCCGGTCGCGGACCGGTGCAGCACGAGCACCTGCCACGCGTCCTCGTGGCTGACCACGCGACCCGTGATCAGGCCGGTCCGCAGCAGGTTCAGCATCTCCTCGGCCAGCGCCCGCGAGCCGGCCAGCTCTCCCAGCGGCACCGGCGGACCGGCCGCGACCAGTGGTTCTTCCTCGCCGCTCAGCGCCTGGCGCAGCGCGGGCCAGCCGCTGCGGTCCGGCACCACCGCGTACAGCACGTCGCGCAGCTCCGCCACGGCAGGCCGCTTGCCGACACCCGCGGTGATCCGCTCCCACAGCGCGAGCCGCATGCCCTCGGCCCCCAGCGGGTCCGGACTGCGGATGGCCATCGCGACCACCCGGTGCGGCTCGTCCGGCAGGTCCAGCTCGGCCGCCGCGAGCCGCACGCTGCCCGTGCCCTCCAGGACGGTGCGGACCAGCTCGGCGGACCGGCGGCGCTCCGCGTCCTCGCGGGCGCGGCGGCGCAGCAGGTGCAGCGCGACGACCGGGGCGGTGTCGGCGAACGCGGCCGCCCGCTCGTCGGACACCGGTCCCGCCACCACCGCCCACATGGAACCGAGCAGTTCGCCGCCCATGCGGATCGGCACGATCAGCCGGGGCAGCGTGCCGTCGGCCTGACGGGGCACGAAGATCGTCGTCCGGCCGCGTGACAGCTCCCGGAACACGCCGCGCGAGCGGAAACGGGCCAGCACGTCGTCCGGCACCCGCCGGCCCATGATCGTCGACACGCGGGCGGGGTCGGTGCGGTCCTGCCGTGCCGAGTACGCGAGCACGCGGGAGTTGGCGTCCTCGATGGTGACCGGCGCGTCGACCACCGCGGCGGCCGCGTCGGCCAGCCGGAACAGGTCGCCGAGGGCGGGCTCGCCGCCGTGCGCGCCATCGGACTCGTCCGCCGCCGCGTCCAGCACCGACCGCAAGAGCCACACGATCTGCGCCCAGGAGGCGGCCGCATGAACCTCCACCAAGGCCGTCCCGTGTGCCTGCGCGGCCGACCGGACGGCGGCGCGCACCGGCAGCGGCGGCTTGAGGAGCACCGCGGCCGCGCCCTGGCTGCCGCAGTACCGGACCAGTTCGGCCGCGTCCTTGGTGGTGTGCACGGCGACGCCGAGGACCAGGTCACCGTCCCCGACCTGGTCACGCCGCCCGGCCTCGGCGATCACGACGTCGGTGACGTGCCCGCCGCCGCCCGCGAGCCGGGTGTGCAGCAGCGTCGGCCCGACCCGGTCCACGACGCCCTGCACGGTGATCACGGCAGCAAGTATGCGCGGACCGTCACTCGGCATGCCGGTCGACGAGCGCGCGCAACGCGGCGATCTCGGCCGACAGCGCCTTCCTGCCCGCCTGCGTGATGGTCACCCAGGTCCTGGGCCGCTTGCCGTCGTAGCCCTTCTCCATCTCGAGCAGCCCGGCGTCGACCAGCACGGTCAGGTGGCGCGAGAGGTTGCCGCCGGTCAGTTCGAGCGTGTCCTTGAGGTAGCCGAACTCGACCCGCTTCGACTCCGCCGCGATGGTCAGGATGCCGAGCCGGTGCCGCTGGTGGACGACGTCGTTCAGGCCGTTCGTCGGGTGGTCGGTCATCGGCGGTACCGGACCGCCGCGACCGTGCCGCCCACCAGCAGCACGGTGGCCGGCAGGAGCAGTTGCTGCAGTGCGTAGGCCCGCGTGTCCGCCCAGTCGGCCTCCCAGCCCAGCAGTTGGAAGAGGTACCCCGGGTCGAGGACGACCGTCGGGTTGACGATCATGGCCGTCGACGGTACCGCGGCGAGCGTGAACAGCACGCTGACCACACCGAGCAGCACACTCCGCTCCAGCCAGGCCAGCGCGAGCAACCCGCCCGCGATCACGAGCAGCGCGGAGAAGCCCTTGTTGGTGTAGACGGCGATGGCCGAGAACGTCACCGCGCCGAACACCGACGCGACGAACACGCCGAGCGCCTGCCGGTTCCACCACAGCGTCAGCGCCGCGATCGCCAGCGACCCGAACATCAGCGACAGGTTCACCTGCCACGCGCCGTAGAGCGACACGGCGTAGCGCGAGAAGGCGTACGTGCCCAGGAAGAAGCCCGCGAACCCGGCCGCCGCCGCGATGAGGAACGCGCGCGTGTCGGTCTCGACGCCGACCCGGGCGGCCCGGCGCCGGTACCACCACGTGGTCGCGCCGAAGCCCGCCACCAGCACGAACAGCCAGTAGCAGGCGACGAGGGTCGGCTGGGCGGGGTCCGGGCCCGCCGTGGTGCGGAAGATCCGGACGAGCAGGTTGTCCCCAACGACCCTCGGGTCGAACGAGTCGTAGGGGTCCACCTGCGGCGCGGGTGCGTAGACCAGCGGTGCGGCCAGTATCAGCGCCCCGAACAGCACCAGCGAGAAAGCGTAGCCGTGCCGGTCCGCCCTGGCGCGGTGCCGGAGCGTCCGCAGTTCGGCGAGCAGGTCGTCGGTGCCGGTCATGATGCATCCCCCAATCAGATTGCGATGCACATAGGTTTGCATTGCAAACTCGATCAGGTCAAGCCCTGGTCCCTGGCGTTGATCTCCTCGGGGGTGAGCTGCTCGCGCCGCGTGGACAGCGCCCACCGGTGTCCGAACGGGTCGGCGACCACCCCGTACCGCTCCCCGAAGAACATCTCCTGAACCGGGATCTCCACGGAGCCGCCGGCGAAGACGGCCCTGCGGGCCAGGTCGTCGACGTCGTCGGTCTCGGCCAGCAGCAGGACCGGGCTGCCGCCGATCGTGGTCGGGGCCAGCGCGTTCAGGGTCGCGACCTCCTGGCTGACGAGCAGCCGCGCGTCGCCGACGGCCAGTTCGACGAACAGGACCGTGCCGTCGGGGAGCACGTTCCGGAACAGCTCCACCGCGCCGAACACCGTGCGGTAGAAGGAGATCGCGGCGTCGACGTCCGCGACGAACAGGTGCGGGGTGAGCGCGTGGACGCGGCTCACGCCGTACGCCGTTCCGTGTCCGGCAGGAGTCCGGCCTCCGCCGCGACGGTCACCAGCCGTGCGAGCAGCGCCGACTCCCGGCGCGCGGTGGCGTGGCCGAGCCTGGTCAGCCGGTAGTTGCGCCTGCGTGCGTCGGCCTCCTCGGCGCCCGTCTCCTCCAGCAGGCCGTCCGCCGCCAGCCGTGCGATGGTTCGGTACAGGGTGCCGGGGCCGAGCCGTACCTCGCCGCCGGTGGCCTCGTCGACGAAGCGCATGATCGCGTAGCCGTGCGTCGTCCCGCTGGCGAGTGCGAGCAGTACCTGGTAGCCGGCCGGGGTGAGCGGCGGGAGGTTGCCGTCTGCCATGTCGGCACAATACAGTCCACCCTGGTTATATCCACTCTGGTTATAGGGAGGTGGTCGTGATCCGAGGCGTCAACCAGGTCGTGCTCTACGTCGAGGACCAGGAGGTCGCGAAGCGGTTCTGGGTGGACACGCTCGGCTTCACCCTCGACCAGGACGAGCCGTACGGGGAGGAGCGCTGGCTGTCCGTCGTCTCGCCGGACGGGGCGACGAAACTCGTGCTCAGCAAGCGGGCGCCGGGCTGGACGATGCCCGACGTCCGCGACGGCATCCCCCACTCGAACGTCTTCTTCTACACCGACGACGTCGAGAAGACCTACCAGGAGCTGACCGCGAAGGGTGTCGACTTCCCGGAGCCGCCGTCGAAGCAGTTCTTCGGCTGGTGGTCGATGTTCTCCGACCCGGACGGCACGCGCTACGCGCTCGGCCAACGCTGGGGCGTCTAGGACAGCGCGGCGGTGATCCAGGCCGCCACCGGGAGGCCGCGGCTGTGGCACTCGTCCGACAGCCGCATGGTCCACCGCAGGGCCTGGACCATCAGCGTGTCCATCTCCTCCGGCGCCGCGTTGGCGAGCGCGATCTCGATGTGCGTGCGCGCCGCCTCGCTGTCGCCGTGCACCTCCGCGAGCAGCACCCGCACGGCCGTGCGGACCGGCGGGTCGGCCTCGTCGATCGGCACCTCGTTGCCCGCGTTGTCGAAGACCTGCATCTTCACCGGGGCCGTGCCGCCGCTGCCGAGCGCCGAGACCATCGCGCTGCACTCGTGGAACAGCAACGACATCACGTCCCTGGCGTGCTGCTCGGGCACGGTGGGCTCCGCCACCCCGTCCTGCATCGCGGTGAGCGCGGCACTCGCCGCCGCGACCACCCGTGACTCAGCCTCCACTGAACACACCACCCTGGGCGGTGGCTACCCCGATCGACGACCACCAATCCGCCGCCTCGAGCGTACGCACGTCGAGCACCGAACAGGTCGCGCCGAGCGAACCGAACATGCGCACCGTCCTCGCGGTCTCCTCGGCCAGCACCTCGCTGCCCGCGCCGAGCGCACCGGACAGCGTCACCGACCGCACTCCGGTGGCGCTGACCAGGTCGAAGTCCAGCGGTCCGCCGGTGACCCCGCACAACCCGACGTGCACGCCGATGTCGCCGAGCACCTCCAGGTTGTCCCGTGCGTCCCCGACGTCGTCGAGCAGCGCGCCGACGTCGAGCGACAGCTCCAGCCGGTCGGCGGTCAGGCCGCTCTCCTCGATCGCCCTGCGCACCGCACGCACGAGGTCCGCGTCGGCGGACTGGTTGCGGGTCAGCTGGACCCGCAGCACCCCGGGTGAGCCCGCGAACCGCTTGCACGCCTCCAGCAACAGCATCGGTCCCAGGTGGACAGACCAGCCCGTGCGTTCGGCGAGCCGCACGCACGTCGCGTGGTCGGCCGCCACCCACGACAGAACCGCCCGCGCACCAACGGGTTCCCGGTCCGCGAGCCGTACGACCGGGGTGAAGTCCACGGCCAGTTCACCGACCTCCCACGCCGCGGGCAGCGACGCGGCGAGCCGGTCGAGCTCGCCGGCCGCGCGGTCGTCGTCGGCGTGGAACTCGGCCCACTGCCGCCGCCCGGTCGCCCTCGCCTTGCGCAGCGCGGTGTCCGCGGCACGGAACAGCTCGGTCGCGTCGCCGTCACCGGCACGCCTGCGCACGGCGCCGACGCTCGCGCCGACCGCGACCCCGGTGTCGTCGATGTACTCCGGGTCCGCGAGCTCCGCGGCGAGCACGCCGATCAGGTCGCCGAGATCCGGTGTCGTCGCCGAGTCCTCGATGAGCACGGCGAACTCGTCACCGGCGATGCGGGCCACGAGCGCGTTCTCGTCCGACACCGCCTGCTCGAGCCGACGGCCGACCGCCTGCAGCAGCCGGTCGCCGACCGCGTGGCCGAAGCTGTTGTTCACCAGCGAGAACGCATCCAGGTTGAGACAGCACAACGTGATCGTGGCACGTGGCTCGGCGCGTTCGAGCGTGCTCTCCAGCTTGGTGTGGAAGCACTGCCGGTTCGGCAGCCCGGTCAGCGCGTCGTACAGCAGCTGGTGGCCGAGCCGGTCCTGCAACAGGTGCAGCTCGGTCACGTCCTGCACCATCGTGACGAAGTAGGCGGGATCGCCCGCGCCGTCTCTCAGAAGCGAGATCGCGAGCAGGACCCAGGCGATCTCACCGTCCTCCTTGCGGAGTCTGCGGTGCTCGTGCACCCGGGCCTGCTCGCCGTCCAGGATGCGGCGGTACGCGGCCATGACGTCGCCCGCGCCGTCGTCGCGGAAGATGTCGGTGAGCATCCGGCCGGGCAGCCGTTCCGCCTCGGTGGACAGGATGGCCGCGAGCGCCGGGTTGACCTCGATGCACATGCCGCCGAGGTCGGTGATCACGATGCCGGTCGCGGAGGTGGCGAACACCTCGCGGAAGCGGTTCTCGGTGCCGCGCAGGTTGTGCTCGGCACGCAGGACCGCGTTGAACAGCGCCTGTTTGACCTGTTCCTGCTGGGTGAGCGTGTACTCCCGCAGGCCGTCGGCGAAACCGGCGGACATCGCGCCGAGCAACGTGACCGTGCGCCGCGCCAGCTCGTTGTCCGGCGTCGAGTCGAGGTCGCCGAGCAGCTCGCGGGACAGCACGCTGATCGACGCCGCCAGCGCGGAGGGGTCGATGAAGCCCTCGGCGACGAGGCGTTCGCCGATGCGCGTGCCCGCGGCCGAGGTGAACTCGTCGGCGGCGAGGCTCGTCATGACCTCGTCGACCAGTTCGAGCAGGACGCGCTCGAGGTCGTCGACCGAGCGCGGGACGTACGACGCCGAGGTCGCCGAGCGTGTCCAGGCACGCGCCAGCTGCTCCCGGCGGTGCACCGGCGGAGCGGTCACGCGTGGGTCGGGCATCGCTGGTTGTCCATGGTCGTGTCGTCGGTGCTCATGCGATGGTGCAGGCGGCGGGTCGCTGCCGCCACCCGGCCATCCCGACAGTGTTACTTCTTCCGGGCGATCCCGGCATACAGACCGTCGTTATCGTCGTCCGTGTCCCGTTCCGGCCGCCACTGCGACGTGCCGACCAGACCCGGCTCCACCAGCTCGAAGTCGCCGAAGAACGAGAGGATCTCCGCCTTGGTGCGCGACAGGACCGTGTTCTGCGACTTCTTCAGCTTCTCGATGATCTCGTCGCTGGTGTCCTCGGCGAAGTCGTCGGTCAGGTGCGTGAGTGCGAGGTAGCTGCCGGGGACGAGCGCGTCGCGGTACGCGGCGAAGACCCCGTCCGGGTCATGCTCGGGGAGGATGTAGTGACCGATCGTGATCCCCAGCAGGCCGATCGGCTGGTCGAAGTCGAGGAGCCGTCGCGTCGTCGCGTCGTTGAGGACGAGGTTCGGCTTGGCGATGTCGGCGTGCACCATCGCCGCGTTCGGGTTGTTCTCCAGCAGGAGCTGGCTGTGCGCGACGGCGACGTGCTCGTTGTCGACGTACACGACTCTGGCCGTGGGGTCGACCGCCTGGGCGATCTCGTGCACGTTGCCGACGGTGGGGATGCCCGAGCCGAGGTCGAGGAACTGGCGGATGCCCTGCTCGGCCAGGAACAGCACCGCGCGCCGCATGAACGCCCTGTTCTGGATCACGAACCGCTTGACCTCGGGCTGTGCCTTGAGCAACTCCTCGGCCAGCGCCCGGTCGACGGCGAAGTTGTGGTTGCCGCCGAGCACGTAGTCGTACATCCTTGCGGCGCTGGCCTTTTCGAGGTCAACCGAGGTCGGAACCCAGTTGGTCTGCTGTGACAACGTCCACCTCTTGGTCTGAATTGATCGGTAAGCGAAACACTACCGAGACGTGGACATGCTGTGACGGGCGGTCACCCGGATGGACCACGGCGAGAAAACGTTTGCCGAGGTAGGCGCTCCGACCACTCAGCGCCGGCCGTCGCCGGCCGCGCCGGTCAGTGCGGCGGCCGCCATCTCCCGCAGCATCGTGGCCATCCCGTCGCGGCCGAGGTGGCGGCTGTGCGGGGTCGAGTTGATCAGGCCGAACACGGCGTGGGCGGCGGCGCGGGCGGTCGGCTCGTCGAGGCCCGGCGCGGTCTCCAGGAGGGCCTGCACCCACACCTCCACGTACCGGCGCTGCAACGCCCGCACCCGGCGGCGGTCGGGGTCGGTGAGGTTGCCGAGGTTCCGTTCCTGCACGGTGATCAACGCGGGGTTGTCGAGCGCGAAGTCGACCTGGAAGGCGATCAGCTCACCGAGCAGTTTCGCCGGGTCCGCCGTGCGCTCCCGCCGTTCGAGCCCACCGCCGAGCAGCACCTCGCTGATCGAGGTCAACATCTCGCCCAGCATCGCGTCCTTGCTGCGGAAGTGCCGGTAGAGCGCGGGCCCGGAGACCCCGACCGCCGCCCCGATCTCGTCGATGCCCACCCCGTGGAACCCGTGCCGCGCGAACAACTCGGCTGCGGCGGCGAGTATCTGCTCACGACGGCTCGACATCACGCCATGCTACCGACCCAACGTAAACGCCCACTAACAACCACCGCGAGTCACGCCCCAGAACACCGCGAGTCGCGCCGTAGGACATACCGAGTTGTGCGTTTCGTGCACATGCTGCCCGCCGGGCGCATCGGCACGAACCGCACAACTCGCCCTGCGTGAGAGCGCGACTCGCGGTGACCGGAACCGCGAGTCGCGTTCCAGGGCACCGCGAGTCGCGTTGTCGAACATGCCGAGTTGTGTGTTTCGTGCAGATGTCCGCCGGGCGCATCGGCACGAACCGCACAACTCGTCATGCGTGAGAGCGTGACTCGCGGTGTTCGGGGGCGTGACTCGCGTTGCAGGTCGTCGCGAGTCGCGTTGTCGGACATGTCGAGTTGTGTGGTTTGTGCATGTGTCCTGTGGGGTGCTTCGGCACGAGACGTACAACTCGCCATGTCTGGGGGCGCGACTCGCGGGGTTTGCTGGTGCATCTATTGGTAACCGTTACCTACTAACGGCCTGGTTTGGTGTCTTGTTAGTTACTGGTGGGATGGGGGTGTCGGGAATCCCTCCACCGGAGGTTAAAGATGCGTCTCCGTTCCATTGCCATCTCTCTCTTCGCGGCCGTGGTCGCGACCGGTGTGGCGCTGGCTCCAGCGTCCGCCGATCCCGTTGCGGCGGCGGGGAAATACGTCGCGCTCGGTGACTCGTACGCGTCCGGCACCGGTGCCGGCGACTACGGCGACAGCGGCGGCTGCAAACGCAGCGCCAACGCCTACGCACAGCTGTGGGCGAACGCCAACGCCCCGTCCGCGTTCGCGTTCGTCGCCTGTTCCGGCGCGGTCACCTCGGACGTGCTCGCCGAGCAGGTCGGCGCGCTCACCGCGGACACCGAACTGGTCACGATCTCCATCGGCGGCAACGACGCCGGTTTCGCGGACGTCATGACCGACTGCAACCTCGGCTCGGACGACAGCTGTGTGGCACGGAACCAGGAGGCGCAGGTCTTCGCCCGCAACGAGCTGCCCGCACGGTTGGACAGCGTGTACACCGAGATCAGCGGCCGGGCGCCGAACGCGCGCGTGGTCGTCCTCGGGTACCCGCACATCTACCAGTTGGACGGGGACTGCAACGTCGGTCTCTCGGAGACCAAGCGCGCGGCGATCAACGGCTCGTCGGACGTGCTCGCCGAGGTCATCGCCGGACGCGCGGGCGCGTACGGCTTCACCTTCGTGGACGGTCGCTCGGCGTTCGCCGGCCACGAGATCTGCTCGTCCGGTGACTGGTGGCTCAACAGCGTCACCTTCCCGATCGACGAGTCGTATCACCCGAACGCGGCCGGTCACAGCGGCGGCTACTACGCGGCGTTGTCCGCGGTCGCCTAGACGACCACACCGAGACGGGGCCCGGCGGCGCGTTCGCCGGGCCCCGTCCGTGCGCGGACCTCGTGCGCATCGGGCGGGGCGGGCCGTACTTTCGGGCAGCAACCCGTTATTCGTTTTGCCTGGTCGGACGCGGTGGCGAAACTGGATGTCACCCAAACAGAAATCGCCGATCGGATGGAGTGCATCCGATGGATTCCCTCGACCAGATCCTGAGCATCCTCGCGTCCCTGGCAGCCGTCTTCGGGACCGTCATCTCCTATCTCCAGTACCGCGTCAAGCACCAACCCGGCGGCACCTCACCGCCACCTCCGACACCGGGTGGGGGACCCCCGACCGTGGTGCGGGTGGTCGCGTTCTGGGTCGTCGCGGACGCGGTGATCACCGTGCTCCTGTTCTACGCCGTGTTCTCGACCGGGATGGCTGAGCTGCACAGCTTCAGCTTCCCGGTCCCTGACCTGCCGGAACCGGTCGTCGCGCTGGCGCCGATCGGGCTCGCGGCGCTGATCGGCATGGTGAGTGTGCCGGTCGCGATCCAGCGCGCGGGCGGCCTGCGGGACGGCGACGCGGCCGCACGCGGCAAGCTGATCGGTGTCGCCGCCCGTGACCTGTTCGTCGGCGTCGCGCTCGCGGTCGGCGCCCAGGTGTTCGCCGACGACATGCCCGAGTCGGTGTTCAGCGTGCTCACGCTCTACCTGGCCTACTGCATCGCCTCCGCGTTCGTGCACATCGGCCTGCTGTTGCACGCCCACACCAGAGCCTGGGTCGAGGCCAACCGGGCGCCCGCTGGACGCGTGCGGTAGGCGGCGATAACATCGCTCATGTTAACGATGGCTAACCTGAGCGGAGTGAGATGGACGCGCCCGTGCTGGGGAGCGGAGCCGACCCGGGTGACCCCGCGTACCAGCGGTACGTGAAGGAGCACGCCGCACTCGTCGACGACCTGCGTGCCCGTACCGCCACCGCCGCCCGCGGTGGCGGTGAGCGGGCCAGGCAGCGGCACCTCGACCGCGGCAAGCTGCTGCCGCGGGACCGGGTCGAGTCGCTGGTCGACCCCGGCTCGCCGTTCCTCGAACTGTCGCCGCTGGCCGCGGCCGGGATGTACGACGACGAGGCGCCCGCCGCCGGCATCATCACCGGCGTCGGCCGCGTGTCCGGCCGCGAATGCGTGATCGTCGCCAACGACGCCACGGTCAAGGGCGGCACGTACTACCCGATGACCGTCAAGAAGCACCTCCGTGCGCAGGAGGTGGCGCTGCACAACAACCTGCCGTGCGTCTACCTGGTGGACTCCGGCGGCGCGTTCCTGCCGCGACAGGACGAGGTGTTCCCCGACCGCGAGCACTTCGGGCGGATCTTCTTCAACCAGGCCACCATGTCCGCGCGCGGCATCCCGCAGATCGCGGCCGTGCTCGGCTCGTGCACCGCGGGCGGCGCGTACGTGCCCGCCATGAGCGACGAGGCCGTGATCGTCCGCAACCAGGGCACGATCTTCCTCGGCGGCCCGCCGCTGGTGAAGGCCGCCACCGGTGAGGTCGTCACCGCCGAGGAGCTCGGCGGCGGCGACGTCCACTCGCGACAGTCCGGCGTGACCGACCACCTCGCCGAGGACGACGGCCACGCGCTGCGGATCGTCCGCTCGATCGTGTCCACCCTCGGCCCGCGCGCACCGCGCCCGTGGGAGGTCGCGCCGGTCGAGGAACCCACCGTCGACCCGGCCGGGCTGTACGGCGTCGTGCCGACCGACTCGCGCACCCCGTACGACGTGCGCGAGGTGATCGCGCGGGTGGTCGACGGCAGCCGGTTCCGCGAGTTCAAGAAGGAGTACGGCAGCACGCTCGTCACCGGGTTCGCCCGCATCCACGGCCACCCGGTCGGGATCATCGCGAACAACGGCGTGCTGTTCGGCGAGTCCGCGGTCAAGGGCGCGCACTTCATCGAGCTGTGCGACCAGAGGTCGATCCCGTTGGTGTTCCTGCAGAACATCACCGGGTTCATGGTCGGCCGCGACTACGAGACGTCCGGCATCGCCAAGCACGGCGCGAAGATGGTGACCGCCGTGGCGTGCGCGCGGGTGCCGAAGTTCACCGTGATCATCGGCGGCTCGTTCGGCGCGGGCAACTACTCGATGTGCGGCCGGGCTTACGAGCCGCGGTTCCTGTGGATGTGGCCCAACGCGCGGATCTCCGTGATGGGCGGCGAGCAGGCGGCGTCCGTGCTCGCGACCGTGCGCCGGGACCAGCTCGGTGACGAGTGGTCCACGTCGGACGAGGAAGCGTTCAAGGAGCCGATCCGGGCGCAGTACGAGGACCAGGGCCACCCGTACTACTCGACCGCACGCCTCTGGGACGACGGCGTGATCGACCCGGCCGACACGCGGATGGTGCTCGGGCTTGGCCTGTCCGCCGCGGCGAACAAGCCCCTGGAACCCGTCCGCTACGGCGTCTTCAGGATGTGACCATGTTCCACACAGTACTGATCGCCAACCGCGGCGAGATCGCCATCCGTGTGACGAACACGTTGTCCCGTATGGGAATCCGGTCGGTCGCCGTCTACACCGACGCGGACGCGGACGGGCCGCACGTCGCCGAGGCCGACGAGGCGGTGCGGATCAGCAGCTACCTGTCCATCGAGGACATCGTGGCCGCCGCACACGCGTCAGGTGCGCAGGCGGTACACCCCGGCTACGGCTTCCTGGCGGAGAACGCGGCGTTCGCCCGGGCCTGCGCGGAGGCGGACATCGTGTTCGTCGGCCCGCTGGCCGAGGCCATCGACGCCATGGGTGACAAGATCCGTGCGAAGCAGACCGTGGGCGCGGCCGGGGTGCCGGTCGTGCCGGGCCGGACCGAGCTGGGCATGTCCGATGCGGACCTGGTCGCGGCGGCCGACGAGGTCGGCTACCCGGTGCTGGTCAAGCCGTCGGCCGGTGGCGGCGGCAAGGGCATGCGGCGCGTCGAGAACCCCGCCGACCTGCCCGCCGCGCTGGAGTCCGCGCGGCGCGAGGCCCGCGGCGCGTTCGGCGACGACACCCTGTTGATCGAACGCTTCGTCGGCAACCCCAGGCACATCGAGATCCAGGTGCTCGCCGACCGCCAGGGCAACGTGATCCACCTCGGCGAGCGCGAGTGCAGCCTGCAGCGGCGGCACCAGAAGATCATCGAGGAGGCGCCGTCACCGCTGCTCACCCCCGAGCAGCGGGAGCGGATGGGGGCGTCCGCCGTGGACGCGGCGCGGTCGGTCGGCTACACCGGCGCGGGCACCGTCGAGTTCATCGTGTCGACCGACCGGCCGGACGAGTTCTTCTTCATGGAGATGAACACACGCCTGCAGGTCGAGCACCCGGTGACCGAGATGGTGACCGGGGTCGACCTGGTGGAGCAGCAGATCCTCGTCGCGTCCGGTCAGTCGCTGACCGTCGCGCAGTCCGATGTGGACTTCGACGGGCACGCGGTCGAGGCGCGCGTCTACGCCGAGGATCCCGCCCGCGGCTTCCTGCCTACCGGTGGTCAGGTACTTGGGATCGGGGAACCGCTCGGGGACCACGTGCGCGTGGATTCCGCGCTGCGCGAGGGAACCGTGGTCGGTTCGAGCTACGACCCGATGCTCGCCAAGGTGATCGCCTGGGGCGCGGACCGTGCGGCGGCGCTGCGGAACCTGCACGCCGCACTCGGCGAGACCGCTGTGCTCGGTATCGGCACGAACGTGGCGTTCCTGCGTGCCCTGCTGTCCGACGAGGACGTGGTGGCCGGGCGGCTCGACACCGGGCTGGTGGAGCGCAAGCTCGACGCGCTCGTCGCGGCCGACGTACCTGACGTGGTGTTCGCGGCCGCCGCGCTCGACGAGCTGATCGACCTGCAGCCCACCGGAGCCCTGGTCGACCCGTGGGACCGTGCCAACGGCTGGCGGCTGGGTGGCCCGGCGGCGATCCCGTTCCGGCTGGTCAGCGGCGACCGCGCGGAGACCGTGCGCGTCACCGGCACTCCGGACGCGGCGTCGGTCGTGGTCGGCGAGGCGGAGCCCGTACGGGCGTCCGCGCGCCGGGACCACGGCAGGCTCGTCGTCACGTTCGGCGGCCGCCGCGCCACGTTCCGGCGTGCGCAGGACGGCGACACGCTGTGGCTCGCCGCCGACGGGCGCACCTGGTCGGTCGACGAGCACTCGCTGCTGGAGAGCAGCGCGGTGTCCGCCGCCGGTGGCGGGCCGGTGACCAGCCCGATGCCCGGCACCGTGCTGGTCGTGAAGGCCGCCGAGGGCGACGTCGTGGCGGCCGGGGCGCCGCTGGTCGTCGTCGAGGCGATGAAGATGGAGCACACCGTGACGGCGCCGGTCGACGGCGTGGTCACCGAACTGCACGTCCGCGCGGGCCAACAGGTCGCGCTGAACCAACCCCTTGCCGTGGTGACCCCACAAGAGGAGCAGTCATGATCGACTTCCGGCTCACCGAGGAGCACGAGGCCCTCCGCAAGACCGTCGAGGAGTTCGCGCGCGAGGAGGTCGCGCCGGTCATCGGCGAGTTGTACGAGAAGAACGAGTTCCCGTACGAGATCGTGGCGAAGATGGGCCGCATGGGCCTGTTCGGCCTGCCGTTCCCCGAGGAGTACGGCGGCATGGGCGGTGACTTCCTCGCCGTGTGCGTCGCGTTGGAGGAGCTCGCGCGGGTCGACTCGTCGGTCGCGATCACCCTGGAGGCCGGGGTGTCGCTCGGCGCCATGCCGATCTTCCGGTTCGGCACCGAGGAGCAGAAGCAGGAGTGGCTGCCGAAGCTGTGCTCCGGCGAGATGCTCGGCGCGTTCGGGCTCACCGAACCGGGCGGCGGCTCCGACGCGGGCGCGACGCTGACCACGGCCGCCGAGCGGGACGGCACGTGGGTCATCAACGGCTCCAAGGCGTTCATCACCAACTCCGGCACCAGGATCACCGGCCTGGTCACCGCCACCGCGGTCACCGGGAAGTCACCTGAGGGCCGTAAGGAGATCTCGGCGATCATCGTGCCGTCCGGCACGCCAGGCTTCACGGTGTCCAAGAGCTACTCGAAGGTCGGCTGGAACGCCTCCGACACCCACGAACTGTCCTTCGTGGACTGTGCGGTGCCCACCGAGAACCTGCTCGGGCGGCGCGGCCGCGGGTACGCCCAGTTCCTGTCCATTCTGGACGAAGGACGGGTCGCGATCGCCGCGCTGTCCGTGGGTCTCGCGCAGGGCTGCGTCGACGAAAGCGTCCGGTACGCCCACGAGCGGACCGCGTTCGGGCACGCGATCGGCGAGTACCAGGCCATCCAGTTCACGATCGCCAACATGGAGGCGCGTGCGCACACCGCCCGGCTCGCCTACTACGCGGCGGCGTCGAAGATGCTGCGCGGCGAGCCGTTCAAGAAGGAGGCGGCGATCGCCAAGCTCGTCAGCTCCAACGCGGCGATGGACAACGCGCGGGACGCGACGCAGGTCTTCGGCGGGTACGGCTTCATGAACGAGTACCCGGTCGGGCGGTTCTACCGGGACGCGAAGATCCTCGAGATCGGCGAGGGCACCAGCGAGGTGCAGCGGATGCTGATCGCGCGGGAGCTCGGTCTGCGCTGATCAGCGGTGACGTGTTCACCGGTTCTGGCCTTAGTATGACGGGGCGTTTTCCCTGCTCAGCTTCGGAGGACCGATGCGTACGTCCCGTCGGCTCGCCCTGCTGGTGCTCACGGCGGCCCTGCCGCTCGCCGTGGTCACCCCGGCGGTGGCGGCCCCCGCGAAGTCAGACCGCCCGACGCCGCCACCCTGGCTGAAGGTCGAGAACGGGGTCAGCGTGCCCCAGTTCGACCTGGCCGACGCGGTCGAGGAGACGCTGTTCGTGCAGACGGAGGTCGACAGCGACCTCGACGGGGTGCGCGACCGGGTGCGCGTCAGGTTGTCCCGGCCCGGGGAGACGGAGACCCAGGGCATCAAGGTGCCGGTGATCTTCGAGCACAGCCCGTACCGGTACAACACCGGCGGCGGCCAGAACCACAACGTCGACTTCCCGGTGCTGCCGCAGGAGGGCGTCCAGCCCTCGGCCGCGCGTGCCGGTGGTGCCGCGGCCGCCCCGCGCCCCGACCTGCCCGGGTCGCTCGACAAGTACTGGGTGCCGCGCGGGTACGCGGTCGTGCTGGGCGAGTCCATCGGCACCGGCTTCTCGGATGGGTGTCCCACGGTCGGTGACATGAACGAGACGCTCGGTACGAAGGCCGTGATCGACTGGCTGAACGGCCGGGCGACGGCGTACGACGAGGCCGGTGAGCCGGTGTCGGCGGACTGGACGACCGGCGACGTCGGCATGACCGGGGTGTCCTACAACGGCACGCTCCCCAACCAGGTGGCCACGACCGGTGTGGAGGGCCTGCGCACGATCGTGCCGGTGTCGGCGATCTCGAGCTGGTACGACTACTACCGCGCGAACGGCCTGGTCCGGGCGCCGCACTCGAACACGTCGGGGCGGGGCATGAACGCCTTCCAGGGCGAGGACCTGGACGTGCTGGCCTACTACGTCGAGGGCCCCGGCCGCGTGGAGAAGTGCGCGCACATCACCGATCAGCTGCTGCAGTACGCCGATCGGACGACCGGCGACTACAACGCGTACTGGCACGAGCGGGACTACCTGCACCGCGCCAGCGGGATCGAGGCGAGCGTGTTCGTGGTGCACGGCCTCGAGGACTACAACGTCATGCCGAGGGCGTTCGCGTCGTGGTGGTCGCGGCTCGAGCGGTACGACGTGCCGAGGAAGATCTGGCTGCACAACGCGGGCCACGGCGGCCCGAGGGGGACCTCGGACTACCAGCGGACCCTCAACCGGTGGATGGACCACTGGCTGTTCGGCGTGCGCAACGGGATCATGGCGGAGCCGCGCGCGGACGTGCAGCGCCCGGACGGCACGTACGAGAAGCACGCGGACTGGCCCGTGCCGGGCGCCCGCGACACGACGCTGCGCCTGTCGTCGACCTCGGCGACGGACCCGGGCGCGCTCGGGCGCAAGGGCGGTGGCCCGGCGCAGTCGTTCGTGGACTCCGGCCGCACCCTCGACACGGACGTCGACCTGCTCCCGAGCCCGGACGCGGCGAACCCGAACCGGCTGGTCTACCTGACCGAGCCGCTGGCCGGCGACACGCACCTGAGCGGCACGCCGACGGTGTCGTTGCGGGCGTCGGTGGACAACCGGTACGCGGCCAATCTGACCGCCGTTCTGGTCGACTACGGCCCGGACGGCCAGACGATGGTGACCCGCGGGTGGACGGACGTGCAGAACCGCAAGGCGCTCGACCGGAGCACGCCGATCGAGAAGGGCAGGGCGTACACGTTCGACTGGCCGCTGGAACCGGACGACTACGTGTTCCCCGCCGGGCACCGCATCGGCCTGGTGATCGTGTCGACGGACATGCACTTCACCCTGCGCCCACTGCCCGGCACGCACCTGACCGTGCGACCTGACAAGAGTTCGGTAACGCTGCCGCTGGTGGGAGGCCGCCTGTGAAACGCCTACTGGTCGCCATGTCGGCGGCGGCGATGCTGACGGGTGTGTCCCCGGCCGTGGCGGTCGCCGAGGCGCCGCCCTGCACGTCCACACTGGACTGCACGGTGGACGAGATCAACGCGATGTCGATGGCGGACCGCCTGGAGTTCGTGCGGGACATGCAGTCCGGCCCGGCGGCGTCCCTGGGCGCGTCGGACCGGTGGCGCAACATCGAGGGCGTGATCACATTCTTCCGCGACCGCGGCCTGGGCGCGCCCGGCACCTGGGTGTCCTATGTGGATGCCGGGATCGTGGAGGGGATCCAGCGGGGGATAGCCATCGCGCTCGGCTGGTCGGCGGAGACCGGGGGCAACCCCGGCTCGGCGAAGTGGGCGAGCTACCTGACGAGGCTGTCGAGCGGTGCGCTGACCACGCGGTCAGCCCACGACAGGGCCTGGAGCGAAGCCGAACAGGCGTCAACCGAGTACGGGAACGCCCTGGCGGTGTCGCGCGGCGTCCCGCCGACGGTGGTGGAGTGGCGTTTCTACCAGTTCTCGGAAATGTACCGGTGGGCCCTGCGGAACCGGCCGTTCGCGCTGGACCTGCTGGCGATCTACGGCCCACTGATCCACCCCGAGCTGGCGGCCGTGCGCGTGCCGTTCTACGACTGGTTCACCGACGTCAGCGAGTCGGCCCCGTCGAACCGGAGCTGCGAGATGGCGTACGGCTTCGCGGAACTGAACCCGATCACGGGCGTGACGGGCATGGCGGGCCTGTTCCTGGCCTACGTGGAAGAGCTGTTCGAGGAGTACCAGGGCGGCCTCCGGCCCCCGCGAACCACACTACCGGCGGCCACCGACACGACCCGCTGACGAAGCCCGGGTTGTCCACAACCCGGAGCGTTGTGGACAACCCGGGTCGGCGTGATCCGGCCCGAAAGCCATCCGGTCCACCGGCCGAATCCGGGCTAGCATCGAAACGTGAGCCGCTCACCTGCACGGATCTCCCACGACCGCGCCGTGGACGCCCTCCGCGCGCAACTCGTCGCCCGCCCGTCCGGGGCGCCGATCCGCCTGGCGAAACCCACTTCGAACCTCTTCCGTTTCCGGGAGCCACCCGGAGAGGGCGCTCTCGACGTCAGCGCCTTCTCCGGGGTCATCGACGTCGACGGCGCCATCGCGGACGTCGGCGGCATGACCACCTACGAGGACCTGGTCGACGCCACCCTCCGGCACCACGCCATCCCGCACGTCGTGCCCCAGCTGAAGACGATCACGCTCGGCGGTGCGGTCGCGGGCCTCGGCATCGAGTCGACGTCCTTCCGGAACGGGATGCCGCACGAGTCGGTCCTGGAGATGGACATCCTGACCCCGGACGGCGACGTCGTCACCGCACGCCCGGACAACGAGCACGCCGCGCTCTTCCGCGGGTTCCCCAACTCCTACGGCACCCTCGGCTACGCGCTGCGCCTGCGCATCGAGCTCGAACAGGTGAAGCCGTTCGTGCGCCTGCGGCATGTCAGGTTCACCGACGCCGCCGACTGCGCCCGCGCCATCGAGGACATCTGCGCGGGCGGGACCTACCGGGACGAGCGCGTCGACTTCCTCGACGGGGTCATGTTCGACAGCAGCGAGCTGTACCTGACGCTTGGTAGCTACACCGACTCGGCGCCGCCCCTGTCCGACTACACCGGTCAGCGGATCTTCTACAAGTCCATCCGCGACCGCGTCGTCGACCACCTCACGATCCGCGACTACCTGTGGCGCTGGGACACCGACTGGTTCTGGTGCTCCAAGGCCCTCGGCGCGCAGCACCCGCTCGTCCGCCGCCTCTGGCCGCGCCGCTACCTGCGGTCCGACGTCTACCGCAGGATCGTCGCGTTCGACCGGCGGTACGACCTCTCCGGCCGGGTCTACAAGCTGCTCGGCAAACCCGCGCGCGAACCGGTCATCCAGGACGTCGAGATCCCCGTCGAACGGCTCGCCGACTTCCTCCGCTTCTTCGCCGACAGGATCCGGATCAGCCCCGTCTGGCTGTGCCCGCTGGCGTTGCGCGAACCCACCGGCTGGCCGCTGTACCCGATGAAACCCGGCCGCCTGTACGTGAACGCCGGGTTCTGGGCGACTGTCCCTTTGGGACCTGACGAGCGTGAGGGCACCTACAACCGGCTCATCGAGAACAAGGTCACCGAACTGGGCGGGCACAAGTCGCTGTACTCCACTTCCTACTTCGATGAGGATGAGTTCTGGTTGGCCTACGACGGGGAGACGTACCGGCAGCTCAAGGACACCTACGACCCGAACGGTCGGCTTCCCGACCTGTACTCGAAGGTCGTGCGGAACCAGTGACGGGGAGGAGCGGCAACATGCGGCTGGCGGAGATCATCGAGCGTGCGGTGGGACGGGACGCGCCCCTGGAGTTCACCGCGTACGACGGCAGCCGGGCGGGGGACCGGTCCGCGCCGGTGCGCATCGAGGTGAAGTCACCGCTCGCGTTGTCCCACATCGCGTCCGCGCCGGGAGAGCTGGGGCTCGCCAGGGCCTACGTGAGCGGCGCCCTCGACATCCACGGCGACATGTACACGGCGCTGCAGAACATGGCGGCGCTCGAGCTGGGTTCGGTCCCCCCGAAGGTCCGGGCCGAACTGCTGGTGCGGCTCGGCTGGTCACGCCTGTGGTGGCCGGTGCCGCACCCGGCGGCGGAGTCGCGGCTGCACGGCAGACGGCACTCGAAGAAACGGGACCAGGACGCCATTTCCTACCACTACGACGTGTCCAACCGCTTCTACGAGTGGGTACTCGGCCCGTCGATGACGTACACGTGCGCCGTGTACCCGGACGCCGACTCCTCGCTGGAGGAGGCGCAGTGGACCAAACACGACCTCGTGGCGCGCAAACTCGGCCTGCGGGAAGGGATGCGGCTGCTGGACGTCGGCTGCGGCTGGGGCGGCATGGTGATGCACGCCGCGAAGCACCACGGCGTGCGCGCGCTCGGGGTGACGCTGTCCCGCAAGCAGGCCGAGTGGGGGCAGAAGAAGATCGCCGAGGCGGGGCTGACCGACCTCGCGGAGATCCGGCACATGGACTACCGCGACGTCAACGAGTCCGGCTTCGACGCGATCAGCTCCATCGGACTGACCGAGCACGTCGGCGAGGCGGAGCTGCCCGCGTACGTGCGTTCGCTGTACGACAGGCTGCGCCCCGGCGGGCGGCTGCTGAACCACTGCATCACCCGATACGACAACAAGCGTCAGGCACGCGTCGTCGGGTTCTTCAACCGGTACGTGTTCCCCGACGGCGAGCTGCTCGGGCCCGGCCACATCATCTCGGCCATCCACGACAACGGGTTCGAGGTCCGGCACGAGGAGAACTTCCGCGAGCACTACGCGAAGACGCTGACCGCGTGGTGCGCGAACCTCGACGCGCACTGGGACGAGGCCGTGCGCGAGGTCGGCGAGGAACGCGCCAGGGTGTGGCGGCTCTACATGGCGGGCTCGCGGCTGGGCTTCGAGGAGAACAACATCCAGCTCCACCAGGTGCTCGCGGTGAAGCTGGACGGCGTGCGCGCACACATGCCGCTGCGTCCCGACTGGTGACCCACGGGCCCGGCGAGTACCTGACGCCCGTCAGGTACCCGTCAGGGCTTGCGCGCCACGCCGGCGAAGACCAGCGACGCCTCCGGGTGCTCGCCGACGTCCTCCGGTGAGTCCGGCCGCCATTCGGGCGTCCACACGAGGCCCGGCTCGACGAACTCCAGCCCCTCGAAGAACCGGGCGATGTCGTCCGGCGTCCGGCTCACGCCCGGGTTGCTCGACTTCTGGTACAGCCGGCCCACCTCCTCGCGACCCTCGAGCGTCGGGTTCTCCACGCCGTGCGACAGCACGAGGAAGCTGCCCGGCGCCATCGCCGAGACGTACCGGGCCACGGCCTCGTGCGGGTGCGCCGTGTCCGGGATGAAGTGCAGCACCGCGACCATCAGCACGGCCACCGGCTGCGAGAAGTCGATCAGCGGGGCGGCCAGCACCGGCTCCGGGTCGGTCAGGTCACCGCGCACGGCCCTGGCGTTCGGGTTGTCCTTCAGCAGCAGCTCACTGTGCGTCACGGCCACCGGTTCGTTGTCCACGTACAGCACCCGCGCCGACGGATCGACCTCCTGCGCGATCTCGTGCACGTTCCCGGCGGTCGGGATCCCCGACCCGACGTCGACGAACTGGCGGATGCCCGAGTCGAGGCAGAACCGCACGGCCCGCCGCAGGAACGCCCGGTTCAGCCGGGCCGCGGCCCGCGCGAGCGGCATGACCTCCAGGAGCTTCTCCGCGAACACCCGGTCCTGCTCGAAGTTCGCGGCGCCGCCCAGCAGGTAGTCGTAGATCCGCGCGGCGTTGGGACGGTCAAGGTCGATCGACTCCGGGGCCCAACTCGGGCGGTCACCTGTCATGTACCCGATGTTATGCGACAAAGGCGGCGTGACGAGGCAGGATGTCGGCATGATGTCGCTGTCGGCCGCCTCGAACAACGTCATGGACATGGTGCTGCGTGGGGGTGTGGCCGACCTGCGGCCCATGCCCAGGGTGCTCATCGACAAGGGGCCCAACCGGTCGGTGTACCGCTTCGTGGCGAACGACCGTCAGCTCGGCGGCGAACCGGTGCTGCTGGTGCCGCCGCTGGCTGTGCCCGCGTTCTGCTTCGACCTGCGCCGCGGCTGCAGCCTCGCCGAGCACTTCGTCGACGCGGGCAGGCGGCCCTACCTGGTCGACTACGGTCAGGTGCGGTTCTCCGACCGCGGCCTCGGGCTGGAGCACTGGATCAACGAGGTGCTGCCCAGGACCGTCCGCGCGGTCAGCAAGGACGCGGGCGGCGCACCGGTGCACGTGGTCGCGTGGTGTCTGGGCGGCATCCTGTCGCTGCTGACGCACGCCGACCAGCCGGACCTCCCGATCGGCTCGATCTCGACGATCGCCGCGCCGATCGACATGACCGCGATCCCGCTCGTGGCCCCGATCAAGCCGCTGGTCGACGTGACGAACGGCTGGATACTGACGCCGGTGTACCGCGTTCTCGGCAGCGCTCCGCGCGCGGTGGTGAAGCGCGTCTTTCAGCTGTCGGCGATCGACAAGGTCGTCACCAAGCCGTACGCGATCCTGTCCCACCTCGACGACCGCGAGTTCCTGGCCCAGATCGAGGCCGTCGACCGGTTCACCGACAACATGATCGCCTACCCGGGGCGCACCTTCGGGCAGATGTACCACCGGTTCTTCCGGTCCAACGACCTGTCGAACGGCGAGGTCGACTTCGGCGGGCGGCGCATCTCGCTGCACGAGGTGAAGTCGCCGGTCCTGGTGGTGGCGGGCAAGGGCGACAGCATCGCCCCGGAACGAGCGGTCCGGCGGCTGGTGGACGTGCTCGACAACGCGGCCGAGGTCCGCTTCGAGACGGCACCGGGCGGACACCTGGGCGTACTGGCGGGCCGCGGCGCACGCGCGACGACGTGGGCCTACCTGGACGAGTTCCTCGGCAAGCACGCCCCGCTCGCGTAGGGCGGCGGCCTCCGGCCCCCGGTTTCCAGCGTAGGCGAACTCCCATTTGCCGACATACAGTCGATGCATGGGGACACGGAAGAACGTTAGCGCAGGTCAGGCGGCCGGTGTGCCGGTGTTCGACTCGTATGCTCGGTTGTCGAAGAACCCCAACACTGGTGAGTTCGAGAAGATCGAGACGCAGTGGGCGGACAACCGGAGGGTGATCGAGCGGTTGGGCGGCACGCTGGGTCAGGAGTTGGACGACGGTCTGTCGGCGTGGAAGAAGGACGTGCGCCGTCCGGGGTGGGTGAAGCTGCTGGAGCGGGTGGCGTCGGGTGCGTCGGATGGGATCGTGGTGTGGCACACCGACCGCTGGCCTGGTGGCGCACCGGTTCCTGTCCAGCGACGAGTCCGCGCACACGCTGGCGCTTATCGGGTGGCTCGTCGAGCTGGTCGCCGAGGTGCAGGGCCGCTACCGGAGGATGCGGGACCTGGACGACGTGACGTGCCCCGAGTCGAAGGTGACCCCGGCGATGTCTTGGGACCGGGAGTTGAACATGCCGATCACGGCCGTGTTCATCGACGAGGTACAGGTGCCCTTGGAAGACCGCACCCCGTACACGGTGGAGGACACGTTGCCGGTCGACTCAGGCAGCCCGGATGAAGCGACTCGTGACGTTGCGACGACCTAACTGACATGAGATCTATGCACAAGGTCGTCGCAGTTCGACTGGGTGACGCTCTGTGTTCTTGGCGTCGCCCATGACCGACAGGCGTTTGAGTGAGGCGACGGTCAACGCGATCACCGACCTCGGGATGAGCAGCAGTGTTCGATACGACGACGATGTGTCGCCCGCGCTAGCTGCCGCCGGGATTCCTGAGGTTCCGTTCTCGGAGGTCATGGAGTGGGCAGGCGCTGGCTTTATGCCGGGCGCGCGGGAGCAGATCACCTTGAGTCTTCGTGCTCTTGATCTGGCCGACGCGCAGATTGTGGACAGGGTCATCCGTTTCGCCACCCGCCTTATGGGCGTGTACTTGGCGTCGAACGACGCTGATCGTGCCAAGATCGTGCGTTTGCGAAATGCGCTTGCGGATGACGGTTACGACATGAACATGGAGGATAAAAGCGTGGGTGGGTTCAGCATCGACAAGCGCGGGATCGCTCAGATGATGCGCGAAATGCAACTGGAGTTCGATAAGCATCCGATTAGCGTCCCTTTGAATACCGATCCGACCGTCGTCTCGCCGACGAGTACGACTATTTACCATGGCCCTGTAATCCACGGTAACGCGAATGGGGCACAGTTGGCGTGGGGAAATCAGGCCGTCAATCAAACTCAACACGTCCAAACTGAACAAGTTGCACCAGGGTTCGAAGTCATCGCCCAAGCTCTGGCTAAGACTCTGGAAGGGCTGCATTCGGTCGGACTTGACACGGATGACCAGGAGGATGCCGAGGCTGCCGCCAAGGAAGCGCTTGCTGAAGTCACCCAGGCCGAGCCCGATCGAGGAAAGTTGCGACGCGCTCTCAACAGTTTGAAGGGAGTTCTCGCACCAGTTGCTACGGGGTTAATGACAGGATTGGGCGAAGGTGCGCAAGAGTGGGCAAACACTGCCATTAAGCAGCTCGGCGTCCCCTTCTGACCTTCTTGTCGGTGCCCGGCGTGGGCCACATCTCATTTGGTGACATATCTCGGCGTCCCAGTCCTTCCCACCTTTGAAGTCGGCCACGTACAGCCGGGTGTGGGGGTCCAGGATCAGGCCTGCGGCCGGTAGCCGGGCGGCGAATGTCTTGCCCTGTCTGGGAATCGCGCCGATCAACAGTGACGTCCACACCAGTGCCAGCGTGATGGCGCGGTTGCGTGCGTCTCGGCCGAAGGGCACCGGTCGCCAGGCGTCCCCCTGCGCCACCGCCAGCAGCGGTGTCCGGGTTGGTGGTGTGGCGTAGGGGTCGGAGTCGGCGACCCACATCGACACCCGTCCGGCATGGCCGCCGTTGCCGCGCACCCGCTCCACGATCAGTTGGACCTCGTCGACGGCGAGCGCGGACGCGAGCACTTCCCGGTTCTTGATCACGTCCGTGGCCTTGCGCGTCGCGGGCAGGTCGACGGTGATGGCCCATCCTTCGCCGATCCTGGTGGCGCGTTCGACGAGCCGGAGGGTTTCGTCCTTGCCGATCAGCTTCGCGTCCCGGAACGCGTCCACCAGGACTTGCGGGTCCATCGTCCACGTCAGCGTGCGCGGCCCGGCGAGCACCGCCTTACGCCCCGGACTGCCGTCCTTGCGCCGACCCAGCACCGCCAACGCCACCGACACGACACCACCGGCGAGCCACAACGTGCGGCCGCTGTACACCAGATCGGCGACCAGCAGGCCGAGCGCGCTCACGACTGTCACGGCCCCGGTCACCTTCCAGCGGAAGAGCGTGAGCGTGCGGATCTCGGCGAACTTGTCCGCCAGCTTGTCCGATGACTCGGCGGCCTCGCGGAAGTCCCGGACGGTCACCCACCGACGCCACCACCGGCAGCCCGCCACCAGGCCGCGCACCACCGCGCCGAGGAACCGGATCGGTGCCCGCAGCAGGTAGGTCGCGAGATCCGGTGCCGCCTGACGTGCGTGGTGTCGGCTCTTCAGCCACACCGGCACGCTCGGGGACCGCATCCACCACGACAGCCACCACTTGCTGAACCGGCCCAGCTTCGGCGTGACGTTGTCAAGCGTCTCGACGAGTTGAAGCACCTCTTGCCGAGCGCTTGACCGTGTACGTCCCGAACCGTCAGTCCTGGCGAGTCCGAGAAGATCGAGACAGGGGGCGGACAACCGGAAGGTGATCGACCGGTTGTCCGCCCCCTGGGCAAGGAACTGGACAGCTCGGCAAGCCGCCATACCAGCCAGAAGTGGGTCCTCGCTCTTTCGATCGAGGACCCACTTCCTTCATTCGGTGTTATCGTAGACAAATGCAGCGACGTGCGGCACTTGTCGTGATCGCGGCCGTGGTGGTTACCGCTGTCGGCGCGGTTGGTATCGCGATGGCCAGCGATGACGAGGAAAAGTACCCAATCAATCCCGAAGACGCCGTGACCGGTCCCGTGAACACCGCTCCAGGGTCGGCATCGGAGTACTGGACCGACGAGCGCAAGCGCAATGCCACCGGGGGCTGAGGGCCGGGGCAGACGTGCTCGCTCGCGTCAGACGTTCCGAACAGCGTTGTAGACGCTAATAGCGGCGTCGCCGTGGTACGCGCTGATCGCCTCAGAGTCACACAGGCAGCTGTTCCGCCCGCTGAACGCGCCGACAATGTACCCCCATCCACGAGATGACTGCAGGTCGTAGATCCAGGGGCCGCCACTGGCGCCACTGTGCATATCGCAGTCCATGACCATGCGGTCGTCAATGACGCTCTTCTGGTCGGTTTGCCCGAAACAGTAGAAGAGTTGCTCGCCGGTGAACTCTGGCCGGGCGGGCACACCCGCCTGCGGATAGCCGAAGAAGGTGACCAGCCAGGCACGGCCCTGGCCGAACATGTACCCCTGTGAGCCGGTGACATTGGCGATGTCACCGAGACTGTTCGGGAACAGTGCGATCGCGCCGATGTCGTAGTCGTAGTCGCCGTCCATCCAGCCCTGGGTAGTGGCCGCTGTCAGCCACTCCCATTCGCCGTACGGTGCCTGCCCGTCGTGGTGGTCGGGCTCGAACAGGAACTGGCTGAACCAGCCGCGACCGCCGCCGCCGTGCACGCAGTGCCCGGCGGTCCAGATAGTGCTCTGGTTTTCTGCGGTGATTACGGTCGCCGTGCAGTAACCGGGGGTGCCGTCGTCGCGCACGTAGTACAGGGTGCCGATGGTTCTGGCAGGCATCACACCGTGATCGCTCCACAATTCAGCGTGGGCACCTACCGGTAGCGGAGCCTGACTGCTGGCGAGTGGGGACACCGTAGGCTGGTGCCCTGGCGCCGACTGAGCCGGCAGCCGCGATGGCGCTGACGTACGCCGTTCGGTGCTGCTCTGGCGTTCGCGTGCCGGTTCCGGCGTCGCTCTACGCTTGCGTTCGTCTGTCCAGTAGCTCGACACGCTGTTCCTCGGCGCGCTTGAGGTGATCGACACGGATTCGGCAGCGCTCGCAAGTGAGACGGCGTGCCTGCGGTAGCGGTAGCGCTAGACAACGGTAGCGTCATTGCGCCAGCGGTTAAAACAACGAATGCCATTTGGGCGAACTTCGCAATATGAGCGAGTCGTCGCATGAATTCCCTTCCATTCCAAAACGGGTTGGAAGCATGGCGAAAACACAGGAGCGGCCGAAATTGGAATATACTTAGGCGCGCGTCCCGCCCCATTCCCCAGTGCAACATCTGACGTTAGCAGGAATGGACGCGGTTGACCAGTGTTCAGCGACCACAACGGTGACAGATCGGCGATACACTGTTCGGGGCGCCCTCAATCGAGGCAGCGTGACCACACGGTGATCAATAGCCGTCGTGGCACTTAGTCGTAATGTTTTGATATTGCAATACTCTCAACGGGTTATCCTGGGCTTGGCGGCCCCGCGCGGTCTTAGAGGGCTTAGAGGGTCACCTCCTCCGATGGAGACGGCTCTCGAACTTGATCTGGGTCGGATGTGTCGCGAAACGACCCGTTCGCACACAGCATTGCCAGTGTGCGCTGTGCACGTAGCGGGTAGGTGCCGCCCAGTCGATCCAGGACGCGCCTCCGGTGTCGCCCCTGAAGGGTCTCTTCGTGACAGACGGCCCAGTCCCGCAGCTCTTCCGCGAACGCTCGCGCCCGCCGACGCGGCTCCACCCGCTTGAACCGTCCAGCCACTCGCGCCATCAAACTGGTCGAACTTCGCCCGCCAGTCGACCGGATCCCAACCCTCACCAACAGCTACGGTGCCTGCCGTAATCGCAGGTCACAGTTATGTCACCAAATAAGAGTTCGCCTACCGGCGACCACCGACGTTTCCGGGCGCCGCGGGCTGGGTTGTCCACCGGCCCGGCGGGGTTGTGGACAACTCCGGACTTCGGCGACGGAACTGTCGGTGGTCGCGTCTAGGCTGGTGATCGGGGGCCGGCGGCCGCCGGAGTCAGCCTCGCTGTCCGCGGGGTAGCGCCAGCTTGATGCCCACTCGGTCGCCGAAGCGGGTGGCCGCCACCAGTGGCGCGGTCATCGCCCGCAGGACCCCCGCGGCCAGGCGGGAGCGCCCGTTGCGGTGCGCGAGTGCCGGGCCGAGCGCGGCCATCACGGCGGTCAGCCCCGGTAACGGGCGGATGAACAGCGCGATCTCCGTGATCTTCTCCCGGTCGTCGACGGTGAGCAGCAGCGTCTCCTCGAAGGGTTGGCCACCCGCGGTGCCGCCGCCCACCAGCACCCGGCGCTCGCCGTCGCCGATGACCAGGTCGTAGGACAGGCCGTCGAACCTCTCGTATGCCGTTTCGAAGAGGCGGCGTACCTCGTCCTTGCCGTTGAAGGTGAAGCGATCGGTCAGTGGCGAGTGGAGCACGACACCGTCCGCCAGTGACGCCATCGCCAGGTCGATGTCCTTCGTCGCGGCGGCCTGCCGGAAGTCCGCGACGGTCATACCGGTTCTCCTGTCACGTGGCCGAGTCCGCACCACAGCAGGTCGTGCGCCAGGCTCATGATTTCTTCCGGGCGCAGGTCGCGGTTGTTCCACCACCACGCCGCGATCGCGTTCACCGTCGCCTTCGTCGCCTCGGCAAGGAACTCGTTCGCGCGGGGGCGGTCCAGGATCGGCACGGACAGGTGCAGCCACGACACCTCCGCGAACTGTGCGGCGAGCACCGTGCTGGCCCGTTCCTGCCGTCGTCGGTGCGCCTCCGCGACGACCGGGTCGCTGGGGGCGTCGAGGAAGATGACCCGCCATCCCGCCGGGTTCGCGACGGCCCAGTCGAAGATCGTTCTGACCGACTCGGCGAACATGTCCTCCGCCGAGCCGTCCGGGATGTTGAAGCCGGTCCCCTCCCAGTGCGCGATGAGGTCGTCGGCCTGTGCCTCGACCACCGCGGCGTACAGGTCTGCCTTCGACGCGAAATGGTCGTACAGCACCGGCGTGGTGATCCCGGCGGCCTTGGCGACCGCCCGCATCGACGCGCGGTCGTAACCCGCGTCGCCGAACACCTCCAGCGCCGCCGCCACGATCACCGCACGCCGGTTCTCGGGCGTGAGTCGCTTCTTACCTGACATGTGTCAGGTTATACGCCACTAACCTGACATCTGTCAGGTACCCGCCAGAACCAGTGCACTGGTTGGTACTCCCGTACCGGCGGTGACCAGCACGTTCGTCGCCTCGGCCACCTGGTTCGCGGCGGTGCCGCGCAGTTGCCGGACGCCCTCCGCGATGCCGTTCATGCCGTGGATGTACGCCTCGCCGAGTTGCCCGCCGTGGGGGTTCGTCGGGAGCCGCCCGTCCAGTTCGAGGGCGCCGTCCGCGATGAAGTGGCGGGCCTCGCCCCGGCCGCAGAAGCCCAGCTCCTCGAGCTGGACCAGGACGAACGGGGTGAAGTGGTCGTAAAGCACCGCCACAGACATATCGGACGGGCCCAGACCGCTCTGCCGCCACAGCTGCTCCGCAACGATGCCCATCTCCGGCAGTCCCGTCAAGGCCGCCCGGTAATAACTGTTCATCGTGAACTGGTCGTGCGCCGACCCCTGCGCGGCGGCCGCGACGCGGGCCGGGCGGTGCGGGAGGTCCGCGGCCCTCGACAGCGACGTCACGACCAGCGCCACCGCGCCGTCGCTTTCCTGACAGCAGTCGAGCAGCCGCAGCGGTTCCGCGATCCAGCGTGAGCTCTGGTGGTCGGCCAGCGTGATCGGGCGGTTGTGGAACCACGCCTTCGGGTTCGTCGCCGCGTGCCTGCGGTCGGCCACCGCGACCCGGCCGAAGTCCTCGCTGGTCGCCCCGTACTCGTGCATGTACCGGCGCGCGAACATCGCCACGGACGCGGCGGGCGTGCCGAGGCCCATCGGGTAGTGCCACGCGTTGTCCAGGCCGCTCGACGTCGCGGCGGCCGCCGCCGCGGCCTGGACCCGGCCGAACCGGTTCCCCGACCGCTCGTTGAACGCGCGGTAACACACGACGACGTTCGCCATGCCGGTCGCGACCGCCATCGCCGCCTGCTGCACGGTCGCGCACGCCGCCCCGCCGCCGTAGCCGACGCGGGAGAAGAACGACAGCGACGGGATGCCCAGCTCACGGGCGACCGCGATCTCGGCGTTGGCGTCCATCGTGAACGTCACCAACCCGTCCACATCGGACGGTGTCAGCCCAGCGTCGGTGAGCGCGTCCCTGACCGCCTCCGCCGCCAGTTGCAGCTCGCTGCGGCCGGAGTCCTTCGAGAACTCCGTCGCGCCGATCCCCACGACCGCCGCGTCCATCATCGGGGCACCTCGATCCGCACGGTGCCGGTCACGTGGTCGCCGAGGCTGTTGCGCGCCACCACCGCGATCACGTACTCGCTGCCCTCGTGCTCCACGACCCGGCCGGTGAACGTCAACGTCTCGTACGCGTAGCACGGCACGCCGAGCCGGATCGCGATCCTGCGCACGAGGGCCGACGGGCCCGCCCAGTCCGTCACGAACCGCTGCACCAGACCGGTGTCGGTCAGGATGTTCAGGAAGATGTCCTTCGACCCGCGCCGCACCGCGAGGTCCCGGTCGTGGTGCACGTCCTGGAAGTCGCGCGTCGCGAGCGCCGTGCTCACCACGAACGTCGGCGTCACGTCGATCTCGAGCGGAGGCAGCTCGTCGCCCACGGTGATCATCGGCGCCGCCAGACGGGCATGGTCAACTCGTCGTCGACACGCCGGAAGCCGATGCGCACCGGCAGTCCGATGTGGACCTCCTCCGGCGGCACCGCCAGCTCGGCCATGAACCGCACACCCTCCTCCAGTTCCACCAGCGCGACCACGAACGGCAGTGTGTGCCCCGGCACGGGCGGGTGGTGGTGCACCACGTAGCTGTACACCTCGCCGAGCCCGCTCGCGACGACGTACCCGGGCTTGGTCTCGGTGCAGGACGGGCACATCGGGCCAGGTGGGTGGCGCAGCTCGCCGCAGCCCCCGCACTGCTGGACGCGCAGCTCGCCCCGTGCCGTGCCCTCCCAGAAGTACTCCGTGTCCCGGTTGACCATCGGCCGGATCACCGGCGCCGGCTTCGGTTCCGCCGGTGCGGGCGCGAACTTGAGCACCCGGAACATCATCTCCGCGACCGGCTCGTCGCCGACGTACCAGGTGTTGCGGGTGGTCACGAACCAGCCGTCGCCGAGCGCCGTCCTCTTCGGACCGACCACGGTCTCCAGACGGGACGCGATCGCGACCTCCTCGCCGTAGCGCAGGTAGCGGTGGTAGGTCTGCTCGCAGTCGGTCGCCACGATCGACGTGTACCCGGCGTCGTCGAGCACGGCCAGCATCGCGCCGAGGGGGTCGTCGTCCGCGCGTCTGTGGTGGAGACCGCCCATCGTCCACACCTGCGCCATCGCGGGCGGGGCGACCTCGGTGTACGCGGGGCTGTCGTCGCCGAGCGCCTCCAGCCAGTTCCTGACCATCGGCAGGTTGACCGGGTCGCGCCCCGGCCGCCGCGTGGACTCGCCCCGGTCCTTCACCGCACGCGCGGCGGCCTCGATGTCCACGGCGTTCATCGGGGCACCCGGGGCAGGCCCAGGCCCGCCATGGCGATCAGTTCGCGCTGCACCTCGTTCACGCCACCTCCGAACGTCAGCACCAGGTTCCGTTTCGCCTGCACGTCCAGCCAGCGCAGTAGCTGACCGGTGTCAGGTTCGGCCGGGTCGCCGTGCGCTCCGACCACCTCCTCCAGTGCCCGCCCCAGCCACTGCGTGCGGTCGGAGGAGAACACCTTCGTCGCCGACGCGTCCGCGATCGACACGTCCGCGCCCGCGGCCGCGACCTGCCAGTTCAGCAGTTCGTTCACCCGCACGTGCGCGCGTGCCCTCGCGAGTGCCTGACGCACGTCAGGTTCGGCGAGCAGGTCGTGTGCCTGCGCCCAGTCCCGCACCCGCTCGTACAGCGCGGCGAGCCGCCCGGCCGGGCCGAGCATCACGCGTTCGTGGTTGAGCTGGGTGGTGATCAGCCGCCAGCCCGCGTTCTCCTCGCCGACCAGCATGTCCGCGGGCACCCGCACGTCGGTGTAGTAGGTCGCGTTCACGTGGTGCGCGCCGTCGCACGTGATGATCGGCGTCCACGAGAACCCCGGGTCGCTGGTGTCGACGACGAGGATCGAGATGCCCTTGTGCCGTGGCGCCACCGGGTCGGTGCGGCACGCGAGCCAGACGTAGTCGGCGTCGTGCGCGCCGGTCGTGAAGATCTTCTGCCCGTTGACCACGTAGTGGTCGCCGTCGCGGACCGCGCTGGTGCGCAGGGCCGCCAGGTCCGTACCCGCCGACGGTTCGGTGTAGCCGATCGCGAAGTGGATCTCGCCTGCGAGGATCTTCGGCAGGAAGAAGTCCTTCTGCGCCTGCGTGCCGAACGCCTGGAGCGTCGGGCCGACGGTCTGCAGCGTCACGTACGGCAGCGGCACGTCGGCACGCGCGGCCTCGTTGACGAAGATCTGCTGCTCGACCGCGCCGAACCCGCGGCCGCCGTACTCGGTCGGCCAGCCGACACCAAGCCGGCCGTCGTCGCCCATCCGCTTCACAAGCGTCCGGTACGTCGTGCCGTGCCGGTCGGTGACCATCGCCTCGCGTTCCTCGGTGGACAGCAGGTCCCGGAAGTACGCGCGCAGTTCGGCCGTGAGTGCCCGCTGTGCCGGGGAGAGTGCGATGTCCACGTCAGACCGCCGCCAGCCGGTGTTCGACGCCGCCGAGCAGGCGCACGAGGTCCTTGGTCGCCGAGTAGTGGCGGTGCAGCGGGTAGCTCTCGTCGACGCCGAGGCCGCCGTGCAGGTGGTGGCAGGTATGCAGCGCGGGCATGGCCTCGGCGGCGAGCCAGTAGGCGGCGATCGCCACGTCGTCATCCGGGGCGTCATCCGGGTTGTCGCCGCGGTCGCGGTTCTGCGCCACCCGCCAGATCGCCGACCACGCCGCGAGGTGCAGTGTGCGGGACGCGACGTAGACGTCCGCGATCTGCTGCGCGACCGCCTGGAACGTGGCGAGCGGTTTGCCGAACTGTTCTCGTGTCCGGACGTGTTCCGCGGTCAGCGACAGCGCGCCGGCGAGCAGCCCGTCGCCGTACGCGCAGGCCCCCGCGAGGGCGAACCGGCGCAGTTCCACGGTGTCGCACAGCGGGTCGCCGCGCACGCCGTCGAGGACGACGGTGTACTCGGGCGTACCTGACGACGAGTAGGTCTCGGTCAGCGTGGCGTCGTCCGGCGCGACGAGGAACACGGTCTCGCCCGCGGGCACCAGGATCCGGTGTGCCTGACGGGCGTCAGGTACACCGACGGCCGTGCCGGACAGGCGGTCGCCGTCCGCGGTCACGGTGCCGCGCAGGGCCGCGGTGAGGAACCGTTCGCCCGCCGCGACGGGCGCGAGCAGCGAACGGTGTTGCTCCGCTCCGCAGTGGACGATGGGGAGCACGCCGAGGGCGAGTGTGCTCAACGCGGGCAGTGGGGCCGCCACGCGGCCCACCTCGAAGAGCACGAGCGCGGTCTCCAGCACGCCGAGCCCCTCGCCGCACAGCAGGCCGGCCTGTCCGAGCGCCTTCCACGCCGAACCGGCGTCAGGTTCGCGTGCCAGCACGTCACGCGCCAGGTCCGCGACGGCCTGCTGTGTCTCGTCCAACGCGAAGTCCATCAACGCTCCCTTGGCAGGCCGAGGATCCGTTCGCCGATGAGGTTGCGCAGCACCTGCGTGGTGCCGCCGGCGATGGAGAGGCACCGGGTGACGAGGAACTCGTGCAGCGCCGCGCCGGTGGTGTCGTCGACGGCCGCGCCGTCGGCGCCGAGCAGGTCGACGGCCGCCTCGGCCACGTCCTGCCGGTGCCGCACGCCGACCAGCTTGCACACGCTCGACTCCGGCCCCGGGCCGCCGCCGTCGAGTCGGCGCAACGTCGCCCGCAGGTCCACAAGCGACACCGAAAGCCCTTCTGCCACCAGTGTTCCGACGCGTTCGCGGGCCCCGTCGTCGAGACCGCGGTGCGCCGCGAGTGCCAGCAACCGTTCGACGCCCTCGCCGAGCGCGGAACCGGACCCGAGCGCGACCCGTTCGTTGGCGAGCGTGGTGCGGGCGAGCCGCCAGCCACCGTCGACCTCGCCGACCACACAGTCGTCAGGTACGAACACGTCGTCGAGGAACACCTCGTTGAACCGGGCCTCCCCGGTGATCTCGCGCAGCGGCCGCGGTGTGATGCCCGGTGAGCGCATGTCGACGAGGAAGTAGGTGATGCCGTCGTGTTTCGGTGCGTCCGGGTCGGTGCGGGCGAGGCAGATGCCCCAGTCGGCCTGCACCGCCTCGGAGGTCCACACCTTCTGCCCGTTCAGCGCCCAGCCGCCGTCGGCACGGGTCGCCTTCGTGCGCAGGGCCGCGAGGTCGGAACCCGCGCCGGGTTCGGAGAACAGCTGGCACCACCGCAGCTCGCCGCGCAGGGTCGGTCCGGCGAAGCGTTTCCGCTGTTCCTCGGTGCCGTGCGTGAGGATCGTCGGCACGGCCCACGCGCCGACCACAAGTCCGGGACGCCGGACCCCTGCCCTGGCCAGCTCGTCGTCGATGACCAGCTGGGCGCGCGGCGACGCGGCGAGCCCGTACGGCCGGGGCCAGTGCGGCACGAGGTAGCCGCTGTCGGCCAGCCGGACGCGTTGCTCCTCGGTGGACAGCGGGGCGACCGACGTCGCGAACTCCCGCGCGGCGGCGCGGGTTTCCTCGTCGGCCACCTCGACGCCGAGGTTGCGGCGTACCCCGGCGAGCGCCCGCGCCGCCACCTCGCGGCGCCAGTGCGCGGTGCCGCCGAGAAGCTGACGGTTGGCAAGTGCGCGGCGCAGGTAGAGGTGGGCGTCGTGCTCCCACGTGAAGCCGATGCCGCCGAGCACCTGGACGCAGTCCTTCGCGTTCTCCACCGCCGCGTCGACCGCGAGCGCGGCGGCCGCGGCGGCCGACAGCTCGCCGCCCCTGGCCGCGTCCCACGCGAGCGCGGCCGCCTGTTCGGTGCGGCACAACATTTCCGCGCACAGGTGCTTGACGGCCTGGAACGAACCGATCGGCCGGCCGAACTGCTCGCGAACCTTCGCGTAGGCGACGGCCGTGTCGAGGCACCACCGCGCGACCCCCGCGGCCTCGGCGGCGAACAGGGTCGCGGCGAGGTCGAGTACCTGACGGGTGTCAAGTTCCACCGGAGTGGCCGGGACGTCGTCGAACCGCACCCGGCAGAGCGGGCGGGAGAAGTCGACCGGTGTCAGGGGAACGGCCGAACCGGTCGCGGTGAACCAGCGGTCGCCGGCGCGGAACAGGACCGGCCCGGCGGCGGACATGACAGGTGTCAGGTTGCCGGAGGCGCGGCCGTCGGCGACCGTCACCTCCCCGGCCGACAGGGCGATTCCCATCGGCGTGCCGAGCAGCACGGTGGTCAGCACCGAGGGGAGCACCGGCCCGGGCACGAGGTGCCGTGCCGCCTCCTCGACGGCGGCCGCCTGTTCGGCGAGCGTGCCGCCGTCGGCGGTGATCGTGAGCAGCCCCAGGTCGGTGACGGCGGGCCAGTGCCGCGACCACGCGTCCGGCGACGTCTCCATGGCGCGCACCGTGGCGAGCGTGCCCGCGCGTTCGGCCATGTCCCGCACCGCGCGCATGAGGTCCTCGGTCACCGACACCCGACCGAGTATAGAACATGTTCTAGTTTTGCGGCTGTGGACGGACGTAACATCTCCGGTACGTACGTTCTGTAAGCTGTCAGAGGCAGGCAGGAACGCGTTCCGACTGTGTCGGATGTTCGCTCCGCAAGCTCCGCGAATCAGGGGATATGTTCGATGGCAAGACCACGCACGGCGGGCGCGAACGCGCTGAACGTGCTCACCGACGACGAGCTCGGGTCAGCGGCCCAGCGCGACCGTCGCAAGAGGATCCTGGACGCGACGATCGCGCTGGCGTCGAAGGGGGGCTTCGAGGCGGTGCAGATGCGTGCCGTCGCGGAGAAGGCCGACGTCGCGCTCGGCACGCTCTACCGGTACTTCCCGTCGAAGATCCACCTGCTCGTGTCCGGGCTCGCCCGTGAGCTGGAGCGTGGCCAGGAACGCGGCGGCGGGGCGATCCCCGGCGACACCGCGTACGACCGGCTGCTGTTCGTGCTGGGCCGCATCACCCGCGCCATGCAACGCGACCCGAACCTCACCGAGGCGATGACCAGGGCGTTCATGTTCGCCGACGCCTCGGCGGCCGCCGAGGTCGACACCGTCGCGAAGCTGATCGAGCGCACGTTCGCCCGGGCGCTGCACGACGACGACCCGGCGGGCGAGCCGACCGACGAGGACCGCGCGATCGCCCGCGTGATCGGTGACGTGTGGCTGTCGAACCTGGTCGCCTGGGTGACCCGGCGGTCGTCCGCTTCGGACGTCGCCGAACGGCTCGAGCTGACCGTGCGGCTTTTGCTCACGCACAAGGCCGAGTAGCGCTGCTGGACGCCCCAGCGCGGAAACGGCATGCTGGAGGAATGGTCAAACCCCCGCCGTTCGACCGGATCGGGAAGCGTTACGACGAGTCGTTCACCGAGCGGGATGTGCAAGTTGCAGAAGGCAATTGGCTGATCGGTCAGTTGTCCACGCCGGCCCGGGTGCTCGATCTCGGCTGCGGCAGCGGACTGCCGACGTGCAAGCAGTTGCTGGACGCCGGCATCGAGGTCGTCGGGATCGACGAGTCGGCCGAGATGCTCGCGCTGGCCGAGCAGCAGGCGCCCGGTGGCGAGTACCTGCACCGCGATCTCCGGGACATCGCCGACCTGGGTGAGTTCGACGCCGCCGTCGCGTTCTTCTCGCTGATCATGCTGCCGAAGGCGGACGTCCCGCCGCTGCTGTCCCAGCTGCGCAGCCAGTTGCGCGGGCCGAAGCTGCTGCAGATCGCGATGGTGCTCGGCGACTTCGACGAGTTCCCGATCGTCTTCATGGGAGAGCCGATCGCCGTGACCGCCTACCCGCCCGACGACCTGGCCCACGTCGTCGAGCGAGCCGGCTTCGAGTGCCTGGACCTGCGCGAGATCAAGGCGGAGGCCGAGAAGAACCGCCTGGAAGTCCAGCTTTTCCTACGGGCGAAGGGTGCCTAGACCCATTCGGCCGGGCTGAGCACGTTGCGGAGCTTGGCCAGTGCGCGGTGCTGGGTCACCCGGACGGCCGTCGGGGTCAGGCCCACCGCGGTCGCCGTCTCCTGTGCCGACAGGCCGACGACGAGGCGCAGGAGGAGGATCTCCCGCTGGCGGGGCGGCAGCGTCGCGAGGAGCTGGTCCAGGCGGTCGCGCAGGTCCGCCGCCATGATCTGCTGCTCGGGGCTCGCGCCCATGTCCACGCCGTCCGGCACGTCGGCCGCCGGGTCCGACCGGTCGCGGCCCGCGCGCCGGTAGTGGTCCGCGACCTTGTGCGCGGCGATGCCGTAGACGAAGGGGAGGAACGACTCGGGCTCGTCGCCGTAGCGCGAGAGCGCACCCAGGACCGCCATGCAGATCTCCTGCGCCACGTCGTCCGCCGACGAGAAGGCCGATCCACTGCGCCCGATCCGTGACCGACAGTAGCGAACGATCGCGGGTCTGATCCAGGCGAAGAGCGTCGCGACGGCTTCCTGGTCCCCCTGCATCGACGACGTCACGAGCTCATGGAACGCGGCGCTCTTGAGACGGGCGAAGATCTCAGTAGCATCCGATGACATAACCTGCGCACTCACGAGGCCTCCACGCACTTCCGCTCCCGCACGTGAGTGATACTCGTAAATTTCAACCATCAACCAACAGAGTCCAAGGGCCCTGATCGGTGTCTTTGCGTGAGCGGCGACGGCGACGGTGCGTGTTCGCGGTTCGGACGGTGCGATAACGACTACGGATCGTGACTGTCGGTCGAAAATGATCTTGAAATGTCGGGGAAAGTGAATTCCCGGCTCGTCGCCACGGACCGGACAGGATTTTCGCCAAATAATGACAGTGTGTTGCTGACCCGCCCCCGCAACTGATCACACGGTCGTAGTCTTACCCGGTGACCAGCAGGCCAGCCGAACAACTGGCGGAAACATTCGTCGAACTCGCCGACATGATGGCGCGCGAGTACGACCTCGACGGGTTTCTCCGCCTGCTGGTGAATCGATCCGTACAGCTGCTCGACGTGCCGGCGGCGGGTGTGCTCATCGTCGGTCACGGCGTGGTCGCCTCGCACGAGCGGCTGATTCCCGTGCTGGGGCACGACGTGAGCCCGCTGGCGGACTCCGCCCGGGACGGCGAGGTGGTCGCGGTGCCCGACGTCGACGCGGCGACCGCGTGGCCCGGGTTCGCCGACGACGCCCGGGGCGCGGGGTTCGCGTCGGTGCACGTGCTGCCCCTGCGCAGGCGCGGTGAGACGGTCGGCGCGCTCGCGCTGTTCCGGGACGGCACAGGGGAGGCAGACGTGCGTCTCGCCAAGGCCGTCGCCGACATCGCGGCGGTGACGATCATGCAGGCGCGGGCGCTGCGGCAGGCGGACGAGCTCGCCGGGCAGCTGCAGCACGCGCTCGACAGCCGGGTGATCATCGAGCAGGCCAAGGGTGTGCTGGCGGAGCGGCTCGGGCTCGGCATGGGCGCCGCGTTCACCGCGCTGCGCGGCTACGCGCGCAGCCACAACACCCGGGTCGCCGAGCTCGCCTCGGCCATAGTGGACGGCAGGTTCGACACGAACCGGCTGCGTCGTTGACCCGGTCGCGTCAGGCCTTCGGGACCAGTCGGTCGATGGACTCCAGCATGTGCGACTCGATCAGGCTGATCAGCTGCTGCTCGTCGCCGTCGGAGATCGCGTCCACCAGGGCCCGGTGCTCGGCGACCAGCTCGCTCGGCTCCGGGTAGTGCTGCTGCAGCGCGGCGAGGCACATCCTCGTCTCCACGAGCAGCGTCTGCGCCATGCGTTCCAGCCGCGTGTTGCCCGAGCAGCTGACGAGGGTCTGGTGGAACGCCTGGTCGGCGTCGCTCATGGCGTTGCGGTCCTTGCTCTCCGCCGCGGTGACGAGGTTGTCCAGCGCCTCCGACAACCGGGCCACGGCCTCGCCGCGGTTGCCCGACATGATCAGCTGGCACGACGTGCGCTCGATCGCCAGCCGCGCGAGGTAGATGTCCCGCACGTCCGACGCCGACAGGTCGATCACGAACAGGCCCCGGTGCCGTTCGCCACGCAGCAGTCCCTCCTGCACGAGTCGTTGCATCGCCTCTCGCAGTGGACCACGGCTCACCTCGAACCGCGCGGCGAGCTCCGCCTCGCCCAGCTGCGTACCCGGCGCGAAGACGCCGTACATGATCGCCGAGCGCAGCTGTGCCGCGATCAGTTCCGCCGTCGACTGCCGCGCCACCGGCTCCAGCTCGCCCAGTTCACTCACGACTACTCCCTGGCAAACAACGCCCCCAGCCCGGCCCTCGGCTCCGTGGCGCCGACCAGCCGCAGCCCTTCCCACACGCTGACCTGGTTCGCCGTCAGGACCGGCTTGCCCAGCCGCTCCTCCAGGTCGGTCAGCCACTCGACGGTGTGCAGCGCCGTGTCCGGCACCAGCACCGCCTCGGCGTCGGCGTGGTCGTTCGACGCCACGAAGTCCAGCACCTCGTCCCTGCCCAGTGTGCCCACCTCGGCGGCCGTGACGATGCCCCGGCACGACAACGAGACCACTTCGATGTCCGCGGCGCCGAGAAACGCCGCGAACCGGTCCGCCACGTCCCGCGGGTACGTCGCCGCCACCGCGACCTTGCTCAGACCCAGGTGCCGCACCGCGTTGACGAACGCGAAGGAGGTGCTCGACGCGGGCGCCGCCGCGGCCGCCCGCACCCCGTCGACCTGCGCGGTGGCCCCGTCCCAGCCGAAGACGAAGCTGCCGGACGTGCACGCCCAGACCGCCGCGTCCACGCCCTGTGCCTTCAACGTCGCCGCGCCCTCGCCGAGGACGTCCTCACCGCCGATGTCCAGCAGCGCGTCGACCCGGTGCGCGTCCTCCCGCATCAGCGTGTGCACCACCGGCAGCGAGACGGCCCGGCCGGACGCCGCGAGCAGACGTTCCATGGCCGGGTACTCGTCCTCCGCGCTGTAGCCCGGGTACAGGAAACCAATAGCGGTGGTCATCGGCGAAAACCCTATCGTCAGGCCGCGTGCGGCTGGGTGGCCTGCGCGAGCCACTGACCGGACGCCATCATCGGCGAGCCGATCGCGTGGAGCGCCGACCACATCGTCACCTGGTTCGCCGTGAGCACCGGCTTGCCCAGCCAGCTCTCGAGCGGGCCGATGATGTCGTAGGTCGGCACGTTCGTGCAGGAGATGAACAGTCCGTCCGCTTCGGGGACGTCGACCGCGGTGACCGCCTGCACGATCTCCGCGTAGCCGACCTTCCAGATGTGGTCGAGCAGGCCGAGACCCACGCTCGAGGAGACCTCGACCCCGTGCTCGCCGAGGAACGACAGCAGCCGCTCGGTGACGCTGTCGATGTACGGGGTCACCACGGCGATCCTGGTCAGGTTCAGGGCCCGCAGCGCCTGGACGAGCCCGCCGGACGTCGTGGTCGCCGCCGGGGCGCCCGCGGACATCATGCTGGCGTGCAGCGCCCGCTCGCCCTCGGCGCCGCCGACGAAGCTGCCCGACGCGCACGCGTACGTCACGACCAGCGGTTCGGGTGCGAGCACGTCCTTGGTCGCGCGGCGCACCCGCTCGGAGTCCGACAGCTCGCTCGCCATCTCGATGGTCACCGGGACCGGCACGAACGGCAGGCGTGTCATGTACAGGGAGATGTCGTCCGGCGCCCACCGCCACAGCTCGCGGTCCAGCGCGAAGTCGAACGGCGCCACCACGCCGACGCCGCGCTGGGTGACGAGTTCCGGTCCGATGATCTCGAGGGGGCCTCTGCCGCCAACTCTGTCCGAAACCATGACGGCCCCCGCTCAGCCGTCGTGCCGTTGGTACACCAGCCGCTCACCGACGCTGCCCGACCGCCAGACGTCGTTGCAGGCCTCCGCCATCGCGTCGAGGCCCTCGACGATCGTGGCGTAGACGTTCCCGGGCACCCAGCCGACGTCGCCGTTCAGCAGGATGTTGTTGCGGCCGTAGAAGATCGCGAGGTCGATGACCCCCGGCAGTTTGTCGAGGCCCTTCTCCTCCTTGAAGGCGCGGTCGAGCATGCCGCCGTGGAAGTCGAAGAAGACCACGTCGCCGGGGATGGGCGTGACGGTGGGGTTCTCGAGGCCGATCGGCTCGTCGACGAACCGTTCCACCATCGTGTAGATCTCGTTGCGCGCGTACTTCGCGTGGTGCACGGGACCGGCGTGTGGCAGGTTCTCCCAGACCGCATCGCACGTCCTCGGCGCGTCCTTGTCCAGGAGTTGGGCCACGCACGACACGCCACGGCGTTCGAGCGTGATCGTCATGAATCGCGACATGGGCACCCCAATGCAGCACCGGATAGGAGGTGGGTTTGGTGTTTTCTCCGCGGGCTGCGACGGCCGCGCCGATTGTTGACAATCATACGAGCGGTACTTAGCGTGTCAATCCCATGTCAGCTGGCAAATCCGCGACCATCGTCGTGCTCCACGCCCAGTCGGGTGACACCGCTCGTCCCACCGGGATGACCGAGGTCGAGGCCGTCGCCGACGTCCGCTATGTCACCGCGGACGGCCTCGTCGAAGCGCTTCCCGGGGCCGACGTCCTGCTCGTGTGGGACTTCCGCGCGAGCACCCTGTCCAGCGCGTGGCCGGGTGCGGACTCGTTGCGCTGGGTGCACGCCGCCAGCGCGGGCGTCAACCACGTGCTGACACCCGAAGTGGTGGCGAGCGATGTCGTCGTCACCAACTCGCGTGGCGTTTTCGACGAGCCGATGGCCGAGTACGTCCTCGCGATGGCCCTCGCCCTGGCCAAGGACCTGCCGACCACGCTGAGCAGGCAACGTGAGCGCCGCTGGCACCACCGCGAGACCGAGCGGCTCGGCGGCAGGCGTGCGCTGGTCGCGGGCACCGGACCGATCGGCCGCGCCATCGGCCGCAAGCTCGCCGCCGCGGGCATGACCGTCACCGGCCTGGGCCGTACCCCTCGAACCACGGACCCTGACCTGGGTGAGGTGCTTCCCATGTCGTCGCTGTCCGAGGTCCTGCCTGACATGGACTGGGTGGTTCTCGCCGCCCCGTTGACGGACGAGACCCGCGGCATGATCGACGCGAAGGCGCTCGCCGCCATGAAGCCCACCGCCCGGCTCGTCAACGTCGGCCGCGGCCCGCTGGTCGTGCAGGACGACCTCGTCGAGGCCCTGACCGCCGGGTCGCTCGCGGGAGCCGCGCTGGACGTGTTCGTCGACGAGCCGCTGCCGGCGACCTCGCCGCTGTGGGCGATGCCGAACGTGATCGTGTCGCCGCACATGTCCGGCGACGTGGTGGGATGGCGGGCGGAACTGGTAGCACTGTTCCACGACAACCTCACGAGGTATCTGGACGGCGAGCCGCTGCGCAACGTGGTCGACAAGGCGCGCGGGTACGTCCGTGGGAAAGGAACTCCATGACCGCTGGGATGACCGCGACCGAGCTGCTCGCCGAATACCGCGCCGGCCGCCTCTCCCCGGTGGAAGCCACCACCGACGCCCTTGCCCGAATCGACGAGCGGAACGACGACGTCAACGCGTTCTGCCTGGTGGACAAGGAGAAAGCGCTCGCCGAGGCCGCTGAGTCCTCGGCGCGCTGGCAGGCTGGTGAGCCGCGTGGCCTGCTCGACGGCGTGCCGGTGTCGGTCAAGGACATCCTGCTCACCAACGGGTGGCCGACCCTGCGCGGTTCCCACTCGATCGAGAAGGACCAGCTGTGGGACGTCGACGCCCCGGCCGTCGCCCGGTTGCGCGAGCACAACGCGGTGATCGTCGGCAAGACCACCACGCCCGAGCTGGGCTGGAAGGGCGTCACCGACAGCCCCCTCACCGGCGTCACCCGCAACCCGTGGGACACCACGAAGACCGCGGGCGGCTCCAGCGGCGGCGCGTCCGCGGCGGTCGCCTCGGGCATGGGCACGATCTCGCTGGGCACCGACGGCGGTGGCTCGATCCGCATCCCCGCGTCGTTCACCGGGGTGTTCGGCATCAAGCCGACCTACGGCCTCGTGCCGATCTGGCCCGCGAGCCCGTTCGGCACGCTCGCGCACGTCGGCCCGCTGTCGTGGAGCGTCGCCGACGCCGCACTCGCGCTCGACGTCATCACCGGTCCGGACGCCCGCGACTGGACCGCGGGGCCGCGGCCGGAGCGGTCGTTCGCAGCGGCCGCCGAGTCGGGGGCGGCCTCGGGCATCGCTGGCATGCGGATCGCGTTCAGCCCGACGCTGGGGTACGTGCGGGTGGACAACGAGGTCGCCGCGCTGGTCGCGGACGCGGTGAAGGTGTTCACCGAACTCGGCGCGGTCGTGTCCGTGGGCGACCCCGGCTTCGCCGACCCGGTCGAGGCGTTCCACGTGCTGTGGTTCTCGGGCGCGGCGGCGTCGACGGCCGCGCTCACCGACGACCAGCGGGCGCGGCTGGACCCCGGCCTGCGCGAGGTGTGCGAGCAGGGCGCGAAGTACACCGCCGTCGAGTACCTGGAGGCGACCGCCACCCGCGCCGCCGTCGGCCGGACCATGGGCGAGTTCCACGAGCACTACGACCTGCTGATCACGCCGACGATGCCGATCCCCGCGTTCGAGGCGGGCGTGGAGGTGCCGCCGGGGTCGGGTGCGACGCGCTGGACCGGGTGGACCCCGTTCACGTACCCGTTCAACATGACGCAGCAGCCCGCCGCGACCGTGCCGTGCGGGTTCACCTCCACGGGGTTGCCGGTGGGGTTGCAGGTGGTGGGCCCCCGGCACGCGGACGCGCGGGTGCTGACCGCGTGCGCCGCGTTCGAGCAGGCCCGGCCGTGGCGTGGGCGGCTGCCTACCTGACAGCCGTCAGGTAGGCACGACCACCCGCACCCGGCCCGGCAGCAGGGCGAAGCGTGCCGGGTCGAGGGTGCGCAGGTCACCGTCGACGTTGAACTCCGTGCCGCGCGGCACGTCGACCGCGATCTCGTGCCCTCGGTGGTGCGGCACGTCCTCCTGCTGTGTGAGCATGCCCCGGCGCATGTGGTACCCGTGGCGCACCAGGGCCAGCCGCGAACCGGCTGGCACGACCGCGACGTCGAGCCGATCGTCGTCGTGCCGGGTGCCGCCGATGTTCGAGCCGCCCCCGAACGCGCCGCTCACCGCCACGACGACCTGCCACGCGTCGCCGTCGAACACGACCTCGTCGTCGACGAGCACACGGCACGCGACGTGCGGCGCGGTGAGCCCGGCCCGCACCGCGCCGACCGCGTAGGCGAAGGCGCCGAGCCGCGCCTTGTGGGGCTTCGCGAGCCTGCTCGCCACCGCGGACAAGCCGGCCGCGGCGGCGTTCACGAACGGGCGCCCGTTGGCGAGCCCGATCTCCCGCTGCTCGGTGCGTGCGTCCGGGTCGGCCGCGAGCCGGCAGGCCTGCGTGAGATCGGTGGGCAGGCCGAGCGCGCCCGCGAAGTCGTTCGCGGTGCCGGTCGCGAGTACGGCGAGCGGGACACCCGCGGTGTGCGCGGCGCGGGCCGCGGTCCCGATCGACCCGTCCCCGCCCGCGACGACGACCCGTTCGGTGTCGGTGGGCAGCGGGTCGTCGAGGTCGTCGATGGCCCTGGTCTCGACCTCGGCGCCGGCGTCGGCGAGCAGGCGCCGGATGCGGTCGCCGTCGGTGCGGCCACTGCCGGACTTCCGATTGGCCACGAGGACGATGCGCACCCGGACATTCTGGGTGCATCTTCCCGTGTCCTGCACGCCGGTTGTCGCCGTGACGTGCTTCACCTGCGCGACACGGTGGCCTACTCTAGAGTAGGTACCGTTATTTAACTCGCGAGTAGGTAGGGGTGGTTCGGTGTCGGCCAGCGAGGGTCTTGGCGCCAAGCCGCACAGGCGAAATGCCATGGGCGCCGTGATGTCCGTGCTCAACCGCCTGGCCGGGGCTCCGGTCGTCGAGCGGCTGGGGCTGAAGAAGTCGGTGGACCGGACGCTGTACCAGGCGACGAAGACCGGTTTCCGCGCCGCGGGCGCGGCGACCCGTAACTTCACGGCCGTCAGGAAGCGTGGCGCACCCGCCCGTCCGCCCGCGGTCGCGGACAGCGGCGTGTTCGACCTGACGCCCACCGACGACCAGCAGATGATCGTCGAGACGGTCCGGGAGTTCGCGGCCGAGCGCCTGCGCCCCGCGGCCGCGTCGGCCGACGACAAGTGCGCACCGCCGGAGGAGCTGCTGTCGACGTCCGCGGAGCTGGGCATCACGCTGCTCGGCGTGCCGGAGGAACTCGGCGGGGTGGCCACCGAACGGTCGTCAGTCACGAACGTCCTGGTGGCGGAGGCCCTCGCGGCCGGGGACATGGGCCTGGCGCTGGCGTGCCTCGCCCCGGCCGCCGTGTCGAACGCGCTGGTGCTGTGGGGCACCGAGGAGCAGCAGGCGACGTACCTGCCCGCGTTCACCGGTGACGACGTGCCCGCGGCCGCCCTGGCGATCCAGGAGCCCACCGCGTTGTTCGACCCGTTCTCCCTGCGCACCAAGGCGTACCGGACCCCCGGCGGCTTCCGCCTGACAGGCGTCAAGTCCCTGGTCCCGCGTGCCGCGGCGGCCGAGCTGTTCGTGGTCGCGGCCGATGTGGACGGTCGCGGGCCCGCGCTGTTCGTCGTGGAGTCGTCGTCGGTGACGGTCGAGTCCGAGCCCGCGATGGGGCTGCGCGCCGCGGGGACCGGCCGGGTGCTGCTGGACCAGGTGAACGTGCCCGCTTCCGCCATGCTGGACGCGGACTACGCCGAGTGCGTGCGGTTGGCGCGACTCGGCTGGTGCGCGCTGGCGGTGGGCACCGGGCAGGCGGTGCTGGACTACGTGATCCCGTACGTGAACGAGCGTGCGGCGTTCGGTGAGCCGGTGTCGCACCGGCAGGGCGTGGCGTTCAGGGTGGCCGACATCGGCACGGAGCTCGACGGGATGCGACTGGTGACGTACCGGGCCGCGTCCCGCGCGGCGCTCGGCCTGCCTTACGCCCGTGAGGTTGCGCTGGCCCGGAAGCTGTGCACCGACAAGGGGATGATGATCGGCAGCGACGGCGTGCAGTTGCTGGGCGGGCACGGTTTCGTGAAGGAGCACCCGGTGGAGCGGTGGTACCGCGACCTGCGGGCCGTCGGCGTGATGGAAGGCGCGGTGCTGGTGTGATCAACCTCGAGGTTCCCCGCAAGCTGACCACGCTGGTCGACCAGGCCCGCCAGGCGGCGATGGCCTTCCTCCGCCCCAACTCCAGGAAGTACGACCAGGCCGAACACACCTACCCCAAGGAACTCGACACGCTGGCGTCCCTTTTGGACGGTCTGAGCGCGTCGGGCGGCGGCGCGGGCGCTGGTGGCGTCCGGCGGTCCGGCGGCAAGGGCCCGTCCACCGCCAACATGTCACTGGTACTCGGCACGATGGAGATGTGCTGGGGCGACGCGGGCCTGCTCCTGTCCATGCCGAGACAGGGCCTCGGCAACGCGGCGATCGCGTCGGTGGCGTCGGAGGAGCAGCTCGAACGGTACAAGGGCAAGTGGGCCGCGATGGCCATCACGGAACCTGACACCGGTTCGGACTCCGGCGCGATCAGGACGACCGCCGTCCGCGACGGCGACCACTACGTGCTGAACGGCGAGAAGATCTTCGTGACGTCCGGCGAACGCGCGGACTGCGTGGTCGTGTGGGCGACGCTGGACCGGTCTCTCGGAAAAGCCGCGATCAAGTCGTTCGTGGTCGACCGGGACACCCCAGGCTTCGAACTCGTGCGCCTGGAACACAAACTCGGCATTCGAGCGTCGGACACGGCCCACTTCCGGCTGGACAACTGCCGGGTGCCGGCGGAGAACCTGCTGGGCACCCCGGAGATCAAGCCGGACCAGGGCTTCGCGGGCGTCATGCAGACGTTCGACAACACGAGGCCCCTGGTGGCGGCGATGGCCGTCGGCATCGCGCGCGCTGCCCTGGAGGAAACCCGCCGCCTGCTCGCCGAGGCGGGCGTGGAGATCGACTACGACAAACCGGCGAACCTCCAACACGCCGCGGCGGCCACCTTCCTGGACATGGAAGCCGACTACGAGTCGATGTACCTGCTGACCCTGCAGGCCGCGTGGATGGCCGACAACCGCAAACCGAACTCACTGCAGGCCTCGTACGCGAAGGCCAAGGCAGGCCGCTCGGCCACGGCGATCACGCTGCGCTGCGTGGAACTGTGCGGCTCCCTGGGCTACACGGAACACGAACTGCTGGAAAAGTGGTCCCGAGACGCGAAGATCATGGACATCTTCGAGGGCACACAACAGATCCAGCAACTCATCATCGCGCGTCGCCTGCTGGGGAAGACGAGCGCGCAACTCAAGTGACCTGCGAAAACGGACCCGGCCGTCGCTGTCCATATCGGACATGGCTGCCGGGTCCGTCGCCTTTCCGGCGACAGGGACCAGCGTGCTTATGATCGCGGAGTGGACGTACTCGGGGCTGGACTGCGAACACTTGCCGCGGCGCAAACGAAGGAGCAGCTGGTGGCCGCTCTGTGGGACCTGCGTGACGCGGCCTACGACGAACCTGCTGCCTGGATTGCCTTCACGGCGGAAGGGTTCCTGCAGGGTCTGGCGGCCGAGTTGGAACAGGCGCACGCCGACGACAGCGGCCAGGTCTCGACCACCGTGATGGCCCGTGCTCTGGCGAAGGCGGTGGACCCTCGGCCGAGTGCCGCGTCGCCACGCCAGTGAAGGTCATTGAGCAGTCCTGCGGCTGAGGCGACGTGAGAATCAGCGGCGAATCGGCGAATTCGACGGTGGGATCGGCTACGGACTGCCCTCGGGCATGCGGTACCTGACGGCTGTCAGGTGGGCCATGTAGTCGGACAGGCTGGTGCCTGACAGCGTGTCCACGAACTCCTCGTCGTACTTGGCCAGCAGAATGGCCAGGTCGTACACGAGCATGCCCGAGTACCCGAACAGTTCCTGCAGCACCCGGACCACCGACAGCATGTTCGGTATGAGGGTGGCCCGGAAGTGGCGGCCTCTGGTGCGGAGGACGAGTTCGTAGTTGTAGGCCTCGAACGCCAGCTCGCCGTCGTTCTCTTCGGTGCACCTGCCGAGTGTCAGGCGCGTGCCCAGCAGGAGGGCATTCTCCAGCGGCAGGTGGCAGCCCAGTGGCGCCGCGATCTGTGCGGCCAGTTCCGGCAACGGCAGGGAGGACCGGAAGTAGTACTCGACGGTGATGCTCACCGGACGGTGAGCATCGTCTCGTCCAGGACCACCTCGTCGTTGCGGTTGATCGACGTCGTGACGGCCTGGTAGCCCTTCTCCGTGCGCCAGATACGCACCCGCAGCGTCTCGCCCGGGTAGACCACGCCCGAGAAGCGGGCCGCGAAGGAGCCGACGGCCGTGACGTCGCCGTCCAGCATCGAGTCCACGATCGCCTTGCAGACCATCCCGTAGGTGCACAGGCCGTGCAGGATCGGGCGGTCGAAGCCCGCCTTCTCCGCGAACTCCGGGTCCGCGTGCAGCGGGTTCCGGTCGCCGCACAGGCGATAGAGCAGCGCCTGCTGGGGCAGGGTGGGGACCTCCATCACCACGTCCGGCCTGCCCTCCGGCGGTGGCAGGCGCAGCGCGGGGCCGCGGGAGCCGCCGAAGCCGCCCTCGCCGCGGGCGAAGATGCCGGTCGTCGTCGTCCACAGAGGAGTGCCTGCCGGGTCGACCACCTCGGACTCCTGGACGATGACGGCCGCCTTCGTCTTGTCCCACACGTCGGCGATGCGGGAGCGGGCGGTCGCGCGGCCCGCCGTCGGCAGGCGGGTGTGCACGGTGATCGACTGGGTGCCGTGCAGGACCTTCGACAGGTCGATGTCGATGCCGGGGAAGGTCACGGCTGGCGGCTCGAACATCCGGAAGTTGGGGGCGACCACGCCGAACGTGGGCAGGACCTGGAGTCTGTCCTCCAGCACGTACTTCAGCTCGTACGGCTCTGTCGGGTGCCCGCCCGCGCCCACCGCCAGGTGGTACAGCAGCACATCGGTGCTGGTCCATGCGAACTCGGTCTTCCCCAGGTCCGCTCCGACGGCGACCTCCGGGTCGATGGGCATCGGCACCTCATTCGTAGCTGATCTCGACCTCGTCCGTCACCGGCAGGGACTGGCACGCCAACCGGATGCCGTCCGCGAGGTCCTCCTCCTCAAGGACGTCATTGTTCAGCATTTTGACCTCGCCCGACACCAACCGACACGAACACGCGCTGCACGCACCCTCCCGGCACGAGTACGGCGCGTCCAGCCCGCGCGCCAACAGCAGGTCCAGCAGCTTCGTCTCGGCCGGCCAGTCGAACCGGTGTTCGGTGCCGTCCAGCGTGACCTTCACCGACGCGGTGCGGGACGACGCCGCCACCGGCACCGCCTTCTCGAACGGGTTCGCGCCCAGCGACTTGAACCGCTCGACGTGCACGCGCCCACGCGGTACGTCCAGAGTGGACAGTGCGGACCTGACGGCCGTCATGTACGGGGCCGGGCCGCAGACGAACGCCTCGTACGCGGCGTGCGGCCGGGCCAGCTCGGCCAGCGCCGCCGCGGTCGGCAGGCCCTGCACCGACTCCAGCCAGTGGTGGACCACCAGGCGAGCCGGGTGCCTGCCCGCCAGCTCCGTCAGCTCCCGCGCGAAGATCACCGACCGTTCGTCGCGGTTGGCGTACACGAGCACGACCCGCCCGCCCCCCGACGCCAGTGCGGACTTCACGATGGACATCACCGGCGTGATGCCGCTGCCCGCCGCGAACAGCAGCAGGTTCTCGTCCAGCGACGACGGGGTGAAGATCCCCGCGGGTGGCAGCGACTCCAGCTCGTCGCCCGCCGTGACCGAGTCGCAGATCCAGTTCGAGCCGTAGCCGTCGACCGTCCGCTTGACCGTGACCTGCGGGAACGTGTCCGTGTGCGGGGACGAGGACAGCGAGTAGCACCTGGCCACCGAGCCGCAGCGGTCGCTCGGGATGCGCAGCGTGAGGAACTGGCCCGGCCGGTAGTCGAACCCGGGGGAGTCGAACACGACCGAACAGGCGTCAGGTGTCTCCCGCACGACCTCGCGGACCCGCAGCCGGAACGACTCAGTCATCCGGCACCGCCACCGCACCCTCCGCGACGGCTTGCTCGATCGCCTCCCGCAGCCGGGGGCACGTGTCGATCCGCGCGGACAGCTCGCCGGCGGACACCCGTGCGGCGAACTCCGGGCACGTCCGCGCGGGCGGGGTCTGCCACTGGATGCTCGTCTGCGTGCGACTCGCCTTGCGCACCAGCACCTCCGTCGTGCAGGCAGCGCACCTGACAGGTGTCAGGCCCGCGGTCAGGAACTCGCGCTCGTCGGCCAGAGTGCCGATCGGGTCGGTGTGCGGTGGTGCCTTCGCCCACGCCGAGGCGCTGGTCGTCATCCCGCCGCCTCCTGACGTGCCAGGTTCTCCGCGACCTCCCGCTCCCACACCTCGTTGGCGCGGGTCGTGTCCACCTCGAACTCGAACCGCTGCGTCATCTCGTCGGTCACGTCCGCGGCGTCGACGTAGAACTGCTCATACCACCGCCGCAGCTGGTAGACCGGGCCGTCCTCCTCGCACAGCAGCGGGTTGTCGATGCGGGTCTTGTTGCGCCAGATCTCCACGTCCTGCAGGAACCCGACGCCGAAGCTCTTCGCGAGCTTCGCGGCCACCTTGTCCGCCTTCTCCGCCGGCAGCCCCGGCAGTTTCTTCACGCTCACGCCCCACTGCAGCACGAACGAGTCCGCGCTGACCGGGTAGTGGCAGTTGATCAGGACGGTCTCGATGGTCGTGCCGTGGTAGTCCTGCCACAGGTCGTTGATCATGTAGGACGGCCCGTAGTACGACGCCTCCGACTTGAGGGTCACGTCGTCGGCCGAGTACGACCCGGCCGACACGTCCGGGCGGCCGCGCGAGTTGAGGTACTGGGTGGCGACGTGGCCCTCGAACACGTTCTTGAAGTACGTCGGGAACGCGAAGTGGATGTAGAAGAAGTGGGCCATGTCGACCATGTTGTCGATGATCTCGCGGCAGTTGGAGCCGTCGATTCGCACGGTGTCCCAGGTCCACTCGCTCCACTCGGGCCCGGACGCGCCGCGTGCCTCGGGGATCACGACGTCGTCGGGCGGCGGGTTGCCCTCGGGGTCGTGCCACACGAACAGCTGCTTGTTGCGTTCGAGCGTCAGCCACGACCGCGTCCGCGCCCGCAGCGGAATCCGCTTGGCGTAGGGGATCTGGACGCACTTGCCGCTACCTGACCAGCGCCAGTCGTGGAACGGGCACGCGATCGCGTCACCCTTGACCGTCCCCTGTGACAGGTCGCCGCCCATGTGCCTGCAGTACGCGTCGAGCACGTTCAGCGTGCCGTCGTCGGTCGCGAAGACGACGAGCTTGGTGCCGAACGCCTCGATCGCGTGCGGTTTGCCGTCACGGAACGGTTCCGCGAGCCCGAGGCAGTGCCAGCCCCGGGCGAACCGCTCCCTCGGCGCGCCGACATCGATCGTGCGGAAACCCTGTGTCGGTCCGGATGTCATCGCTTCGCTCCCATGTCGAGTGCCGCCAGGTACCCGAACACCATCGCCGGGCCGAGCGTCGCGCCCGGTCCCGCGTACGTACGTCCCATCACCGGCGCGCTCGCGTTGCCCGCCGCGTACAGTCCCTCGATCACCGTGCCGTCCTCGCGCAGCACCCGGGCGGCGGTGTCGGTGCGCAGCCCGCCCTTCGTGCCGAGGTCGCCGGGCACGACCTGGATCGCGTAGAACGGTGCCCTGGTCAGCGGCGCGAGGTTCGGGTTCGGCCGGTTGCGCGGGTCTCCGTAGTACCGGTCGTACGCGCTGTCGCCGCGATGGAAGTCGGAGTCCACACCGGACTCGGCGAACCCGTTGAACCGGGAGACGGTGTCCCGCAACGCATCCGGCGGGATGTCGATCTCCTTCGCCAGTTCATCCACTGTGGACGCGCGGCGGACGGTGCCCGCCTTGTACCAGCGGCCGGGAAAGGGCTGGCGCGGCCCGAGGCCCGCGAAGATGTACCGGTTGCGGTAGGTCTGGTCGGCGATCAGCCATGCGGGGACGCTGCCGGTCTCGTACATCGCGTGCACCGCGTCCACGTAGGGCGCGGCCTCGTTGACGAACCGCTCACCGCGCTGGTTCACGAGGATGCAGCCCGGCAGGCTGCGTTCAGCGAGGCAGAAGTACGGCCCGCGCGGCAGCATGATCGACGGACCCCACCACGCGTCGTCCAGCAACGCGACCGCGGCGCCGAGCCGCATGCCGGCCTCGATGCCGTCGCCGGTGTTCTCCTCGGCGCCTACCGTCCATTCGGTACCGATGGGGGCCTGCTGGTACTCCTTGCGCATCCGCTCGTTGCGTTCGAACCCGCCGGACGCGAGCAGCACGCCCCTGGTCGCGTGGATCGGTCCCGACTCGGTCTCCACGCCGACGACGCGGTCGCCCTCGGCGAGCAGCCCGGTCAGCGGCGTCGACAGGCGGACCGGCACGTCGAGCCTGGTGAGCCCGGCGCGAAGCCCGGCCGACAGCGCCTGTCCCATCGTGAGCAGACGCCTGCGCATCACCAGGGAGAGCGCTCTGCGGCCCGCGACCCGCGCGGTGCGGAGCATGCCGCGCGGGTGCCGGGCGACGAGGTTCATCCACCGGTAGTCGGCCTGCGTGACCGCGATCCCGGTGGGCGCCTTGAGGTACGGCGGCGTGAGCCGGTCGAGCTCGTCGCCGAGGACGGCCGCGTTGAGCGGGCGCGGTTCCAGTGACCGTCCCATCGGCAGCCCGCCGGGTGCCTCCGGGTAGTAGTCGGAGTAGCCGTTCACCCAGCGCATGCGCAGTGGGGTGTTGGCGAGGACGAACCGCAGCACCTCCGGGCCGTGCTCCAGGAACGCCGTGCGCATGGCGTCGTCGACCACGTCGCCGGTGATGTGGGTGAGGTAGGCGCGTGCCTGCTCGGGCGTGTCGGGCACGCCGTCGGCGAGCAGCACGTCGTTGTTGGGGAGCCAGACCCCGCCGCCGGAGCGTGCCGTCGAGCCGCCGAAGGTCGGCGCCTTCTCGATGAGCACGGTGCGCAGGCCGCGGTGTGCCGCGGTCAGCGCGGCGGTCATGCCGGCCGCTCCGCTGCCGACAACGACCACGTCGTACGTGTTCATGAGACTCATACTAGAACAGGTTATAGTTTTTGCCATGCCCTTGGAGTGGGACGAGCACGCGGACGTGATCGTGGTGGGTTTCGGCGGGGCGGGTGCGTGTGCCGCCCTGGAGGCCGCGCGGGCGGGCGCGTCCGTGCTGGCCGTCGACCGGTTCAGGGGCGGCGGCGCGACGGCGATGTCCGGCGGCATCGTCTACGCGGGCGGCGGCACGTCGGTCCAGAAGGCGGCGGGCGTGGCCGACACGGTCGACGACATGGTCGGCTACCTGCGACAGGAGGTCGGCGACGCGGTCTCCGAGGAGACGTTGCGCCGGTTCTGCGCGGACAGCGCGGACATGATCGAGTGGCTCGCCGACGCGGGGGTGCCGTTCGACTCGTCGCTGTGCCCGTACAAGACGTCGTACCCGTCGAACGACTACTACCTGTACTACTCGGGCAGCGAGAACGCGTGGCCGTACCGGTCCGTCGCGCCACCCGCGCCGCGTGGCCACCGGACGCACGGGCGGGGGACGTCGGGCAGCGTGTTCTTCTCAGCACTCGCCTCGGCGGCGCGGGCGGCGGGCGTGCGGGTCATGTCGCAGACCACGGTGACCTCGCTGGTGGTCGAGGACGGGCGCGTGGTCGGCGTCGAGTGCCGCACGCTGCGGTCGCGGTGGCACACGGTGCTGCACCGGTACGCCACCAAGCCCGGCCTGTACCTCCCCGGGTTCGCGCGGAAACTGCACCGGCGGATCGAGGCCGTGGAGGCCCGTCGTGGTCGGGTGGTGCGCATCCGGGCGCGACGCGGGGTCGTGCTGTCGGCGGGTGGGTTCGTGAACAACCGCGAGATGCTGCGATCGCATGCCCCCGAGTTCCGGGGCGGCTTGCCGCTGGGTACTCAGGGCGACGACGGCAGCGGCATCCGCCTGGGCGAGTCAGTCGGTGGCGTCACCGATCGGATGTCGACGGTGTCGGCGTGGCGTTTCCTCACGCCGCCGTCGGCGTTGCAGCGCGGTGTGCTGGTGGACGCGTCGGGGGAACGGTTCATCGACGAGTCGTCGTACGGCGCGGCGATCGGGTCGAAGCTGGTGAAGGAACGCGGCGGCAAGGCGTGGCTGCTCGTGGACGAGACGATCCTGCGGGACGCGCGGCGGCAGATCCGCCGGGAAACCCTGTGGTTCCAACGAGTTAGTGCGCACTACCTCCTGCGAGGCGCACTGGTTCGTGGCCCATCGGTGGAGAAGGTGGCGCGCAGGTCGGGCGTCGACCCTGCCGGACTGGCGGCGACGGTGGCCGCGTACGGGCGAGGGGAGGACGCGTTCGGAAAGGCGGCTGAACTGGTGGCGCCGTTGAGGGAGCCGTTCGCGTTGATCGACGTGTCGTACGGGCCGCGGCTGGGTTATCCGTGTCCGATGCTCACCCTCGGTGGGCTCGTGGTGGACGAGGAGACCGGTCAGGTGACCGGTGTGCCGGGACTGTACGCGGCGGGCCGGACGGCGGTCGGGATCTGCTCGAACTCCTACGTGAGCGGGCTGTCGCTGGCGGACTGTGTGTTCTCAGGCCGCAGAGCGGGCCGTCACGCGGCGCAGCGGATCTAGTCGGGCAACCCCTCCCTGCCGATGGCGATGTTGAGCAGGGCCGTGATCTGGGCCATGCCGAGAGCGACCTTCGTGAAGCCATCTCGCATCTCGCTGCGGACGGCCGCCAACCCGTCGTGCATCTCGCTGCGGACGGCGGCGAACTCACGGTCCATCCTCTCGCCCATACGGTCCATCCTGTCGCCCATTTCGAGCTGTGTCTCGCGCAGGGCTTCGAGGGACTTGATGTGTGCGCGCAGTTCCGTTCGGATGCCGAGGGCATCGGACAGGCCGTGGCGGACTTCGTCCATCTCGCCCTCCAGCTTCGCGACGCGGTCTTCGAGCTTGGTCAACATCGGTTCCTTCCTGTGAAGAGTAGGTGGTGCCGGGCCACCTTGCACCAGCCAAGGCCGAATACCCAAACGGGTGTCCACAGGGTTGTCACGATCTTCCACGGAGGGTGTCAGGATCGACAGAAACGAGAACGTGTTCTAGTCTTGGTCGGGTGAGCGAACAGGTGCTTGACGCTGTGCGGGAGCTGCTCCCCGTGTTCCGGGAGCGGGCTCAGGCCACCGAGGACGCGCGCCGGATCTCCGAGGAGTCGATCAAGGCACTCCAGGAGACCGGGTTCTTCAAGCTGTTGCAGCCCGCCCGCTACGGCGGGATGGAGGCCCACCCCAACGACTTCTACCGAGCCGTCCGGCTGATCGCGTCCGCGTGCGGGTCGACCGGGTGGGTGGCGGCCGTGCTCGGGTGCCACCCGTGGCAGCTCGGCCTGTTCGACGACCGCGCCCAGCGGGAGGTGTGGGGCGAGGACGACGACACGCGCGTCTCGTCCTCGTACGCGCCGATGGGCCGCGCGAAACCCGTGGACGGCGGGTTCGAGTTCACCGGCCGCTGGAGCTTCTCCTCCGGCTGCGACCACGCCACCTGGGTGTTCCTCGGCGGCCTGGTGCTCGGTGTGGACGGCACGCCGGTCGACTTCCGCACGTTCCTGCTGCCGCGCGCTGACTACCTGATCGAGGACGTCTGGGACACGATCGGGCTGCGCGGCACCGGCAGCAACGACATCGTCGTCGACAAGGTGTTCGTGCCCGAGTACCGGACGTTGAGCTTCATGGACACCGGCAAGTGCTACGGACCGGGGCAGGCCGTCAACACCGCGCCGCTCTACAAGCTGCCGTTCGCGTCCGTCTTCTCGTGCTCCATCGCCACACCCGTGATCGGGATGGCCGCCGGCGCGTACGACGCCTACGTCACCCACACCCGCGAGCGCGTGCGCGCGTCGACCGGCGGCAAGGCCGCCGAGGACCCGTTCAACCAGATCCGCATCGCCGAGGCCGCCAGCGGGATCGACGCCGCGGTGCTGCAGATCGAGCGGAACCTCGACGAGGAGATGCGGTACGTGACCGAGGGGGAGAAGATCCCCTTCCCGCTGCGGGTGCGCACGCGCCGGGACCAGGTCAACGCGACCGGCGCCGCGATCGCCGCCGTGGACCGGCTCTTCGAGAGCGCGGGCGGCCGCGCGCTCAAGGTCGGCACGCCGATCCAGCGCTTCTGGCGCGACGCCCACGCCGGTCGCGTGCACGCCATCAACGACCCCGAGAAGGCCCTCGTCATGTACGGGCAGGAGCAGTTGGGTCTCAAGGTGCAGGACGCCTGGATATGACCCCTCCGACACAGGACACCCGCGCCGGGATCCATTACTACGAGGACGGCAGCGGCGAGACCGTCGTCATGCTGCACGGCGGCGGGCCCGGCGCGTCCGGGTGGAGCAACTTCGGGCGCAACCTCCCCGTTTTCGCGCGGCGGTACCGGACGATCGTCGTGGACCAGCCCGGGTTCGGCGCGTCCGACAAGCCGAAGATCACCAGCCAGTACTTCACGTTCTCCGCCGACGCGCTGCTGAAGTTCCTCGACGAGCTGGGCATCGAGAAGGCCCACTTCGTCGGCAACTCGCTCGGCGGCGGAACGGCTGTCAGGTTCGCGCTGCGCTACCCCGACCGCGCGGGCCGGCTGGTGCTGATGGCGCCCGGCGGGCTGGGGCTGAACGTGTTCGCCCCCGATCCGACCGAGGGCATCAAGAAGCTCTACCGTTTCGCGGCGCCGCCCGGCCCGTCGAAGGAGAAGCTCGCCGACTTCCTGCGGACGCTGGTGTACGACCCGTCACTCGTCACAAACGAGCTTGTTGACGAGCGTTATGTCGTGGCGAGCGACCCGGAGTCGTTGCGTGCCATGGCATCCATGGGCGCGTCGTTCGCGGCCGACCCCGAGGAGGGCATGCTCTGGCGGGAAGCGCACCGGCTGCGGCAACGTGTCCTGCTGGTGTGGGGCCGCGAGGACCGGGTGAACCCGCTCGACGGGGCGCTCACCGCGCTGAAACTGATCCCGCGCGCACAGCTGCACGTGTTCGGCCGATGTGGACACTGGGCGCAGCTCGAGAAGTTCGCCGAGTTCAACCGCATCGCCATGGACTTCATCGGGAGCGAGTGATGGGCATCCGGTCCCTTGGCTACCTGCGCATCGAGGCCACCGACGTCGAGGCCTGGCGGACGTTCGGGCTCAAGGTCCTCGGCATGGTCGAGGGCAAGGGGGCCCGCGACGACGCGCTCTACCTGCGCATGGACGACTTCCCCGCACGTCTCGTCATCGTGCCCGGCGACACCGACCGGCTGTCGGCTTCCGGCTGGGAGGTCGCGAACGTCGGCGAGCTGGGCGAGGTGTGCGGGCGTCTGGAGGCAGCCGGTGTGCCGTTCAAGGAAGGCACACCTGACGAGCGTCAGGATCGGCGGGTCGACCAGCTGATCACGTTCGAGGACCCGTCCGGCAACACCCTCGAGGTGTTCCACGGCGCGGCACTGGAACACCGGCGGGTCGTCAGCCCGTACGGGCACCGGTTCGTCACCGGCGAGCAGGGCCTCGGCCACGTCGTGCTGTCCACACGGGACGACGCGGAGGCACTCGCCTTCTACCGCGACGTACTGGGTTTCCGGCTGCGTGACTCGATGCGCCTGCCGCCGCAGCTCGTCGGCCGCCCCGCCGACGGTGACCCGGCGTGGCTGCGGTTCTTCGGCTGCAACCCGCGCCACCACAGCCTCGCGTTCCTGCCGATGCCCACACCGTCGGGGATCGTGCACCTCATGGTCGAGGTCGAGAACACCGACGACGTCGGCCTGTGCCACGACCGTGCGCTGCGCCGCGAGGTGCCGATGTCCGCGACGCTCGGCAGGCACGTCAACGACCTGATGCTGTCCTTCTACATGAAGACCCCCGGCGGCTTCGACGTCGAGTTCGGCTGCGAGGGCCGCCAGGTCGAGGACGAGTCGTGGATCGCGCGGGAGAGCACCGCGGTCTCGTTGTGGGGCCACAACTTCTCGATCGGCGCGCGGCCACAGTGATCGGTCAGGCGCGGTTCCGCAAGGCGCTGGGCAACTTCTGCACCGGCGTCACCGTGGTGACCGCGATGCGTGACGCCGAGCCGGTGGGCTTCGCATGCCAGTCGTTCGCCGCGCTGTCGCTCGATCCGCCGCTCGTGCTGTTCTGCCCTGGGCGAACCTCGCGCACGTGGCCGCACATCGAGGCGTACGGCCACTTCTGCGTGAACGTGCTGGCGCACGCGCAACAGGACGTGAGCGCCACGTTCGGGAAAGCGGGCGCGGACAAGTTCTCGTGCGTCCCGTGGGCACCGGCCCCGTCCGGCGCCCCGATCCTCGCAGGGGTCCTGACCTGGCTCGACTGCGCAGTGGAGAACGTGTACGACGGCGGCGACCACCACATCGTCGTGGGCCGTGTCACCACGCTCGGTGACCAGCGCGACGAGCGCCCGCTGCTGTTCCACCGCGGCGCGTACACCGTCACCGAGCCCGCCGAGCCGACGCCGGGCATCCTCGACAACCTCATCACGTGGTCGAGGGACGACGACTGGATCTAGCCAGCCCGCCTCCCCGGATTCAAAAGTGTTGGTCGCGAGGTTCCGTTGATCGACGCGAGGCTTGTGTTCACACCGTGGCGAGGTACATCAGACACGATCTAACCTGACGGTCGTGAGGTTCGAAGAGATCGTCATCACGACAGATCGGTTGGACTTTCCCGCGCTCGCGGCCGGTGACGGCCCGGTGGTCGTGTGCTGGCACGGTTTCCCCGACCACCCCATGACGTTCGCGCCGCTGGCGCAGCACCTCGTCACCGAGGGCCGCCGCGTGGTCATGCCGTTCCTGCGCGGCTTCCACCCGTCGACGGCCGACGCGCTGACCTTCTCCGACGGCATCACGCTCGCCGCCGACGCGGCCGCGGTCGCCGAGTCGTTCGGCGAGCCGGTCGACATGATCGGCCACGACATCGGCGCGGGCATGGTCGGCCGGGTCGCCGCGGCGTGGCCGGACCACCTGAACCGCGGTGTCACGCTCGCCGTCCCGCCGCCCGCCGCGCTCGCGAAGGTCTTCCAGGACCCCGCACAGCTGCAGCGGTCGTTCTACATGTTCCTGTTCGCGGTCGACGGGATCGCGGAGGCGGTGCTCAACACCGACCGCAAGCTGATCGACTACCTGTGGGCGACGTGGTCGCCGCGCCTCAAGCTCGACCCCGCCCACCGGGCGCGGATCCACGAGCTGTACGGCGACGAGAAGTACCTCGACAACGTCCTGAAGATCTACCGCGCGAACTTCGACCCGAGCCGGTTCGACCCCGCACTCGTGGACCGCGGCGGCCGCACCGAGGCGGCGGCGTCCAAGCCGCTGCTGGTGCTGGGCGGCGGCGAGGACGGCTGCGTCGACGCGCGGCACTTCGTCGACGTCCACGACGGCCTGGCGCCGGGGTCGAAGGTGGAGATCCTGCCGAGGGCCGGGCACTTCATGCACCTCGACCAGCCGGACACGGTCGCGAAGCTGGTCCTCGACTGGCTCAGTAGGTGAACGCGGTCGCGAACGTCAGCAGCTGCGCGTCGGTGAACGGCGGCTCGGCCCCGGTGTAGGCGACGTTGACGAGGACACCGGTGCGGCCCGGGCGCAACGCGGACAACAGCTGGGCGCGCCGCGGCAGATAGGCGGCCGGGTCGGCGCGGAGGACGTCGCCGTAGGTGACCATGATCATGTGCTCCGGCGAGTAGACGGCCGCCCTGGTCCCGTCCGGCAACGTCATGATCTCGGTGTCCTTGCCCATGGTCGAGATGCCGTTGCCGCTGAACACCTGGATCGCGACGCTGAGGCGGTCCTCGCCGTGTGCGTACTGGCCGATCGCCTGGCACACCGGCTCACGCCCAGTGCGGCACGCGAAGGAGAACGGTGTCCCGCCCGCGAGCTCGGCGTCCAGCGGGCCGGGGGTGCCCGCGGGGAGGAGCCGCCAGCCCACCGGCGTGACGTCGCCGCGGATCTCCGCCATCTGCTGGGTCAGCCGCTCCGCGCGATCGGCGGACGGCTCAGCCACCCGCGCGCGGACGTCACTGCCGAAGCTGATCGCCAGCGTGCCCGCCGCGATCACGGCCAGCGCGGACGCGGCGGCCGCGCGCCGGTTGCGGGTCCGGGCCCGCGCCTTCTCGACCACGGTGTCGACGGGCGCGGGTGGGACCTCGTCGGCCAGCAGTGTCAGGCCGCGGGTGATGTCGTCGGTCATGAGTTCAGCTCCTCGAGCGTGTCGGCGCCCAGCGCCTGCCGCATGACCGCCTTCAGGTGCGCGTCGCCCGCCGGGTCCCGGTCCGGTTGTGGTGTGTCGGGGACGAGGCCGTCCCGCGACTCGGCTCGCCGCCACGGCCTGCGCCGTTCGTTCAGCCAGCACCGCAGCAGCGTCTTCCGCGCGTACGCGTCGACCGGCTCGCGAACGCGTGGAAGTCGCTGCTGTCGCGCTGGCTCATACCTCTCACACACCTACCGGGCGCCGGAGGTTGCAACACTGGGGGCATGGTGACCGAGAACGATGTGCGCAGGGTCGCGTTGTCGCTGCCGGAGACCACCGAGAAGCCGTCCTACGGTACGCCCGGGTTCCGGGTGAAGGACCGGCTCTTCGCGCGCCTCCGCGAGGAGGGTGACCTGCTGGTCTGGGTCGCCGACGAGGGGGAGAAGCGGGGGCTGGTCGCCTCGGAGCCGGAGAAGTTCTCCACGACCCCGCACTACGACGGTCACCCGTCCGTGCTCGTCCGGATCGAGGCGGTCGACGAGGACGAGCTGCGTGAGTTGCTCACCGAGTCGTGGCGGCTGCGGGCGCCGAAGAAGCTAGCCGCCCAGCTCGACGGCGAGCCGTGAGGTGTGCTCGCGCGGCGAGCCGAACAGGTGCGTGTTGCCGTGCGCGCGCTTGAAGTAGAGGTGCGCGTCGTGCTCCCACGTGATCGCGATGCCGCCGTGCAGCTGGATCATCTCGGCCGCGACCTGCGAGAACGCCTCCGTGCACCACACCGCCGCGGTGGCGGCCGTGTGCACCAGGTCCTCGCCGGTCACCACGGCCGTCGCGGCCGCCAGTGACGCCGACTCGGCCGTCTCCACCAGCACGTGCATGTCGGCCATCCGGTGCTTGAGCGCCTGGAACGAGCCGATCGGCCGGCCGAACTGCGTCCGCTGCCTGCTGTAGTCGACGGTCAGCTCCAGGCAGCGGGCCGCCGCACCCGCTGACTCCGCGCACAGGGCCGCGCACGCCACGTCCCGTACCCGGGCCATGTCCGGCACGCCGAGGAACCGGCCGGTGCCGGTCGCCTCGACCGTCGCCAGCCTGCGGGTCGGGTCCATGCCGCCCGCCGGGGTGACCACGACGTCCGACGGTGACAGCGCGTACAGCCCGTCGTCGCGTGGCACCAGGAACACGTCCGCGACCTGGGCGTTCAGCGCGTACGGATCCCAGGCGAGCGAGACCAGGGCGCCCTCGGCGATGTCCGCCCGCACGTCCTCGGCGCCCGCTGACGACGCGGCGGCGGCGGCGACCACCGACCCGAGGAACGGGCTCGGCGTCACGTTCCGGCCCAGCTCGGACAGCACGATCCTGGTCTCGAGGAACGTCGCGTCGCAGGTCGACGGGGCGGCCAGCGCGGTCAGGCCGAGGGAGGCCAGCCGCGCCCACAGCTTCTCGTCGTGACCCGTTGGCGACGTCATCGTCGAACGGGTGTCCGACTCACGGGTGAGCAGCTGGCGGAGGGTGTCACGCAGCGCGTCCTGCTCGGCGGTCACCCCGCAATTCAACCAAACAGTTGCTTGGTTGCCTAGGAGGTAGCCCGATCAGGTGCATTCGATATCCTCGGGGCTCAGGTCGGGGGCCTGTCCGAAATCCGCACAAGGAGTCGAGGTCATCGAGAAGGGTGCACTTGTCGCCGGGCGCTACCGACTGATCGAACACGTCGGCAGCGGTGCCATGGGCGTCGTGTGGAAGGCGCAGGACGAGCGGCTCGGCCGTACCGTCGCGATCAAGCGGCTCGTCGCACGGTACGCGATCGCCGACGCCATGACGGAGGAAACCCGACGGCGTGCCATGCGCGAGGCCCGCATCGCCGCCCGCCTCCAGCACCGCAACGCGATCGCCCTGTTCGACGTGGCGGAACACGACAACGACCCGATCCTGGTCATGGAGTTCCTGCCGTCCAAGAGCCTGTCCGCGGTGCTCGAGGAACGCGGCACGCTCACCCCCAGCGAGGCCGCGGAGATCGGTGCGCAGGTCGCGGAGGCCATCGCGGCCGCGCACGCCGTCGGCATCGCGCACCGCGACATCAAACCGGGCAACATCCTGCTCGCCGAGAACGGCACGGTGAAGATCACCGACTTCGGCATCTCCCGCGCGCTCGACGACGGCACGGTCACCACGCAGACCGGCATGCTGGCGGGCACCCCCGCCTACCTCGCGCCGGAGATCGCCCGCGGCGACGAGTCGACGCGCGCCTCCGACGTGTTCTCCCTCGGGTCCACGCTCTACCACGCGGTCGAGGGCCGGCCGCCGTTCGGCACCAACTCCAACCCGCTCGCGCTGCTGCACGCGGTCGCGTCGGGCAGGGTGCCGCCGCCGCGCAACGCCGGTCCGCTGGCGCCGGCGCTCATGAGCCTCATGCGGATCGACCCGACCGAGCGGCCGAGCATGCAGGAGGCGGCGGCCGCGCTGGCGTCCGCGGCCACGACACCCGCGGAGGGGATTCCCGCTCCGCCGGTCCGGCCGGTCCCGAAGACCCCGCCGCGGCCGGTGATCGCGGCCAATCCGACCCCGCCGCGGCCCGTCGTCCCGGCGCAGCAGACGGCCGCGCTGCCCAAACCCGCGCCCGCACCCCGGCAGGCCGGGCCGTCGCGGAAGAACCTGGTGATCGTGGGGGCGGTCGCACTGGTCGTGCTGGTCGGCACGCTGTTCACGGTCCTCATGTTGTCCGGCGACGACAGCCCCGGCGGCACCCGGCAGGCCGGTGGCGGCACCGACCAGAACGGCGGCACGAGCCAGACGCAGCCGAGTGAGTCGAGCGACGACGCGCCGTCGACCGATCCGTCCGATCCGGGGACGATCGCCCCCGACCCGGGCGGGCCGATCGACTACAGCCAGGCCGGGAACCTGGTGATCGACTACTTCGGCGAGCCCAAGAACTCGGCGAAGCGATGGGCGTTGCTGTCGCCGCACGCGCAGGCGCTGTTCGGCGGGCAGGACGCGTTCGACCAGTACTGGGCCGGGTTCAAGGACCTCTACTCGGAGAACGCCGACGGTGTGCGGCCCAACGCCGACGGCTCGGTGACCGTGCCGGTCGACGTCATCTACATCACCGACGCGGGCCAGAAGACCGAGCACAAGGAGATCCGGGTGACCCGGATGGGCGGGAAGCTGGTCATCGACTCCGAAGCGAAGTGAGCACGCGGCGGCGGTGCCAGGTCTGTGTGCCCCACGCGGAACGCAACGCCCTGACCTTCAGCAGCCACCAGGACATGGTGTGCTCGCGGGTGAACCCGATCGCGCCGTGCACCTGCAGCGCGGCCCGCGCGGCCAGGTAGGCGGCGTCGGCCGCGGCGACCCTGGCGGCCGACACGTCACGGGTCTCGCCGGTCACCGCGGCGGCGTGCACGAGGGGGCGCGCGAACTCGAGCGCCACCAGCACGTTCGCGAGGTGGTGCTTGACCGCCTGGAACTCGCCGACCGCGCGCCCGAACTGCCGTCGCCGCGTCACGTACTCGCTCGCCTGGTCCAGCAGGCCACGGCCGAGCCCGACCAGCTGGGCGGCCTGGCAGAGCACACCGCGGTCGAGCACGTCCTCGGCGGTGCCGACCCATTCGCCCGGCCGTACCTCGAACAGCCGCCGCGCCGGATCGACCGAGGTCAGCAAGGCCCCCGGCACGGCCAGGCACACCGCGTCGCCGTCGACCACGTACGCGCTGGCCACGTCCGCGTCCAGTGCGTAGGGCACGTGCGGCGGCAGCGCGACGGTCACGAGGTCGGCCGAGTCGACACCACTGAGCCCGAGCGCGGGCGCGACCGCGTACGACTCGATCAGCGGGCCCGGCACGGCGTGCCTGCCCAGTTCCTCGAACACCACGACCTGCTCGACGGGCAGGTCCGCCAGCTCGGCCACGCCGATCTTGGTGAGCTTGCCCAGCAGGTCGAGGCCGGGTGCGTGGTCGCCCGCGGCCCACGCGGTGCTGACGGCGGGCACGTCGGTGGCGGACAGCAACGCGTGCACGCTCGCGGCCAGCTCCCGCTGTTCGGCGCTCAGCGCGAACCTCATCGGTCACCCCTCGGCAGGCCGAGCACCCGCTCGGCGACGACGTTGCGCTGGATCTCGTTCGTGCCCGCGTAGATGGGCCCGGCGAGGGCGAACAGGTACCCCGACGGCCAGGACCCGGCCAGTTCGCCGTCCGCGCCGAGCAGGTCGAGCGCGGTCTCGTGCAGTGCCACGTCCAGCTCGGACCAGAAGAGCTTGTTCACGCTGGACTCGGCGCCGAGCGTGCCGCCGTCGGCGAGCCGGCTGATCGTGCCGAGCGTGTAGAGGCGGTAGGCCTGTGCGCCGATCCACGCGTCGGTGACCCGGTCGGCCAGGCGCGGGTCGGGGTTGGCGTGCCACAGGTCGACGAGCCGTTCGGCGGCCGCCGTGAACCGGCCGGGGCTGCGCAGGGTGAGGCCGCGTTCGTTGCCCGCCGTGGTCATGGCGACCTGCCAGCCTTCGCCGGGGGCACCGAGCACGTCGACGTCCGGGACGAACACGTCGTCGAGGAAGATCTCCGCGAAGCCGGGCACGCCGTCGAGTTGCTCGATCGGACGGACGGTGACGCCGTCGGACCTGAGGTCGAACATGAAGTAGGTGAGCCCGCGGTGGCGCCGCGCCTCGGGGTCGGTGCGGAACAGCCCGAACGCCCGGTCGGCGTGGCTCGCCCTGCTGCTCCACGTCTTCTGGCCGTTGAGCAGCCACCCACCGTCGGTCTTCGTCGCCCTGCTGCGGACCGCGGCCAGGTCGGAGCCCGCTTCCGGTTCCGACCAGGCCTGCGCCCAGATGTCGTCGGCGCGGGCCATGCGGGGCAGGATCCGGTCGCGTTGCTCGTCGGTGCCGTAGGCGAAGAGCGTCGACGCGAGCAGCGCGATGCCGTTGGCGCTCACGCGGGCCGGTGCGTTCGCGGCGTAGTACTCGTCCTCGAACACCAGCCATTCCAGCAACGTCGCGTCGCGGCCGCCGTACTCGTGCGGCCAGGTCACCGCGGACAGTCGTGCGTCGGCGAGCGTGCGTTCCCACTGCCGGTGCAGGGGGAAGCCCTCGGCGGAGTCCATGGGCGGCAGCGGTTCGCGCGGGACGTTGGCGGCGAGCCAGTCCCGCACCTCGTCGCGGAAGGCGAGGGTCTTCGCGTCCAGGTCAAGATCCACTGGCGTTCCTCATCGACCGGGCGTCCATGCCGCCGAGCGAGTCCGTGGACGTCTCGGCGTTGTGGGCGTGCGCGAAGTGGTGCAGGCCGAACACGGAGTCCATGCCCGCGCGCAACCCCATCTGGTCCTCGGCCTGGTTGACCGCGCGCTTGGTGAGCGCGAGCCCGAACCGCGGCATGGCGGCGATCCGACCGGCGATCGCGTCCGTCTCTTTGTGCAACTCGTCTCGGGGGACGACCTTGTTGACCATGCCCAGCTCGTACGCGCGGGCGGCGCCGAACCGGTCGCCGGTGAACAGGAACTCCTTGGCGGCGCGCGGGCCGAGCACCCACGGGTGCGCGAAGTACTCGACGCCCGGGATGCCCATGCGCACCACCGGGTCGGAGAAGAACGCGTCGTCGGACGCCACGATCAGGTCGCAGACCCAGGCGAGCATGAGCCCGCCCGCGATGCACGCGCCCTGCACCATCGCGATCGTGGGCTTCGGGATCTCCCGCCAGCGGCGGCACATCCCGAGGTAGACCTCCATCTCGCGGGCGTAGCGGCCGTCGCCGCCGGGCTTGTCCACGTGGTCCCACCACATCACGGCCCTGCGGTCGAAGGTGGTGTCGACGTCGCGGCCCGGCGTGCCGATGTCGTGGCCGGCCGAGAAGTGCTTCCCTTCGCCGGCGAGCACGATGACCTTGACCGCGTCGTCGTCCACGGCCCTGGCGAAGGCGGTGTCGAGCGCGTAGGTCATCGCGGAGTTCTGGGCGTTGCGGTACTCGGGGCGGTTCATGGTCACGGTCGCGATCGGACCCTCGACCTCGTAACGGACAACCTCGGTCACGCTACCTCCTACCAAAGCAATTGCTTGGTAGGCTAACACCCGTGACGCCGCTGGAGGAGTTCCGCGCGACGGTGCGCGAATGGCTGGCCGACAACCTGTCCGGCGACTTCGCCGCGCTCCGCGGCCTCGGCGGCCCAGGCCGCGAACACGAGGCACACGACGAACGCATCGAGTGGGACCGCCACCTCGCCGCCGCGGGCTGGACCTGCCTTGGCTGGCCGGTCGAGCACGGTGGCCGGGGCGCGTCGATCGAGGAGCGGGTCGTCTTCCACGAGGAGTACGCCCGGGCCGACGCGCCCGCCCGCGTGAGCCACTTCGGCGAGGAACTGCTGGGCCCGACACTCATCGCCCTGGGCACATCCGAGCAGCAGCGGCGGTTTCTGCCGCCGATCAGGCGGGTGGCTGAGCTGTGGTGCCAGGGCTACTCGGAGCCGGGCGCGGGCTCCGACCTGGCGTCGGTGTCCACGTCCGCGACCCGCGACGGCGACGAGTGGGTGATCACGGGGCAGAAGGTGTGGACGTCCCTGGCGCACCTGGCGCAGTGGTGCTTCGCGGTGGTCAGGACAGAGCCGGGCTCGACACGGCACGGCGGCCTGTCGTACCTGCTGGTGCCGATGAACCAGCCAGGCGTGGAAGTGCGTCCCATTGAGCAACTGACCGGCGGTTCGGAGTTCAACGAGGTGTTCTTCACCGAGGCCCGCACGGCGGCGGACCTGGTGGTGGGCGCCCCTGGCGACGGCTGGCGCGTGGCGATGACGACGCTGGGCTTCGAACGCGGCGCCGCCACACTGGGCCAGCAGGTCGGCTTCCGCAGAGAGCTGGACGCGTTGGTCGAGCTGGCGCGCGACACGGGCGCGCTCGACGACCCGGTCCTGCGGGAGAAACTGACCAGGGCGCGCATAGGCCTGGACGTGATGCGCTGGCACGCGCTGCGCACGATCGACGGCGAGGGCGCGTCGGTCACGAAGCTGGTGTGGGCGACGTGGCACCGGGCGCTGGGCGAGCTGGCGATGGAGGTGCTGGGCGCGGCGGGCATGGCGACGGACGGCGACCTGTCCGAGTGGCAACGCCTGTTCCTGTTCACCCGGGCGGACACCATCTACGGCGGTTCGAACGAGATCCAGCGCAACATCATCGCCGAGCGAGTGCTCGGCCTGCCGAGGGAGGCACGCCCGTGACCGGTCATGACCTGCTGAAGGACAAGGTCGTGGTGGTCACGGCGGCCGCGGGCACGGGCATCGGGGCAGCGGTGGCAAGGCGCTGCGCGGAAGAAGGCGCGCAGGTGGTGATCAGCGACTGGCACGAGAAACGCCTGGCGAAGACCGCGGCCGACCTCGGCACCCACGCGATCCCGTGCGACGTGACGAACGAGGAACAGGTGCGGGCCCTGATCGACGGCACGGTGGCGGAGTACGGCCGCGTCGACGTGATGATCAACAATGCGGGGCTCGGTGGCACCAGGTCGATCGTCGACATGACCGACGAGGAGTGGACCCGGGTCGTGGACGTGACCCTGAACGGCACGTTCCGCTGCACGAGGGCGGCGCTGCGTCAGATGGTGAAACAGGGAAGCGGCGCGGTGGTCAACAACGCGTCGGTGGTGGGCTGGCGAGCGCAGGCGGGCCAGGCCCACTACGCGGCGGCGAAGGCGGGGGTGATGGCCCTGACCCGCTGCGCGGCGATGGATGTCGCGGCACACGGGATCCGCGTGAACGCGGTGGCGCCGAGTCTGGCCGCGCACCCGTTCCTGGCAAAGGTCACGAGCGAGGAGCTACTGGCCGAACTGGCGGAGAAGGAGGCGTTCGGCCGCGCGGCGGAGCCGCGCGAGGTGGCGAACGTGATGGTCTTCCTGGCAAGCGACTACGCGTCCTACATGACGGGCGAAGTGATCTCGGTGAGCAGCCAGCACCCCTGACCTGTGGACAAGCCTCCGAAATTGTCGGTCCCGCATGAGAGGCTGGAACCGGGGGCCGGAGGCCACGCCCTGTGGACAACCCGGTTCACCGCCGCCGGACATTGTCGGTGACCCGTGGGAGGCTGGCATCGGGGGCCGGAGGCCAACCCCCGTCACCCGCCGGACGCCGGTTGTGGACAACCAGTCGCATCGCCCCCGAATTTGTCGGTCCCCCGTGAGACGCTGGAACCGGGGGCCGGAGGCCACGCCGAGATCGTCGGTCGCCGTGTCGGCGAGGTCGGTGCTGCCGCCGGAGGTCCTGGCCCACGTAGCTGGCCGGTCCGCCTGTGGACAACCCCCTCCGCCCGCGCCGAAATTGTCGGTGCCCCGTGAGAACCTGGAACCGGGGCCGGAGGCCAAGCCTCGCCCAGCGCCTCCGCGAACCTGTGGACAACCCCCGTCACCAGCACCAGAACTGTCGGTACTCCGTGAGAGGCTGGAACCCGGGGGCCGGAGGCCGACCCCTCACGCGAGCCCCGCGATCAACCCGACCGCGTCCGCCACCGGCGGCAGCCGTGCGACCTCCTCCCGAACCTTCATCGCCGCGGCCCGGTACGACGGCGTGCGAAGCACCTCCGAGACCGCCGCCCGAACCTCGTCCACCGTGGCCGGCCGTTCCTCGCCGCCGCCCACCGCGAGCCCGACGCCGGTCGCCGACACGCGCGCCGCGTTGTCCGGCTGGTCCGCGAACTGCGGCACCACGACCATCGGCACCCCGCGGTGAGCCCGCCGAGCACCGTCCCCGTCCCGCCGTGGCACACCATCGCCGCCGCCGACGCCAGCACGTCGTGCTGCGGCACCCACCGCTCCACCCGCACGTTCGGCGGGAACCCGTCGGTCACCCCCTCGTTCCCGACCGTCGCGAGCACCCGCACCGGCAGGTCCGCCACCGCGTCGACCACCGTGCGGAACGCGTCGCCCGCGAACGGGACCCGGGCCGCGACCGTCCCGAACGTCGCGTACACCAGCGGCTGATCACCGCTCCAGTCCGACACCGGTGCGGGTACCGGCGGTCGGAACCGGTGCACCCGCGGCCCACCCGGCTCCTCGAACGACTCCGGTAGCAAGCTGACAGCTGTCAGGTTGTGGATGAACCCGCCGTCCTCGTCCGCCGGGAGCCCGAGCGACGCACGCAGCCCGACGAGCGCCCGCGCGCCCAACCCGGCAGTGAAACCGAGGAACTTCGCGAGCCCGACCAGCACCTGCACCTGCGGCACCCCGCGCACCTCGGCCGCGAGCGTGGACCCCAGCTCGCCGATCTCCCGCAGCACCACGTCCGGCCGCCACTCGTCGATCGCCGACAGCATCCCCGGCAGGATCGACCGGGCAGCCATCTCGCCGCCCACGACCATCGTCACCTCGTTCCGCTCCTCCGGCGGCGCGGCCATGAACCGGGCCATGAACGCGGCCCGTTCGTCCGGGTCGACGTCCGGGCACGGCCAGTGCCGGAAGCCCGCCTGCTCCACCGCGTCCGCGAACGACACGGGCGCCGCCATCAGCACCTCGTGCCCGGCGGTTCGGCACGCCTCGGCGAACGGCACCATCGGTCCGAAATGCCCGGCATTGGCGGTGGTGGCCAGTAGAAGACGCATTCGTTTCCCCCTAGGGTTTCGGCAGGAGGTTTCCCCGATGGCCATAATGCCGGTGACGGACTCGATGTTCCTGCTCGCCGAATCTCGCGAGCACCCGATGCACGTCGGCGGGCTGCAGCTGTTCGAGTTGCCCGACGGCGCGGGCCCCGACTACGTCAGCGATTTCCACCGGCAGCTGCTGTCGCTTGTGGACGTGCGCCCGCTGTTCCGCCGCCGCCCGCGCGGCCCGGTCGGCAGCGTCGGCCAGTTCGCGTGGACCGACGACGACCAGCTCGACCTCGAGTACCACGTGCGGCTGTCCGGCCTGCCCCGCCCGGGCCGGGTCCGCGAGCTGCTCGAACTGACGTCCCGGCTGCACGGCTACCTGCTCGACCGGCACCGTCCCCTCTGGGAGTTCACGGTGATGGAAGGCTTGCAGGGCAACCGTTTCGCGACCTACACAAAGGCGCACCACGCGCTACTCGACGGGGTGTCGGCACTGCGGTTCCTGCAGAAGTCGCTCTCGGAGGACCCGTCGGACATGATGGTCCGGCCGCCGTGGTCACCACGGGTGCGGACGGACGTGTTCAACTCGCCCCGGCGCGACGAGGACGCGGTGTTCGACCCGGTGCGCGCGGTCGCCGAGTTCGCCAAGGAGATCCGCGGGTTCGGCGCGGCGACGGTGAAACTCGTCAACGAGGCGTTCCGCGAACAGTCGGCGACGCTGTCGTTCCAGGCCCCGAGGACCATGTTCAACGTCCCGATCACCGGCGCCCGCCGCTTCGCGGCGCAGGGCTGGCCGCTCGACCGGATCAAGGCGGTCGGCAAGGCCGCGGGCGCCACCATGAACGACGTCATGCTGGCGATGTGCTCCGGCGCGCTGCGGCGGTACATGCTCGATCTCGGCGCGCTGCCGGAAAAGCCGCTGGTGGCGGCGATCCCGATGTCGCTCCGCGCGGATTCCTCCGCGGGCGGCAACGCGATCGGCCTCATCCTGTGCGACCTCGCGACGAACCTGTCGGAGCCGCTCGAGCGCCTGACGACCATCCACGAGTCGATGCTCAAGGGCAAGCAGGTGTACCACGGGATGAGCAGGCTGCAGATCACCGCGCTGTCGGCACTGCCGCTGATCCCGCTCGCGGTCGGCACGATCCCGGGGATGATCAGGATCACGCCGCCCGCGTTCAACGTGCTGATCTCCAACGTGCCCGGCCCGCGCAAGCCGCTCTACTGGAACGGCGCGCGCATGCAGGGCGTGTACCCGCTGTCGATACCTTACGAGGGTCAGGCTCTCAACATCACGGTCACGAGCTACGCGGGCAGCCTCGAGTTCGGCCTGACCGGGTGCCGTCGCACCGTGCCCCACCTGCAGCGACTGCTCGGTCTGCTGGACGAGTCCCTGGAGGAGCTGGAGAAGGCGATCTGAGCGGGCTCTAGCAGGGCAGAGTCGGGACCTGCCCGCCGTCGACCCACTCGACGGTCACACCGGGCGGGCACCACGGATCGGCCACAGTGGACAGCTCGGCCGCCGTCAGCGGTGCCCGGCCCAGGCCGATCGCGTACCTGACAGGTGTCAGGTCGAACGGTCGCGGCCACGCATGGGCGTCCTCGACACCCGCTGCTTCCAGCTCGGTCAGCAACGCGCGCATCCGCCCGCGTGTCCGGCCGACCTCCGCGTCCGGCACGGTGACCACCGCCCAGGCGGCGTGCCTGCGATGGGGTGCCAGAGCGGGCAGCGGATCGCCGCCCGAGATCGCGGTTTCCCACGACGTGTACAGCTCCGCTGTCAGCAGGTCCCGCATGCCGGGCCCGACCTGCTCGGTGCACGACCGCACCGGCTCCGTCGGCGTCATGATCGTGATGGCACCGCAAGCCTGCGCCGGATCGCCGAGCAATGTCACCGGTTCCTGCCAGTCCCACGCCGCCCAGCCGCCGAAGAACTCCGCCACCAGGTCGTCAGCCCCGGACCGCACCGTCCGCGCCGCCAGTACGGCCCACGCGATCCCCGGCAACCCGCCGTGCGGCGCCGAGTCGAGCCCTCTCGCCGCGGCCCAGGCCTTGACGTGCCTGACCAGCGACGCGAACTCCGCGTGCCGGTCACCCACGGCCGCCAGTACGGCCTCGGCGTCGCTGACCGCGCTCAACGCGACCGCGGCGGCGGGCTCCAACTCGCCGCGCCGTGCCACCGCCTCCTCGGGTGGCACGCCATCGGACCTGACAAGCGTCAGGTCCACTCGGACGCCGTCCCGCTCGAACCGCAAACCCGGCACCCGCGCACCGACGACCCGTGCGGCGCCGGGCACCGTGACACGCTCCGGATCAGGCACGACCGCGACCAGGTCGAGGTCCGCGCCGGTTCGCGCGCACCCCATCCGACGCGAACCCACCACGTGCACGACACCGTCCAGTTCCGGACCTGACACCGGCTCGGCAGGCGCCGCGGACGGTGCCGGCGAGGTGTGCCACCGCACCGAACCCGTGCCCAGCTCGACCGTCAACCGCGGTCGCATCGGCTCGTCGCCCCGCCGCGACAGCACCACCAGGGAGCCGACGGACGCCGACAACGGCGGCAACCCGGTCGCGGCGTCCAGGTACCTACCGACTGTCAGGTGCGGCGTGAACCGCCCGGCGGCCTGGGGAAACCGGGAGACCAACGCCTCCCGCAGCGCCGTCCAGGGCGCTGGGTCGGCGGGGCTCAGGTACACGGTGCCGTGCTCGAACGTGCGCACCTCGTCGAACCGCACCGAGAACGGCGTCACCGCGGTCGCGGCCGCCGACAGCAACGGCACGGCGTCCTCGAACAGGAACTCCGGCACGAACCCGTACAAGAGGTTCACGTGCGGCGGCCACCGCGACGCGGCGGGGTCGTGCGCCGCACGCATCGCGTCGACAGAAGGCCATGAGGGCGGCAGCCACGCCACTGCCGTCCGCACCGTTGTCGCCACGTCCAGCACGTCGACCGGTGCCCCGGCCGGCGTCGTGTCCAGGTCCACCGCGACGCCGTAGTGGTCGGACACGAACGGCGCGGCCGTGCCCAGCAACTCCGCCGCCGCCGGCCGCGCCCCGCGTACCAACACCCGGTCCAACCGGCCCGCTCGTCCGGTCAACGACGACACCGCGGCGAGGGGATTGGTGGTGGGGTCGAACGTCGGCGTCTCGGTGCCGTGCACAACCTGCCACGTGTCAGCCAGGCCGAGCCCGTCGAGGGTGGCCCCGTTGAAGTCGCCGAGCAAGACCACCGGACAGTCGATGTCCGCGAGCCCTTCGGCAAGGCGCGCCACCTCACTGACCCGGCGACGCGTGCCTTCGGGGTGGTGATCGCTCGTCAGGTGCGTGTTCAGTACCGCGACCGGACCGTTCGCGCTCCGCACCACGACCGCAGCGACACCCTTGCGCGCGCTGAGCGCGTGGTGCCCCGCCTCGATCACCGGCAGCCTGCTGAGCAGCAGCAAGCCGTCTGCCTCGATGTCCTCGCCGCCGGAGAGCGTGTAGCCGGGCAGTTCGAGCAGCATCGCGAGCAGCGCCGGTTCGACCTCCTGCAAGGCGATCACGTCCGCGTCCGCCCGCGTGAGCGCGTCGAGCAGCAGCGGCCTGCGGCGCGCGGTGTCGATCAGGTCGCTGTCGTACCGGTCCCACAACGTGTTCCACGTCAGCACCCGCAGCGAGACGCCCGGCTCGACCGCGTCGCGCCCGATCGGCGACCGCGCCGAGAAGAACGGTGCCCGCAGCCGCCGCGGCTCCTGGACCCGGCCCGCCGCGGTGTCGTCGATGCGGTCCACGCCCGCGGCCCGGTCCCACACGACCTCGCCGTCCGCTTCCACGAACAGCACGCGGTGCCAGGGGATGTCGCCGCCCGGTACGAACGCGGGCAGCGCCACGCGCTTCGGCGGCGCGCCCCGCACGAGGATCCCGAGCGTGAACCGCGCCGGGTCGAAGCGCGGGTCCCAGCGGACGCGGTGGTAGATCTCCTCGCTCGTACGCATCAGCCCACCACCACGTCGTCGATGGTGCCGCCCGCGCCGATGTACCAGGTGCGGTGCGCCTCTCCGGGGTACGGCGGGCTGAACCGCCGGAACTGCGCGGCGAGCACGTCGGCGGGCACGGGGTGCCTGCGCGCCGCGTTCCGCCGGGCCGCCACCTCCTCGGCGACGACCAGTACGGCGTGCGTGACCAGCGCGTCCCGGCCCGCCGCCACCTTCGCCACGGTCGACCGCTGGTGCCGGTTGAGCGCGGTGGCGTCCCACACGACGGTGCCGCCGCGGGCGAGCGCCTTGTCCAGCCGATCGAGCCCGTCGTGCAGCACAGCCGCGGTCGCGCCCTGCTCGGCCCGGAGGTCGTCGAGCGACACCACCTCGTCGACGTCCAAAGTGGACACAAAGGTGCTCTTGCCGCTGCCCGCGGGACCCACCATGACGATGAGGTGCGGGAAGTCGCCCGACCGCCACCGCCAGGTCACCGCCTCCGCCTCGGCAGGGGTGTGCAACCGACCGTCGGAGAGCGCTCTCCGAGCCTCGGCCCAGCACCGGTCACGCACGTCGACGTCCTCGTACGGCAACGCCTCCCGCAACGGCCGCAGCGGGTCCTCGCCGAGCAACCCGGCCTCCTCGGCGACCAGCGCCGACCACTCGACGTTGGCGGAGTCACCCGCGATCGCGTGCAACACACCCAGATCGACGGCGACGGCCATCCGCGTGAGCCCGGCGCGGCGCTCGTTGTCCGGAAAGTCCTTGCGCAGCAAGGGAGCTAACCCGACGAGGTCGGCAACCTGACGAGCGTCAGGCATCCCGAGCGGCCGGACGAGCCGCGGCATCAGCCAGGACCGCGGCCGGTCGAGCAGGAGCGCCGCGAGCACCCCGACGAGCCGAGCGTCGCCAGTGCGCCCGATACGCGCGACGACGTCGCCGATCGCACCGCCGCCCGCCCTGTTGATGGCGCCTGCTGTGCCGATCGGGCCGCCGCCTCCGTCGCTTGCGCTGCCGATCCCGCCGCCAGTGGTGCCGCTGGCCGTGCCGCCGCCTCCGTCGCTTGCGCTGCCGATCCCGCCGCCAGTGGTCCCGCTGGCCGCGCCGCCGCCTGCATCTTCGCTGCCTGCGCTGTTCGCGGTGCTGCCTCCGCTGTCTGATGTGCTGCTTGCTCCGCCGAGCGAGCCGTCGCCCGCGCCGCCACGTATGTCGCCGACCGCGCCGCCTGCATCGCTTCCTGCGGTGCCGCTGGTGCCGCAGGCGCTGCCGATCGCGCCGTCGCCTGCGCCGCCACGTGTGCTGCCGACCGCGTCGCCGGTCGCATCGTCGGCGGACATGCCGACTGCGGCCAGTACGGCGGGTGCGTCGACCGGGAAACCCGCTCGCACGTCCCAGAGCGCGGCGTCGGCCCCGCGTCCGTTCACGACGACCGGTGCGTGCATCCAGTGCGTGTCGGTCTGGACGTGTCCGCGCCGGACCCATTTGGCGACGTGGCGGGCGAAGTCGGCGCGGGTGAACCCCGAGGTCGTGCGCACGACGTAGCCTTCCTGCCGCGTGAGGTCGAGTCGGAGCGCTCGCAGTGCACGTTCGTCGAACGCCCCGCGCCACAACACCGGCGGCTCCGGCACGCCGAGCCGTCGCGTGACGTCGACGGTGTCGTCCCAGCCGAGGCACCGCTCGCCGTCCCAGACGGAGAACGCGTAGAACCAGCTTGACAAATCCTCATAGGACAGTGAGTGCCGCGCGTACATGTTCTCCCCGCACACGCGCCGGCCGGGCGGGATCGACGCGCCCACGAGCCCCTGCAACGCCTTCACCCACGCCCGCGACGGGTGGTGCCCCGAGTCGAGCGATCGTGCGTGCAGGCCGTCGCGGTAAAGCGTGGTGTTCTCACCGTCGAGCTTCTCGGTGACCACGACCTCCCGGCCGACGAGTCCGGACAGGTCCGCGACGCGGACGTCGTCGGCAGAAGCCCCTGGCGACCACGGCAGGTGCGGCGTACGGGGGTAGTGCACCCGCATGATCCGCTCCTCCCGCAGGCCGGTTGTCCACAGCCCACCCGGTTGTCCACAGCCAAGATCGACAACCCTGGTCCTGTCGGTACCCACTGGTAGACTGGCAAGGCGGGTGGCCCCCGGGATCGGGTGGGGTTTGGGCACCGGGCGTTTTGCGATGATCACGGTAGAGCGGGGTGGCCCCGCGGGCCAGTGATTAACGTGGCAGGTGGGCGATGACGGCCTCGGCATCGGCGACGATCCGGGTGATCAGTTCCGCACACGTCGGCAGGTCGGTCAGCGCGCCCACGACTTGGCCCGACGCCAGCACCCCCGCGTCCGTGTTGCCCTTCACCAGGCCCTCGCGCAACAGCATCGGAGTGTTGGCCGCCATCACCAGCTGCGACCACGTCAGGCGGCGGTTCCGCCGCATCGTCAGGCCCTCCCGCACCACCGACGGCCACGACAGACCCGTCAGCCTGCGAAAGCGGTTCGCGTTGCGGACCGCGCGCAGCAGCGCGGTCGCGCGGTTCGCCTTCTCCAGCCCCGCCACCAGTTCCGTGCGCAGCACGCGGTGCGGCACCCCGTCGACCTTCGTCGTCACGACCGTGTCGGACAGACCGCGCGTCAGGTACGCCTCCTTGACCGCCCTCGGCACCGTGCTCTCCTCGGTCAGCAGGAAACGCGTGCCCATCGCGACCCCGGCCGCGCCGTACGCGAGCGCCGCCGCCAGCCCGCGGCCGTCGTAGAAGCCGCCCGCCGCGATCACCGGGATGTCCACCGCGTCCACGACGGACGGCAACAGGATCGTCGTCGCCACCTGACCGGTGTGCCCACCGCCCTCGGCGCCCTGCACCACCACCGCGTCCGCGCCCCACGCGGCCACCTTCTGCGCGTGCCGCACGGCACCCACCGACGGGATCACCACCACGCCGGCGTCCTTCAACGTCCCGATCAGCTCCTGCGACGGGGCCAGCGCGAACGACGCCACCTTCACCCCGGCCTCGATCATCAGGCGCACCCGGTCCGCCGCGTCGGCCGCGTCCGCTCGCAGGTTCACACCGAACGGCTGTCCGGTCCGCTCCCTGACCTCCGCGATCGCGGCACGCAGTTCGTCGAACGTCATCGTCGCCGACGCCAGGATGCCGAGCCCGCCCGCGTTCGCGACCGCCGACACGAGCCGGGGACCCGCTACCCAGCCCATCCCGGTCTGCACCACCGGGTACCTGACACCTGTCAGCTTGGTCAGCGCGGTGTCCATCACCAGGCCGGATTCAGTTCGCGGATGATCGCCAGCTCCTCGGCCGTCGGTTCGCGGGTCACCGGCGGGTCGTCGACCACCAACGGGAACCCGGTCTGCTCGATCACCTCGTCGGCGGTCACGCCGGGATGGAGCGACACGACGCGCATCGCGTGGTCCGGGCCGCCGAAGTCGAGCACGCACAGGTTCGTCACGACCCGGTACACGTCGTGGAACGGCCCGCCGTCCCGGTCGTAACCCACACCGGACACGACGTCGACGGCCGGCACGAACACCCGCGGCGAGTGCTTCGGCACCCAGTAACTCGTGCGGTGGTTGACCGTGTTGCCCGGCGCGCCGCGCACACCCAGTAGCTGACGCTTGGGAGCTTGGTGCGGGCCGATGCACGAGATGTTCTGGTTGCCGTACCGGTCGATCTGGTTCGCGCCCATCACCACGTGCCGCCGCCCGTGCGCGACCACGTCGAACACGGCCCGGTACGGCAGCCAGCCCTCGGGCTTCCCGTCGGTGGTCAGCAATGTGGCCTCGCCGTCGGACAGCACGAGGTCGGGTTCGAACGTCCGCCGCGCGAGCCGCGCACCCAGCGACGGGACCGGCCCCATCGGGCTCGCGAGGATCTCGCCGTCACCGCGGAACAGTTCGGCGCACGCGACCACGCAGACGTCCATGCGGTTCATGCGACCGCCTTCTGGTAGGCGGCCTCATCGCCGGACAGGTAACGGTCCACGAAGGACTCCCACTCGGTGGCGGCGTAGATCTCCTGGAACTTCTCGTCCCGGCCGTAGTCGGGCGCACAGCTCGTGAAGTGCGCGCCGTGTGGTGTTGCCACCACACCGTCGACCATCATCCTGTTGAGCAACAACGTCTGCGGCGGCCCGTCCGTGCCGATGTCCTCCACAATGGACTCACACGACACGTAGCGCTTCTTAGCCGCCAGGCAGAACAGGTCGTCGAAGTACGGGTCCGGCCCGAGGTAGCGGGCGTTGCCCCGGCGGTCTGCCCGGTTGAGGTGCACGAGCGCCACGTCGAGGTGCAGGGCGGGCATCGCGACGAACTCCTCGCCGTCCTCGTACGGTGACCGCACGGTCTTCAGCGACGGGTCCAGCGTCAGCACGTCCGAGCCCAGTCCGGCGCGGATCGGCAGGAACGGCAACCGGTGCGCCGCCGCGCGCAGCCCGGCCTGGAGCATGCCCTCGTCGAACTCCCGCACCTCGATGGCACCGGACTCGCGGACCCTGCGGAAATGGGGGTCGTAGGGGATCGAGTCCAGCGACACGAACCCGTAGACCGCTTTCCGGACCTTTCCCGCCGCGCACAGCAGCCCCAGGTCGGGGCCGCCGTAGCTGACGACCGTCAGGTTGGTCAGGGACGACCGCAGGATGGCCCGCACCAGCGCCATCGGCTTGCGCCGGGACCCCCAGCCGCCGATCCCGATGGTCATTCCGTCCGACAGCGTGGACACCACCTCATCGGCGGTCATCCGCTTGTCCACCAGCCCACCCCCGATCCCGAACCTCGTCCGCCGCACCCGTCAGGTTCAGCTCGAACGTGAACCCCTGCTCGTACCGGTAGCTGCGGTGCACGTCCTGCGGGTCGATCCCGTTGATCGACCGCTTCGCCGCGCGGATCACGCGCGGGTCCTTCGCCGCGATCTGCTTCGCCACCTCGAGCGCGGCGCCGTCCAACTGACCCGGGGGCACCACCCGGTACACCGACCCGAAGTGGTGCAGCTGCGCGGCCGTCACGGTCGACGCCGTGTAGTACATCGCACGCATCAGGTGCTGCGGCACCAGCCGCGCCAGGTGGGTGGCCGCGCCGAGCGCACCTCTGTCCACTTCGGGCAGCCCGAACGTCGCGTCGTCCGCGGCCACCACCACGTCCGCGTTGCCGACCAGCCCCACGCCACCGCCCAGGCAGAACCCGCGCACGGCGGCGATCACCGGTACCTGACAGTCGTAAACCGCGCCGAACGCCGCGTGGCAGCCGTGGTTCGCGCCGACCAGTGCCTCGTGGCCGTCGCGCAGGATCTCCTTGATGTCCACGCCCGCGCAGAAGCCCCGACCGGCGGCCCGCAGCACGACGACGTGCGTCGCTGGGTCGCGCCCCGCCGCGGTCACCGCGTCCGCGAGCGCGAACCAGCCCGCGACCGGGAGAGCGTTCACCGGCGGGTGGTCGATCGTCACGACGACGACCCCCGGCTCGGCGGTGGAGACCGTGACACCCATGTCAGACCCGCTCGATGATCGTGCCCGTGGAGAGCGCTCCACCAGCACACATCGTGATGAGCGCGGTGGCGGCGCCCCGGCGTTCCAGTTCGTGCAGCGCGGTCGTGACCAGCCGGGCGCCGGTGCTGCCGACCGGGTGCCCGAGCGCGATCGCGCCGCCGTTGACGTTCACGAGGTCCGGGTCCGGCTCGTGCACGGACTGCCACGACAACACGACCGACGCGAACGCCTCGTTCACCTCGAACAGGTCGAGGTCGCCGATCTTCATGCCGCTGCGGCCGAGCAGGCGTTCGGTGGCGTCGACCGGCCCGTCCAGGTGGTAGTACGGATCGGTGCCGACCAGGCACTGCGTGACGATCCGCGCCCGCGGGGTGATGCCCAGGGAGAGCGCTCTCCGTTCGTCCATCAGCAGCACGGCGGCCGCACCGTCGGAGATCTGGGAGGACGACCCGGCGGTGTGCAGGCCCTCGTCGAGCACCGGCTTGAGCTTGGCGAGCGCTTCCATGCTGGTCTCCCGCAGGCCCTGGTCCCGCGTGACGTCGCCGACCGGCACGACCTCGCGGTCGAAGTGCCCGGCGTCCCACGCCTTGCGCGCCTTCTGCTGGGAGAGCGCTCCACAGCGGTCCAGGTCTTCGCGGGACAGTCCCCTCCGGGCCGCGATGCGCTCGGCCGCACCGAACTGGTTGGGCAGGTCCACCGACCAGTCGTCAGGTCGCGGCATGCCCACGTCCACGCCGACGTTCGACCGCAGCGGCACGCGGCTCATCGCCTCGACGCCGCACGCGATGCCGACGTCGATGGCGCCCGCCGCGATCTGCGCGGCGACCAGGTGCATGGCCTGCTGGGCCGATCCGCACTGGCTGTCGAGCGTCAGGCAGCCGGTCTGGTAAGGCAGTCCGGCGTAGAGCCACGCGGTGCGGGTGACGTTGTTGGACTGCTCGCCCGCCTGCGTGACGCAGCCGCCGAACACCTGCTCGACCAGCACTGGGTCGACACCCGCGCGGTCGATCACCGCACGCTGGGCGACGCCGAGCAGGTCGGCGGCATGCCTGTCGGACAGGTCGCCGCCGCGCTTGCCGATGGGGGTGCGCACGGCCGCCACGATCACCGGATTTCCCATGGAGCCCAAACTAGAACGCGTTACCTATCGAAGCAAGCAGGCGCTTGGTTGTCTTCTCCCCGTGTGCTTCAATCGACTAGAACGTGTTCCATATCTGCGGGAGGCAGTGGTGATCCCGGACGGCTTCGACTTCACCGACCCCGACCTGTACGAGCACCGGATCCCGGTTCAGGAGTTCGCCGAGCTGCGCCGCACCGCGCCCGTGTGGTGGAACGCCCAGCCGCACAACCTCGCGGGCTTCGGTGACGACGGGTACTGGGTGGTGAGCCGGTACGCCGAGGTCAAGGAGGTCTCCCGGAACAGCGAGGTCTTCTCGTCCGCCGAGAACACCGCGATCATCCGCTTCAACCCGGACATGACCCGCGAGAAGATCGAAGCCCAGCGGTTGATCATGCTGAACATCGACCCGCCGCAGCACTCCAAGGTCCGCGGCATCGTGTCCCGCGGCTTCACACCGAAAGCGGTGAACCGCCTTCGGGAAGCGCTCTCCGAGCGCGCCGAGCGCATCGTCACCGAGGCCTGTGCTCGCGGCGGCGGTGACTTCGTGACGCAGGTGGCGTGCGAGCTGCCACTACAGGCCATCGCGGAGCTCCTGGGCATCCCGCAGGACGACCGGCACAAGGTCTTCGACTGGTCCAACCAGATGGTGGCCTACGACGACCCCGAGTACTCGATCAACCCCGAGGCCGCGTCGGCGGAGCTGCTGGGTTACGCGTGGGCGATGTCCGAGGAACGCAAGAAGTGCCCGATGAACGACATCGCCACGACCCTGGTGAACGCCGACATCGACGGCGAGGCACTGGGATCGGACGAGTTCGGGTTCTTCGTCCTGCTGCTGGCGGTGGCGGGCAACGAGACCACCCGGAACGCGATTTCCCACGGCATGCACGCGTTCCTGAACAACCCGGACCAGTGGGAGCTGTACAAGTCCGACCGCCCCGCGACGACGGCGGACGAGATCGTGCGCTACTCGACCCCGGTGATGTCGTTCCAGCGCACGGCGATGGCCGACACCGAGCTGGGCGGCGTGCCGATCAGGAAGGGCGACCGGGTCGGCATGTTCTACAGCTCGGCCAACTTCGACTCCGACGTGTTCGAGAGCCCGGAGCGCTTCGACATCCTGCGCGACCCCAACCCGCACCTGGGCTTCGGTGGCACCGGTGCGCACTACTGCGTCGGCGCGAACCTGGCGAAGCTGGAGATCGACCTGATCTTCAACGCGATCGCCGACCACATGCCGAACATCAGGCAGGTCGACCCGCCGCGGCGGCTGCGGTCGGGATGGCTGAACGGCATCAAGGAGCTGCAGGTCACGTACGCGTGAGGCGCTAACCCTCGTCGAGGTCGCTGGTCGCCGCGTGGCCCGCGGCGCCCGTCCGGTCCAGGAAGTCCGCGATGACGGACAGTTCCTCGTCCGTGTAGGCCGCGCAGATCTCGTCCAGGGCCGCGTTCATGCCGCTGTACAGCGCGAACACCTCGCCGACCCGTTCGGGCCGCATCCGCAGCACCACGCCGCGGCGGTCGTTCGGGTCGCGGTCCCTGGTGAGCCAACCGCCCTTCTCCAGGCGGTCCAGCACGCCGGTCATCGTCGCCGGGTGGAGACCCGCCGCGCGAGCCAGTGCGGACGGGCCGACCGGGCCCAGCCGCGCGACCAGCTCCAGGCAGTCCAGGTCACCGTCCCGCAGCTCGAGGCGGGCGCTGATCCGGCGGTTGAGCAGCGCCAGCTCGCTGCGCATGCCGCGCACGGAGTGCTTCACGGAGTTCGTGAGCCTGCGGCGGGCTCGTGGATCCTGTGGTACGTTCGACATATATTACGGTTCCCATATCGTACGTGGTGCGTACTGAAATATAGCGGAGGTGAGCGGTGAAGCTCACGGTTTTCGGGGCGACCGGCGGGATCGGTCGCCAACTCGTCCGTCAGGCACTCGATGAGGGACACGCCGTCACCGCTGTCGGGCGGCGGGAGTTCGAGGCGGGTGACGCGCAGGTCGCGGTCGTGCCCGACTTCGCCGACGTCGACCGGCTACAGGCCGCGGTCGCCGGGTGCGACGCGGCGCTCTCCGCGGTCGGGCCGCGCACCCGCGCGGACGGGGCCGTCGCCTCCGGCGTCACGAAGCACATCATCGCCGCGCTGACCGGGGCGGGCGTGCCGCGGTTCGAGGCCGTGTCCGCCGGGCCCGTCGGACCTCGGCCGCCGGGGGACGCGTTCCTCGACCGGCGCGTGCTGCACCCGATCGTCAGCCGGGTCTTCGCCGCCAACTACGCCGACCTCGAGGTGATGGAGGAGGACATCGCGGCGAGCGGTCTCACGTGGACCGTCGTGCGCCCGCCACGGCTCACCGACAAGCCGCGCGGTGAGTACCGGATCTCCATCGGGGGCAACCTGACACGCGCCAGGTTCGTCTCCCGCGCCGATGTCGCACACCTCATGCTCGCGCTCCTCACCGACAAGCGTGCCTACGACACCGTCGTGGGCGTCGCCCGCTGAGCCGCCCCTTCGGGCGCCCGCCCCTGCCCGTTCTGCCGTCCGGCCGAGGCAGAGCGCGGCCCGCCCCCGCGGGCACGCTGGGCACGTGTCCCGTCGCCTCGCCACCGTCGCCGTCCTGCTGGGCGGCCTGCTCACGGCGTGCGCGGGCGCCAACCCGGCCCAGCACTTCTGTGACGACTACGGCGCCGCGGTCGGCAAGCTCTACACCGCCGCCGGAGACTACGCGGCCGCACCGGCCGAGTTCACCACCGTCGCCAGGTCTACTTTGGACGAGCTGACACGTGTCAGGGCCGGTGCGCCCAACGAGGAACTGCGCCGCGCGTTCGACTCCGCCTACTTCGCCATGACCGTGTTCAGCGAGGACGAGGGCCTCGCGGACTTCCTGGTCCGCACCGACTTCGCGCAGGACGACGTGGTGAAGGCCTGCGCGGAGCACGGCGTCCAGCTCAAACCTGACGCAGGGTAGCCATCGCGCGTTCGGTCTCCCAGAAGGCGCGGAGCGACACGATCTGCCCCTCGTCGTTCACCCGGTACACGAACACGCCCTCGGCATCCACCCGGTGGCCGCCCGGCAGGTACGAGGAGATCGTGCCGACGTTCGCGACCTCGTCGCCCGCCGCGAACGAGTCGCGGATCTCGAACTCGATGCGTTCCGCGTTACCGATCGTCAGGTCCCAGAACGCGGCGATCGCCGTCCGGCCGCGGTGCCCCTCGCCTGTCGCGTCGAACATCGACACGCCGACCGGGTCCTCCACGACCGCGTCGTCGGCGAACAGCGCGAGCCACTCGTCCTTGGCGCCGCGGGAGACCGCGTCCATCGACCGGCGCGACGCGGTGCGGGCCGGGTGGTCGGTCTCCGGGCCGCTCCAGGTAACCGCTGTCACAGCTGCCCCATGATCTCGTCGGCGAACCGCTTCATCCCGTCCTTCTTGGCCTGCAGCGGACCGTCGAGGCCGACGCCGTAGAACACCCACGGCACGACGATCGCGTCCGTCACCCCGATCTCCGCCTGTCGCCGGTAGCCGTCGAGCCCGAACCGGTCGACACACACGGCCTGGATCTCGAACGGACCGGTCCGATCGAACTCGGCGCGCAACGTGCCCAGCCGGCCGATCACGTCCCGCAGGTCGTCGAACTTGATCATCGCCGAGGTCCAGCCGTCGCCGACGCGGGCCGCGCGGCGCAGCGCGGCCTCGGTGTGCCCGCCGACGTACACCGGCACCGGCTCGCTCGGCGCCGGCGACATGCGCAGCTTGCCGAACTCGTAGTACTTCCCCGCGTACGACACCATGCCGCCGCCGAGGATCAGCTTGATCACGTCGATGGCCTCGTCGGCTCGAGCGCCGCGGTGGTCGAAGTGCCCGCCGCACCACTGGGACTCCTCGGGCGACCAGCCCAGCCCGACCCCGAGCCCGAACCGGTTGCCGGTCATCACCGCGACCGACCCGATCTGCCTCGCCAGCAGTACGGGGTTGCGCGGGTTGAGCTTCAGTACCTGGGTGTAGAAACGGATCCGGGACGTCACCGCGCCCATCGCGGCGGCCGCGACGAACGGGTCCACCCACGGCGTCTCCTCGTGCCAGAACCGGCTGCCGTCCGCGGTGTACGGGTAGGACGCCGACACCTCCTCGGAGAAGAACAGCGAGTCCGGCAACGCGATCGAGCTGTAGCCGCACTCCTCCGCGGTCCTCGCCAGCTCGGGCAGTTGGTCCAGCGGGCTCAACGCGACACCGACCGTGAACTTCATGGTTTGTCAGCTCCCACGACCCACATCGAGAAGTACTGCGAACCGCCGCCGTACGCGTGGCCGAGCGCGATCCGCGCGCCGTCCACCTGGTGCTCGCCCGCGCGGCCCATGACCTGCATCGCCGCCTCGCCGAACCGCAGCATCCCCGACGCGCCAATGGGATTCGACGACAGCACGCCACCTGACGGGTTGACGGGCAACCGCCCACCCAGCTCAGTCTCGCCCGCCTCGGTGAGCTTCCAGCCCTGGCCCTCCTCGGTGAACCCGAGGTTCTCCAGCCACATCGGCTCGAACCACGAGAACGGCACGTAGATCTCCGCGGCGTCCACTTGCGACAGCGGGTCGTCGATGCCCGCCTCCCGCCACAGCGCCGCGGCCGCGTCCCGGCCCGCTCTCGGGTTGACCTGGTCGCGCCCGGCGAACGTGGTCGGCTCGGTCCGCATCGCCGTGGCGTGGATCCACGCGGCCGTGCGGCCCCGCGCGGCTGACTCGTCACCGAGCACGATCGCGCACGCGCCGTCCGACGACGGGCACGTCTCGTCGTAGCGGATCGGGTCCCACAGCATCGCCGACGCCTGTACCGACTCGAGTGTGATGTCCGACTGGCGCAGGTGGGCGTACTGGTTCTTCGCGCCGTTGCGCCGGTCCTTCACCGCGACGAGCGCGCCGATGTGCCGTGGCGCGCCGGACCGGCGGATGTACGAGCGGACGTGCGGCGCGAAGTAGCCACCCGCGCCCGCGCCGACCGGCATGTGGAACGGCACCGAGATCGACAACGCCCACATCGCGTTGGACTCGGACTGCTTCTCGAACGCCACCGCCAGCACCCGCGAATGCTCGCCGCCCTGCACCAGGCTCGCCGCGACGTTCGCCGTCGAACCCCCGACGGACCCGGCGGTGTGCACGCGCAGCAACGGCTTCCCGGTCGCGCCGATCGCGTCGGCCAGCATCAGCTCCGGCATCATGACGCCCTCGAACAGGTCCGGCGCCTTGCCGAGCACGACCGCGTCGATGTCGTCGAACGTCAGGTCCGCGTCGTCGAGCGCGCGGTCGATCGCTTCCCGGCACAGCCCGGCCATCGTCACGTCGAGTCGCTTGCTGCGGTGGTGGGTCTGGCCGACGCCCAGGACCGCGGCGCGTCGTTTGCCCATCAGTCGGCCTCCAGTACGCACACGAGGTTCTGCTGGAGCGCGGGTCCGCTGGTCGCGTGCGCGAGAGAGCGCTCTCCCGGCCGGACCCGCATCGCCGCCTCGCCGATCCGGGCAAGTCCGGCGGCGAACATGGGGTTGCCCGCCAGCGGTCCGCCCGAGGGGTTGACCACGACCTCGTCGCCGAGCCCGAGCGCCTGCCGCAGCAGGATCTCCTGATGGCTGAACGGGGTGTGCAGCTCGGCGAGCGTTATCCCGTCCGCGCCGGCGGCCTTCGCGGCGGCCACCGTGGACGGTGACGTGGTGAGGTCGCGGGCGCCGAGGTGCGGGGTCTCGACGCGGTGCTGGATGCTCACGATCCGCGCCGGCCGCTCGGTCAGGTCGCGGGCGCGGTCGTCGCGAGCGAGGATCACGACCGCCGCGCCGTCGGTGACCGGCGCGCAGTCGTGCCTGCGCAGCGGATCGGCGAAGTACGGCCGCCGCAGCAGCTCGTCCGCCGTGCCGCCGCGACAGCGTGCCGCGACCCGCGCCATGTCGTGTTCGGTCCACAGCCCGGCGTCCAGCCCGTACCTGGCCTGCAGCCCGGCGATGCTCACCGCGTCCGGCCACAGTGGACCGACGGTGTACGGGTCGAGCTGCATGGCGAGCACGCGGCGCAGCTGCCCGGCGGACGACTTGCCGAAGCCGTACACGAGCGCGGTGTCGACCTCGCCGATGCGGATCTTCACCCACGCCTCGTACAGTGCCCAGGCCGCGTCCGCTTCGACGTGCGACTCGTGGATCGGCGGGAACGCGCCGATGGCATCGACCGCGGCGATGAAGGAGAACGCTCTCCCGGCGAGGTAGTCCGACGACCCGGAGCACCAGAACCCGATGTCCTTCTTCGACAGCCCGACGTTGTCGAGCGCCTCTGTGAAGATGGGCACGAGCATCTCGACGCCGTTGGTGGTCCCGTGTGTCTCGCGCACGTGCGGCGCCTGCGCGAAGGAGACGACGCTCACCCCGCTCACAGGTGCCCCGCAAACGAGTCGTACGGCGCGTCCGGTTCACCGGTGGGCCGGAAGTGGTCGATGTTCTCCAGCGTCGTTCCCCACTCGGAACGCGGTTTCCACGCCGCTTCGACTCGCATGCCCATGCGCACCTCGTCGGCGGCACACCCGAGCACGAGGTGCAGGAACGCGATGTCCGCGCCGTCCAGGAGGATGTACGCGGCGACGTACGGCGGGGTGATCCGCTGCCCGAGGAACGGGACGTTCACGATGCAGAACGTGGTGACGATGCCGCGGTCGGGGAGCTCGATCTCCTCCTCGGTCGGCACGCCGTCGGTCGGGCAGGCACCGCGCGGCGGGATGTAGACCTTGCGGCAGGCCGGGCAGCGCTGTCCGAGCAGCTTGCCCTCCGCCAGCCCCCGCAGGTAGCGGCTTTCCTCCGGGGACGCGGAATGCCGGTAGCTCAGGTTGATGGGCGTGGTGAGCATGGTGAGGTCGTCGGCCTCGCGTGGTCCGAGCACCGGTTCGCTGTCCTCGGGACCGAAGCAGACGATGTCGCGCACACCGTCGCCGCCGGTGTCCGCCCAGCGGGCTCTGACCCGCATGCCGGTGTGCACGTCGTCGGCGTCGACGGCGTGGAGCATCGGCGTGTCGGCTCCGTCGAGCGTGATGAACGCCCACGTGAACGGGTGGGAGAGCGGTTGCCCGGCAAGGGGTTCCGGCTGGCGGCACCACGACGTGACGGTGCCGGTGTGTGCCACCTCGACCAGTTCGGAGAGCGCTCTCCCGGTGACGGGGTCGTACTCGGGCGGCGGTACGTGGACACGACCGTCGTCACCGCGTGCGCCGAGGATCCGCCGCTGCGCGAGTCCGGTGACGAACCGGCTGAGCGTCGGTCCCAGTGACCGGGTGTAGTCGAACCCGATGTCGAGCGGTGCGGACAGCGGTGCCTGGGTCACCCCCAGAGTGAAACACGTTCTATTTTCGGCGGCAAGGGTTCGACGTCAGCCCACCCAGATCACCTTGAGCACGTCCACCCGCCGTTGTTCCTCGAGGATCATGTAGACGACTATGGCCGACCCGACGTCGCCGAAGGTGAGCTGCCGGATGTTGCCTGTGGGCTTGGTCCTGACATAGGGCGGACCGTTCCAGGGGGTTAGTTCGAGCATGGTCACCACCTCGGTGAATGCCTTCAGTAAGACGGCGGGCAATACTCTGATCTGATCCCTTGCCGAGGGATCGATGTCGATCTTGTAAGTCACGCTCAGAGGCCGAGTTCCGCTTTGAGTTCGGTCCACGGCATGCTCCCGGCTGGTTGCTCACCGGTGTGGGTGCGCCGCTCGAGGCTTGCCAGCCATTCGCGGTAGCCGCGGTGGCCGAGTTGGTCGGTGAGTATTGCGTGGGTGCGCCAGTTGTCGAGTGTGCGAAACACCTCGCCGAGATCCATTGTCTCGGCCGCCTCGGTCAGGGCGGCTCGCCACGAGGTGTCGAAATCGCGCTGTTCCTCAGGGATCAGGGCGCTGCGAATCTCCCGCGGTGTGGCGTCTGTGAACGTCCTCGGCCTGGGGGGCTCGACGGGTTCGGCTGACATGGCACAAACGATAGCCGACGTGGGTGTAATCGTCCTCGTATCGAACGAGTGGTCTATCTGCGACATTGATCGGGTGAGAACTCGTTCTACGATCACGCTATGAAACTTGGACTGCAGCTCGGGTACTGGGGTGCGGGTATGCCGCCCAATGCCGCGGAGATGGTCGTCGCCGCGGACGAGGCCGGGTACGACGCCGTGTTCACGGCCGAGTCCTGGGGATCGGACGTGTTCACGCCGCTCGCCTGGTGGGGGTCGGCGACGCGGAACGTGCGGCTCGGGACGGCCGTCGCGCAGCTGTCGGCGCGCACCCCGACCGCGGCGGCGATGGCGGCACTGACCCTCGACCACCTGTCCGGTGGGCGGGCCATCCTCGGGCTGGGGGTGTCCGGACCGCAGGTCGTGGAGGGCTGGTACGGCGCGCCCTTCGGGAAACCGCTCTCCCGCACGCGCGAGTACGTCGACATCGTGCGCAAGGTCCTCGCCAGGGAGGCGCCCGTCACCAGCGACGGGCCGCACTACCCGCTGCCCTACGCGGGCCCGGGCGCGGACGGGCTGGGCAAGCCCCTGCGGCCGATCACCCATCCACTCCGTGTCGACCTGCCCATCTGGCTGGGGGCGGAGGGGCCGAAGAACGTCGCGCTGGCCGCCGAGATCGCCGACGGCTGGCTGGCCGTGTACTACTCGGAGAAGCTCGCCGACCAGTACAACGCCTGGTTGGACGAGGGCTTCGCCCGGCCCGGCGCGCGACGGTCGCGGGCCGACTTCGAGGTCGCGGCGAACGCGGTCATCACGGTCACCGACGACCCCGCCGCGGCCTACGACCGGCACCGGCCGGTGATCGCGCTCTACGCGGGCGGCATGGGTGCCGAGAGCAAGAACTTCCACGCCGACCTCTTCCGGCGGATGGGTTACGGCGAGGTCGTCGACGAGGTGACGGCGCTGTTCCGTGCGGGCCGCAAGGCGGAGGCCGCCGCCGCGGTGCCGGACGAGCTGGTGGCGGAGACCGCGATCATCGGCACGGCGGAGCAGGTCCGCGCGCAGGTCAAGCAGTGGGCCGATCGCGGCGTGACCATGTTGGTGGTGGGTTGTCAGGACGCCGCGCAGGTGCGCTCGGTGGCGGCGGTTCTTGCCGAGAATTGAAACACGTTCTAGATTGGCGTGGTGGCCTCGACCGGACTGTGGAACATCGCCCGTGAGCAGCCTGACCTGACCGCGGTCGTCGAGCCTGACGGCCGTCAGGCTACGTACGCCGAGCTGGCCGCGGCGGCCGACCGCTACGGCCGCGGCTTCCAGGCCATGGGACTCGCGCCGGGCGACAGTGTGGTTCTGTTGCTGCCCAACGGGATCGACCTCGCGTCCGTCTACTTCGGAGCGTTCCAGACCGGGTTGTACGTCGTGATGGCGAACTGGCACCTGGTCGGCGCCGAGGTCGCCTACCTCATCGAGGACAGCGGTGCCAAGGCGTTCGTCGCGCACGAGCGGTTCGCCGAGACGGCAGCGGACGCCCGGGCACGAACCGGGGTCAGCGGCTTCGCGGTCGGTGACGTGCCGGGCTTCGCGCCGTTGCCGACGCTCGGCGCGGGTGAGACGGGGCGACCTGACGTGCGTACGGCAGGGTCGCCGATGCTGTACACGTCGGGCACGACCGGCAGGCCGAAGGGCGTGCGGAGGCCGTTGACCGGTGCCGATCCCGACGTCGTGCCGCCCGCCGCGTCGTGGTTCTTCGGGATCTTCGGGCTCGGCCCGTTCGACGGGCACGTGCACATCTGCGGCTCGCCGCTGTACCACACGGCGGTGCTGAACTTCGTCGCCAACTCCATCCAGTTAGGACACACGGCGGTGCTGATGGACCGCTGGCGCCCGGCGGAGATGCTGCGGCTCATCGACAAGTACCGCGTCACGCACAGCCACATGGTGCCGACGCAGTTCCACCGGTTGCTGGACCTGCCCGAGGAGGTCCGGTCACGCTACGACGTCTCGTCGTTGCGGTGCATGATCCACGGCGCGGCGCCGTGTCCGCCGGAGGTGAAGCGGCGGATGCTCGACTGGTGGGGCCCGGTGGTGACCGAGTACTACGCGGCCACCGAAGGTGGTGGCACGGCGATCTCGGCGGAGGAGTGGCTGCGGAAGCCGGGGTCGGTCGGCAAGGCGTGGCCGGGGTCGGTCGTGGCGGTGCTCGACGACGACGGGGAGCCGGTGCCGGCGGGGACGCCGGGGCTGGTGTACATGCGGATGGGTGACTCCACGTTCGAGTACCACAAGGACGAGGCCAAGACACGCGCGGCGCGGGTGGGCAACCTGTTCACGCTGGGGGACATCGGCTACCTCGACCAGGACGGGTACCTGTACCTGTGCGACCGCAAGGCCGACATGATCATCTCCGGCGGCGTGAACATCTATCCGGCGGAGATCGAGAACGCGCTCTCCGTGCACCCGAAGGTGGCCGACGTCGCGGTCTTCGGCGTCCCGAACGACGACTGGGGCGAGGAGATCAAGGCGGTCGTGCAACCCGCGGACGGGGTGACGGCGGAACCGGAGCTGACGGAGGAGTTGCTGGCGTTCGCAGCGGAGCGCCTGGCGAAGTTCAAGCTGCCGAAGTCCGTCGACTACGCGGAAGAGCTGCCGCGCGACCCGAACGGCAAGCTGTACAAGCGAAAGCTGCGGGACCCGTACTGGGCGAACCGCGAACGCGCGATCTGAGGGCTCGGCCTCCGGCCCCCGGTTGCCAGCGTACGGCAGGGCACCGACAGTGACGGCCGCGCGCGGGCGGATCACGCGAATCTGTGGACAACTCCCGCGGCTGTGGACAACCACGCCGCGGAGGAGCGCAGCGCACCGAGATTGTCGGTGTGGGTCGTTACGCTGGATTCCGGGGGCCGGAGGCTGCCCTGGCCGCGGCAGCGCGGAGATCGGCCCGAGATCGGTTGTACACAGCATGTTGTCGCGGCTGCCGGAACTGTCGGTGTGGGTCGCTACGCTGGATCTTGGGGGCCGGAGGCGGCGGAGGTGTTCACCCGCGGTGGCAGTGGTCGCCGTACTTGGCGCGGATGGCCCCGCCAGGTTGGCCGGAGATGGTTGTCCACAGGCGTTGCCGTGGCCGCCGAAAATGTCGGGGGGCGTGGGTACGCTGGAATCCGGGGCCGGAGGCCGCCTTACTTGCCCTGGAACCTCGGCGGGCGCTTCTCCGTGAACGCCTTCGGGCCTTCCTTCGCGTCCGCGCTCGCGAAGACTCCGAGGCCGACCTCCGCGTCGAGTCGGAATGCCTCGTTCTCGTGCATGCCTTCGGTCTCGCGGATCGTGCGGAGGATCGCCTGCACGGCCACCGGGCCGTTCGCGGCGATCGCCCGTGCGATCTCCATGGCCTTCGGCAGTGCTTCGCCGTCCGGGACGACGTGGCCGATCAGGCCGATCCGCAGCGCCTCCGCCGCGCGGATGTGCCTGCCGGTCAGGAGCAGCTCCGCCGCAACCGTGTACGGGAGCTGCCTCGGGAGGCGCACCGCCGAACCGCCGAGCGGGTAGAGACCCCAGCGCGGCTCGGACACCCCGAAGCGAGCGCTCTCCCCGGCCACGCGGATGTCCGCGGCCTGCAGTATCTCGGTGCCTCCCGCGATCGCCGGGCCCTCGACGGCCGCGATCAGCGGTTTGGTCAGCCGCCGGCCCTTCAGCAGCGGCTCGATCACCGCCGCGTCGAACTGGCTCTCGCTCGGGTGGTTGGCGGTCATCGCCTTCAGGTCGGCGCCCGCGCAGAACGCGCCGCCCGCGCCCGTCAGCACGCAGGCACGCACGGCCGGGTCCTCGTCGACGCGGTCCCACGCCTCACGCATGATCTTCAGCATCTCGCCGGAGAGCGCGTTCCGGGCGGCCGGGCGGTTCATCGTCACGACCAGTACGTGCTCGTCCTGTTCGACGAGGCAGTCCGCCATGAATTCACCTCCGACTAGGGCATTGCCAGGAACGATAACACGTTCTAGTTTGGTTCCGTGGCCCTCAACATCGCGGACCTCTTCGAGCATGCAGCCGACGCCTTTCCCGACCGGATCGCGATCGCGTGCGGCGACCGCGCGGCGACCTTCGCCGAACTGGAAGGGCGTGCCAACCAACTGGCCCATCACCTGGCGGAACAGGGCATCGGGCGCGGCGACCACATCGGTCTCTACAGCCGCAACTCCATCGAGGCGATCGAGACGCTGCTCGCCGCTTACAAGCTGCGTGCGGTGACGGTCAACGTGAACTACCGCTATGTCGAGAACGAGTTGCGATACCTCTTCGACAACGCGGACCTCGTCGCCGTGGTCCACGAGCGGCGCTACTCCGACAGGGTCGCGGCGGTGCTCCCCGAGACTGCCCGGGTGCGGCACACCGTCGTCGTCGAGGACGGCACCGACCTGCCCAGCGACAGCGTCGAGTACGAGAGAGCGCTCTCCGAGCGGTCCGCGGAGCGGGACTTCGGGGAGCGCAGCCCCGACGACCTGTACATCCTCTTCACCGGCGGCACCACCGGGTATCCGAAGGGTGTGATGTGGCGCCACGAGGACGTGTGGCGCACGCTCGGCGGCGGCATCGACTTCTACACCGGGGAAGCGCTCTCCGACGAATGGGCGCAGTCACGGCGCGGCCGCGAGACCGGTGGCATGACGCGCCTGCCGTGCGCGCCGCTGATCCACGGTGCCGCGCAGTGGGCGACGCTCCCGGCGCTGTTCTCCGGGGACACCGTGGTCCTGCTGCCGCAGTTCGACCCGCACGAGGTGTGGCAGGCGATCGACCGGCACCAGGTCAAGGTCGTCACGATCGTCGGTGACGCGATGGCGCGGCCGCTGCTCGCCGCCTACCAGGAGGGCGACTACGACGCGTCGTCGGTGATCGCGTTCTCCAGCCACGCGGCGCTGTTCTCGCCGTCGGTGAAGGAGCAGATCCTCGAGGCCCTGCCGAACGCCGTCATCACCGACGCGATCGGGTCCTCGGAGAGCGGTTTCCAAGGCATGGGCGTGATCCTCAAGGGCAGCAAGCCGAGCGCGGGCGGGCCCCGGGTGAACAGCGGCCCGAAGACGATCGTGATCGACGACGACAACCGCAGGATCGAGGAGCCGGGCCAGATCGGCAGGCTGGCGCGTGGTGGGCACGTGCCGATCGGCTACTACAAGGACCCGGAGAAGACCGCGTCGATCTTCGTCGAGGTCGACGGGGAGCGCTACGTCGTGGCAGGCGACTACGCGCGGCTCGAGGAGGACGGCGCGATCACGCTGCTCGGCCGCGGCAACGTCTCGATCAACACGGGCGGGGAGAAGGTGTTCCCCGAAGAGGTCGAGGCCGCGCTGAAGTCCTATGAGGACGTGTTCGACGTGCTCGTCGTCGGCGTGCCGGACGAACGGCTCGGTCAGCGGGTCGCGGCGCTCGTGCAGCCGTGGGAGGGCCGGGAGGTCGACTTCGCCGCGCTGGACGCGCACGTGCGGGAGCGGCTCGCGGGGTACAAGACGCCACGCAGCGTCTGGATCGTCGAGCAGGTCGGTCGGGCGCCGAGCGGGAAGCCGGACTACCCCTGGGCGAAGAAGTACACGGAGGAACACGAACCCATGTGGCAGGCGGCCAATGTCGGGGTCTGAGGCGCTGTGCGAACGGCTGGGCATCCAGCACCCGATCTTCGGGTTCACCCCGTCCGAGCACGTGGCCGCGGCCATCAGCAGGGCGGGCGGGCTCGGGGTGCTCGGCTGCGTGCGGTTCAACGACCCGGCCGACCTCGACGCGGCTCTGTCCTTCATGGACGAGAACACCGACGGCCGGCCGTACGGTGTGGACATCGTGATGCCCGCGAAGATCCCGGTCGAGGGCACGTCGAAGGACCTGTCCGCGTTGGTTCCCCAGGGGCACAAGGAGTTCGTCGAGCGGACGTTGCTCAAGCTCGGGGTGCCGCCGGTGGCGGGTGCCGCCGCGGGTGACGCGGGTGTGCTCGGCTGGTTGCACTCCGTCGCGCGGTCGCATGTGGACGTCGCGTTGGGGCACCGGATCGCGTTGATCGCCAACGCGCTCGGCTCGCCGCCGGTGGACGTCATCGAGCGGGCGCACGGTGCCGGGGTGCCGGTCGCGGCACTCGCGGGCACCGCGGCACACGCCAGGCGACATGTCGACAACGGTGTCGACATCGTGGTCGCCCAGGGCTACGAGGCGGGCGGGCACACCGGCGAGATCGCGTCGATGGTGCTGGTGCCCGAGGTCGTCGACGCGGTCGGAGAGCGCGTTCCCGTGCTGGCCGCGGGCGGGATCGGCAGCGGGCGGCAGGTGCTCGCCGCCCACGCCCTCGGTGCGTCGGGCGTGTGGATGGGCTCGTACTGGCTCACCACCGCCGAGTACCAGCTGTCGGAGAGCGCTGTCCAGACCGCGCTCGTGCGCGCGACCTCGAGCGACACCGTCCGGTCGCGGATCTACACGGGCAAGCCCGCGCGGCTGCTGAAGAACAAGTGGACGCAGGCGTGGGCTGAGCCGGACGCACCGGAGCCGCTGCCGATGCCGCTGCAGAACATGCTCGTCGGCGAGGCACACCTGAGGATGTCCAAGGGCGGCGACCCGGACGTGGTCGCGATGCCCGTCGGGCAGATCGTGGGGCGGATGAACGAGGTCCGCCCGGTCGCGGAGGTGATGGCGAGCCTCCTCGCCGAGGTGGAGGAGGCGCGGGCCAGACTGAAGGCGTGACCATCAAGACGCTTTCTTCACGGATCGTGTACGAGAACCCGTGGCTGACGCTGCGCGAGGACGAGATCGAGCTCGCGGACGGGACGCACGGCATCTACTCGGTGATCGACAAGCCGGACTTCGCGCTGGTGCTGCCGTTCGAGAACGACGGGTTCCACCTGGTGGAGGAGTACCGGTACCCGCTGGGCGAGCGGCGGTGGTGCTTCCCGCAGGGCGCGTTCCCCCAGGGCGTCACGGGCACGCCGGAGGAACTGGCGGCCGCCGAACTGGGCGAGGAGACGGGCCTGACAGCCGGTAGGTACGAGCGGCTCGGCTACCTCAACGGGGCGCACGGCATCACCGGCCAGGGCTACCACGTGTTCCTGGCGACGGACCTGACACCCGGCAGGCCGCACCGCGAGATCACCGAACAGGACATGCGGCAGGCCTGGTTCCCGCGCGCCGAGGTGGAACGCATGCTGCGGAACGGCGTGATCACCGACGACTCGTCGCTGGCCGCCTACCTGCTGTTCACGATGCGCTCGTGACGGCGCCCGGGGAGGTGGGCGACGTGAGGCAGCTGTCGTCGCGGCTGGTGTACGAGAACCAGTGGCTGTCGGTGCGGGAGGACCAGGTCACGCGTCCGGACGGTGCGCAGGGCGTCTACTCGGTGGTGGACGCCAAGGACTTCGCGCTGGTGCTGCCGTTCGAGCGCGACGGGTTTCACCTGGTGGAGCAGTACCGCTACCCGGTGGGTGCGCGGTCGTGGGAGTTCCCGTCCGGTTCGTTCCCCGCCGGGGTGACGGGGACGCCGGCGGAGCTGGCGGCTGCCGAGCTGCGGGAGGAGACCGGCCTGACAGCTGTCAGGTTGACGCGCCTCGGCCACCTCAACCCGGCGAACGCGATGTCGGGGCAGCGCTGCCACGTGTTCCTGGCGACGGACCTGAAGCCGGGCAGGCCGGAACGGGAGGCCACCGAGCAGGACATGCGACAGGAGTGGTTCCCGCGCGGTGAGGTGGAGCGGATGTTGCGGGAGGGCGTGATCACGGACGGCCCATCAATGGCCGCCTACCTGCTGTTCACGCTGCGAACCTGACGCCTGAGCAGGCGTCTGACCAGCGAAAACGCTGCAAAAGTCCGCGCCAAGGACGTAACCTCAAGCCCCACCCGTTCCCGGGGGCCACCCGCCTTGCCAGTCTACCAGTGGGGGGTGTCGGGGGAGGGGTGTGGCGGGCTGCCTGTGGACAACTCGGTGAGCTGTGGACAAAAAAAGGGGGCCGGCGGGTGCCGGCCCCTTCTGCTGTGGCTCAGCCGCTCTTGCGGCGGAACGTGCGCTTCGCGGCCGCGGGGCCGTGGGTGTTGTCCACCTTGGAGCGGGCGTCCGCGTGTTCCTGGCCCTTGCGGTTCTGCGCCTGCTTGCGCTCCAGGGCCGCGCGGAAAGCGGCCTTCACGTCCTGCTGCTGGGGCTCTGCCTCTGCGGATTCGGGAGTGGCCGCGGGTTCCGATGTGTCAGGCATGACCTCAGGGTCGCACGGACCGGGCACCCCAGTCGAGCCGGATCGGGTCGCTGGACGGGGTCAACGGCTCGAACTCCAGTTCGGCCCCCGCGCGCCACCACACCGTGTCCGGCGTGCGCCAACGCTGCGCCGACAACGTGCGCTTCAGCACCTTGTACGTCGCCGTCCTCGGGAGGCGGGCCGTGATCCGGACGAACCTCGGCACCTGTTTCGGGCCCAGGTCCGGCTGGGCCGACAGGAACGCCGCGAACTCGTCCGGGTCGAAGTTGTCGCGCATCACCAGCGCCGCCATCACCTGGTCACCGGCCGCCGGGTCCGGGACGGCGTACACGGCGGCCTCGGAGACCGACGGGTGACGCAGCAGGACGCGTTCGATCGGCGCGGTGCCCAGGTTCTCGCCGTCCACGCGCAGCCACTCGCTCGTGCGGCCCACGAAGAACAGGTACCCGTCCTCGTCGTGGTGGACGAGGTCGCCGCTCCAGAACTTGCCGTCCCGCAGGCGGTCCGCGTCCGCGGCCGAGTCCTTGTAGTAGCCGGCGAACTGGCCCGCGCCCGACATGTTCACCAGTTCGCCCACCTCACCGGGGGCACACGGCCTGCCCGTCGACGGGTCGAGCACCGCCAGCGGCGGGGCCAGGTGGCCGAGCGAACCGGGCGGCGTGCCCGGCGGGCGGGGGACGACGATGCCGCCCTCCGTCGAGCCGTAGGCATCCACGACCTGGCAGCCGAACCGCTTCGCGAACGCCTCGACGTCCCTCGGGTTGGCCTCGTTGCCGAACATCACCTTCAGCGGGTTGTCCGCGTCGTCCGGCTTCTCCGGTGTGGACAGCACGTAGGAGAGCGGTTTCCCGACGTAGTTCGCGTACGTCACGTCGTGGTCGCGCAGGTCAGGGAGGAAGCCCGACGCCGAGAAGCGGCGACGCAGTGCGATGCGGGCGCCTGCCGCCAGGCCGACGGCCCAGCCCGCGATGATCGCGTTCGAGTGGAACATCGGCATCGACACGTACGTGGTGTCGCCGGGGCCCAGCTCGTACCGGTCCGCCAGCATCCTGCCCGGGCCCGCGATCTTGCCGTGCGTGCAGCGCACCGCCTTCGGTTCGCCGCTGGTGCCGGACGTGAAGATCAGCATCAGCAGGTCGTCGGGCGTGGCGGCCACGGCCTCCAGCGGCGAGTACTGGTGCCGGAACGCGGTGACGTGCCACGCCGCCGAGTCCACGTCCAGCACGCGGGCGCCGGTGTCCAGGCCCTGCAACAACTCCACGTACCGGCTGTCGGTCAGCACAACCTGACAGTCGGCAAGCCGGATGTCCCGGACGAGCGCTTCGCCGCGCCTGCTGGTGTTCAGCCCGACGATGACCGCGCCCGCGAGCGCGGCGCCGCCGAGCAGGAACGAGAACTCCGGGACGTTGTCCATCAGGACGCCGACGTGGAACGGGCCGGGCCGCCTCAGCGACCGGAGCAGCGCCGCCCGGTCCGCGCACTCCCGCAGGTGTTCGGCCCACGACCAAGCCCGGTCCTCGAACACGAGACCGGGGTTCGCATCGTCCGCGCGGGCGAGCAGCAGCTCGGTGACAGTGGGGACCGGATCCCCCGGCGCGGTCATGCGAAAACCTCCTCAGGCCGGCTCCGCGGCCAGTGCGGTACCGATGCGGCGCAGCTGTGTGGTGGCGCCGCCGAGACTGAACTCGATGCGTTTCGTGGCCACAAAATATCGATGCAATGGGTAGTCCACGTCAATACCCATGCCGCCGTGAATGTGCACCGCGGCATGCGCTATGCGGTGGCCGCCATCGGCCGCCCAGAACTTCGCCGTCGCGATCTCATTGTGGGCAGAGAGATTTTTGGACAGTCGCCAAGCAGCCTGCCAGAGCGTCAGCCGGATCGCCTCCGCGTCGATGTAACAGTCGGCGAGTCGCTGTCCCACTGCCTGAAATGTCGCAATCGGTCGTTCAAATTGCACTCTGCCAGTTGCATACTTGGCCGTCATCTGCAGACTTTCTGTTGAAACGCCTGCTTGGAGCGCGCACAGTCCGACCGTGCCGCGGCTCGTGAGCCAGTCGACGACGGCCGCGCCGCCGCCCGGTTCGCCGAGTACGCGGTCGTCGTCGAGCCTCACGTCGTCCAGTTCCAGCAATGCCTCGGAGTCGCCGTCGACGATCTGCTGGCGCCGTACGGTCACGCCGGAATCGGTCGAAGTGATAAGGAACACAGTCAGTCCGAGTGCCGTTTCCGCCGGTGCCAGAAACAGATTCGCCACCGGACCTGCTTGCACAGCGACTTTTGAACCGTGCACTTGCCATTGTGCAGATGCACCTGCACGCTCTGCCTTCGTGACAGGTCGGCCAGGATTGTCACCGACCTCTTCGGACAGTGCGGCTGTCAGCACCAGCTCACCGGCGGCGGCGGGCGCCGACCACGCGGCCCGTTGCGCGTCCGTGCCGAACTCGGCGATGGCCGACGCCGACTGGACGATCGAGCACAGGTACGGCACCGGCGCGACCGCGCGGCCCAGTTCGACGAGCACCGCGCACTGTTCGAGCAGCCCGAGGCCGCTGCCGCCGACCGACTCCGGCAGTGCCGCCGACAGCACCCCCGCCTTCGCCAGGTCCGTCCACAGTGCACGGTCGAACCGGTCGCCGGTCGCCTCGACCTCGGCCAACCTGACAGGTGTCAGGTGGTCCGCGAGGATCGTGCGGGTCAGCTCCGCCAGGTCGTCGAACTCATCGCTGAACGAGAAATCCACGGCTCACCTCTTCGCCACGGGCAGGCCGAGACCGACCGCTGCCACGATGTCGCGTTGCACCTCGTTGGTCCCGCCGCCGAACGTCAGGATCAGCGACGCCCGGTGCATCCGTTCGATCCGGCCGCGCAGGAGCGCGCCCGGCGAACCCGCCCGCACGTACGCCTGCGTGCCGAGCACCTCCATCAGCAGCCGGTACGCCTCGGTCGCGAACTCGGTGCCGAACACCTTCGTCGCGGACGCGTCGGCCGGGTTGAGCCCGCGCTCGACGCCCCACGCGATCTTCCAGTTGATCAGCTTCAGGAACTCGGCCTTCGCGTGCACGCGTGCCAGGTGGATCTGCACCCACTCCTGGTCGATGACCTGACGCCCGTCAGGTAGCTTCGTCGCCTGCGCCCACTCCCGCACCTCCCGCAGCGCCTCGCGGACCGGCGCGGACGACGTCAGCGCCACGCGCTCGTGGTTGAGCTGGTTCGTGATCAGCGGCCAGCCGCGGTTCACCTCACCGACCAGCGCGTCCTCGGGTACGCGGACGTCGGAGTAGTAGGTGGCGCTCGTGGTCGGCCCGGACACCGTGCGTACCGGCGTCCACGAGAACCCGTCGGCGTCGGTCGGCACGATCAGGATCGACAGGCCCTTGTGCTTCGGCGCTTCGGGGTCGGTGCGGCACGCGAGCCACACGTAGTCGGCGTAGGAGATCAGCGACGTCCACATCTTCTGGCCGTTGACCACCCAGCCGGACCCGTCGCGCACGGCCCGCGTCCGCAGCGACGCGAGGTCCGTCCCGGCCTCCGGCTCGGAGTAGCCGATCGCGAAGTGCAGCTCCCCGGACGCGATCCGCGGCAGGTAGAACCGCTTCTGCTTTTCGGTTCCGAACCGCATGATCGTCGGGCCGACCGTGTTGATCGTCAGGAACGGCACCGGCGCGCCCGCGACGGCCGCCTCGTCGGTGAAGATGAGCTGGTCGATCATGGGCCTGGCCTGCCCGCCGTACTCCTCCGGCCAGCCCAGCGCGAGCCAGCCGTCGGCGCCCATCTGCCGCACGACCTCCTTGTACACCTCACCGTCACCGTAGTCGCCGCCGCCGGAGAGCGCTTCCCGCCGCTCGGGTGTCATCAGCGTGGCGAAGTACGCCCGCAGCTCGCGCCGCAGTTCCTCCTGCTCGGGCGTGTACGCGATGTGCATCGGCACTCCTCGCTACTAGAACACGTTCTAAGAATGTACTAGAGTCCTGGCCAAACGAGGAGGTCCGGCAATGAAGGCGGCGATGCTCGACGGCAAGGTCGCGATCGTCACCGGCGCGGGTGCCGGGCTGGGGCGGGCCGAGGCGCTCGCCCTCGCCCGCGCGGGCGCGAACCTCGTGGTCAACGACGTCAGTGACGTCTCAGGCGCCGACGTCGTCGACGAGATCGAGTCACTGGGCGCCAAGGCGCTGCTGGTGCGCGGCGACGTGTCCGATGCGGACACGGCGAAGGCGCTGACGAGCGCCGCGGTCGACCGCTTCGGCGGGCTGCACGTGGTCGTCAACAACGCGGGCGTGCTGCGTGACCGGATGCTGTTCAACATGTCCGACGACGAGTGGGACCTCGTCGTCCGGGTCCACCTGCGCGGTCACTTCCTCCTGTCCCGCAACGCGGCCGCCCACTGGCGCGGGCACGCGAAGGCGAACGGCGGCACCACCTACGGCCGCGTGGTCAACACCGCGTCCGAGGCGTTCCTGTTCGGATCGGAGGGTCAGCCGAACTACGCCGCCGCCAAGGCGGGCATCACCGCGCTGACCCTCGCCACCGCGCGCGGCCTCGCCCGGTACGGCGTGCGCGCCAACGCGATCTGTCCCCGAGCCAGGACGGCCATGACCGCGGCGGTCTTCGGTGACGCCCCGGCCGGCGTGGATCCCCTGTCCCCGGACCACGTCGCGCCGCTCGTCGCCTATCTCGCCTCACCGGCCGCCGAGAAGATCAGCGGGCAGGTGTTCGTCGTGTACGGCGGCATGGTCGCCCTGCTCGCACCCCCGACCGTCGAGGCCCGGTTCGACCATCCACAGTGGACCTCGGAGGCGCTGGACACCGCGCTCGGCGCGTACTTCGCCGACCGCGACCCGGCCAGGACCTTCGTCGCGACCGACCTCATGGCGCTCGAGGAGGAGCGATGACGCTCAGCCTGCTCGCCCGCCGGGACGAGGTCGGGCTCAAGGACGGCCTGCTGCTGATCGACGGGACGTGGCGGCCCGCCGCGTCCGGCGCGACGTGGACGCACACCCACCCGGCGACCGGCGAAGCCATCGGCGACCTCGCGGTCGCCGGTCTATCCGATGTGGACGAGGCGGTCCGCGCGGCGCGGCGGGCGTTCGACGACGGCCGCTGGTCCGGTACGCGCGCCGGTGAACGCGTCAAGGCGCTCCACCGGTACGCGGACCTGCTGCGCGAGCACGCCGACGAGCTGCGTGGCCTGCAGGCACTCGACAACGGCGTGCCGCTGTCGTTCGGGCCGGTCTACGCCACGTCGGTCGGTGCCGCCGCGGACGCCTTCGACCACCACGCGGGCTGGATCGACAAGATCGGCGGCCAGACGCTCACCCCGTACCAGGGCGGTGACCACCTGGCGATGACGTTCCGCGAACCGGTCGGCGTGGTCGCCGCGATCCTGCCGTGGAACGGGCCGTTCCTGCTGTACGCGCAGAAGCTCGCCCCCGCGCTCGCCGCCGGGTGCACGGTCGTGGTGAAACCCTCCGAGTACGCCACGTTCTGCGTGCTGCGCATGGTCGAACTCCTCGCCGAGGCGGGCATCCCGGACGGCGTGGTCAACGTCGTGACCGGACCCGGCGACCCCACCGGGGAGGCGCTGGTCACGCACCCGCTCGTCGACAAGGTCAGCTTCACCGGCAGCCGCGCCGTCGGCAAGCGGATCGTCGCCGCGTCGGCCGACACGCTCAAGCGGGTGTCGCTCGAACTCGGCGGCAAGAGCCCGACGCTGGTGTTCCCGGACGCGCCGGACATCGGCCTCGCCGCGATGACCACCATGGGCACCGTCACCATGGGACTGTCGGGGCAGGCCTGCGTCGCGCACACCCGCGCGCTCGTACACCGGGACGTCCACGACGAGTTCATCGGCGCCGCCGAGACCATGGCGGGCGCGATCACCTACGGCGACCCGTTCGAGGCCGCCACGCTGGCGAGCCCGCTCATCAACACCAAGCAACTCGACCACGTCCTCGGCCTGATCGGTCGCGGCAAGGAACAGGGCGCTCGCGTCGTGTGCGGCGGCGAGCGGGTCGAGGGTGACCTCGCGGCGGGCAACTTCGTGCGGCCGACGATCTTCGCCGACGTCGACAACGGCATGGACATCGCGCGGCAGGAGGTCTTCGGGCCGGTGCTCGCCGTCATCCCGTTCGAGACCGAGGACGAGGCGGTCGCGATCGCCAACGACACGGAGTATGGTCTCGGCGCCGGTCTGTACACGACGGACGCGCGGCGCGCCTTCCGGCTGGCGCGGCGGCTGCGCGCGGGCACGGTCGGCATCAACGGGTTCCAGGTCGAGCCGCACCTGCCGTTCGGCGGTTTCAAGGAGTCCGGGATCGGCCGCGAGGGCGGGCGGAGCGCGTTCGAGGCCTACACGGAACTGAAGACGGTCCTGATGCCACTCGGCGAGGAGTTGATGTGACATGGGTCGGCTGACCGGGAAGGTCGCGCTGGTCACCGGCGCCGCCGGGGGCCAGGGCGCCGCGGCCGCGCGCCGGTTCACCGAGGAGGGCGCGCGGGTCGTCGTCGCGGACGTGAACGACGAGGCGGGCAAGGAGCTCGCCGCCGAGATCGGCGCGCACTACCTGCACCTCGACGTGTCGCGGGAAGACCAGTGGGCGGCCGGGGCCGAGGAGGTCGTCGCGACCTACGGCCCGCCGACCGTGTTGGTGAACAACGCGGGCATCCTGCACTTCTCCCTGCTGACCGACACCGCGCTCGCCGACTACATGCGCGTCATCCAGGTCAACCAGGTCGGCTGCTTCCTCGGCATGCGCACCGTCGCGCCGCTGATGGTCGAGGCGGGTGGCGGTTCCATCGTCAACGTGTCCTCTGTGGAGGGTCTGGCGGCGACGCCCGCGCTGACCGCCTACACCGCCAGCAAGTTCGCGGTGCGCGGCATGACGAAGGTGGCGGCGCTGGAGCTGGCCCGCAAGGGCGTGCGGGTGAACTCCGTGCACCCCGGCGCGATCGAGACCGGGCTGCTGCCGACCGCGCTCGGCGGGCAGCCCGTCGACCTGACCTACGTCGGCAAGCGGGTGCCGCTGAAGCGAGTGGGGCAGCCGCCCGAGATCGCCGAGCTGGTGCTGTTCCTGGCGAGCGACGAAAGCTCCTACTGCACGGGCGCGGAGTTCGTGGCGGACGGGGGTGTGACCGCGGCCCATTCTTTGTCGAGTTTCGGGTAACCACAACGGTTCTGGGTCGTTGTACCTCACGGGTGATGGCACATGAGCGCTGTGAGCGGAGCGAGGGAGCGGGACACCGTCTGGACTGACGAGCAGCGCAGGAGGGAAGACGGTGTCTCTAGCGACTGAGCGCAGCGAACAATGAACACAGCGGCCGGCGTGCGTCCCGCGCCTGTGCGTGCGCTCGCTCAGGTGGGGCGCATGTCGACGCTTGCCTGGGAGGTCGCGAAGTACACGCCCCGGCGGCCCTTCCAGTGGCGCGAGCTGATCCAGCAGTGCTGGTTCTTCGCGAGCGTCACGATCCTGCCCACCGCGCTGGTGTCCATCCCGTTCGGTGCGGTCATCGCGTTGCAGCTCGGGTCGCTGACGCAACAGATCGGGGCGCAGTCGTTCACCGGTGCGGCGAGCGCGCTCGCGATCGTGCAGCAGGCGTCGCCGTTGATCACCGCCTTGCTCGTGGCGGGCGCCGGTGGGTCGGCCATGTGCGCCGACATCGGGTCGCGGACGATCCGTGAGGAGATCGACGCGCTCGAAGTCCTCGGCGTGTCACCGGTCCAGCGACTGATCGTGCCGCGCGTGCTCGGCATGGTGATCGTCGCGGTGCTGCTCAACGGACTCGTCAGCGTCGTCGGTGTCGCGGGTGGCTACTTCTTCAACGTGGTCATGCAGGGCGGCACGCCCGGCGCATACCTGGCGTCGTTCAACGCGCTCTCGCAGCTGCCGGACCTGTGGGTCAGCGAGATCAAGGCCGTGCTGTACGGGTTCGTCGCGGGCATCGTGGCCGCCTACCGCGGCCTCAACCCCGGGCGCGGGCCGAAGGGCGTCGGGGACGCGGTGAACCAGACGGTCGTGATCACGTTCCTGTTGTTGTTCCTCATCAACGTGGTGATCACGGGGATCTACCTCCAGATCGTCCCGCCGAAGGGGATGTAATGGCGACAGTGGACATCCCGCCGAAGGTGCCGCGACGGCTGGTGGTCGCCGCGAAGCAGCCTGCCGACGGGCTCGCCACACTGGGCCAGCAGCTCGCGTTTTACGTCCGCGTCCTCGCGTGGGTGCCGCGCACGATCGCGCACTACCCGCGCGAGATCCTGCGGCTGCTGTCGGACGTGTTCTTCGGCAGCGGTGCCCTGGCGGTCATCGGCGGCACGCTCGGCGTGATGATCGGCATGACCGTGTTCACGGGGCTCATCGTCGGCCTGCAGGGGTACTCGGCGCTCAACCAGTTGGGCACGTCCGCGCTGACCGGGTTCATCGCCGCGTACTTCGACACCCGTGAGGTCGCGCCGCTGGCCGCCGGGCTCGCGCTGTCGGCGACCGTGGGCTGCGGGTTCACCGCACAGCTCGGTGCGATGCGCATCTCCGAGGAGATCGACGCGCTCGAGGTGATGGCGGTGCCGTCGCTGCCGTACCTCGTGACCACGCGGGTGGTCGCGGCGGTCGCGGCGGTGATCCCGCTGTACCTGGTGGGTCTGCTGTCGTCGTACCTGGCGTCGCGCCAGGTGACCGTGTGGTTCTACGGGCAGTCCGCGGGCACGTATGACCACTACTTCCATCTCTTCCTACCGCCGGAGGACGTGCTGTGGTCGTTCCTCAAGGTGATCGTGTTCAGCGTGGTCGTGATCCTCGTGCACTGCTACTACGGCTACACCGCGTCCGGCGGTCCGGCCGGGGTGGGGGTGGCCGTGGGTAGGGCGGTGCGGGCGGCGATCGTGGTGCAGATGCTGCTGGACTTCTTCCTGTCGCTCGCCATCTGGGGCGCGACGACGACAGTGCGGTTGGCGGGCTAGATGACAGAGCGGCGCCGATACCAGATCTACGGGTTGATCTTCCTGGTCATCGCCGGGATGTTCGTCGTGCTGTCGATCGCCTTCTACCGCAAGGCGTTCACGCCCGTCGTGCCCGTGACCCTGGAGACCGACCACGTCGGCAACCAGCTCCGCACCGGCGCGGACGTGAAGCTGCGCGGGTTGATCGTCGGCGAGGTGCGGACGATCCGGCCGAACGGCGACCACGCCGTCCTCGACCTCGCGCTCAACCCGGACCACGTCGGTGAGATCCCCGGCAACGTGACCGCGCGGCTGCTCCCGAAGACGTTGTTCGGTGAGCGTTACGTGGCGCTGCAGACGCCGAAGGACCCGAGTGGACGGTTGCGCGAGGGATCGGTGATCGGTCAGGACCGAACCAGCTCGGCGGTCGAGATGGAAGAGGTCCTCAACAACCTCATGCCCGTGCTGCGGGCCATCCAGCCGGAGAAGCTGTCGTCCACACTGAACGCGATGGCGACCGCGCTCGACGGGCGCGGCGAGCAGTTCGGCGACACGCTCGTGCGGCTCGGCGACTACCTGGCGGAGATCACGCCGTCGCTGCCGGACCTGCGGGCCAACATCCAGCGGCTCTCGACCGTCGCGGACACCTACGCGCAGGCCGGACCCGAGCTGCTGACCGCTCTGCGGGACCTGACGGTCACCACGCAGACCGTCGTCGAGCAGCGCGGCCAGCTGCGGAACCTGTACCGCACGCTGACGAACGCGTCGATCAACCTCGGCGGTTTCCTGGCCGCCAACAAGGGAAACATCATCGACCTGGTGAGCGAGTCCGAGTCGACACTCGCCGTGCTGGCGAAGTACGCGCCCGAGTACCCGTGCCTGCTCGGGCAGCTCGTGGACGCGATCCCGGCCGCGGACCGGGCGTTCGGCAAGGGCACGTCCACCCCGAACGTCACGCGGGTGACCATCGAGATCACGTCCAGCCGAGGCAAGTACGTGCCCGGTGTGGACACCCCGCGCTACAACGACAAACGCGGGCCGGCCTGCTACCCGGTCGCGAAGCCGCCCGCCCGGTTCCCGCAGTACCCCGAGGGCGGGCCGCTGGACGACGGGTCGTCGAAGCCGCCACCACCGAAGTCGGACCGGCCGGGGGACTTCCCGAACACGCTGCCGCAGTCGGCCACGGAGGAGCGGGTCGCCAACACCCCGCCGGAGCAGGAGCTGATCGCGGCGCTCGTCGCGCCGGGACTCGGGGTGGCGCCGCCGGACGTGCCGGAGTGGTCGTCACTGCTGCTCGGCCCGCTGTTCCGGGGCGCGGAGGTGACGGTCCGATGAGCGAGCTTGCGAGCGAGTCATCGATACCGCGGCCCCTCGGAGCCTGCGAGGAAGGGCCAACATGAACTTCGTCGCACCGTTGGTCAAGATGACCGTGTTCGCGGTCGTCACCGTCACGCTGACCGCGTTGCTGGGCCTCACGATCGCCAACACCACGCTCGGCGCGACCAGCGGCTACGTCGCCCGCTTCACCGACGTCACCGGCCTCAACGAGGGTGACGACATCCGCATGTCCGGGGTCCGGATCGGACAGATCACCGACATCGCGGTGGTGGACGACAAGTGGGCGGACGTACGGTTCGACGTGGAGGCGTCACGGGAGCTGCCGAAGTCGATCACCGCGACCATCAAGTACCGCAACCTGATCGGGCAGCGCTACATCGCGCTCGCGATCGGATCCGGTGACACCAACGCGGTGCTGCGGCCGGGCGACACGATCCCGCTCGACCGCACCCAGCCCGCCCTGAACCTGACCGAGCTGTTCAACGGGTTCCAGCCGCTGTTCCAGGCGCTGAAACCGGACGAGGTCAACAAGCTCGCCGGTGAGCTGATCCAGGTGCTGCAGGGAGAAGGCGGCACGATCGACAGCGTCCTCGCGCACACCGCGTCGCTCGCGAGCACCATCGCGAGCAAGGACAAGGTGATCGGGCAGGTCATCGACAACCTCAACACCGTGCTGACCACGGTCAACGAACGCACCACCGAGGTGTCCGGGCTGATCGACCAGCTGCAGCAGCTCGCGTCGGGCCTCGCCGCGCAGCGGCAGCCGATCGGTGACGCGATCAGCGCGCTGGGCGATCTGACCGAGTCGACGGCGGGCCTGCTGTCGTCGGTGCGGCCGCCGATCAAGGAGGACATCGCGGCGCTCGGCAGGCTCGCCGGGAACCTCGCCGACCACGGGGACACGGTCGACAAGTTCCTCGCCGGGCTCCCGCACAAGGTGCAGACGATCAGCCGGGTGTCGAGCTACGGCGGTTGGTACAACTACTACCTCTGCAGCATGTCCGGCCGGATCGGCGTGTCGGACCTCGGCATCTCGGTCGACCTGCCGTTCCTGCCCGTCCCCGGTACGCCGCCCGCGGAGAGGTGCCAATGAAACCGTTGAAAGAGCGGGATCCGGCGGCCGTCGGCACAGTGACGGTCGTGTTGCTGGTACTGGGTCTGCTCGTCGCGTTCAACTCCGACGACCTGCCGATCATCGGCGGCGGCACCACCTACACCGCCGAGTTCCGCGAGTCGGCCGGGCTGCGGCCGGGCAACGAGGTGCGGCTCGCCGGGGTGAAGGTCGGCGACGTGCGGTCGGTGGAGCTGGCCCGCAACAAGGTGGTCGTGGACTTCCGCGTCGACGACGTGAGCCTCGGCGACCGCAGCACGGTGTCCATCCAGATCAAGACCCTGCTGGGCGACAAGTACCTGGCGATCGAGTCCTCCGGCGGCACACCGCAGAGCGCCAACGACCCGATCCCCGTCGACCGCACCCAGACCCCGTTCGACATCGTTCCCGCGGTCGGGAAGCTGTCGCAGACCGTCGACCAGATCGACACCGAGCACCTCGCGCGGAGCTTCGAGGTGCTGTCCGACACGTTCGCGAACAGCCCGAAGCACATGAAGGACACGCTGACCGGCCTGTCGAAGCTGTCGTCGACACTGTCCACACGGGACACACAGCTGAAGACCCTGCTCGCCAACACCGCCGGGTTCTCCAGGACCGTCGCCGACCGCGACGACCAGCTGAAGAAGCTGTTCGCCGACGCGTCGCTGCTGCTCGGCGAACTGCGGCTGCGTCGGGACGCCGTGCACCTGTTGCTGACCGGCACCACCACGCTCGCGGGTGAGCTGCGGGGCCTGGTCGCCGACAACCAGAAGCAGCTCAAGCCCGCGCTCGACGAGCTGGACCGCGTCACCACGATCCTCGCGAAGAACCAGAAGAACCTGTCGGAGAGCCTCGCGTCGCTCGCGCCGTACGTGCGGACGTTCAACAACGTCGTCGGCAACGGCCGCTGGTTCGAGGGGTACATCTGCGGTCTGCTGCCACCGCCGACCAAGGCCGGGGTCTTCGACATCAACCCCGAGGGCTGCACGGTGCCGCTCACCCCGGAGGGCACGCGATGAACGTCCGGGCGATGGTCGAGGAGAGCCGTGCGAGCCGCCGCGCCGCGCTCGTGGTGATCTACGCGCTCGCGTTGGCGCTGGTGCTCAGCTTCGCGTTGTGGTGGATCACGATGTCGCCGTCGGGGACGCGGATCACCGCGTACTTCACGAAGGCGGTCGGCGTGTACCCGGACTCCGAGGTGAAGGTGCTCGGGGTCGGCGTCGGGCGCATCACGGCGGTCACGCCGGAGGGCGACCGGGTGCGGGTCGAGATGACCGTGGACGACGGCGTCGAGATCCCCGCGGCCGCGCAGGCCGTGGTGGTCGCGCCGTCGCTGGTCAGTGACCGGTACGTGCAGCTGACGCCCGCGTACGAGTCCGGTCCGCTGATGGCCGACCGCACGGTCATCCCGCTCGAGCGCACCGCGACGCCGGTCGAGCTGGACGACCTGACGGCGAGCGTCAACGACCTGGCGACCGCGCTGGGACCGAACGGCGCCAACGCCGATGGAGCGCTCTCCGACGTGCTGGACACCGCCGCGGCGAACCTGTCCGGCAACGGGGAGCTGTTCAACCAGACGATCCGGGAGCTGTCCGCCGCGTCCGCCGCGCTCGCCGACTCCCGTGGCGACCTGTTCAGCACCGTCGACAACCTCGCCACGTTCACCGAGGCGCTCGCCGAGAGCGACACGCAGGTCAAGGCGTTCAACGACAAGCTGGCCGACGTGAGCGGCTACCTCGCCGACGACCGCGACGAACTGGGCACGGCCCTCGCCTCGCTCGGGACAGCGCTCACCGACGTCCACGGCTTCATCGCCACCAACAAGGACGCGATCAGCTCCAACGTGGACAAGCTGACGGGTGTCACGCAGGCACTCGTCGACCAGCGGGCCGCGGTCGCGGAGATCCTCGACGTGGCTCCGCTCGCCATGTCGAACTTCCTGAACACCTACGACGCCGCGTCCGCGTCGTTCGCGATCCGCGGCAACCTCAACGAGCTGACCTACCCGCCGGTGTTGATGCTGTGCCGCACGATCGAGGCGGGGACGCCCAAGCAGCTGCCGAAGACGTTGACGGACATCTGCGAGCAGCTCGCCCCGTACCTCGACGGCACGCTCGGTCTGCCGTCCGTCGCGGAGGTCCTCGGCTCGCTGTCGGCGGGCGAGTTGCCGCCGCTGCCGATCCCGATCGTCGACCTGTCCGCCGCCGCGACGGGCGGTGGCCGATGAGACTTGTCCTGGTGGCGTTGGCTTTCCTGCTCGCGGGCTGTTCGTCGGGCGGCTTCTCCGGCATGTACCAGATGCCGTTGCCCGGTGGCGCGGACCTCGGCGAGCACCCGTACCGGGTGGTCGCGCGGTTCGGGGACGTGCTCGACCTCGTGCCGCAGGCCGGGGTGAAGGTGCACGACGTCGCGGTCGGGCGGGTCGAGAAGATCGAGCTGGCGAAGGACAACCGGACGGCCGTGGTGACGATGCTCGTCAACGGCGACGTGCACCTGCCCGCCAACGCGGCCGCCGAGCTGCGCCAGTCGTCGCTGCTGGGGGAGAAGTTCGTCGAGCTGCGCGCCCCGGACCGTCCGGAGGGGACGCTGAAGGACGGCGCTGTCATCCCGATCGACCGCACCAACCGCAACCCGGAGATCGAGGAGGTCCTGGGAGCGCTCTCCCTGCTGCTCAACGGCGGTGGCGTCCGGCAGCTGTCGACGATCGTCGAGGAGGTGAACGCGGCACTCGACGGCAACGAGCCGGAGCTGCGGGCCACACTGTCCAACATCGACACGGTGGTGCGCGTGCTCGACAGCGAGAAGACCAACATCACCAAGGCCATCGACGCGCTCGGCCGCCTGTCCGGCAGGCTCGCCGCGCAGACCGACGACATCGAGGTCGCGCTGGACCGTCTCGGCCCCGGTCTCGCGGTCGTCAACGAACAACGGGACGCGCTCGTCACCATGCTCGGTGCGCTGGAGAACCTGTCCACCGTCGCCGTCGACACCGTCAACCGCAGCCGCGACGACCTCGTCGACGACCTGACACTGCTGGCCCCCACGCTGAACAAGCTCGCGGAGGCGGGGGCGGACCTGCCGAACTCGTTGCAGTTCCTCGTGACCTACCCGTTCACCGACTACTTCCTCAACGCCGTCAAGGGCGACTACGTGAACGTGGACGTCAAGTTCGACATGGACCTGTCGGTGCTGCTGGAGAACCTGGAGAACGCGAGCACACCGGTGATCCCGATCCCCGGCCTGTCACCGAACCCCGGGCCGTCGGAGCCGGCCGAACCGCTGCTGCCGGTGCCGACGCTGCCGCAGGTGCCGCGGGGCGAGGTGCCCGGCGGCCTGACCGGGCTGCTCGGCTCGCTGCTGGGGGAGGGTCGCTGATGTTGTTGCGGGGCACCAAGGTCCGGCTGTTCCTGTTCGCGATGATCGCGGTCGTCGGCATCGTGTACGTCGGTGGCACGTACGCGGGGCTGGACCGGCTGTTCGGGGCGCGTGGCTACCGGGTGACCGTGCAGCTCGCCGACTCCGGCGGCATCTTCGCGAACGCCGAGGTCACCTACCGGGGCGTGACCGTCGGCCGGGTCGAGCGGCTGACGCTCTCCGACGACGGCGTCGACGTGGTCCTGGACATCGAGGACGACGCGCCGCCCATCCCCGCCGACACCCGTGCGGTGGTGGCGAACCGGTCCGCGGTCGGCGAGCAGTACGTCGACCTGCGGCCGGACCACGACCGGGGCCCGTTCCTCGCGGACGGCTCGGTCGTGCCACGGGACCGCACGGCGACCCCGTCGAGCCCGGAGACCCTGCTGTCCAATCTGGACACGTTCGTCGAGAGCGTGCCGCAGGACTCGTTGCGCACCACCGTCGACGAGCTGTACCTCGCGTTCCAGAACGCGGGCCCGGCGCTGCAGGTGCTGCTCGACAGCGCGGGCGAGCTGACCGACACGGCGGCCGAGCACCTGCCGCAGACCACGTCGCTCCTGGCCAACGGGCGGACCGTGCTGGAGACCCAGGCGGAGCAGACCCGCCAGATCCTCGACTACAGCGGCAACCTGCGGCTCATCGCCGAACAGCTGAAGACGTCGAACCCGGACCTGCGTGAGCTGATCACGAACGTGCCGCTGGTCGCCGTGCAGGTCGACGACCTGCTGCGGGACTCCGGCCAGGACCTCGGCGTGATCATCGCGAACCTGCTGACCACCATGCAGGTCACGAGCACCCGCACTGACGGGCTCGAGCAACTGCTGGTGGCGTTCCCGATGATCACGGCGACCGCCCCCGGCGCGAACCCGGACGGCACCGGGCACCTCGGGCTGGTGCTGACGTTCAACGATCCGATGTCGTGCACGAAGGGGTACGAGACCACGAAACAGCGGCCGGGCAACGACCTCACGGACGCGCCGCCCAACCCGCTGGCCTACTGCGCCGAGCCGCCGGGCAGCCCGATCGGCGTGCGTGGCTCGCAGAACGCACCGTTCGGCGGGAAACCCGTCGAGGTGCCGCCGCCTGCGGCGGCACCCCAGCCGCAGGTGCCGGGGCTGCCCGGCGCGCTGTCGTTCCCCGGTGGGGAGCCGACGACGCTGGCCGGGCTGCTGGGGTTGCCGGTCGGGTGACCGTGCACGGTCTGCTCGGGCTATCGCCCCAGCGAGGCCGCCATCTCCGCCTCGAACAGGAGCTGGGTGTCGAAGCCCATGTCCCGGAAGTGGCCCGAGATCTCCAGGCTGACCACGCCGTGCAGGCGGGTCCAGAAACCCAGCGCCTGGCGGAGCACGCTCTCCGGCACGTCGACGTGCGCCCACTCACGGTGGCGGGCCAGGTTCTCGTCCAGTGCCATCGCCGGGCCGGGTTCGCGGTCCTTCAGCGCGTCGAGCAGCAGGTCCATCAGCTGTGTCGCGATCTCGGTCGTGGTCGACGGCGCGTGGTAGCCGGGGATCGGGGTGCCGTAGATGAGGAAGTACCGCTGCGGGTACGTGTGTGCCCAGTCGCGGATGGCGTTCGCGATCACCGCGGGGTCGGAGCCCCGCTCGGCGACCGCGGCACGGGACGCGTCCACCAGTTGCCGGTACGCGTCGCTCACCAGGTCGGTGATCAGCTCGTCCCGGTTGGCGAAGTAGCGGTACAGCGCGGGGCCGCTCATGCCCATGGTCTTGGCGATGGCGTTGAGCGAGATCGCGGACGCGCCGGCCTCCGCGATCTGTGCCCACGCGTGCTCCTTCACCTCGGCGCGCACCTGGGCTCGGTACCGTTCACGAGGACTCGTCACCGAGCGACTGTAACATTCGTTACAGCTTCTAACCAATCACAGCCACGCGTAGTCGCCCATCGTCAGCCGCGGCAGGAACTCCATCACCTTGACCGCCGCGCCGACCGCCCATCCGGTGAGCGGGACGCTGAGCCACAGCCACCGCCGGTCGGCCTGCGCCCGGTAGCCGGCCCACACCGTGAGCACCGCGGCCGCGAAGGCGGTCGTCGCCCCACCCGCACCCAGCAAGCCGAACCACCCGAGCAGCCATACCACTCCCAGCCACACGAACGCGGCCTTGACCAGGCGCAATCCTGGCCGCAGCGACGTCACGAAGGCGGCGACCGGCAGGTGCTGCTCCGCGGCCGCCAGTCGTGCCGTCACCTGCCGGACCTCGGGCAGTTCGGCGATCTCACCGATCGTGGACCGGCGCCAGCCGATGGCCAGCCAGCACCCGACCAGCCCGATGGCGAACAGCCACAACACGGGTCGCGGGTCGTTCGCGAACATCCGGGCCGTGAGGTAGGCGCCCGCGACCGCCGTGACCGTGGTGGCCACGAGCAGCCACAACGCGACACGGGGCACCCACACCGGCGTCGGCCGCGCCGGCTCCTCCGGGACGCCCATGGCGCTGCGGAGTTCCCTGGCGTACTCGGCGGGGTCGCCGAGCCGGTCGGCCAGCGAGACCGGTTCGTCGTCGAGTCCGGCGGCGATCGCGGCCAGCTGCGGTTCGAGATCCTGGAGGATCTCCTCGATCTCGTCCGCCGGAAGGCCCGCCAGCTCGCGCCGCAACCGGTCCAGGTAGGCCGCGACCTCGGTGTTCGTTGTGGTGCTCACGCCATGTCTCCTTCCAGCAGATCCGTCATGGTGTTCGCGAACCCGCGCCAGGTCTTGGTCCCGTCGGCGAGCTGTTGCCTGCCGACCTCGTTGAGCGCGTAGTACTTCCGGTGCGGGCCTTCCTCGCTCGGGCGCACGTAGGAGGTGAGCGCGCCCGCGTTGTAGAGGCGGCGCAGCGTGCCGTACACGGACGCGTCGCCGACCTCGTCCAGACCCGCCTGGCGCAGCCTGCGGACCACGTCGTACCCGTAGCCGTCCTCGTCGCTCAGCACGGCGAGCACGGCGAGGTCGAGTACGCCTTTGAGCAGTTGGCTGATCTCCATGTGCCCTCACCCCAGTAGTGTGGCTCGGACACTACCACGCAATGCGCAGTAGTGGGCTATCCCAGTTGCCGCCGGTTGATCTCACGGACCTCGTCGGCCAGTTCGGGACGCTCGACGACGGTGACCCCGGCCGCCGCGAGCTGCTCCGCGCCCTCGCCGACCACGAACGTCGACGGCTCGCGGTAGGTGAAGACCACGCGCGGGATGCCCGCGTCGAGGATCAGCCGCGTGCACGAGCGGGGCCGGGACCTGCGGGTGCTGCACGGTTCCAGCGAGCTGTAAATGGTGGCGCCCGGCAGGCGCGGGTCGTCGCCCGCGAGCTTGGCGAGCGCGGACTCCTCGGCGTGCACGGTGTCGTCGGTCTCGCGGGAGTACCCCCACGCGATCTCCTCGCCCGCCGCGTCCACGATCACCGCGCCGACGCTGAACGCCGCGGTGGACGGCGGGCAGTTCCTGGACAGCTCGACCGCGCGCGCGAGCCAGTGACCGTCCACAGCGGACTCGCCGAGCAGGTACCGGTGCAGCACCACGTTCCCGATGCGTTCGACGGACGCGAGCGTCGCCCGGTGGTCCTTGGACCAGGGGAACCGTCCATCGTGGACGAAGCGGGGCGCGGTGGCGTCCCCGACGAAGAACGGCGCGATGACGAGTTGCAGCTCGTCGGCGGCGCCCGCGGTGAGGAACTCGGTCAGCACGCGCCCGCCGCCCTCGACCATGAGCCGTTCGACGCCGCGTTCTTCCAGCTGTGCCAGGACCTCGGCGACGGACCCGTGCGTGACCAGCGACTCGCCGTCGGCGCGGAACGCGGCGTCCGCGGGCACGTCGCCGTTCGACAGCACGACTTTCAGCGGTGTCGCGGGCTTCCCGGCCGCCTTCCGCGCGGCCCGGCGGGCAGGAGAGCGGACCGAGAGCCGCGGGTTGTCGTTCCGGATCGTGCCCGCGCCGACGAGGATCGCGTCGACCCCCGCGCGCTCGGCGTCGACCCGGTCGAGGTCGGCGGCGTTGGAGAGCACGAGCCGCTCGGCGGAGTTGTCGTCGAGGTGGCCGTCGAGCGAGATCGCGCAGCTGAGCAGCACATACATGGTGTCGCCTATCATCCCAGACATGTCGTTCACAGGTGAGGTCAACGCTGTCTACAGGTCGTCGGACACCCCGCCGGAGCTCGAAGGCCCCAAAACGACCTCGCGCTTCCTCGCCACGGGTGCGCTCACCGACGGCCACTTCGGACTCTTCCAGTGGGACATGGCGCCGCAGGCGGGCGGGCCCGGCGCGCACTACCACAAGACGTTCTCCGAGAGCTTCTACGTGCTCGACGGCACGGTCCGCCTGTACGACGGCGAACGCTGGGTCAACGCCGTGAAGGGTGACTTCCTGTACGTCCCGGAGAACGGCATCCACGCGTTCCGCAACGACACGGACGAGCCCGCGTCGATGCTCATCCTCTTCGCGCCGGGGGCGCCGAGGGAGAAGTACTTCCTCGAGTCGGCCGAGATCGCGCTCAGCGGCCGCCAGCTGACGCCGGAGGAACGCACGGAGTTCCTCGCGCGCCACGACCAGTACATGGTGTAGCCCACAGGCGGCGCCGAACCGTCCGGGACGGCTGTACCCTCGTTTTCGAACACGTTCAAAAACGAGGTCGCCATGAAGATCGTGATACCCGGCGGTTCGGGCCACATCGGCACGTTCCTCAGCCGTGCGCTGAGGAACGCGGGGCACGAGGTGGTCGCGCTCGGCAGGGGGAGCGGCGTCCGGTGGGACGGCAGGACGCTCGGTCCGTGGGCCGCCGAGATCGACGGCGCCGACGCGGTGGTCAACCTCGCGGGCCGGAGCGTGAACTGCCGCTACACGCCCGCGAACCTGCGGGAGATGATGGCGTCCCGGGTCGACTCGGCGCGGGTCGTCGGCGCGGCGATCGCCGCGGCCGCCCGTCCACCCGCGGTGTGGCTGCAGATGAGCACCGCCACGATCTACGCCCACCGCGTCGACGCCGCGAACGACGAGGTGACCGGCGTCATCGGTGGCGAGGAGCCGGACGTGCCCGGCTACTGGGCGTACAGCGTCGAGATCGCGAAGAGGTGGGAGGCGGCCCAGACCGCGGCCGACACCCCGGCGACGCGCAAGGTCGCCCTGCGCACGGCGATCGTGATGAGCGGGGAGAAGGGTGGCGCGTTCACGGCGCTGCGCCTGATGGCGCGCACGGGCCTCGGCGGCCCGGTGGCGGGCGGTGCTCAGTACGTCTCCTGGCTGCACGAGTCGGACCTCGTCCGCGCGGTCGAGTTCCTCATCGCGCACGACCTGGCGGGGCCGGTCAACCTGGCGGCGCCGAACCCGTTGCCACAGCGGGACTTCATGCGCGCGCTGCGTGCCACGTGCGGTGTCCCGTTCGGCCTGCCCGCGACGGCGTGGATGGCCGAGGTGGGCGCGTGGGCGGTCCGCTCGGACACCGAACTGCTGCTGAAGAGCCGCCGCGTGGTTCCGCGCCGCCTCCTGGACGCCGGCTTCACGTTCGCCTACCCGACGTGGCCGGAGGCGGTCCGGGACCTGGTCAGCCCGCCTCGACCAGCAGGTCGTTGACGAGCCGCGCCCGGTCGGTCCCCGGCCCCGCCTGGTCCCGCAACGTGTTCTGGAGCTGCTCGAAGACCGCGGTCATCCGGTCGGTGCGGGCGCGGCGATCGCGCCGCGTCTGAGCGTCGCCGACACTAGCTCGCCGTGCGGCGGATTCGGCCCTCGTACAGCGCTTCCAGCTTGACGTTCCGGTCGTAGCCGCCCGGGACGTTGTTCGACACGTACACCGGCGGCTCGACACCCGAGTCGATCAGCAGGCGAACGGTCTCCGCCACCAGCATCTGTGCGAGCAGGCCCGCGGTCAGCGACGACACACCGCCCACGAAAGTCCCGTCCGGCAACGGAAGCAGCGTGTCGCCGAAGGGGGCGCCGTTGTCCAGCGTCACGTCCGCGAAGTCGGACAACCGCTTCCCCGACTCGTGCAGCGCCGGGACCTGGCTGCTGTGCCGCAGCGAGGTGATCACGACCAGCTTGTGGCCCTTCGACGTCACCGTGTGCGCCATCTCCACGACCGACGAGTTGACCCCGGAGCTGGACGCGATCACGAACACGTCCTGCGGCTGCGGCGCCGCCAGCTCGTACAGGCGCGACACGACGTCACCGCGGCGCTCGAGCATCGGGTCGGCCAGGATCGACGGGTCCTCGCCGCCGAACTGCACCAGGTCCGACAGGGCGATGCGGTTCGTGGGCACGAGACCGCCCGCGCGGCCGGCGATCTCCAGCGCGGTGCCCTGGGAGTGGCCGGTGCCGAAGGCCTGGATCACCCCGTTGTTCCGCACGGCGCTCGCGAGCAGTTCGGCCGCGGGCCGCACGTCCGTCCTGGCGACCTCGGTCAGGCGCTCCAGCAGGGCGGTGGCGGACGCGGTGGCGGATACGGTGGCGGACACGGTCATGCGGCCGTCACCGCCGCGACCGCGATCCGGACGACCTCCGTGATGACCTCTTCCAAGGTGATCCTTCCCCGGTTGACGGCGTAGTGGTAGACCAGTTCGTTGACCGACGCGATCACGGCCAGTGCGGGCATGGTGAAGTCACGGGGTTTCGCCTCGCCGCGCAGCACGGCGCGGTCCGCCTCGGCGACCATGAAGTCCCACCAGCGCTTGCGCCACGCGAGGCGGTGCTTCTCCACCTTGTCGCTGACGCCGTACATCTCGACGTACGCGAGCCGTGCCCAGCGCGGGTCGCTCGCCATGTTGCTGACGAACGTCCGCACGGCGAGCTCGAAGCGTTCCGCGAGCGCTGCGTCCGCCGCGTCGGCGAAGGCCGCGTTGACCGCGCGGTACGAGTGCTCGTTCGCCTTCGAGTGCAAGGCGATCAACAGGTCCTCGCGGGAGTGGAACTCCTCGTAGAAGTTGCGCGTGGACACCCCGGCGTGGGTGCACAGCTTCTCGATCGACGCGCTGGCATAGCCCTCGGTACCGAACAGTTGCAGTCCGGCCGCCATCAGGCGTTCGCGCCGCTCGGCACGCCGGACCGCGGCCGTTCGCCCGCCGTAGGTCCGCCGTGTCACCGCATCGGTCCGCGGCATCCGCTTCCCCTCGTCCTCGTGCCCGCCTCACTGCCACCGGTCAGGCTACTGGCTGGCGACGAGGCGAGACAACGAGGTCAACCAAGCAAAATACGTTCAGGCAAGCCCGTAACGTGCGCCGGTCCGCCGTTTCACTGCTTCGTCGTCCGGAGACCCTCGGCGAGCGCTTCCAGTGCGGGCAAGGCGTCCAGCAGGGCTTCCGTGACATCGGGGGACAGCCCGTCGAGGATGCGCGCCACGGTCTCCGTGCGTGACTTGATGATCCGCTGGTGCACCTCGTGGCCGGCGTCGGTGGCCCCGAGCTGGATCGCGCGCTGGTCGGCGGGGTCCGGCTGCCTGGTCACGAACCCGTCGTCGACGAGCTTGGCCACCACGCGCGACAGCATCGTCGGGTTGAGGCCCTCGATGTCGGCCACCTCGGTCATCCCGATCGGGCCGCGGTGCGCGACGATGCCGAGCACGGACGCCTGCGTGGGCGTGAGGTTCTCGCTGACCGGCGCGGCGTTGAGCAGCCGTGCCAGCCGGCCGATGACCCGGCGCAGGCGGGTCACGTTCTCGGCATCCACTTACCGACTCCCCGTAGGTCTGGTTGGTCACAAACACTTGGTTGCTTGCTGGCAAGCAACTATTATCCCCTGTTATGGGGATGCGAAGCATAGGAGTAACGGCACCGGCGGACATCCCCCTGCAACCGTCGCCACGGCGGCACGTGGTCTTCGCCGTCGTGGCGATCGCCCTGTTCATGGCCTCGATGGACCAGACCATCGTCGCGACCGGGCTGAACGCGATCCAGTCCGACCTGGGCGCGGAGCTGACGTGGAGCGGCTGGACGATCACCATCTACTCGCTTGGCCAGATCATCGCGATGCCCATGGCGGGCAAGCTCGGTGATCACTTCGGTCGCAAGAAGGTCTTCCTCACCGCGGTGGTCGTCTTCACGCTCGCGTCCCTGGCCTGCGGTTTCGCCAACAACATCTACGTGCTGGTCGCCCTGCGCGCGGTGCAGGCACTGGGCGGCGGGGCGTTCATGCCGTCCGCCACCGGCATCATCGCCGACCACTACGGCCCGGCCCGCGACCGCGCCGTCGGCATGTTCACGTCGATCTTCCCGATCGGCGGCATCCTGGGCCCGATCCTCGGCGGCGTGTTCGTGACGTACTCGTCGTGGCGGACGATCTTCTTCGTCAACGTGCCCATCGGCCTGGTGCTGCTGTTCCTCGGCTGGCGGCTGATCGGGGAGACCGCCCGCAAGCCAGCCGACCGCATGGACGTGCGCGGCCTCGTGCTGCTGGCGGCGCTGATGCTGACCACGATGTACGGCCTGACGAACCTCGATCGAGGCCTGGTCAGCCCGTGGTTCCTGGTGCCCGTCGTGTCCGGGGTGGTGCTCGCGTACGTGTTCGTGCGGCACACCGTCCGCGCCCGCGCCCCGTTCATCCCGATGACGTTGTTGCGTGGCAGGGGGTTCGGCGCCATGAACGTGCTGAACCTGCTGTTCGGCGGCGCCGCGATCGGCTTCGGTGCGCTGGTGCCGCTGTACGCGGAGGAACGCTTCCACCTCGACCCGCTCGCCGCCGGGACGGTGCTGACGGCGCGCGGCGCGGGGGTGATCCTCGTGGCGGCGCTGGCCGTGCTGACGCTGCGCAGGCTGGGCAGTCGCATCCCGATGACCGTCGGCTTCGCGTTGATCATGCTGGGGTTCGTGCTGATGGCGTTCCCGCCGCCGAACACCAACGGGTACCTGTGGCTGATGATGGCGGCGGGAATCACCGGGGTCGGCATGGGCGTGTCCGTGCCGGCGTCGAACAACGCCGGGCTGCAGCTGGCGCCGGACCAGATCGCGTCGATCGCCGGGTTGCGCGGGATGTTCCGGCAGAGCGGGTCGATCATCGCGGTGTCGGTGATGACCGCCGTCGCCGCCAACAGCGCGAGCCCGGCCATGGCGCAGGCGCACGGTTTCGTCGTCCTGTCGGTGCTGATGCTGGCCGCGGTCCCGCTGATCTTCACGATCCCGGACCACCGCGGCAACTGGTGACGGCCCTCCCCCTTCAGCCGCGCAGGTCGTACACGGTCTGTCCGTCGATCGTCCGCGACTCGAAGTTGTCCGCGACCCACTCGGCGATGTCGTCGCTGCCGCCGGGCCGGCCCATCCGGCCGCCGCCGACGTAGTACGAGATCTCCCCGTTCTCGACGAACCGCTGGAACTCGGCCAGCGTCGGGGCCGGGTCGCCGCCGTTCCAGCCGCCGATCCCGATCACCGACCTGCCGCTGGCCAGGGCCAGGTCCGCCGACTCCGGGCCACCGGTCGCCGCGGCGGCCCACGTGGTGTCCGTGGCCGCCAGCAGCTCGGCCAGCTCAGTCGACACACCGGGCCCGATCCTGCCCATCTGGTCACCGTCCGTGCTCACCGGGCCGGACAGCGGAATCGATCCGGAGTGGGCCTCCGCCGCCGTCGCCACCGTGAACGCGCCCGTGCCCAGCAACGCCGTGACCACGGCCACCACCCCCAGCGCCCTGGCCGGCATGCCCACGGCCAGCGCGGTCGCCACGATCACCGCCGCCGCCAGGACCACCCAGCGCAGCCACGGCAGCCACTCCGGCGACCGGTCCAGCAGGATGAACGTCCACACGCCGGTCACCGCGACCATCCCCGCCAGCACGAACCGGGCCGGTGGGTGCGCGCGCCCCCGCCACAGCTCCCGTCCCGCGATCGCCGCCACGGCGACCACGCCGGGTGCGAGCGCCACCGCGTAGTACGGGTGGACGATGCCGCTCATCAGGCTGAACACGAGCCCCGTGACGACCGTCCAGCCGCCCCACAGCAGCAGCGCGGCACGTGTCCGGTCGGTGCGCGGGGCGCGGCGGGTGAACCACAGGCCCGCCACCAGACCGACCAGCGCGGCGGGCAGCAGCCACGACACCTCGACGCCGAACGCCGACCCGAACATCCGGCCCAGCCCGCTCTCGCCACCGAAACCGACGTTCGCGCCGCCCATGCCGCCGGCACCGCCCGGATTGCCGTCACCGCCGAAGATCCGGCCCAGCCCGTTGTAGCCGAGCGCCAGCTCCAGCACGCTGTCGTCCGTCGACCCCGCGATGTACGGCCGCGAGTCGGTCGGCCACACCGCCACCAGCGCGACGTACCAGCCCGTGGACACGACCACCGAGACCAGGCCCAGCGCGAGGTGCCCGACACGCCGCCACAGCGAGGTCGGGGCCGCGACCAGGTACGCGAGCGTCAGCGCGGGCAGCGTCAGGAAGCCCTGGAGCATCTTCGTGAGGAACGCGAACCCGACGGTCACCCCGGCCAGCGCCAACCAGGCCGGACTGGCCTTCTCCACCGCGCGCACCGTGCAGTACGCGCCCGCGACCAGCAGCAACGTCAGCAGCGCGTCCGGCTGGTCGTACCGGAACATCAGCGCCGCGACCGGGGTCAGCGCGAGCCCGGCGCCCGCGAGCAGGCCCGCCGCGACCCCCGACGTCCGGCGCACCGTCGCGTACAGCAGCCACACCGCCGCCACGCCCATGAGCGCCTGCGGCACCAGCACCGTCCAGCTCGACACCCCGAAGACCCGCGCGAACAGGCCGGGGAGCCACATCGCCGCCGGTGGTTTGTCGACGGTGACCACGCTGCCCACGTCGGTCGCGCCGAAGAGCCACGCCTTCCAGCTCTGCGCGCCAGCCTGGATCGCGCCCGCGTAGTAGCTGTTCCCCCAGCCGGTCGCGGTCAGGTTCCACAGGTACAGCAGCGCGGTGCCCGCCAGGAGCGCCGCCAGCCCCCAGGAGAGCGCTCTCCGAGCCGGTGGCGACGGCGCGGCGGCGGTGACGGGTGCGGCGGTGGTGATCACGAGGCACTCTTCTCGGTCAGGCGGCGCGGGTGGAACACCCAGCCGCGGAGCAGCAGGAACCGCAGCACGGTGGCCGCGAGGTTGGCGACGACGAGCACGGCCAGCTCCAGCCCGCGGCCGGGCGCGGTGAGCCCGTGCAGCACGGCGAGCGACCCGGACGTCAGGCCCAGGCCGAGGCAGAACACGATCAGGCCCTCGAACTGGTGGCGGGCGGCACCGGCGCGCCCGCGCACCCCGAACGTGTACCGCCGGTTGGCGGCCGTGTTGCCGACCGCGGTCACGCCGAGGGCGACGAAGTTCGCGCCCTGCGCGCCCAAACCGGTGCGCAGCGACGAGTACAGGACCAGATAGGTCACAGTGGACAGAACGCCGACGGCGGCGAACCGCACCAGCTGCCGCAGCAGACTGCTCGGTGGCGCGTCCCTGCCGAGCTGTTCCCGCAGCTGCGCCACCGGGATGCGGCCGGTGGCGAAACCCCGTGCCAGGCGGGCGATCCCCTTCACGTCGGCGATCGCGGTGGCGACGATGTCCACGCGGCTGTCCGGGTCGTCCACCCAGTCGACCGGCACCTCGTGGATGCGCAGCCCGGTCCGCTCGGCCAGCACCAGCAGCTCGGTGTCGAAGAACCAGCCGGTGTCCGCCACGTGCGGCAGGAGCTTCGCCGCCACGTCCGCGCGGATCGCCTTGAACCCGCACTGCGCGTCGGAGAACCGGGTCGCGAGCGCGCCACGCAGCAGCAGGTTGTAGCCCCGGGAGATCAGCTCCCGCTTCGGCCCGCGCACCACCCGGGCGCCACGCGCGAGCCGGGACCCGATCGCGAGGTCGGAGTGGCCCGACAGCAGCGGTGCGACCAGCGGGGAGAGCGCTCTCAGGTCGGTGGACAGGTCGACGTCCAGGTAGGCGAGGATCGCGGCGTCGCTCGCCGACCACACGTGGTGGAGCGCTTTCCCACGGCCCTTCTGGGCGAGGTGCACGGCCGTGACCTCGGGGAACTCCTCGGAGAGCGCTCTCGCGACGGCCTCGGTGCCGTCGGTGCTCGCGTTGTTGGCGATCGTGATCCGGAAGCGGTAGGGGAACCCGGTCGACAGGTGCTCGTGCAGCCCGCGGACGCAGGGGGCGAGGTCCCGTTCCTCGTTGAACACCGGGACGACGACGTCGAGCACCGGGGTCTCGCCATCGGGTTCGATGGCGCCCCGTTCGGTGGGGTTGGGCACGGTCAGCGTCATGGTGACCACGTTCGGGTCCGTGGCTTGGTTGACCGTGTGGCACGCCTGTGTGCCCGCTGTGTGAGTCATGTCAGGTCGTAGACCGTGACACCGGAGACCTGCTGGGCCTCGTGGTTGTCGGCCACCCACTCGGCGATCTGCCTGCCGGCGTCGCTGCCGCCGGTCGCCGTCGACGACATCGCGCCGTCGCCGATGAACCAGTGGATCCGTCCGTCGCGGACCATGTCCTGGAACCGGGCGAGGGTCGGCGCCGGGTCCGTGCCGTTGAAGCCGCCCACCGCGAGCACCGGTTTCCCGGACGCCAGCTGGTATCCGGCGGCGTTGTTCGAGCCGACGGTCGCCGCGGCCCACGTGTGGTCGCCGTCCCGGAGCAACGCCACGAGGTCCGCCCCGGGTGTCGGTGCGTCGAGCAGGCCGCCCATGCCGCCGCCGAAGTTCCCCGCCGACGGACCCGCCGACGGCAGCGCGCCGGAATGCGTGGCCGCCGCCGTCCGCAGCGAGTACGCGGCTGGCCCGGCCAGTGCCACCACCACCGCCAGCGCCGCGACGGCCGGCTTCCGCGGCGCCGCCGGCAGCGACGCGGCCGCCGCGAGCCCGAGCACCAGCAGCACCGGGGACCCGAGCAGCAGGTACGTCTCCAGCGCGGTCAGCGCCACCGCGCCGGACAGCACCGCGATCCCGGTGAAACCCGTGCGCCACAAGGCGATCGCACCGACGCCGATCGCTCCCGCGACCGCCGGGGCGAGCGCCACCGGGTAGTAGGCGTGGATGATCCCGTCCATGAGGCTGAACACCGCCGCGGTGACGACCAGCCATCCGCCCCACAGCAGCAGCGCCGTCCACATCGGACCACGCGGTCCCCCTCGTGGCCACGTCGCCCACAGCCCGCCGGCCAGCAGCACCACGGCCGCGGGCAGCAGCCACGCGATCCCGCCCGCCATCTCCGCACCGAACAGCCGCCCCCACGTGCCGCCGGGGCCGCCCCCGCCGACCCTGCCGACCTCGTCACCGGTGAGCCGGTCGAACCCGTTGTAGCCGAACGCCAGTTCCAGCACGGAGTTGTGCTGCGACCCGCCGATGTACGGCCGGTCGGCGGCGGGCCACAACGACACCAGCAGCACCCACCAGCCCGCGCTCACCACGGTCGCACCGGCCGCCACGACCAGGCCCAGCACACGTTGGCGTCGTGCCCCGGCCAGCCACGCCAACCCGAACGCGGGCAGCACGAGGAACGCCTGCGACATCTTCGTGAGGAACCCGAACCCGACGCACGCGCCCGCGAGCACGAGCCACCGCATCCGGCCGTCCTCGACGGCGCGCACGGTCGCGTACGCGCCCGCCGTCAGCAGCAGCACGAGCAACGCGTCCGGGTTGTTGAACCGGAACATCAGCACCGCGACCGGTGTCAGCGCGAGCACCACCCCGGCGAGCAACGCGCCCGCCTCGCCCGCCACCCGCCGCACCGTCGCGTACAGCAGCCACACGGTCGCGACGCCCATCAGCGCCTGCGGCACCAGGATGCTCCACGAGTGCACGCCGAAGATCCGTGCCGACAGGCCCATCACCCACACGGAGGCGGGTGTCTTGTCGACGGTGATCCCGCCCGGCGCGTCGGTCGCCGCGAAGAAGAGCGCTTTCCAGCTCATGGCACCGGCCTGCGCGGCGGCCGAGTAGTACGCGTTGGCCCAGCCGGAGGCACCCAGGCCCCACAGGTACAGCACACCGGTGGCGGTGAGCAGTACGGGAAGTGCGGGCCGGAAAGCCGTGCGGCGCAGGGGAGGAGCCGGTGTGATCATGGCACCCAACCTGTCGAGCCGGGCTGGGTGCCGCCTTGGTCAATCCTGTGCGCGGGCTGTGCGTGGCACTCCCACGGTGAACCGCGTGCACCCGGGGCGGCTCTCGACCGACACGTACCCGTGGTGCGCCTGCACGACCGCGGCCACGATCGCCAGCCCCAGCCCCGTGCTGCCCGCGGCGCGGGAGCGCGACGAGTCACCGCGGGCGAACCGTTCGAACACCACCGGCCGCAGGTCCGCGGGGATGCCGGGGCCGTCGTCGGCGACCGTCAGCGTCGCCCATTCGTCTGTTGTGGACAGTCCAATGGTGACGGTCGTGCCCGGTGGGGTGTGCGTGCGGGCGTTGGAGAGCAGGTTCGCCACCACCTGGTGCAGGCGCGCGCCGTCACCCGGCACCACGACCGGGTCCGGTGACACCGTGAGGCGCCAGGTGTGCTCGCGGCCGGCGACCTGCGCGTCGCTGACCACGTCGACGACCAGGCGGGACAGGTCGACGTCGTGGTGTTCCAGCGGCCGCCCCGAGTCCAGGCGCGCCAGCAGGAGCAGGTCCTCCACGAGGGCCGTCATCCGTGCCGACTCGGACTCGACGCGCCCGAGCGCGTGCGCCACCTCGGGTGCCACGTCGTCGTCGCGGCGGCGGATCAGCTCGGCGTAGCCGCGCACGGCGGCGAGCGGGGTCCGCAGCTCGTGGCTCGCGTCGGCGACGAACTGGCGGACGCGGGTCTCGCTCTCCTGCCGTGCGGTGAGCGCGTCCCGCACGTTGCCCAGCATCCGGTTGAACGCGAGCCCGACCCGCCCGACCTCGGTGCCGGGGTCGGTGTACCGCTTCGGCACCCGTTCGGCCAGTTCCACCTCGCCCCGGTCGAGCGGCAGCTCGGCGACGCGGCTGGCCGTGGCCGCGACCCGTTCCAGCGGATAGAGCGCTCTCCGAACGATGAACGCGCCCGCGACCGCCGCCGCCAGCAGCCCGGCGAGGGCCACCCCGCCGATGAACAGGCCGACGCTCAGCATGACGTCGTCGACCTGGGACATCGGCAGGCCGGTGACGCTGATCTCGCCGCGCGGCCGCTCGTCCGCGACCAGCCGGAACTCGCCGAGGTCACCGATGGTCCTGGTGTGGGGCTCGCCGTCGACCGGGACCGCCATGAGGTCGGCGAGCTCGGTCCCGGACAGCAGCTGGGCGGTGTCGGTGTCGGTCTGCAGCGCGCCCCGTCCGGAGTCACCGACGTACAGGGCGTTGAGCGTGCCCGCGGCCTGCCCCGGCGCGCCCGCGGGCGCCGCGCCACCCGGCGGACCGCCCGGCACGCCGAGGTAGACCGCGAACCGCCGGCTCGAGTCGTCCAGGCGTTCGTCGAGCTGGTCGACCAGGAACGCGCGGAGAGCGATCTCCGAGATGGCGACGATGACCACGCACACCAGCGCGAGCAGCACGATCTGCTCGAAGATGAGGCGACGGCGCAGCGACCAGCCCGCCACGCCCGGTTCAGCTCGCCGGCTTGAGGACATAGCCCGCGCCCCGCATCGTGTGGATCATCGGCGTCCGGCCCGCGTCGATCTTCTTCCGCAGGTAGGAGATGTACAGCTCGACGATGTTGGCCTGACCGCCGAAGTCGTAGTGCCACACCCGGTCGAGGATCTGCGCCTTGGACAGCACCCGGCGCGGGTTGCGCATCAGGTAGCGCAGCAGCTCGAACTCGGTGGCGGTCAGGTCGACCGGCTCGCCCCCGCGGTGCACCTCGCGGCTGTCCTCGTCGAGGGTGAGGTCCCCGACGACCAGCGACGCGCCCGCGCTCGCCTCGGTCACACCGGTGCGGCGGAGCAGCGCACGCAGCCGGAGGGTGACCTCCTCCAGGCTGAACGGCTTCGTGACGTAGTCGTCGCCGCCCGCGGTGAGCCCCGCGATGCGGTCCTCGACGGCGTCCTTGGCGGTGAGGAACAGGACGGGCAGCGTCGGCAGGTCGGCCCGCAGGCGGCGCAGCACCTCGAGCCCGTCGATGTCGGGCAGCATGACGTCCAGGACGACCGCGTCCGGCCGGAACTCCCGGGCCACGCGGACGGCGGTGAGGCCGTCGGGGGCGCTGCGGATGTCCCAGCCCTCCAGGCGCAGGGCCATCGAGACGAGCTCGGCCAGCGTGGCCTCGTCGTCGACCACCAGGACCCGGACGGGCTGACCGTCCGGTCGTCGCAGCTCACTCCGCATGGGCATCATCGTCACCGCGCGGGGTGTGGTGCCGCTGAGGGAAACCTGTGGATTCCCTGTGCCCGGGGAGGTCACAGCGGTCGCCCACAGCGAGCACAGCTCACACACAGGTACTACCCCGACTGTGTTGTGCATGAGTACGGAACAGACTGACGCGCCCCAGTGGGGCGCTCCGCCACCCCCTGCCCAGCCCGGCAACCGGTGGACGGCGAAACGCATCGCGGTCACGGTGGCGATCGCCGTGGGCATCGCCGCAGCCGGCGGCGTGGCGATCTACGCGGCGAGCGGCTCCACCGACCAGGCCGGTGGCCCCGGCGGCCGCGGCGGCGCGGCAGGCCCGGTGTTCGTCGGCGGCCCCCTGGGCGGCGACTCCGGCACCCAGCACGGCGAGTTCCAGACGGGCGAGGTCACCGAGATCACGGACGACTCGATCACCGCGAAGAGCGAGGACGGCTACACGAAGACCTACACCATCGACGACGAGACCCAGATGGGCGGCGACGTGGCCAAGGGCGACGACGTCACGATCATCGCCACCACGGAAGGCTCGACCACCACGGCCGAGTCCGTCATGGAGATGGGCATGATGCCCCAACGCCGCAACGGCAACGGCGGCCCCCCGAACGGCAACTGACCGTCGCCGCCGCCCCCGTGGCCGACCTGGTTGTTCCGGCCCTGCGACAAGCGCGGCTCGGGCGCGCAGGGCCGGGCCGCAAGCCCGCAAGACACACGGAGCACGAGTCGAGAGTCTGGGATGGACCTAGCGGGAAAGCGCTTTCTCAGGTACTTTCCGAAGCGATACGAGGCGAACGTGACCACGAGGAAGTGCACGGATGGACCACTCGATCACCAGACGGAGACTGCTCGCGTTACTCGGAGCCGGTGCGGCGGGAGTGGCAGGAGCGTCGATGACGACCACAGCGAACGCCGATCCGCTCGCGGCGGACGGGCACGACAGGCGCATCCCGCTCGGCGGGATCGGCATGCACCTCTACACGGTCCGCAACATCCTCGCGGCCGACCCGCTCGGCACACTGCGGGCGCTGGCCGGGATCGGGTACAAGTGCGTCGGGGTGAGCGCTTTCCCGCGCCCCGCGGCGGAGATCAGGGACATGTGCGCGGAGGCCGAGCTCAAACCGGTGATCCTGCACGTCGGACACGGTGACATCACCGGCAACTGGGCCGCGAAGCTCGCCGACGCGAAGACCATCGGCGTCAAGTGGGTGGTGCTGTCGTCGTTCCCGGGCAGCATGTACACCGTCGACGGCATCCGGCTGGGCGCCCGGCAGCTCAACGAAGCTGGTCAGGCCGCCCGCGAGATGGGTTTCGGGCCGATCCTGCACCACAACCACGACTCCGAGTTCCGCGTGGTCGACGGCACCCGCCTGTCGGACATCCTGTTCGGCGAGACCGACCCCGCCTACGTGGGCTTCGAGCTGGACCTCGGCTGGGCGGACCGCGCCGGGATGGACGGCAGGCAGCTGTTCCTCGACCACCCGCGCCGGTTCCCCGTGCTGCACGTCAAGGACCACACCGGGCAGGGCGGGTGGGCCGACGTCGGCCACGGTGTCATCGACTGGTCGCGGACGTTCGAGACCGCGTACGTCGGCGGCGTCAAGTACTGGCTGGTCGAACGCGACGACCAGCCCGCGCCGCTGGACACGGCCAGGAACAGCTACGAAACGCTTGCCGGGCTTAGGTTCTAGCGATCACACGTGCTCCCGGTGTAGGCAGGGAGGATGACTGAGAACTCTCGGCGAACGTTTCTCACGGCGACGGTGGCGGCGGCGGGCGGTGCGGCGCTCGCCGGGGCACCGGCGGCGGCGGACACGTCAGGGACGGGCGGTGCCGGCCGCCCGCCCCTGGCCCAGCCGCCGGACAGGGAGCTGCGTGCGATCCTGCGGGAGGTCGACCCGGCCCGGGTCGAGGCGATCGTGCGCAGGCTGGCGTCCTTCGGCACGCGGCACACACTGTCCACACAGGATGATCCGAGCCGGGGCATCGGCGCGGCCCGGGACTGGATCTTCGCGGAGATGGGGCGCTACGCGGCGGACTCCGGCGGCCGCATGACGGTCGAGCTGCAGTCCTACGTCCAGCAACCGGCGCCCCGGATCCCGGTGCCGACCAGGATCACCAACGTGGTCGCCACCCTGCGCGGCTCGGTCACCCCGGAACGCGTGTACGTGGTGTCCGGCCACTACGACTCACGCGTCACCGACGTCATGAACGCGACCGCCGACGCCCCGGGCGCCGACGACGACGCCTCCGGCGTGGCGGTGGCCATGGAGCTGGCACGGGTCATGGGAAAGCGCTCCCCACGGTCGACGATCGTCTTCGCCGCCGTGGCGGGCGAGGAGCAGGGTCTCTACGGCGCCCGGCACATGGCGGCCCAGTACAAGGCGGCCGGCACGGACGTCCAGGCCATGTTCACCGACGACATCGTCGGCTCCAGCACGGCCGACGACGGCACCCGCGACCCACGTACCGTCCGCCTGTTCGCGGAAGGCGTGCCGACGGCCGAGACACCCGAGGAAGCGGCGATCCGCAGGTCCGTTGGCGGCGAGAACGACTCCCCACCCCGCCAGCTCGCCCGGTTCGTCCGCTCGGTCGCCGAGAACCAGGAGACCGGCATGCGGGTGAAGGTCATCTACCGCCGCGACCGCTACCTGCGCGGCGGTGACCACATCGGCTTCCTGGAGCAGGGCTACCCGGCGGCGAGGTTCACCGAGCCCAACGAGGACTACGCCCACCAGCACCAGGACGTCCGCGTCGAGAACGGCAAGCAGTACGGCGACCTCCCCGAGTTCTGCGACTTCGACTACATCGCCCGGGTCGCCCGCGTGAACGGCGCGGCCCTCTGGTCGCTGGCGACCGCCCCGGGCACCCCGAAGGGCGTGCGGGTGCGGACGAGCGGCCTGACCAACGACACCGAGTTGTACTGGACCCGCACCCCCGACCCCGACCTGGCGGGCTACGAGGTCGTGTGGCGCGAGACGACGCAACCGGAGTGGACCCACGTGATCCCCGTGGGCGACACCACGACGGCGGCCATCGACATGTCGAAGGACAACGTCTTCTTCGGTGTCCGCGCGGTCGGCAGGGCGGGCCACCGCAGCCCGGTCGCGTACCCGTCGCCGGGGAGCTGACGTACCAGGGTCGCGCGGGTTCGCCGACGAATCTCTCCTGAACATGCCACGTGGCATATGGCCTGGTCGTGGCATCGCCGAACATGGGTGGCACCGGGAGAGACTTGGGGAGCGGACATGAACGACCACACGAAGACGCTGGCACGTCAGGCCGTCTGGACGCCGTTGTCCGGGGCGCGGACGCCGGACGTGTACCTGCCGCATCCGCCGCTGCAGTCCGGGGGCTGGTACCGCGGGGTGGCGGACGAGGCGCCGGGGCCGGGCAGGCCTCCGCTGGACGACCGGCCCGCCCGGATGTCCACGCGGGCGGTGGTGGTGCTCACGCTGCTGTTCGGGTTGGTCGGCTTGCTCGCGCGGACGCTCGACGACGGCGTGTTCGCGGTCGCCGGCACGATGGCCGCCATCGCGGCGCCCGCCCTGCTGTTGCGGGGCAGGCGCCGGGCCGGCTAGAACGCCACCAGCGGGCCGCCGGTGATGAACTCGTAGGCGAAGTTCACGAAGAAGAACCCGAAGAACAGCACGTTCAGCACCAGGATCACGTAGTGCCACGGCCGGGGCCTGGCCGCCCTGGGCAGCCGGGAGTTCAGGTACATCAACGCGAACGGGAACATCAGGGCGCCGAAGTTCGACATGTTCGCGGAGATCTGCACCAGCTCGACGGGGAGCGCGAGGTGCAGCGCGGCCGCGATCACGACCAGCACCACCAGCATGTACGGGTAGTAGAACTTGCGGGGATCGCCTTCCAGCCTCCGGCGCAGCCGGGGGCTGGTGGCGTGCGCGGCGTCGGTGAAGTTGCGGACCAGCGCCTCGAAGATGCCGAGCTGCGTGGAGAACAGCACCAGCACGCCGACGACGAGCATCAGGTAGAACATGCCCTGGCCGTAGTCCGCGCCGAGGTGCTCCGCGGTGAACGTCGGCACGTTCGCGGTCGTCGGGGTCTCGCCGCTGGTGGCCACGACGTGTGCCATGAGGATCGTCGGCAGCAGCATGCCGATCATCGCGCCGCCGAAGAACACCAGCCACAGGTCGATCATCAGCAGCCGGTACCACCGCCGCCAGCGGGACGTGTTCTCCGGCGTGTCCGGGAACGTCACGCCGACGGCACGCACCTCCTGCTGCGTGCCGCGCATGCCGGACAGGAACCCGACGCGCGAGCCCATGCCGTAGCCCTTGTCGCGGTAGTGGTTCATCGCGTACCAGTTCAGCCCGGACGCGAGTGCCGTGAAGCCGGCCAGTGCGCCGAGCGTGGTCGCCGTGATGCCTTCCGGGGGAGCGGCCGGGGTGACGAGGCCGCGCACGCCCTCCCACCAGACCGACCACGGCACGACCACCAGGCACACCACGACCAGCACCACGAGCAGCGTGCCGACCAGCACCCAGTTGGCGAGTTCGAGGGTGCGGGACACCTTGCGCGCCAACGCGGTGATGACGAAGACGGCCAGCAGCAGTCCGATCGCGAGCAGGCGCACCCACTCGATCTCGTCCGGACGGTGGGTTCTGCCGGTGATCAACGCGAACAGTCCCTGCCCCGCGCCCGCGGCCCATCCGCCGAAGATGAACGCGAAGTAGAACGCGATGAGGGAGAACGGCACCCACAGCTTCCAGCCGGGCGGCACGCGTCCGAACCCGACGACCGGCACCTCGCCGGTCGCGGTGACATACCGTGCGCACTCGACGTTGTAGAACGTCTGCAGAATGGCGGAAACGGTGATGACCCACCCGACGCCGACGAACCCGAACTCGCCGATGGCGCCCGGTCCGAGCAGCCACTCGCCGCTGCCGATGGAAATGCCGAGCGCGATCAGGCTCGGCCCGATGACGAACTGGACGATCTGCCGGCCCCCGAGCCGGCGGGTCTTGAAGACTTCTTCCGGTTCCGGCAGGTCAGCCACACTGAGCGGGGGGCGGCTGACGCCGAGTGGATATTCGGTGGACTGAGAAGAGCGTTCATCGACATCTTTGGCCATGACGACCTCCTCAGTCTGATTTAGCGCACGACGACAGTTCCGTCAATTGTCCTTTGCGGACAACGGAAATGTGTTCGCCATGCGAACAGACGGGAGGTCAGTCCGTGGGCTCCGGGTCGGTCTGGTCGAAGATGTGGACGGCGTTGCCCGAGGGGTCCTGGAACGACACCGTGCGGCCGCCGGGCACCTCCTCGACGTCACCGAGCCACGTGAAGTCCGGGTGGTCGGTCATGAACTTGTCCACGCTCTCGACGCCGAAGAAGCCACCGGCCCTCCACTTCGGACCGTCGTCCGGCGGCTGGACCAACATCAACTCGATCTCCGAGTCGGGGAGGCGGAACGCGGCGGTGGTCTTGCCCTCGCGCCACGACTCGTCGAGGCCGAGCTCGTCGCGGTAGAAGGCCACCGCCGCCTCGAGGTCGGGCACGGGCTGGAACAGGAACGTCAGCTTCATGGGACGGACCGTAATCCGATTACGGTCCTCGGTCAATGAGTTACGCTGGCGCGTGATGCGAGAGTGGATTCCGGTACCGGGCACCGCGAAGGCCCGGCTGGTGGAGGCGGCCATCCACCACTTCGAGACGGCCGGGTACGACGCCGTGAACGTCACCGAGCTGGCCGCCAAGGCCGACGTCACCACTGGCTCCCTGTACCACCACTTCGAGTCCAAGCTCGGGCTCTACCTCGTGGTGCGGGAGGAGATGGAGCGGCGTGTGGTGGACCGCATGATCGGGGCGGCCGCCGCGGCCGACGGGAACGCGGCGAGCGCGGCGTTGCTCGTCGCGTTCGACGCTGCCGTGCACTTCGGGGTCTGTCGCATCCTCGCCGAGCCGCTGCCGGTGCCCCGCGAGGACCCGGTCGCCGGCGCCCTGCGTCCGCTGCTGCCCAGGCGGCTGCGTGCCGCGCCCGCCATCCTCGCCGCGTCCTGGCGTGCCGCGTTGACCGCCGTGGCCGACGGGGTGCCCAGCGCCACCGCCCGCGCGTCGCTCAGTTATCTGCTGGACGGCGCGGTTCGATCGTCGGCGCGTCGATGATGATCGGGTCGTCCTCGACGACCTCGCCGTCCACCACGTCGTGACGGACCACCCCGCGGCGCGCTGCGGCGCGGGTGAGCAAACGTTTGCGGACCACGGCCCGCGTCGGCGGGAACAGGAGCAGCAGGGCCGCGACGTCCGTGAGGAACCCGGGGAACAGGACCAGTGCCGCGGCGACCCCGATCAGCATCCCGTCCGCCATCTCCGGGCTCGGGTCACGGCGGGCCCGCAGTGCCTCGGTGAACGACGTGAGCGTGCGGGTGCCCTGCCTGCGCAGCAGCGCCACCCCCGCCATCGACACGGCGATCAGCAGCAGGATGGTCCAGAGCGCGCCCACCGCCTCGCCGACCGCGATGATCACGGCGAACTCGGCGACCACGGCGATGAGCAGCAGTGCGAAGACAGGCATACTCGTTCAACGCACGAGCCGGTCGAATCACTCCCGGGCCCTGAGCGCCTCCGTGACCAGCGGGACCCGCAGCGGCAGCCGGGCCGGCATCGCCGCGCGCGGCAGCGGCCTGCGCCAGAAGATCCGGACCGCCCACACGTTGGCGGGGAACACCGCGACGAACAGCGCCGCCGAGCCGGGTGCATGGTGCCGCCGGCATGGCCGCCACGCCGAGTTCCGCGACGCCCGGCACCCGGGTCCACAACCGGGCTCGTCTTCCCGGGTGGAGGCCATGGCGCACCCTGATCGACAGATCTTCTACATAACCTTGACGATGATCAGCGTCGATGTAGAGAATGGGTGAATGGTGTCCTTCGACACACACCCGGACCGTTACCGGCACTGGTCGATGCGCGTCGACGGCGAGGTCGCCTGGCTGGTCCTCGACGTCGACGAGCACGGCGGGCTCCAGCCGGGCTACGAACTGAAGCTGAACTCCTACGACCTCGGCGTCGACATCGAGCTGTACGACGCGACCCAGCGCCTGCGGTTCGAGCACCCCGGCGTGCGGACCGTGGTGGTGACCAGCGGCAAGGACAAGGTCTTCTGCGCCGGCGCCAACATCCGCATGCTGGCCGCCGCCACCCACGAGTGGAAGGTGAACTTCTGCAAGTTCACCAACGAGACCCGCAACGGCATGGAGGACGCCACGGCCAACTCCGGTCAGACGTACCTGGCCGCCGTCAACGGGTCCTGTGCGGGCGGCGGGTACGAGCTGGCGCTGGCCTGCGACCACATCGTGCTGGTCGACGACAACTCCTCGACCGTCGCGCTGCCCGAGGTGCCACTGCTCGGCGTGCTGCCCGGCACCGGCGGCCTGACCCGCGTGGTCGACAAGCGCGGCACCCGCAAGGACCTCGCCGACGTGTTCGCCACCCGCGCCGACGGGGTGAAGGGCCGCACCGCCGTCGACTGGAAACTGGTCGACGAGCTGGCGCCGCCGAGACGGTTCACCGAGGTCGTGAACGAACGCGCCCGAGAACTCGCCAGGCGCTCGACCAGACCGGACGCCGAGGGTGTCGCACTCACGCCGCTGGTCCGCGACCGCTACGTGACCGCCGAGCACGGCGACGGGACCGTGACCATCACCGTCCACGCCCCCGACACCGTGGAAGAACGCCGGGACGCCGAGTTCTGGCCGCTCGCCATGACCCGCGAACTGGACGACCTCATCCTCCGGCTGCGCACGAACGAACCCGAACTCGGCGTGTGGCTGCTCCGCACCAGGGGCGACGCCGAGGTCGTGGCGGGCTACGAAGCGCTGCTGACCGGCGACGACTGGTTCGCAGGCGAGATCGTCCACTACTGGAAGCGCACACTGAAGCGCCTCGACGTGACCAGCCGCAGCCTGATCGCGCTGGTCGAACCCGGTTCGTGCTTCGCGGGCATGCTCGCCGAGCTGGCGTTCGCCGCCGACCGGCAGTACCTGCTCGACGACCAGGAGGCGGGTGAGGCGGGCACGGTCGTGCTGACCGAGGCCAACTTCGGCACCTACCCGATGGGCAACGGCCTCACCCGCCTGGAGTCCCGCTTCTGGGGCGACCCTTCCCACGTCGACACCCTGCGCAAGCACGTCGGCAGCGTGTTGTCCCCGGACGAGTGCAAGGACCTGGGCCTCGTCACCGACGCGCTCGACGACATCGACTGGGACGACGAGATCCGCATCGTCGTCGAGGGCCGGACGGCGCTGTCCCCGGACGCGCTCACCGGCATGGAGGCCAACCACCGGTTCGTCGGCCCGGAGACCATCGAGACCAAGATCTTCGGCCGCCTGTCCGCCTGGCAGAACTGGGTGTTCAACCGGCCGAACGCGTCCGGGGAGGACGGGGCGCTGCGCCGCTACGGCACCGGCACGAAGGCGGTCTTCGACAGGAGGCGCGTGTGACCACCTCGATCAACTACGAGGACAAGATCCCCAACAACGTCGACCTGTCGTCGGACCGCAGGTTGCAGCGGGCGTTGGAGGGCTGGCAGCCGAAGTTCATGAACTGGTGGGGCGAGATGGGCCCCACGCTGGCGACGCAGGGGGTCTACCTGCGCACCGCCGTCAGCGTCGGCCGCGACGGCTGGGCGCACTTCGACCACGTGCACGTGCCGGACTACCGCTGGGGCATCTTCCTCGCCGAGCGCGACCCCGGCCGCACCATCGCGTTCGGCGAGCACATGGGCGAACCCGCGTGGCAGCAGGTGCCCGGTGAGTACCGGGCGGACCTGCAGCGGTTGATCGTCATCCAGGGCGACACCGAACCCGCGTCGGTGGAACAGCAGAAGCTCCTCGGCCTCACCGCGCCGTCGCTGTACGACCTGCGGAACCTGTTCCAGGTCAACGTGGAGGAGGGCCGCCACCTGTGGGCGATGGTCTACCTGCTGCACGCCTACTTCGGCAAGGAGGGCCGTGAGGAAGCGGAGGGCCTGTTGCTGCGCAACTCCGGCAGCCCCGACTCGCCGCGCATCCTCGGCGCCTTCAACGAGGAGACCGCCGACTGGCTGGCCTTCTACATGTTCACGTACTTCACCGACCGCGACGGCAAGTACCAGCTCGGCACGCTCAAGGAGTCCGCGTTCGACCCGCTGTCACGCACCTGCGAGTTCATGCTCAAGGAAGAAGCCCACCACATGTTCGTCGGCACGACCGGTGTGGACCGCGTGGTGGAACGCAGTGCCGAGCTGATCCGCGAGCACGACACCCTCGACATCGGCCCGTGCGGCGGCATCCCGCTCGACATCATCCAGAAGTACATCAACTTCCACTACACGGTGTCGCTCGACCTGTTCGGCAGCGAGACCTCCACCAACGCCGCCAACTACTTCACGGCCGGGCTGAAGGGGCGCTGGCAGGAGACCCGTCGCAAGGACGACCACAAGCTCACCGAGGACGGTGTCTTCCTGGACAAGCCGACCGCGGACGGCACGTGGACGTCCGATGAGCTGCCCGCGCTGCTGGCGCTGAACCTGGACCTGCGCGGCGAGTACATCGCCGACTGCGAGACCGGCATCAAGCGCTGGAACCGGATCCTGGAGAACGCGGAGATCGGCTACCGGTTCGCGCTGCCGCACCCGGGGTTCAACCGGTCCGTCGGGGTCAGCGCCGGCCACCACGTCACCCCGGACGGCACCATCGTCGACGAGGCGACCTGGCAGGCCGCCAGGCACAGGTGGCTCCCCACCAGCGAGGACCTCGCGTTCGTCCGGTCGTTGATGCGTCCGGTCTACGAACGAGGCAAAATCGCGAGCTGGGTGGCACCGCCACGCAACGGCATCAACGGCAAGCCGTTCGACTACACCTACGTCTACCTCGCCTGAGGCGGTCCACGATGACAGCTCCTGCCGGCTTCAACGCCACCGACTGGTTACTCCACCGCCACGTGCGGGACGGCGACGGCGACCGGACCGCCGTCGTGTGCGGCGACCGCACCCTGACCTACGCGGAACTGTCCGACGAGACCCGGCGGGTGGCCGCCGGTTTCCGCGCGCTGGGGCTGCGCCCGGAGGAGCGGGTCATGCTGTGCATGGCCGACGGCGTGGAACTGCTCACCGGCATCCTCGGCGCCATGCACATGGGTGCCGTGCCCGTGCCCGTCTCGACCATGGTCACCGGCCCCGAGCTGGCCAGCGTGCTCGCCGACTCCCGTGCCCGGATCCTGTGCGTGTCAGGAGAGTTCGTCGACGCGGCGCGGGTCGCACTGGCCGTCGCCACCGAGGTCACGCAGGTGGTCGTGGACGGCGACGCGGACCTGCCCGGCGTGGCGTGGTCGACGCTGCGTGCCGCGGGGGAGCGCGCCGAGCTGTACCCGACCTGGGAGGACTCGCCCGCGTTCTGGCTCTACACGTCCGGCACCACCGGCAAACCGAAGGGCGCCATGCACCGGCATGGCAGCGTCCGGGACGTCGCCATGCTGTACGGACAGGGCGTGCTCGGTGTGGCTCCTGGCGACCGGACACTGTCGGTGCCGAAGCTGTTCTTCGCCTACGGGCTGGGGAACTCGGCGTTCTTCCCGCTGTCGGCGGGTGCCACGACGGTCCTCGAACGGGCCCGCCCCACCCCGGCGGGCATCGCGGAACGGGTGCGGGCGACCGCGCCGACGTTGTTCTTCGGCGTGCCCACGTTCTACTCGGCGCTGCTGAACTCCGACATCCCCGAGGACACGTTCTCCTCGGTGCGCCAAGGGATCTCGGCCGGGGAGCCGTTGCCTCCCGTGCTGTACCACCGGTTCCGCGAGCGGTTCGGCGTGGAGATCCTCGACGGGCTCGGCTCCACCGAGGCACTGCACATCTTCCTGTCGAACCGGCCGGGCGCCGTGCACCCCGGTTCGTCCGGCACACCGGTCGACGGCTACCGCGTGGAGATCCGCGACGACCAGGGCACGCCCGTCACCGCGACCGGGGAGCCGGGCGACCTGTTCCTGTCCGGTCCGTCGGTGGCGACGGGGTACTGGTGCCGCACGGCGACCACGCGTGCGGTGTTCCAGGGCGAGTGGCTGCGGACCGGGGACACGTACGTGCGCAACGAGGACGGCACCTACACCTGCCTCGGCCGGTCGAACGACATGCTGAAGGCGGGCGGCATCTGGGTGTCCCCGGCGGAGGTCGAGGAGCGGCTGCTCGAACACCCGGACGTGGCCGAGGCCGCGGTCGTCGCGCGCCGCGACGAGGAGGGGCTGGACAAACCGGTCGCCTGCGTGGTCCCGGTGTCCGGGCACACGGTCGACGCCGACGCGCTGGTCACGTGGTGCCGCGAGGGCCTCGCCGCCTACAAGCGGCCGCGTGCCGTGGTCAGCATGGCCGAGCTGCCGAAGACCGCGACCGGCAAGATCCGCAGGAACGTGCTGCGTGAGCTGGTGGCGGCGGAACCGGCGACCCCGACCTCGGTTCTCAGCTGATGCTCGACGGGATGCCGCTGGTCGACGCGCACGTGCACGCGCCGCGTCTCGCCACGCTGAAACCGGCGTGGCGGGAGTGGGCCGCGCGGTTCGCCGGGCGCTACGACTGGCGGTCGGCGTACGACGACGACGGCGTGCCCGTGCCCGCGCGGCTCGACGCGTTGTTCGAGCGTGAGGGCGTGGACCGGGCGCTGCTGTTCTGCGAGTACAGCCCGCGCGCGACCGGTGTGCAGCCCATCGAGGACAACCTGCCGCTGGTCGAGCACAACCCGGAGCGGTTCCGCCTGGTGGCGAACGTGAACCCGCACCTGCACCACCCGCTCGCGTCCGAGGTGGAACGGCAACTGGACCTCGGCGCGGTCGCGTTGAAGGTCCATCCGGTGCACGGCGGCTTCGACCCCGGCGACAAGGAGCTGTACGCGGCCTACCACGTGTGCGCCGACCGCGGCGTGCCGGTGATCGTCCACACGGGATCGTCGAGCTTTCCCGGTTCCCGCGCCCGTTTCGGCGACCCGGCGCTGATGCTGGACCCGGTCGACGACTTCCCCGACGTGAACTTCGTGTTCGCGCACGGCGGTCGCGGGTGGTGGTACGACACGGCGGCGTTCCTCGCGCAGTCCAAGCCGAACGTGTGGCTCGACATCGCGGGCCTGCCGCCCGCGAAGCTGCCGGAGTACTACGCCCGCGTCGACCTGGTCCGCCTCGCGTCCCGGATGGTGTTCGGCACCGACTGGCCGGGCATCCCCGGGGTCGCGCACAACGCCCGCGCGCTCGCCGCGCTCGGGTGGTCGGGGGAGGTGCTTCGCGGCGTGCTGTCGGGGAACGCCGCGAAGCTCTTCCCCGGACTGGACATCTGAGCGCGATTTGTCTCGTTCGCCCACGCGGGTGTCCCGGGCTCTGTTACACATCGACCGTGGATGTCGACAAGCCGGTCTCCGCCCGGACCGCCGTCGCCGTCGGACTGGGGCTTGCCGGGGTCGCGGCGCTGGTCGTGTCGTGGTTCATCGACGACCTCGCCGAACCCGCGCTCCCCGCGTGGCTGACCTGGCTCGGCACGGTCGCCGTGGCCGTGGCGCTCCTGACGGTCGTGCGGAGCCAGCTCGCCGCGCACGCCGTCGTCGCGGCGCTGCTGGGCGTTGCCGTGACCGGGCTGGCCGTGTGGGGGTTCGCCGACCAGTACGGCCGCGGCTACCCCGGCACCTCGACGGTCGTGGCCGCGGTCGGCGGGCTCGCGGTGACGACGACGGCGTTGATGGCGTTGCGTTTCCGCCCGGAACACGGGTGGCGACCGAAGTCCGTCGTGGTCGCCGCGGTCGCGTTCCTGCTGGTACCGGCGGTCGCGGCGCCGGTCGCGCTCGCGGTGCCGGACCTGGCTCTCGAGACGACCACCGCGCCTGCCGTCGCGGCGCCCGCGGTGCCCGGGTCGGTGTCGGAGGTCGCGTGGTCCGCCGAGTTCGACGAGCGGGTGCACGAGGTGGTGGCCGCGGGCGCGGGTGTGGTGCTGCTGCTCGACGACGGTGTGGTGGCGCTCGACGGGGAGACGGGCGAGGTCCGGTGGCGGCGGTCCAGGCCGGGCACGGAGGCGCTGAGGATCGACGCGAGCCCGGACGGGGCGACGGTGGTGACGCAGTTCCAGCCCCACGACCGGCCCACGCTGCGACGGGAGTTCCTCGACGCGTTCACCGGTGAGCTGAGGTTCGCCACGAACCACCTCGACGCGCGTTCCCGGTACGGGCCACGCGGCCTGGACACCCGGCTGACCGACACCTCCTATGTCGGGGTCGCCGAGGACGGGGTCACCGGCTACTCGCTCACCGACGGCGCACGCCTGTTCCGCTATGCCCCGCCCGCGGGCTGCCGGGCGGATGTGCGGCCGGGCGCCCACTTCGTCGTCGGCCCCGGGACGTTGCTGACGCTGGACTGCGGCGACGAGTTCCGGTTCGTGCTGGTGGACGGCACGACCGGTGAGGTGCGGTGGGATCGCGCGATCACGACACCGGCCGGCGCCCGGCTCGCGCCCGATCGCACGTCCGTCGCCGTGCAGGCGACCATCCCCGGTGAACGGGGCAACCACGTCGTGCTCGACGTGGCGACGGGCGACGCCCGCCCGTTCACGGCGGAGGAGGTGGAGGAGCTGCCGGGCGCCGGGGTCGCCGTCGTGCGGTCGGGCGAGGAGTCCCTGCTCGTCGACGTGACCACCGGCGAGACGCTGACCAGCGACGAGACCTTCCTCGAATGCGTGACCGACCACCGGAGCGCGCACCTGGCATCGGGCCCGGTGTGCGTGGATCCGGTGCGCCGGGACGACGACCACGACCCGATTACCCAGACCGCCCGGGCACGACTGGCGTTCGGCACGTACGCGGCGCCTGCGCTGCGGCGCGTGGACGGCACGTTCGACCTGGGCCCCCACCAGTCCGTGCACGACGTCGTCACGGTCGCCGCGCCGGGCGCGGTCGTGGCCGCCGCCCTCCAGGAGCCCGACGTGGGCGGCACGACCTGGGTCGTCGGTCTGCGGTGACGCCTGTCAGCGCGCCAGAACCAGGTACGCGAGGCCCAGTACGCCCCGGTACACGGTCAGGTATTCGCGTTCCCGTGCGTCCTCCCGTTCCTTGACCTCCGCCGCACGCGGGTCGTCCGGGTTGGCCAGTAGCCATTCGCGGACGCCCGCACGGTGCCGGGACTCGAAGTCGTCCCACTCGTGCTGGTCGGCGGTGCTCATGTGGAGCACCTGCCACCCGGTTTCGCCGCAGGCCGCGACCAGGTCGGCGAGCGGCAGGACGTCGTCGCCGAAGATGTCCCGGGCGGCCTGGGTGGGGGTGGTCTCCCAGCAGCCGTCGCCGACCAGCACGCGGCCGCTCGGCACGACCTCCGCGAGCGCGCTGAGCATGGCGCGGCTGCCGCCCAGCGCGTGCGACGAGCCGACGCACAGCGCGCGGTCGGCGGTCCCGCGCCAGGCGGCCGCCTCCCGCTCGACGAACTTCACGTCCAGTTCCCGGACCAGGGCCGCTCGCCGCCCGCGGTCGAGCCCCGCCGGGTCGGTGTCGACGCCGACGGCTTTCGTCACTCCTCGCGCGGCCGCCCGCAGCAGCAGCTCACCCCAGCCGCACCCGAGGTCGACGATGGTGTTCGCCGAGGTGAGGTCGAGGTGGTCCAGCAGGTCGTCCGCGTGGGCCTGGCCGAGCGGGGTGTTCCACACCAGCGCGGAGTACCGCGCGGCGGCGAGCGTGTCCATCACTGCAGATAGACCCTTTCCTGGGTGATCGGGTAACCGGCCTTGGCGAAGGTGGCCGCCATGGGCGTGTTGGTGGTGTCGGTCTCGGCGACGATCTCGTCGACGCCCTCCTCGACCAACAGGTGCGTGGCCTCGACGAGCAGGTCGTGGGCGTAGCCGTGCCCGCGCTGTTCCGGCACGACACCGATGATGCCGATGACCGGGTTCGCGTGGTTGCGGCCGGGCACGCTCAGCCCGACGAGGTCGCCGTCCGGCGTGTACGCGAGCCGCCACCACGAGCGCGGCGACGGCATCCAGTTGAGGAACGCCAGCTCGTCCCGGGCGGCCGCGTCGACGCCGTCCTTGTCGCGGGTGCGCCGCTCGTGCGCGTCGAGCGACCCGACGACGATCCGCCGGAGCACGTCGAGGATCCGCTCGTCGTCCGGTTCCGGCCGGAAGACGAGACGGTTCGGCCGCGCGGGCAGCCCGTCGGCGGGCGTCCACCGGTACCGCAGCCGTTCCACGAACGGCGTCATGCCCGCGCGTTCCGCCACGTCGATCCGCCGTTCGGCGGCGTCGCGGACGTCGGGCAGGTCCCGCCAGCCGGGTGGCAGGAGCAGGCAGTACTCGATGCCGAACCCGGCCTTCCGCAGCAGTGCGACGGCGGCGTCGTCCTCGCCGTCGGCGAAGTCGAGCCAGTCGAGCGCCTTGGGTTCGTCGTCGTCGGGCCCACCCCACCAGGCGGCACGCGCGACGACGGTGCCGTCGCGGAGGGCCACCCAGGTCCACTCGGGACGGTACTGGCCGAGTGCGGCCAGCTCGAGGTAGTCCCGGCCGAAGCTCTGGACGCCGACGAGCGCCTTGCCGGTCATGGAGAGGAAGAGGTGTTCTTCACCCGCGGCGAGCGGGCGGAGTTCCAGCATGTGCGGTTCCTTACGGGAGGACCGTGCTCCCCCGCGCGGACGCCCGGAATACGAGGTGGGAGCACGTGATCGTCGTGGCGGTCATGCCCTCACCTCCTCTCGGCCGTTGGGCGTGGGTACAGGTAACCACACCGGTCAACTCCTTTCCGGCGTCGGGTTTCGCGGGGTCAGGCGCGGGTGCGCATGGGATCCGGCACAGCATCGCTGTGCAGGCCAGGCAGGGCGCGACTCGACAAAGGCCAGTAAGACACGGCGCATCGACGCACGGCCCGCAGGCTCCGTCCGGCAGGGCATTGCCCGGCAGGGCGCTGTCCGGCAGGGCGCTGCCTGGCAAGGCACGGCCCCGCAAGGCAACACTCTCAAAGCGCCGTCCGGTGAGGCGCGGCCGACAACGTGCGGCCGCATGGGCAGCGAGTCGCGGACTGAGGTGCGTTGGGGTCCGAAGCGCTGTCGGGCCACGGCGTGGTGCGGCACTGCCCCGGTGGCCGGGCTCGGAGATCGTCCCCGCCCGGCCACCGCGAGCTAGGCGGCGTCAGGTTCCGGCCCCTCGGAATCCGGGACGTCGGGTGTGGGTTCTTCTGTGGTCCTCTCTCTCGCTGCCAGGTGGGCGAGTTTGGCCGCGTGCCGGGCACGGAGGCCGTGCTGGCGGCGTTCCTCGAACGCGGCGCGTTCGGCTGCTCGAGCCGCGCGCCGTGCGCGCAGTTCGGCCACGCGGACGGCGGCGCTCATCGCGCCGCCTCGCGGTCACGGGATGAACGTGGGCTGGTCCACGGCCCATAACCAGCAGCCGTCGGGCTGGCGGTGGGCGATCTCCACCGTCACCCCACCCGTGGGCAACTCCGTCGCGGTCAGTGCCACATCACCGCTCACCAGCGGCGCGCGTTGCCTGCCAGGCGACAGCACCGGGGACGACGCCAGGAAATCCTCGTAGACCGCACGGATCTCTGCGTGGCCGGATGCGATCGTGCCCTCGGGAAACGCCAGCACCGCGTTCGGTTCGTACAGGGCCACCAAGCCCTCGACGTCACCGGCGTTCGCGCGGTCCACGAAGAACGTGGCCAGGTCGTTGGGCTCGGTGGCCTTCGGCCGGTTCGTGATGGCTGCCATGCACCGCAGACTGCCATCGGGCACCGACAATTCCGGGCGTCCTCACTCGCCCGCCAGTGCCGCCCAGCGTTCCCGCGCCGCGGCGCGCCAGCGGACGTGCAGTTCGTTGAACAACGCCGTGGCCGTGGTGCCCGTCCACTTCGGGGGCAGCAGCGCCGACGGCAACTGCGGGTCGAGGAACGGGAAGCGCCGCCACTCGTGCACCAGCATGGTCTGCGCGCGCAGCACCTCGTCGGGTGTCGTGGGGGACAGGTCGCCGAACTCGTCGATGAACCGCTGGTACCGCGTGCCGACGTCCGCGAGGTCCCACGCCGACGTCACCATCGACCGCTCCGACCCGAGCGCGCCGTAGTTCGCCAGGAACGACATGGCCTGCGACGACAGGTCCAGCTCGTCCAGGATCACCTTCGCGTGCGCCTCCGCCGACGCGTGCGGCGTGATCCACACCCCGGCGGTCGGCGAACCGAAACCCGCCCAGCTCAGCCGTGTCCGCAGCTTGTGCCGCAGGTCGCGCATCGACTCCGGCACCGACACCAGCACGACCAGCCACTGCCCGTCCCACTCGCGTGAGCCGCTGCCGAAGCCGTAGATCCTGGCCGCGCCCTCGGCCAGCAGACGCCGGCCCGGGTCGGTCAGCGACCAGCGCACCCGCCTGCCGACGCGGTCGGACCGCAGCCATCCCTCCGCGGCCGTGCGGGCCAGCGCCTGCCGTGCCGCCTTCTCCTCCACGTCGAACAACGCGAGCACGTCCACGAGCGTCGACGTCCACACCGGTGCGTTCGACGGCAGCACGTACTCGCCGAGCAGCGTCGTCAACAACGACCGCGCGCTGCCGCCGCTGACCTCCCGGCGTCGGCTGACCACCGGCTCAGTCATGGATGCTCCCCCCACGTCAGAACAGTGTCGGTGGAAGATATCCCTCGAGGGTCAGCAATCGCCGCTTCGACTCGACCCCGGTGCCGCCGCTGAACCCGCCGAGGCCGTCGCCCGCGACCACCCGGTGGCACGGCACGACGATCGGGATCGGGTTGCTGCCCATGATCGCCCCGATGCCGCGCGGCGGTATGCCGGAACCGCTGCGTGCCGCCAGCTCCCCGTAGGTGACGACCTTGCCGTAGGGGACGGTCGAGTACAGCGTGCCCAGCACCCGGCGCTGCGCCTCGGACATCAGCCGCCAGTCCACCTCGATGTCGAACTCCCGCAGCTCACCGGCGAAGTACCGGGAGAGCTGCGTGCGGATGCCGTCCGTGCGTGCCGGGGTCGGCGACTCCCGCAGCCCCAGCCGTGCGGCGATCGCGGCCCGGATGTGCGGTGAGTCCGAGAAGGCGGTGGCCACCAGACCGTCGGCGGTGACCGCCGCCAGCACGTCGCCCAGCTCCGTCGGCACACTGCCGAACGCGACCGTGTCAGCGCTGTCCACCATCCGGCCATTATGCGCACGCCGAGTAGGCCAAACGCTAGGCCGACTGTTCCGAGTCCCCGAGCCGGGGGAACGGCGAGGTGGAGAAGACCACCTCGACCGCCACCCCGAAGTACTCGGCGATCCGCAGGGCGAGGAACAGCGACGGGCTGTACTCGCCGCGCTCCAGGTACCCGATCGTCTGGTAGTGGACACCGAGCGCGTCCGCCAGCTGCCGGCGCGACACCCCGCGTTCGACGCGGAGCATCGCGATCCGGTTGTAGATCGTCTCGTTGGTCTTGCCTGTCATGTCACCCGCTGCATGGCCTTTTCGCGACGCTCGGCGACGCTCGAGCCGGACTCGCGGCGTGCCATCCTGCGCAACACCATAGGGGCCACGAGCAGGCCGGCCACCGCCCAGGCGCCGAGCACGCCCAGTGTCTCCAGGTGCCGCCACGACTCGCCGATCTCCACCGCGGCCAGGTTGTCCGGCAGCATCGCCGACCGCATGCCCAGGCCCAGCCAGTAGATGGGGAACACCTGCGCGAGGCCCTGCACCCACTCCGGCATCGAGCTGATCGGGTAGAAGATCCCGGAGATCGCGACCAGCCCCATCACGGGCAGCATGAGCAGCCCGGAGTTGCGCGGGTTGGAGAACATCGACCCGGCGACCGCGCCGAGCGGCAGCGTCGCGACGAGCCCGATGACGACCACCCAGACGAGCGTGAACCAGTCCATCGAGATGCCGTCCAGCATGAACAGGCTCGGGATCAGCACGAACAGCTGGGCGACCACGGTCATCCCGGACACCGTCACGATCTTGCCGATCAGGTACCCGAGCATGCCGTTCGGCACGGCCTTGGCGCGCAGCAGCGTGCCGTCCTCGCGTTCCACGGCCAGCTGCATCATCAGCGTGACGAGCCCGCCGAACGCGATGCCCATGCCGATGATGCTCGGCAGGGTCCGCGAGCCGAGTGAGAACGTCGTGCCCGGCACGGTCGAGTCGCGCATGAAGAACATGACGATCAGGAAGATGACCGTGGGGAACAGGTAGTTCCACAGGTCCTGGCCGTTGGTCAGGGTCTGGCGGACCTCGGCGCGGCCCCGTGCGAGGCCCGCGCGCGCGGCCGCCAGTGTGGGATTGGTCATCGGGTCACCACCTCGAACTCGCGCACCGCGTCCTCCTGCTTGCCCGCCTCGAACTGCCGCACCATCGCCATGTAGGTGTCCTCCAGGCTCGCGCGGCGCACCTCCAGGTCGGCGAGCCGGTCGTCGTGCTCGCGGAAGAGCTGCCGCACGAACTCGGTCGCGTCGGTCGTCGAGTGCACGAACCGCTGCCCGTCGACCGTCCACTTCACCTCGGCCTCGGTCGACATGCGGCGGGCCAGCTCGTCGGCGGACCCGTCGGCGATGATCGCGCCGCCCGCGAGGATCAGGATCCGGTCGGCGAGCTTCTCGGCCTCGTCCAGGTCGTGCGTGGTCAGCAGGATCGTCGTCTCGGCGTCGGCGAGCCGGTGCACGAGGTCGTGGAACTCCCGGCGCGCCTCCGGGTCGAACCCCGCGGTCGGCTCGTCGAGGAACAGCAGCTCCGGCCGTCCGACGATGCCGATCGCGACGTCAAGCCTGCGGCGCTGACCGCCGGAGAGGCGGGAGATCTTCTTGTCGGCGTGTTCGGTGAGGCCGACCGCGGCCACCAGCTCGTCGACGTCCCACGGCCGCGTGATGCGGTCCGTGCTGTAGGGCGCGTAGTAGAGCCCCAGGTGCGCCAGCAGCTCGCGGACCTTCCACTTGCCGTGGTCCCGCCAGGACTGGAGCACGACCCCCAGCCGCGCCCGCCAGTTCTCGTCCCCACGGGCCGGGTCGACACCCAGCACGCTGACGTCCCCCGCCGAGCGCATCCGGAACCCCTCGAGAATTTCGATGGTCGTCGTCTTGCCCGCCCCGTTCGGGCCAAGCAACGCGACCACCTCGCCCGGCTGGGCGGTGAAGTTCACCCCGGTCAGCACGTCCTTCGTGCCGTACCGCATCCGCAAGTCACGGACGTCGAGCACGTTCCCCTCGGTCGCAGGCTGAGTCCCCCTCGCCTGCGCCTCCGCGTGATCAACCACGGCCACGGTCCACCTCCTATCGCTCCTCTGCTGCGAACGATAGCAGGTGTACTACATACTGAGGTAGGAGTTATCCGATCTGTTCAGTCCGGTCGCTCGGTGTCAGCGGCGGCGTTCGGCGCGGAGGGCGATGAACGTGGCCAGGTCCTCGCCGAGGGGTTCGGGGACCGGCAGCAGCCAGTTCTCGTCCGCGCCGCGCAGGCGGAGCGCGTGGCCGGGCGGCACGGTGATGCTGGTGCCGCTGCTGGCCTGCCAGGTGAGCGGCGCGTCGACGTGCTCGAGACGCGCTGCCGCCAGCTCCGCCCACAGGATCTCCTTGCGGACCTTGTTCTTCCCGCCGCCGAGACGGTCCAGCATGAGCCGGTCGCGCCGCACGCGCAGCCGGGCCTGCGAGCCAGGCACCGCGTAGGGGACCTCCAGCTCGGACGGTACGAGGTCGAGTGCGACCGGGCTGCTCAGCCGCCACAGGGCGAGCCTGCCCAGCAGGTAGTTCAGCCACACGAGGCCCGCGCCGAGGGCGAGGTTCGGCAGCATCGAGTCGCTCGACCCGAGCAGCACCCCGGGCACCAGCGCCCACACGGCGACCCACAGGCATGCCTTCGGCCAGAGCGCGAACATCGTCCGGCGGGCCGTGAACACCAGCAGGACGAGAACGGGGACGATCGCCGCGTACGCCATGCCGCCGAGGTCGTCGGTGAACTCCTGCCAGAACGTCGGGACCGGGTCGTCGCCCAACGGGAACCGCTCCGCGAACGACACGCTCGCGAACGCGCTCAACGCGACCTGCCCCACGACCGGCAGCGCGGTGGTGAGGAACAACAGCGGCGCGGCCACGAGCCAGCGGGCGGCCAGGCCCGGGCCCGCGGGCAGTGGCGCGAGGTCCTCGGACGTCTCCAGCTCGCCCGGTGGCGTGGTGCCCCGGCGCGGCGTGTCGCGGCGTTTCTGGTCCCGTCGCCAGATCAGCAGGCCGGACACCCCGATGCCGCCGAAGAACAGCGTGCCGAGGAGGTAACCGAACATCCCGCCGACGCCGCGGCTGTCGACGTTCATGGCGTCGCCGACCGCGGGAACCACGGCCCCGACAGCCATGGCGACGCCGACCAACCCCAGCACACAGCACAGGACCGACGGGATCAGCCATCCCGCTGAACTGGTCCTTTCCTCGCCCCTGACCATCGCCAACCCCCTTCGGCGGGGAGGTTAGCGCTCCTCGCCGCGACGCGTGGTGGCGAGGAGGGAAAGCAGCGTGGACGTGAACCCGCCGAAGACCGTCCGTCACGCCCAGCGCGTCGGCCAACGGGGTATCACCGCGGCGATTCCCGCCAACAGGCCGACCAGCGCGACGAAGGCGCACAGGAGGATGCCGCCGCCGAGTTTCCTCGGGGTTTCCCGGGTCATTCCGACGCCGGGCCGGAGAAGTCCGCCCTGCGCCTGTTCTGGATGGCGTCGACGCCTTCGCGGACGTCCGGGCCCGCGAAGCCCATGAACTCCAGGCCGAGTGACGTGTCGAAGATCGGGCCCGCCTGCCGCAGCCAGTTGTTCAGCGCGTACTTCGTCCACCGGATCGCCGACTGGGAGCCGAGGGCCAGCTTCGCCGCGACCGCACGGGCGCGGTCGTGCAGCTCTTCTTGCGGCACGCACAGGGAGACCAGGCCGATCCGTTCGGCTTCCTCGCCGGACACCGGGTCGCACGTCAGCAGGTGGTACTTGGCCTTCGCCATGCCGCACAGCAGCGGCCACACGATCGCGGCGTGGTCACCGGCCGCGACCCCGAGCCGGGTGTGGCCGTCCATGATCCGCGCGTCCGTGGCCGCGATCGACACGTCCGCCAGCAGGCCCACCACGAGACCGGCGCCGACCGCGGGCCCCTCGATGGCGGACACGATCGGCTTCGCGCAGTTGATCACGTTGTAGACGAGGTCGCGGGCCTCGCGCAGCACCCGGATGCGCACCTCGAAGTCGTTCGCCATGTCGCTGACCAGGTCGAGGTCGCCGCCGGAGGAGAACACGCCGCCCTCGCCGCGGATGACCGCGACCCGCACGTCGGGGTCGCGGTCGATCACCTGCCAGACCTCGGCCAGCTCGCGGTGGCCGTCGTGGCCGACCGCGTTGAGCCTGCCCGGCGCGGACATGGACACCTCGAGCACTCCGTCGCCGAGGTCGGCGAAGCGCAGTGTCGGGAACTGTGTGGAGTACATGTCCCGTGGATCTTTGTGCAAAGTCTGGGCCTTGTCAGCAGTTACCTCAGGGGAACGTGATGCTACTCAGCCACCAACCGCCTGCGGTCCGCCGGTGTCGCTGGGTCGGGACCAACACTTTTGAATGCCGGGGAGGCGGGCCAGTGCACCCCACATACCTACTCGATCGCACCGCCGAGGAGCCAGTACCCCGAGAAGTACACGTCCTTCTTGTCGAGTCCGCGCTCCCGGACCAGGTGCCGCCGCAGCTCCACCACCGCGCTCGACTCGCCGGCCAGCCACGCGTACGGGCGACCGGCCGGGAACTCGGTCCGCGCGATCGCCTCCTTCAGCACCCCGCCGCCCGCGGGTGCGCCGCCGCGGCACAGCCACGTGACGTGCACGCCCGCCGGGCAGTCCAGCGGCCGCATCTCCTGCGCCGAGGCGACCTCGAGGAACACGACCGCCTGGCGGTCGGCGGGCATGACGGACAGGATCTGGGTGATGGCGGGCAGGGCGGTCTCGTCGCCGGCCAGCAACGTCCAGTCGCTGTCCTCGGTCGGCTTGTACTCGTAGCCGAGGATCTCCGGGTGCCGCGCGTCGGGCGCGAGGATCGCGATCCGGTCACCCGGCCGCGCACTGCCCGCCCACCTCGACGCGGGGCCGAGGTCGCCGTGCAGCACGAAGTCCACGTCCAGCTCGCGGGCGTCGGTGCGCAGGCCGCTGATGGTGAACGTGCGGATCGGCGGCCGGACGTTGTCGGGCATCGCGCGGAACTCGCCGAACCAGTCGGGGCCCTCGGGCACGATCGGGTCGGTCTGGCCGGGGAGCGGGAAGAACAGCTTGATGCGCTGGTCGTGGCCCGCGGACGTGCACAGCTTCAGGTCGGGGCCGCCGAAGGTGACCCGCAGCATGGACGGGCTGATCCGCTGCGTGCGGACCACCTCGACGCGGAACAGGGAGTACGGCTGGACGGCTGCCGCAGTGGTCGTCACTGTGGTCGTCACTGTGGTCGTCACCGGGCGCTCACCAGCTGCGCCGGGACCTGCGTGACGATCGAGTCGAGGATCTGCCCGGCCCGCACGGCCGTGGTCGACAGCAGCGACGACGAGATGCCGTGCGTGTGCTCGGTGCTGCCCTGCAGGTAGAGCCCGGCACGCAGCTCGCCGTCGGTGTGGACGCGGTAGTCGCGGGCGACGTCGGGACGGCCCGCGTCGTCGCGGTGGCAGAGCGCGGAGAGGTCGCCGAGCAGTGCCAGCGGATCGGTGGGCCGGTAGCCGGTGGCGTACACGACGACGTCGCAGTCCAGCACCGTCTTCTCCCGCGTGGTCAGCGACTCGACGGTGGTCCGCACACCGTCGATGGTCGCCACGGTCTCGGTCACGCGGGACACGTTGAACAGCCGCAGCCGCCGCGTGCCGAGCACCTTCTCCTGGTACACCCGCCGGTACAGCTCCTCGATCAGGTCCATGTCGACGACCGAGTAGTTCGTGTTCGCGTGGTAGTCCATGATCAGCCGCTTGACGTCCGGCGGTGCCGTGTAGAAGTGGTCGACGGCGTCGGGGTCGAACACGCGGTTGGCGAACGGGCTGTCGTCCGACGGGCTGTAGCCGTAGCGGGAGAACACCCCGCACACCTGCGCGTGCGGGAACGTGTCGTGCAGGTACTTGGTGACCTCGGCGGCGCTCTGCCCGGCGCCGACGACCGCGAACCGGCCCGGCGGCGGGGACGTCGTGGATCGCCGCAGCAGCTCGACCCGGTCGAGCAGGTCGCGGTTGTGCCACACGCGTTCCGACAGCGTCACGCCGTCCGGCAGGTACGGGGTGAGGCCCATGCCGAACACGAGGTTCCGGGCGCGGACGGTCGTCGTGGTGCCGTCGGCGCGGCGGGCGGTGACGTCGAGCAGGTCGACCGCGCCGCCGTTCGTCACCGGGGTGACCGCGACGACCTCGTGGCCGTAGCGCACCTCGTCGACGAAGCGGGCCGCCGCCCACTCGAGGTAGTCGTGGAACTCGACGCGCAGCGGGAACAGCGACTTCTGGTTGATGAAGTCGACGAGCCGGTCCGCGCTGTGCAGGTAGGACAGGAAGCTGAAGTCGCTCGTCGGGTTCCGCAGCGTGACGAGGTCCTTGAGGAACGAGACCTGCATCGTGGCGTCGTCGATGAGCATGCCCCGGTGCCAGCCGAAGCGCGGCTGCCGCTCGAGGAACACGGCGCGCACGGGGTGGACGTCCGGTTGGGCGTTGTACTCCGTGATCGCGATCGCGAGCGCGAGGTTGGCGGGTCCGAAGCCGATGCCGACCACGTCGTAGATGTCGTCGTAGACGTCGGGCTGCTCGGCGAGTTCCTCTGGCATTACCGTCCTCTCCTCGACTTGGAGGTAAGGCTAACCTAACGGGCTAGAGTAAGGATAGCCTCGCTTCACTTGACGGAAATCACCGAGAACAGGGAGTAGTCATGCGCGTGGCGCTGTTCGGGTACCAGACCTGGGGGCATCGCACACTGGAGGCGTTGCTCGGGTCCGAACACGAGGTGGTGCTCGCGGTCACGCACCCGGCGAGCGACCACGCGTACGAGTCGATCTGGAGCGACTCGGTAGCGGATCTGGCCGCCGCCAACGGGGTCCCGGTGGTGGTGCGCAACCGGCCGGACGAGGAGGTCGAGCGCGCGCTGAAGGAAGCGCAGCCGGACATCATCGTCGCGAACAACTGGCGCACCTGGATTCCGCCGCACATCTTCGACTTCCCCCCGAAGGGCACGCTCAACGTCCACGACTCGCTGCTCCCCGCGTACGCGGGATTCGCGCCCGTGATCTGGGCCCTCATCAACGGCGAGTCCGAGGTCGGCGTGACCGCGCACATGATGAACGACGACCTCGACGCCGGCGACATCGTGCTGCAGCGCGCGGTTCCGGTGGGCCCGGCCGACACGGCGACCGACCTGTTCCACCGTACGGTGGACCTGATCGGCCCGATCGTGGTGGACGCGCTCGCCCGCCTTGCCCGAGGGGACACGGACTTCGCGAAGCAGGACCCGTCGAAGGCGTCGTTCTTCCACAAGCGGTCCATCGAGGACAGTCGCATCGACTGGACGTGGTCGGCAGACGAGCTGGAACGCTTCGTGCGCGCGCAGTCCGACCCGTACCCCAACGCGTTCACCTACCACGGCGCCACGCGGCTGCGTGTCCTGTCGGCGGCGGTGTCCACCGGCCGGTACGGCGGTACGCCGGGCCGGATCTTCATCAAGGAAGGCGACGGCGTGGCGATCGTCGCGGGCGCCGACGCGCGGTACGGCCGCAACCACGGCCTCCTGCTGCGCCGCCTGCGCCTCGACGACGGCACCGAACTCGCCGCCACGGAGTACTTCCGTGCGATGGGCGGCTACCTGCGGGGCCACCCCGCGGAGTGACGCCGGTTCAGCCCTGCTGGTCCGGGTGCTGGGGTTGTGCCTGCTGCTGCCACTGCGGCGCGTACTGCGGCTGCTGCCACTGCTGCCGCTGGTCGGCCGCGGTGGCGGCGGCGGGCGCGGGCTGCCTGGGGGCGAACGCCGCGGCGCCGACCATCCACGCCACGCCCGCGATCGCGAAGATCTGCGCGAACGTCGACGTGGGGCCGAACTCGTCGATGTTCGGGGTCGCGTCCACGGCCTGTGTCATCCGGAGGCCGGCGACCGTCGGGGTGGAGGTGGACGCCGAACCGCCGTCCGCGAGGTCGAGAATGCCGAGGCCGACCCAGATGGCCGAGATGGCGAGGCACAACGCGCCGAGGACGAAACACGTGATCCGCATGGCGACACCTTCGCACAGCGAACGTGCCCGCGACCCGGAATCCGCACAACTCGGGCCGGCCTCCACTCAGGACGTCAGTGGTCAGCTCGCAGGGACTTCGGGCGCAGGTCGGTCCAGTGCTCCTCCACGTACGCGACACAGGCCGGGCGGGTGTCCTCGCCGAACACGATCCGCCAGCCCGCCGGGACCTCCGCGAACGCGGGCCACAGCGAGTGCTGGTCCTCCTCGTTGACCAGCACGAGGTAGGTGCCGTCCTCGTCCTCGAACGGGTTCGTCATCGGGTGCGCTCCTTCAGGGTGGTGAGCAGGTCGGACGCCATGGCCTCGACGGCGTCGCGGGTGTGCGTCGCCGTGCGGTAGTGCAGGTAGCAGTGGACGGGGTGGCCTGCCGGTGGTTCGTAGAACGCGAGCGTCAGGTCCGATGTGGACATACCGGTCGGCACCGCCTCGATGTCGGTGGTCGCGAGGCTCGCCTGTTCGTGGTGGATCAGCATCACGCGCGGGGCGCGGTCCGCCAGCTCCGAGTACGGCAGCTCCTGGTTGTCCAGCGCGTCCAGGTTGTTCTCGCGGATCTCGGCGAGGGTCTCCTCGAACGACTCGTGTGCCCGGGTGCGCAGCACGATCGTGTTGAAGAAGCAGCCGACGAGATCCGTCAGCTGTTCGTCGTCACGGCCCGCCACCAGGGTGCCGATCGGGACCTCGCCGCCCAGCACCGTCGCCAGCGCGGCCTGCAGGACCATGAACATGCTCGTGCCGGTGCGGGTCGCGAGCGCGTCGATCGCCGCGTGCAGGTCCGGTGGCAGCGTCAGCGGGACGAAGTCCGCCGCCGGGTCGGTCGACGTCGTCGTCCAGTCCACATCGGACAACCGGGCCCGCCAGAACGCCAGCTGCCCGTCCCGCACGGCGTCGAGCCGTTCGGCCGACCACGCCGCGTAGTCCGAATAGGACACCGGCAGCGGTGTCCAGTCGGGTGCCGACCCGGCGACCCTGGCCGCGTAGGCCGTGTGCAGGTCGCGGAACAGCGGGACCACGGACCACTCGTCGACGGCCTCGTAGTCCATGCGCAGCGTCAGGTGCTCGGTCCACTCCGCCCGGAAACCCGGGCCCCGCAACGTTTCGTGACGCGCGACCACGTCCGCGACCGCCGCTGCCAGTGCCGCCCGGTCCGGCCAGCGGATCGTGAACACGTGGTCGTCGCCTGGGCGGTCGCGCCACTGCGCCTGCACCGGCGCGACCACGCCGGTCAGGCCGCGTGCGACCAGTGCCGGACGTGCGGCGGACGCGGCCGCCAGGGCCGACGCCAGCGCCACCACCGTGGGGGCCTCGAAGACGTCGCGGATCGTGACGTCCACACCGAACACCGCGCGCACCCGGCCGACCAGGCGCATCGCCGCCATCGAGTGGCCGCCCAGCGCGAAGAAGTTGTCGTGCACGCCGACCGTCGGCAGGTCCAGCACGTCCGCGAACACCGTCGCGAGCCGTTGTTCCGCCGCGGTCGTCGGGCGGTCGTCGCCGACCATCGCGGCCCAGTCCACCGACGGCAACGCCGCACGGTCCAGCTTTCCGTTGGGGGTCAACGGAAGCGGGCCGTCCAGCGCCACGACCGCCGACGGGACCATGTGTTCGGGCAGGAACAGCGCCGCGTGCGCCCGCAGGTCGGGGAGTTCGCCGCGCGGGACCACGTAGCCGACCAGCCTGCCGCCGTCGACCACCACCGCGGCCTGCCGGACCGCGTCGTGCCCGGCCAGCACGGCCTCGATCTCGCCCAGCTCGACGCGGAAGCCGCGGATCTTCACCTGGTCGTCGACCCGGCCGAAGAAGTCCAGGTTGCCGTCCCGCCGCCACCGCGCGCGGTCGCCCGTGCGGTACATGCGGGTGCCGGGCGGGCCGAACGGGCACGCCACGAACCGCGTCGACGTCAGCGCAGCCTTGTTCAGGTACCCCCTGGCGAGGCCACGGCCGGTCACGTACAACTCGCCCACCACACCCGGTGGCACCGGCCGCAACGTCTCGTCCAGCACGTACCCGCGCGTGTTCGGGTCCGGCACACCGATCGGCACCGCGCCCGGCCAGTCCGGGACCGCGGGCCACAGCGTCGAGTTCACCGTCGCCTCGGTCAGCCCGTAGGCGGCCAGCACGTTCAGCCTGCCCGCGAACCGCGCGATCAGGTCCGGCGGCACGGTCTCCGTGCCCACCAGGATCGTCGCGCCCTCGGGGAGCTCGCAGCCCTCCGGCAGCGCCGACACGAGCGACGGCGGCAGGATCAGGTGCGTGATCCGTTGCGCGGCCAGGAAGTCCGTCAGCTCGCGGCCCGCCGTGCGGACCTCGTCCGGCGCGATCACCAGCGTGCCGCCGACGCACACCGCCATCGTCAGCTCGAACACCGCCACGTCGAAGCCCACCGACGCGTACTGCAGCACCCGGCTGTCGGTCTTCAGGCCCATCCGGTCGATCGCGGTCGCGGCGAGCGACGCGATGCCGTCGTGCGGCACCAGCACACCCTTGGGGCGGCCCGTCGAGCCGGACGTGTAGATGACGTACGCCGTGGCGTCCAACCCGGGCGGTGCGGTGTCGAGCGGGCTGCCGTCGGCCGGCACGACGCCCGGCGCGTCCAGCAGGATCACCTCGGACTCGGGGACCTTGCCGCTCACCGGTTCGGTGGCCAGCACGAGCCGCGCGGACGCGTCGTCCAGCATGTAGGCGAGACGGTCCGTGGGGTGGGACAGGTCCAGCGGTAGGTACGCGGCGCCCAGCTTCACGACCGCGAGCACGGCGGCGACCATCTCGGCCGACCTCGGCACGGCCAGCGCCACCACGTCTTCGGGGCCGATCCCGTGCGCCCGCAGCAGCCGTGCGATCTGGTTGGACCGCGTGTCCAGTTGCGCGTAGGTCCACGTCACGGACTCGTCGACGACCGCGTCCGCGTCCGGCTTCTCCGCGACGTTGCGGGCGAACAGCTCCGGCATGGTCAGCTCGGGCACGGCGCGGTCGGTCGCGTTGAAGCCCTCGACGACCTGCCGCCGTTCGGTGCCGGTGAGCAGGTCGGCGCGGTCGAGCCGGGCGGCCGGGTCGGCGGTGACCGCGGCGAGGAGCATCGTGAGCCGTTCGCCCAGCCGGGCCACGGTTTCCGCGTCGAAGAGGTCGGTCGCGTACTCCAGGCGGCAGTCGAGCCTGCCGCTGCTCGCGTGCTCCGCGAAGCTGAAGACGAGGTCGAACTTCGCCGTCGTCATGCGGAACGGCACCGGTTCGACGACCAGGTCCGGCAGGCCCAGCCAGTCGGTGCCGGTGTGGTAGCCGACCATGACCTGGAACAACGGGTTCCGTGCGACGGAACGGGCCGGGTTGAGCCGCTCCACGACCGACTCGAACGGCACGTCCGCGTGCGAGAACGCCGCCAGGTCGGTCTCCCGCACCTGCTCGACCAGTTCCTCGAACGTCGTGGCACCGGTCAGCCGCGTCCGCAGCACCAGCGTGTTCACGAAGAACCCGACGAGGTCGTCGAGCGCGTCGTCCACGCGGCCCGCGATCGGCGCGCCCAACGGGATGTCGGTGCCCGCGCCCATGCGGTGCAGCAGTGCGGCGACGGCCGCGTGCAGCAGCATGAACATGCTCGCGCCGGTGCGTGCCGACAGTGCCCGCAACGCGTCCGCGGTCTCGGCCGGGACGGTGAGAACCTCCTCCGCGCCGCGGAACGTCGGCCGGGCCGGGCGGGGGCGGTCGGTCGGCAGCTCCAGCTCCTGCGGTGCCCCGTCGAGGGTGCGCTGCCAGTAGTCGAGCTGTTCCTCCGCGATGCCGTCGAGCAGTTCTCGTTGCCAGAGCGTGTAGTCCGCGTACTGCACCGGCAGTGGTGTCCACTCCGGAGCGTTGCCGCCCATTCGTGCCTCGTACGCCGTGGTCAGGTCGCGCAGGAACGGGCGGTCGGACCACTCGTCGGTCGTGATGTGGTGCAGCAGCACCACGATGACGTGCTCCACATCGGACACCCGGGCGATCGTCACCCGCAGCGGCAGCTCGGTCGCGAGGTCGAACGGGCGGTCGACGGCGTCCTGCACGGTGTCGTCGGTGTACTCGACGACCTCGACCGGTGGGGTGACGTCGTGCAGCACGCGCTGGTACGGGCGCCCGTCCCGCTCGCCGAACACGGTCCGCAGCGCCTCGTGCCTGGTCACCACGTCGGAGAGCGCTCTCCGCCATGCGTCCAGGTCGAGCGGGCCCCGCAGCCGGAACACGAGCGGGAAGTTGTACGCCGCCGACGTGCCCTCCAGCTGCTGGATCACCCACAGCCGCTGCTGGGCGTGGGAGAGCGGTAGCTCGTCGGGCCGGTCGACCGGGCGCAGCGGTGGCCGGGTCGCGCCGGACGCACCGGCGACCCGCGCGGCCAGCTCGGCCACGGTCGGCGCCTCGAACAGGTCACGGATCGACAAGTCGACGTCCAGTGCGGAGCGGGCGCGGCTCACGAGCCGGGTCGCGAGCAGGGAGTGCCCGCCCAGGTCGAAGAAGTTGTCGCCCACACCGACCGCCGGGACGCCGAGGATGTCGGCGAACAACTCGGAGAGCGCTCTCTCGGCCGGTGTGCTCGGTGCGCGGTGCTCGGCGGAGACCAGGTCGGGCTCGGGGAGCGCTTTCACGTCGAGCTTGCCGTTGACCGTCAGCGGCAGGTGGTCGACCGCCGTGATCGCGGCCGGGACCATGTAGTCGGGCAGGCGCTGCTTCAGGTACTCGCGCAGGTCCGGGTCGCCGACCACGTAGGCGAGGAGCCGTTTCGTGGCACCGTGGTCGACCGCGATCACGGCGGCCTGCGTGACGTCCGGGTGGTCGTTCAGCGCCGCCTCGATCTCGCCCAGTTCGACCCGGTAGCCGCGGATCTTCACCTGGTCGTCGGTGCGGCCCAGGAAGTCCAGGTTGCCGTCGGGGCGTCTCCGCACCAGGTCGCCGGTTCGGTACATGCGGTCGCCCGGCGCGCCGAACGGGTCGGCCACGAACCGTTCCGCCGTCAGCCCGGACCGCGCGTGGTAGCCGCGTGCCAGGCCGATGCCCGCGATGTACAGCTCACCGGGCGTGCCCGGTGGCACCGGCCGCAGCCGTGCGTCCAGCACGTAGCCGCGGGTGTTCCAGATCGGCTTGCCCACCACCGGTGTCGGCGAGTCCGCTGTGGACGCGCCGAGCGTGTTGATCGTGTACTCGGTGGGGCCGTACAGGTTGTAGCCGTAGGTGCCGTCGGTGTCCCGCAGTCGCGTCCACACCGCGTCCGAGACCGCCTCGCCGCCGAGGAGGACCAGCGGCGGCACATGCCCATCGAGGAGGCCTTCCTCGAACAGCAGTTGCGCGTACGTCGGCGTCACGTTGACGACGTCGATGCGGTGCCGTTCGCAGTACCCGACCAGGGCCTCCGCGTCGCGGCGCAGTTCCTCGTCGCACACGTGCACCTCGTGGCCCTCGACGAGCCACAGCAGTTCCTCCCACGACATGTCGAACGCGAACGACACGGTGTGCGCGATCCGCAGCCGCCGCCCCGCACTCGACACCGTCGGGTCGAAGATCTCCGCGCGGTGGTTGAGCTGCATGTTCGTCAGGCCGCGGTACGGGGTGACCACGCCCTTCGGCTTGCCGGTCGAACCGGACGTGTAGATCACGTACGCGGGGTGCTCCAGCCTGCCGGGCAGTCCGTGCGCGAACAGCGGCCGTTCGGCGTCGCCGATCTCGTGGTCGGGTGTGGTGTCCAGCTCGGCGCGGATCTCCGGGTCGTCGAGCAGCACCGCATCAGCCGAGAGCGTGGAATCCACTGTGGACATCGACAGCAGGCACACCGGCGCGGTGTCGTCGACCATGAGCTTCAGCCGGTCGACCGGGTGGTCCAGGTCCAGCGGCAGGTACGCGGCACCGGTTCGCAGCACCGCGAAGAGGGCGACGACCATCTCGATGGAGCGCGGGAGCGCCAGCGCCACCACGGTTTCCGGCATCGCGCCGCGCGCCAGCAGGTGGCGGGCGAGCTGGTTGACCCGGCCGTCCAGCTCCGCGTACGTGAGCGTCTGCTCGCCGAACACGAGCGCCGACTCGTCGGGGACGAGCGCCGCCCGCTGCGCGAGCAGGTCGGCGATCGTGTCGTCCGGCACCGGGTGCTCGTTCGCCGCCCACTCGGCGGTGAGCGTGTCCTGTTCGCTCGGCAGCAGGAGGTCCAGGCGCCCGACCGTCGCGTGTGGATCGTCCGTGAGCCGGTCCAGCAGCGTGGTGAACCGGTCGAGGAACACGCGCGCGGTGTCGTCGTCGAACACGTCCGGCCGGTACTCGAGCTTGACGCGCAACCGCTCTCCCGGTGTGAGGACCAGGGTGAGCGGGTAGTGCGTGGCGTCGACGCTCCCGGCCGGGGTCACCCCGAACCGGCTTTCGAGGGCCGCGAACGCGTCGGCGTCCACGAAGTTCTGCAGCACGTACAGCGTGTCGAACAGCCGCGCGTGCCCGGACTCCTGTTGCAGCTCACCGAGGCCGAGGTACTCGTGCGGCATCAACGCCGTCCGCTCGTCCTGGATGCGGCGCAACAGTTGCGCGACCGTCTCCCTCGGATCCAGCGCGACACGTACCGGCACCGTGTTGAGGAACAGCCCGAGAGCGCTCTCCACGTTCGGGACCTCGGTGGGCCGCCCCGCGACCGTCGTGCCGAACACGACGTCGTCGCGGCCGGTCGCGCCCGCCAGCACGAGCGCCCACGCCGCGTTGAGCAGCGCGTTCAGCGTCACCCCCGCCTCGCGGGCGGTGGCCTGCAGCCGTGCCTGGTCCACCTCCGTGAGGTGGCGGCGCGGGATGGCCGGTCGCATCGCCGTGTCGGCACGGCCGACGAGCGTCGGCTCGGCAAGGCCGGAGAGCGCTCTCCGCCAGGCTTCCTTGGCGGCGCCCTTGTCCTGTGCGGCCAGCCAGTCCAGGTAGTCGCGGTAGGAGCCTGGCGTGGGCAGTCCGCGGTCGTCGCCACCGCGCTCGTACAGCGACAGCAGTTGCTCGGTGAACCGCCCCTCGGACCAGCCGTCCCACAGGATCAGGTGGTGCGTGGTGACCAGCCGGTCGGTGCCGTCCGGGAAGTGGAACACCTGCATGCGCACGAGCGGCGGCCGCGTGAGGTCGAACCGCACCGCGCGGTCGGCGGCCATCAGCTCGGCGGCCTCGTCGCGGGTGGCGACCTCGTGCACGGTGATCGGCAGCTCGGGCGCGGCGGCGATGACCTGCGCGTCGCCGGTGAACCCGGCCCGCAGGCTGGGGTTGCGCGCCAGCAGGGTCCGGCACGCGGCCCGCAGCCGGTCGAGGTCGATCCGCCGGTCGACGTCCAGCGCGCCCTGCGCGGTGTAGACGTCGATGTCCGCCGTGTCGTAGGTGGCGTGGAAGTACAGGCCCTCCTGCAACGGCGACAGCGGCCACACGTCGTCGGTCTGCTCGGAGAGCGCTTCCTCCCAGTACCGGGCGAGTGCGTGGACGTCGTCCTCGGTCAGGTCGTGCGTCCACGACCACGTTGCACGCAGGCGCGGGCCGTCCGGGGTCTCCGCGCAGATCGTGTCGAGCTGCAGGACGTGTGACATGCCCATGTCCGGGTCCGGGAGCAGCGTCGGCGCGTCCGGGGCGGGGAGCCAGTCCTCGGTGCGGGCGTCGGGGAAGCGGCCGAAGTAGTTGAACAGCACCTGCGCGGGCGGCAGCTGGGCCAGGAGCGGCGCGGACTGCGGGTTGAGGTAGCGCAGGATGCCGAACCCGAGGCCGTTGTCCGGCGCCTCGGAGAGCGCTTTCCGAACCACGCGCACCTGCTCGGCCAGGGTGTCCGCGGCCGCGAGGCGGACGGGCTGGACGCTTGTGAGCCAGCCGACCGTGCGGGACAGGTCGAGGTCGCCCTCGCGGCCGTGCCGTTCGACGTCCACGAGGAGAGCGCTCTCCCCGCGCCAGCGGGTGACCGCCATCCGCAGCGCGGCCAGCAGCAGGTCGTGGCCGACGCCGTCCGGGGCGGGCAGGTCGAGCCGGTGGGTTCGGAGAGCGCTCACCGTGCCGGGCCGGGCGCCGGGCTTCAGCTCCGCACCCGGGGCGAGGGTGGCCGTCCAGTGCGGCAGCTCGGCGAGCCGGTGCGGCTCGTGCGCCTGCTCGGCGACGTGCCGGGCGAAGCGACGCAGCGACGTGGGCACGGCGTCGAGCGGCCTGCCCTCCCACGCGGCGGCGAGGTCGGAGAACAGGATCCGCCACGAGACACCGTCGACCACCAGGTGGTGCGCGACGATCAGGAGCCGGTGAGCGCTCTCCTGCCACACGAACCGCAGCATTCGGCCGGACTCGGGGTCCAGGTCGGTGTCGTCGAAGCTGTCGTCGAGGTCCCGGGTGATCTCCACCGGCGCCGACGGCACCGTCTCCAGCGACCACAGGCCCGGCGCGTGCTTCGTGAGCTTCTGGCGGAGGCCGTCGTGGCGGTCGACCACGGTCTGGAGCGTGCGCGTGAGCTGCTCCTCGGTCGCGCCCTCCGGGGTCCGTACGTACATGGAGAGCGTGAACCGGTCGATCGGGCCGCCGCGTTCCCGCAGGTGGTGCACGACCGGGAGGAGCGGCACGGTCCCGACTCCGTCGGTGTCCTGCGTGGTCCGCGAAGGGGCCGCCGCGGCCGCGAGCGCCGCCGGGGTGCGGAGTTCGAACACGTCCTTGGGGCTCAGGTCGAGCCCCGCCTTGCGGGCGTGCGACGACACCGTGATCGACAGGATGCTGTCGCCGCCGAGGGTGAAGAAGTCCTCGTCCGGGCCGACCCGGTCGAGCTTGAGGACCGTGGCGAAGATGTCGGAGAGCGTTTGCTCAGCGGTGGATCCCGCCTCGCGGGTGATCCGCGCGGGCTTCGGCAGCTTGTCGCGGTCGAGCTTTCCGTTGGCGGTGCGGGGGAGCACGTCGAGCGCGACGACCTCGTCGGGCACCATCGCCGCCGGCAGGTCGCGCTTGAGTGCCGCGTGGACGGCCGCCGGGTCGTCGGTGACGACGTACGCGAGCAGCCGGGTGCCGGGCCCGTCGGTGTCCACGACGACGGCCGCGTCGCCGTGCCTGCGCAGGTGCGCCTCGATCTCGCCCAGTTCGACGCGGTTGCCGCGGATCTTGACCTGGTGGTCGGCGCGGCCGAGGTAGACGAGCCGGTCGCCGTCGCGGCGGACCAGGTCACCGGTGCGGTACATGCGTTCGCCCGGCGCGTACGGGTTCGCGACGAACCGCTCCGCGGTCGTGCCGGGCCGGTGCAGGTAGCCGAGCGCGAGCTGCGGGCCGGCCACGTACAGCTCGCCGGTGGTGGCGGGCCGCAGGTACCGGTCGAGGACGTACGCCGTGGTGTTCGCGACCGGCTGCCCGATCGGGACCGGGCCGGTGGCCTCGGTCGCGGGCCACGCCGTGACCTGGACAGCGCTCTCCGTCGGCCCGTAGACGTTGTACAGCTCCGTCCCGGTGGTCTCGCGCCAGCGCGTGGCCAGCTCGCCGGTCATGGCCTCGCCGCCGCCGAACACGCGCCGCAGCGACCGCAGACCGTCCACATCGGACGCGAGGAGTGCGTTCAGCATGGGGGACACCGACATCAGCGTGGTGATCCGGTGCTCGCGGATCGTGGCGACGAGTGCCTCGGCGTCGCGGTGGTCGTCGGCGACCACGACGGTCGCGCCGCTGGTGAGCGGCCACAGCACCTCGATGAGCGACGGGTCGAAGCTGGGGGAGATCTGGTGCAGCACCCGGTCGCGGTCGTCGAGCGGGAAAACGCTCTCCAGCCAGGTGAGCTGGTTGACCAGGGCGGTGTGCGTGACCAGCACGCCCTTCGGGGTGCCGGTCGAGCCGGACGTGTAGATCAGGTACGCCGGTCCGGGCCGTGCGTGTGTGGCGCCGGGTTCCCGGGCCGCGTGGATCTCGGGTGCGGTGAGTACCGTCCGCGCGCCGGAGTCCGCCAGCAGGAACCGGCGGCGCTCCGCGGGGTACTCGGGGTCGACGGGCAGGTAGACCGCGCCCGCCTTCAGCACCCCGAGCAGGCCGACGATCTGCTCCACCGACCGGGGGATCTCGACGGCGACGACGGTCCCGGGTGCCAGCCCGCTCGCGACCCGCTGCGACCAGTCGTCCAGCTCCGCGTAGGTCAACCGGGTTTCCCCGGCGATCACCGCGGTCGCCAGCGGGGTCGCGGCGGCCTGGCGGGTGAACAGCCCGGCGATCGTCACGTCCTCGACCGGCAGTTCCGGCCCGGTCAGCGGCTCGTCGTCCACCAGGGACAGCGCCGCGACCGGCTGGTCGGGATCGGCGGAGAGCGCTCTCCGGAGCTGGTCGCCGATCTCGGCGGCGTTCGTCACGCGGTTCGCGTCGTACTCGACCTGGACCCGCAGCTCGTCGCCGGGGATGACGATCACGGCGAGCGGGTAGTGGCCCTCGCCGAAGTGGTCCCACGACGCCACGTCCGGCAGCGCGTCGAGCGGGTAGTTCTCGAACACCAGGAGCGTGTCGAACAACGCGCCGGTGCCCTTCTGCAGGTCGGACAGGCCGACCTGGTGGTGTGCCGACAGTTCGGACTGCTCGGCCTGCGTCCGCTGGGCCACCGAGGCGAGCGAGTCGCCCGGTCGCCACCGCACCCGCACCGGCAGGGTGTTCGCGAACAGGCCGATCATCGACTCGACGCCGGCCACCTCCGACGACCGCCCCGACACCGTGGTGCCGAACACGACGTCGTCGCGGTTCGTCAGCCTGCCCAGCACCACCGCCCACGCGGTCTGCACCCACGTGCTGAGCGTGACGCCCAGTTCCCGCGCCCGAGCGGTCGGCGCGGGCACGGTCAACTCCAGTCGCCGCGGTCGCGGTGTCCCGCCCGCCGCCGCGAGCACGGTCGGTTCGGCGCCGGAGAGCGCTCTCCGCCACTCGGCGAGCGACGTCCCGGTGTCCTGGTCGGCCAGCCACTCGTGGTAGCCGCGGAACGCGGTCACCGGCCGCAGCGCCTCGCCCCGGTACCCGGCCAGCAGCTCCTGCACGAGGATGGGCGCCGACCAGCCGTCGGTCGCGATGTGGTGCAGCGTCAGCACCAGCCACCTCCGGCGCACCAGTGCGACCCGCAGCATCGGCGCGCTCGCCAGGTCGAAGCGGACCGCGCGTTCCTCGGCCGCCACGTCCTGGGGAGCGCTCTCCGACTCCCGCCACGGCACGGGCACGCCGTCCCGGATCACCTGCAGCAACCGGCCGTCGGTGAGCTGGTGGAACGACGCCCGCAGCGGCGCGTGCCGGTCGAGCACCTCCTGTGCGGCGCGCCGCATGGCCGCCGGGTCCACGGGCTCGTGCAGCTCGACGGTCTGCTGCACCACGTACACGTCGTGCTCGGTCGCCTCGAACCGCTCGTGGAAGTAGAACCCCGCCTGCAGCGGCGAGACCGGCAGCACGTCCGCCACGTCGCCCAGCCCGTCCACTTCGGACTGGGCGAGCGACACCAGCGGGAAGTCCGACGGCGTGTGCCCGCCGTCCGCATCGGACAGCGCGGACAACCGGGTCAGCGCCTCGGTCCACAGCTCGGCGAGCGCCGACACCTCGTCCTCGGACAGCACCCCGCCCGGGAACGAGAGCGTCGCGGTGAACGTGTCGCCGACCGTGAGCGCGTTGATCTCCAGGGCGTGCCCCACGGGCATGGCCGGATCCACCCCGGCCCGCAGCGCGTCGGCCGAGTCGAAGCGGCCCAGGTAGTTGAACAGGATCTGCGGTCGCCCGGCGGGCAGCCCAAGGAGGCCGTGGCCGATGCCGTTGTCCCGCACCGCACGCAGCTGCTCCTTCACCCGCTTGACCGCGGCCGCCAGGTCACCGGTGCCCGGGTCGAGCCGCACCGGGAACGTGGTGGTGAACCAGCCGACCGTGCGGGACAGGTCGACCCCTCCGACGACCTGTTCCTCACGCCCGTGGCCTTCCAACTCGACCAGCACCGCACTGCCCGCGTCCCGCCACAGGCCGACCGCGACCGCGAGCCCGGTCAGCAGCACGTCGTTGACCGACCCGTGGAACGCGGCGGGCACCCGCGACAGCAGCGGCGCCGTGACCTCCCGCGGCAGCGAAACGGTGTGCGTCCGGACGGTCGCCGCGGTGTCCCGTGCGTCCAGCGGCCTGGTGCCGAGACGCGGGTCCGGGCCGTCGAGTTGCTTCTCCCAGAAGGGAAGCTCCGCCGAACGGTCCACCGACGACAGTGCGGTGGCCCAGCGGCGGAACGACGTCGCCACCGGCTCCGGGTCCGCACCGGCCGCGAGCCGGGCCACGTCCTCGGCGATGATCAGCCACGACACCCCGTCGACGACCAGGTGATGGATCACGAGCAGCAACCGGTCCGGGAACCGGACCGCGCACACCATGCGACCGGCACGCGGCGCGAGCCGCCCGGCGGCGCGCCGTTCCGCCACGGCCTCGTCGGCGTCGGCGGTCGCGACGGTCACCTCGACCGTGCCCGGCGGCGGCACGTCGAGCGTCCACTCGTCGGTCAACCGGGCGCGCAGCAGGTCGTGGTGGTCCACCAGCCGCCGCACCACCTGTGCGGCGTCCACATCGGATGCGAGCGGCAGCACGGCCGCCTGGTAGTACGCGTCCGTTGGCCCGTCGACCTCGCTCAGCCACCGGACGATCGGCGTCGCGGGCACGACGCCGGTGCCGGTGTCCGTGTCGCTGTCCGTCACCCGCGCCGTCGTCGGGGTCGCGACCGCGGCGAGCGCCTCGACCGTGCGGTGCCGGAACACGTCCCTCGGCGTCAACGCCAACCCGGCCGCACGGGCCCGGCTCACCAGCTGGATCGCGACGATGCTGTCGCCGCCCAGCGCGAAGAAGCTGTCGCGGACTCCCACCTCGGGCAGCCGCAGCACGTCCGCGAACACCGCGGCGAGCGTGCGCTCGGTCTCCGTGGCCGGTGCGGCGGTGCCGGTGAGTCCCGCCCAGTCCGGCTCCGGCAACGCCTTCGCGTCGAGCTTTCCGTTGGGGGTCAACGGCAACGTGCCCTCGACCACGAGGAACACCGACGGCACCAGGTACTCCGGCAGCTCGTCGACGACCGCCGCGCGCACGGCCGCCGACTCGACGTCCACACCGGACAGATAAGCGACGAGGCGAGGCGCCCCGCGGTGGTCGTGCCGCAGCGACACGGCCGCCTGCGCCACACCCGGCTGCCGCAGCAACACGCTCTCGATCTCGCCCGGCTCGATCCGGTGCCCGCGGATCTTCACCTGGCTGTCCGCGCGCCCGAGGAACTCCAGGTTGCCCGCGGCGGTCCACCGCACGCGGTCACCCGTCCGGTACATCCGGTCCCCGGGCTCGCCGAACGGATCCGACACGAACCGCGTCGCGGTCATCCCCGGCTTCCCCAGGTACCCGCGCGCGAGCCCGCGCCCGCCGACGTACAGCTCACCCGTCACCCCGACACCGACCGGTCGCAGGGTCGGGTCCAGCACGTACAGCCGCGTGTTCGGGTCCGGGCCGCCGATCGGCACCGGCCCGTCCCAGCCCGGTTCCGCGAGCCACAGCGTCGAGTTCACGGTCGCCTCGGTGAGCCCGTACGCGACCACGACCCGCAGCGTCGGCGACCACCGCGCCACCAGCTCGGCGGGCACCGCCTCGGTGCCGACCACGAGCACCGCGCCGTCCGGCAGCGTGCACTCCGGCGGCAGCGCGGCCACCAGCGACGGCGGAAGGATCATGTGCGTGACGCCGTTGTCACACAGGTAATCGGTCAGCTCCGGCCCCGCGACCCGGCGGTGCTCGGGCACCACGACGACCCGTGCGCCGGTCCCGAGCGACATGCACAGGTCCCACACGGCCACGTCGAACCCGACGGACGCGAACTGCGCGACCCGGCTTTCTGCGGTCACCCCGATGCGGTCGACCGCGGTCGCGATCAGCGATCCGATCCCGTCGTGCGACACCACGACGCCCTTGGGACGCCCGGTCGACCCGGACGTGTAGATGACGTACGCCGCGCCGTCCAGGGGAATCTCGACGTCCACATCGGCGGAGTCGCGAGTGGACAGGTCGACGTCGTCGATCAGGAGCCGCTCGCACGGCGGCAGATCGGTCGCGGACGTCGTCACGACCAGCCGCGCGGACGAGTCGGTGAGCATGTACGCCAACCGGTCGGCCGGGTGGTCCAGGTCGAGCGGCAGGTACGCCGCTCCCGTCTTCATCACCGCGAGCAGCGCCACCACCAGGTCCGCCGAGCGGGGGAGCGCTATCCCGACGACGTCTTCCCGGCCGGCACCGCGCTCGATGAGCAGGCGTGCCAGGCGGTTCGCGGCGGCGTTCAGCTCCGCGTACGTCAGCGTGACGTCCTCGCACACCACCGCCACGGCGTCCGGACAGAGCGCTACCCGACGCTCGAACGCCCCCGGCCACGTCACCTCGTCGGCGTCGCGCGGGTCCGTGCCGAACTCCAGTGGCAGCGGCGCCAGTTCGACCGCACGCAGCGGCCGGTCCGGCGTGGACACGAGCGCGTCGAGCACGGCGAGCAGGCCGCGTTCGTGCGCCGCCAGTTCCGCCTCGCCGCACACGGCCGCGTCGCCCTCGACGGTGAACAGGAACGACTCGCCGTCCGCCTGTTCGAGCGCGGTGATCGCGAGGTCGTGCACCGGACCCGGCCACACGGCGTGGAACTCCGCGGTCAGGTCACCGAAGTCGACGTCGCTCATGAAGCCGAGCACGTTGACCGTCGGCCCCACCAGTGCGTCGACGCCTTCCTCGAGACCGAGGGCCCGCGCCAGTTCCTCGGCGCGGAACCGCCCGTGCCGCACGGTCCCGGCCACCTCGTCGGCGACCGCGTCGAGCAGCGCCGACACCGGCGCGTGCGGGTCGACCGGCACCCGGACGGGCAGGATGTTCGAGGTCATGCCCGGCACGTCCCACAGCGCGCGCCCGGCGACCGGCATCCCGAGCACGAGATCGCGCTCTCCCGTGATCCGGTGCGTGTACCCGAACGCCGCCGCGACCAGCAGCCGCGACGCCTTCGTGTGCTCGCGCTCGGCGGCCGCCCGCAGCGGCGCCGCGTCGAGCACGACCTCCCTGCGCACCAGCCGGGTGGCGGGCGCGGTCGGCCGGTCCAGCAGCCGCGCGGGCTCCGGCGCGTCCGCGAGGCGTTCCAGCCAGTACGACCGGTCTGCCTCGTGGAGAGCGCTCTCCAGGTAGCTGGTCTCGTCGTCGACGAGGCGGGAAAGCGACCAGTCGATGTCGGAGAGCGCGCTCCCGGTGTAGCGGGCGGCGACGCGCCGGATCAGCAGCGACGTGCCGAAGCCGTCGATGACGGTGTGGTGGTAGCGCTGGTACCACCACATCCGGTCGTCTGCGAACCGCACGATCGCGTGATGGAACAGGGGCCCGGTCGTGAGGTCCATGGGGCGGGCCCGGTCGGCGGCCAGCCACTCCCTGGCCGCGTCCTCCGACGGGAAGTCCAGCACCGGCACGGAAACCGCTCTCCGGGCCACGGTCTGCCGAGGCTTGCCGTCGACCTCGGCGATCCGGACGTGCAGCGTCTCCGCCTCGGAGAGCGTGTGCTCGACGGCGGCGACCAGGCGGGGCACGTCGGGCGTGCCCCGCAGGTCGACGACGAACGCGACGTGGAAGTCGGTGCCGGCCGGTTCCGCCTGTTGGGCGTACCAGACCCCGGCCTGCGCACCTGTGAGAGGCAGACCTGTCCCCATGTTGTCTTCTCCGACCGTGTCAGGACTTCTCGAGCAGCGGGACGAACTCGTCGATCGCGTACGGGATGCTGATCACGGTGTTGAACGACAGCGCCGCACCGATCGCGGGCTCCGAGTACGGCACGTACAGCACGCGCCCGTCCTTGACCGCTTTCAGGCCCTGCCACACCGGGTTCGCGTCGAGGCTCTTCCTGGCCGCGGCCGGGTCGAACGTCAGGACCACGATCAGGTCGGTGTCCACCAGGTCGAGCCGTTCGCTGGAGAGCTCGACCGCGTTGTTGTCCTTGCTGTCCCGCGCCGCCTCGTTGATCTCCTCCGGCACGGTGAACCCGAGCTGCTCCAGGAACGCGGCCTTCGGGTCGGTCTCCTGGAAGGCGACCATCTTGCCCGGCTGGTACGGGTCCACGACCGCGACGGTCTTGCCCTGCCACTCCGGGTGTTCCTCGCGGATCCGCGCGAACCGGTCGTCGATCTCCTTGATCTTCGCGTCCGCCTCGGCCTCGAGACCCATCGCCTTGCCCGCCATACGGGTCATGTCCTGCCACGGGGCGCCGTAGTCGTCGAAGCCCTTCGGCTGCCCGACCGTCTTCGCGATCTTCGACAGCTCGTCGTACTGCTGCTTCGACATGCCGGAGTACAGCGCGATGACCAGGTCCGGCTTGAGGTTCAGGATCTTCTCGAGGTTGTAGTCGTCGCGCTCGCCGACGATCTCCGGCGGGGTGTCGCCCCACAGGTCCTTCGTCCACGGCCACAGGCCGTACGGACGCTCCTTGAACCAGTCGATCGCGCCGACCGGCTTGCCGCCGAGCGCGAGCACGGCGTCCTGGTCGGACAGGCCGAGTGTGACGATCTTCTGCGGCTTCTTCTCGATGACGGTCGTGCCGTACTTGTGCTCGACCTCGATCGGGAAGGTGGCCGCGGCCTCGTTCGGGAGAGCGCTCTCCCGCGTCGGCTCCTGCGCTGCGGGCGGATCGCCGACTCCGCATCCTGCGAGGGCCAGAACCACGAACAACAGGGCGATCTTGGCTGACCTCATGAGTTCTCTTCGCTCCCAGGGCAGGCGGCAACCACCGGACGTGGTTAGGTAAGGGGAACCTAACACGAGGAGCTGAGGTATACCTACCCTAACTTCTGCCGAGTAGGGTAGGCCACATGATCCAGACCCACGCCGCGCCCGTCGGCGCCCCCGCGCGTGGGACTTCCCGTCGCCGCACGACGTTCCTCGCGGGTTCGATCGTGGTCCTGCTCGTGCTGTGCGTGCTTTCGCTCGCGATCGGAACCAGGACCATTCCGCCTGGTGAGGTCGTCGCGACGCTGTTCGGCAACGGATCGGAGAGCGCGATCATCTGGGGGACCCGCTTCCCCCGCACACTGCTCGGCATCCTCGTCGGCGCCTCGCTCGGGCTCGCCGGCGCGGTCATGCAGGCGCTCACCCGCAACCCCCTCGGCGACCCCGGTCTGCTCGGCATCAGCGCGGGCGCCGCGTTCGGCATCGTCGTCGCGGTCGCCACCACCGGTATCGCGTCCCTGTACGGCTACATCTGGTTCGCGTTCGCGGGCGCCCTGGTCGCGAGTGCGGTCGTCTACCTGCTCGGCAGCGTGGGCCGCGGCGGCGCCACCCCGGTCAAGCTCGCGCTCGCCGGCGTCGCCATCACCGCGCTGCTGACCTCGCTCACCAACGGCATCTCGCTCGTCGCCCCCCAGGCGCTCAACCGGTACCGCTTCTGGGCGTCGGGATCCCTTGCCGGACAGGACAACGCCGTGCTGCTGCGGGTGCTGCCGTTCGTGCTGGCCGGCACGGTCCTCGCGCTCGCGTCGGCGAGCGCGTTCAACAGCATGGCCCTGGGCGACGACGTGGCGAAGGCGCTCGGCAGGCGGGTCGCGCTCACCCGTGTGCAGGGCGCGGTCGCGATCACGCTGCTCACCGGCGCGGCCGTCGCCGTCGTCGGCCCGATCGTGTTCGTGGGGCTCGTCGTGCCGCACGTCGCCCGTGCCGTCACCGGGCCCGACCACCGCTGGCTCCTGCCGTACAGCATGGTGTTCGCGCCGATCCTCGTGCTCGCCGCGGACATCGTCGGCCGGGTTCTCGCGCGGCCGGGCGAGGTCGACGTGGGGATCGTGGTCGCGTTCGTCGGCGCGCCGTTCTTCATCGCACTCGTCCGCCGACGCAGGCTGGCCGAGCTGTGACCGCGTCCCTCCGCGTCACCGCCATCCGCGTCGGCGGCGCCTCGGCCCGCGTGCGGCCGAGGGTGCTGGGCGCCGCGCTGATCCTCGCCGCCGCCGCGTTCCTGCTGTTCTGCGTCGGCATGACGATCGGGGACTACCCGTTGTCGGTCGGCAAGGTCGTCGCCGCGCTGTTCTCCCAGGGCGACTACTACGACCGGGTCGTCGTCTACGACTGGCGCATGCCGCGCGCCCTGTGCGGCTTGTTCGTGGGGCTCGCGTTCGGCATGTCCGGCGCGATCTTCCAGACCATCACGCGCAACCCCCTCGCCAGCCCGGACGTCATCGGCGTCTCCGCCGGCGCGACCACGGCGGTCGTCTGCGGCATCGTGCTCGGCGTCGGCGCGGGCCTGGGCACGCAGACGCTCGGGCTCGCGGGTGCGCTCGGGTCGGCGCTGCTGATCTACCTGCTCGCCTGGCAGCGCGGCACCACCGGCTATCGGATCGTGCTCGTCGGCATCGGCGTCTCGTGGGCGTGCACCAGCGCCACCAGTTACCTGCTCGCGCACGCCAAGCTGTACGAGGCGCAGCAGATCGTCGGCTGGATGGTCGGCAACCTCAACGACAGCACGTGGGCGCAGGCCACGCCGCTGCTGATCGCGATGGCCGTGCTGGTCCCGATCACCATCGCGATGAGCGGCTGGCTCACCGCGCTGCACCTCGGCGACGACGTCGCCGTCGGGCTCGGCACCCCGGTCCAGCTCGCCCGGCTGACGTCGCTGATCGTCGGCGTCGGGCTCGTCGCGTTCGGCACCGCCGCCGCGGGACCGGTCGCGTTCGTCGCCCTGGCCGCACCGCAGATCGCCAAGCGCGTCGCGGGCACTCCGGTGCCGCCGCTCGTCACGTCCGGCATCACCGGCGCGGTCGTGCTGCTCGGCAGCGACCTGCTCGCCCGCGAACTGGTGCCGGACACGCAGCTCCCCGTCGGGGTCGTGACCGGCGCACTGGGCGCCCCGTTCCTACTCTGGCTGCTGGCCAGGGCCAACCGTGCCGGATCCGGAGGCTGACGTGAGTGAGTTACGCGCCGAGCACCTGCGCCTGGCCTACGACAACCGGGTCGTGGTGGACGACCTCGACCTGCTCGTGCCGCCCGGCCGGATCAGCGTGATCGTCGGCGCGAACGCGTGCGGCAAGTCGACGCTGTTGCGGGCGCTCGCGCGGTTGCTGACCCCGCGCGCGGGCGCGGTGCACCTCGACGGGAAGTCCGTGCACGCCATGCCGACCAGGCAGGTCGCCCGTGTGCTCGGCATCCTGCCGCAGTCACCGGTCGCGCCGGACGGGCTGACCGTCGTCGACCTGGTGACGCGGGGCCGTTCGCCGCACCAGAGTTGGTGGCGGCAGTGGTCGGCCGCCGACGAGGCCGCGGTGGCGGCCGCGCTCGCCGCGACCGAGATGACCGAGCTCGCCGACCGGCCCGTGGACGAGCTGTCCGGCGGGCAGCGGCAGCGCGCGTGGATCGCGATGGCCGTCGCGCAGGAGACGCCCGTGCTCCTGCTGGACGAGCCGACCACGTTCCTCGACCTCGCGCACCAGATCGACGTGCTCGACCTGGTCGTGGACCTGAACCGGCGTGCGGGCAGGACGATCGTGATGGTGCTGCACGACCTGAACCAGGCGTGCCGCTACGCCGACCACGTGATCGCGATGAAGGCCGGGTCGGTCGTCGCCGAGGGCGCGCCCGCCGACGTGGTGACGCCGTCGTTGGTGGAGGACGTGTTCGACGTGCGCTGCCAGGTGATGACCGACCCCGTGAGCGGAACGCCACTGGTCATCCCCACAGGGCGACACCATTCGCTTACCGAACGTGAAACTGAGCACTCTCGGTAACACTTTCGCGAGCGGTAGCGAAAACCCAAGCGACAAGGTGCGTCTGTTTGGGGGATGACATGGCCGTCCGATGGGTGATCGGTCTCCTCGCCGCCGCAGCGTTCGTCGCGGGGCTCGTGCTCCAGCTCCTCGCGCTGACGATCGGCGGGCTCGCCGGCCTGCTCGTCGCCGTCGTCGTGCGCTCCGGCCGCAACCCGCTCGCCGAGAGCTACCGCGACATCCGCGATCCGCGTGGCATGCCCTGAGAGACGCCAGAAGGCATCTCCCAGGGCCCGTGCGTCAGCCTGCCATCGCGGTGATCAGCTCACCGTTCGCGGTGTCCCCGGACAGTTCCCAGAAGAACGCGCCACCCAGGCCCTGCTGGGTCGCGTAGTCCATCTTGCCGCCGATCGTGGCCGGCGTGTCGTAGCTCCACCACTGGCCGTCGCAGAACGCGTACGCGGTGCCCGCGACGGTTCCCGTTGCGGGACAACGGTCCTTGAGCACCTTGTAGTCCTCGATGCCCCGCTCGTACGTGCCCGGCGCCGGTCCGGTCGCCGCGCCGCCCGGCTCGGCCTGCGTGACGCCGGTCCAGCCGCGACCGTAGAACCCGATGCCCAGCAACAGCTTCGAGGACGGGATGCCCTTGCCCTTCAGCTTCTGGATCGCCGCGTCGGAGTTGAAACCCGCGGCGGGGATACCGTCGTAGCTCGTCAGTGGCGAGTGCGGGGCCGTGGGGCCGTCCGCGTCGAAGGCGCCGAAGTAGTCGTAGGTCATCACGTTGTACCAGTCGACGTACTGCGCCGCGCCGGCGTAGTCTGCCGCGTCGATCTTGCCGCCGTCCGAGCCGTCGGCCGTGATCGCGGCGGTGACCAGGTTGTCCGAGCCGAACTTGGCCCGCATCGCGCCCATCACGTTCTCGAACGACTCGAACCCGCTCGTGTCGCACTGCAGGCCACACGCGTTCGGGTACTCCCAGTCGATGTCGATGCCGTCGAACACGTCGGCCCAGCGCGGGTCCTCGACCAGGTTGTAGCAGGACTCGGCGAACGCGGCGGGGTTCTGCGCGGCCTGGCCGAAGCCCCCTGACCAGGACCAGCCGCCGAACGACCACAGCACCTTCAGGTTCGGGTGCATGGCCTTCAGCTTGCGCAGCTGGTTGAAGTTGCCGCGCAGCGCACCGGCGTCCCAGGTGTCCGACGTGCCGTCCACACTGGATGCCGCGTCGTAGAACCTGTCGTAGTCCGCGTAGGCGTCACCGATGGCGCACTGGCCGTTGGTGACGTTGCCGAACGCGTAGTTGATGTGTGTCAGCTTGTCGGCGGAGCCGGACGTCTCGATGTTCTTGACGTGGTAGTTGCGCTGGTAGACGCCCCACTGGACGAAGTACCCGAGGTTGATCCCTCCCGCCGCCTCCGACACGGCGGGTGTGGACTCTGATCCCTGGGCTGGGGCGGCCACCAGGCCGATGGTCGTGGCCACCATGGCCACGAGTGCGGACAGGCGCCATCGTTTACGGGACATCGTTCTCCTCGTGGATGCAGGGGTCCAGCGCTTGAACGGAGATCCACTGCTCACTATGTGGTCTAGACCATGTCTCGTCAAGTGGTACAGACCAACTGGCAATTGTGAGCGCGGTGGTTACGCTGGTCGCGGGTACGCGACGGGGCGTCCGCCCGGGAGGTCCGATGGCGACCAGAGGCAAGCTCGAGAAGTTCCTCATCCCTGAAACGATCTTCGGCGTGGGCAGCCTCGCCGAGGTCGGTGACGCGGCCAGGCGGGCGGGTGGTTCGCGGGCGCTGCTCGTCACCGACCCCGGCGTGCTCGCCGCCGGATGGGTCGAGAGAGCGCTCTCCCACCTGCGGGCCGCGGGCCTGGCGTGCGAGGTGTGGTCGGGCGTCACCCCGAACCCCAAGGACCACGAGGTCGGTGCCGGCTTCGACGTCTACACCGAGCGCGGCTGCGACGTGGTGGTCGCCGTCGGCGGCGGCAGCCCGATCGACGCGGCCAAGGCCATCTCCGTGCTCTCCGGCAACGGCGGCCACATCCTCGACTACGAGGGCATCGACACCGTGGGCAAACCCATCCCGCCCATGGTCATGGTGCCCAGCACCGGCGGGTCCGGCGCGGACGTGTCCCAGTTCTGCGTCATCACCGACACCGCGCGGCGGGTCAAGTGCACGATCGCGGGGCGGGCGCTGGTACCGGACATCTCCGTCACCGACCCCAGCCTCCTGACCACGATGCCGCCGGAGCTGACCGCGCACACCGCGCTCGACGCGCTCAGCCACGGCATCGAGGCGTACGTGTCCCGGGCGGCGAGCTTCCTGTCCGACGGGCACGCGCTCTCCGCGATCCGCGGCGTGCTGGACCACCTGCTCCCGAGCCTCGACGACCCGTCCGACCTGCGGGCCAGGGTCGGTATCGCCCGCGCCAGCCTGCAGGCCGGGATCGCGTTCACCAACGCGCTGCTCGGCGCGACGCACGCGATCGCGCACCAGGTCGGCGGCTACCTGGAGGTCCCGCACGGGCTGCTCAACGCGATCCTGCTGCCGCACGTGATGCGGTTCAACGCGGTGACGCACCCGGAGCGCTTCACCGGCGTCGCGGCCGCGATGGGGGTCGAGACGGAACGGCTAACGCCACCCGAGGCCGCGGAGGCCGCGATCGCGATCGTGCAGCGGCTGCGGGAGAAGGTCGGCATCCCGTCCGGGCTCGCCCGCGTCGGCGTCCGGCGCGAGCACCTGCCCAGGTTCGCGGAGAGCGCTCTCCAGGACGCGTACATCACGACCAACCCGAGGGCGGTGAGCAGGGAGGATGTCGAGCAGATCTGCCTCGCCGCGCTCTGAGGAGTGGCTGGAGCGGCTCACCGGCGCACGGTCGTCGAAGCCCACCTTCTACGCCGAGTGGCGGCGCACGAGCCACGGGCTCGACCGGGCCGTCGAGGCGCTGAGAGCGCTCTCCGCCGCCCTGTGCACGACCACGAACGGCCCCGACGTGCTGTGCGCGGCCGTGGGCGACGCCCTGAACACGCACTTCGGTGACGGCGTCGTGTCGCTCGCGCTGGGGGCGCACGAGGACGGTGTGCCGGTGGTGGTCGACGGGGTGCCGGTCGGTGCGCTGCGGGTGGCGCGGCCCGCCGAGGTCGAGGAGAGCGATCTCTCGATTCTGCAGATCGTCGCCAACCAGCTGGCGGTGGCGCTGCAGAACGCCGTGCTGTACCAGGAGACGCGTGCGCGCGCCGGGGAGCTGGCCGAGCGCAACCGTCAGCTGGAGGCCGCGCACCGCAGGCTCGGCGAGGCCGGGCAGCGGCAGCTGATCAGCGAGGAGCGGCACCGCATCGCCCGCGAGCTGCACGACAGCGTGGCGCAGCACCTGATCAGCATCGGGATGAACCTGGAGTGGTGCGCGCGGAGCGAGCCGTCGCCGTCGGTGGGCAGGCGGGTCGCGGTGACCAAGGAGCTGGCCCGTGCCGCGCTCACGCAGCTCCGTGCCGCGATCTTCGAGCTGTCGGAGCTGGACAGCCGAGGCGGCGGGATGCGTGGTGTGCTGGTCGACCTGGCGCGGGAGTTCCGCGCGATCACCCCGCTGCGGGTGCGGGTCAGGGTGCGCGGTGAGCCGGTCGTGCTGCCGCTCGCGACGCAGCACGCGCTGTTCCACATCGCGCAGGAGGCGATGTTCAACGCGGTGCGGCACGCGTCGGCGGGCGGCATCTGGGTGGACCTCGCGTACGGGTCCGGCACGGTGGCGCTGACGGTGGCCGACGACGGCACGGGCGACGCGGCCGTGATCGCGCGGTCGTTGGAGAGCGCTCTCGCACCCGGCGGGCTCGGCAACATCCGGGAACGGACCCGTGAGCTGCACGGCTCGGTGCGGGTCCTCGCGCGCCGCGGCGGCGGCGTGCGGATCAGGGTGACGGCGCCGACCGATGGCTGAGCGCATCCATGTCGTGATCGTGGACGACCACACGATCGTCCGCGAGGGCCTGCGGTCGATCCTCGAACTGGAGCCGGACATCGCGGTCGTCGGGCACGCGGCGAGCCCGGCGGAAGCGCTCGCGACGGTCGCGGCGACCAACCCGGACGTCGTGCTGCTGGACCTGAAGCTCGACGCGGACGGCCCGGTCACGGGTCTCACGCTGTGCGGTGACCTGGTGGCCCAGCACCCGTCCACGGGCGTCGTGGTGCTGACGACGTTCCACGACCAGTCGCTCGTCATGGCGGCGCTGCGCCGAGGTGCCAAGGGATACGTGCTCAAGGACGTGGACGTCGTCGACCTGCTGAAGATCATCCGCGGTGTGCGGGCCGGTTCGCTGATGGTCCACGTGGAATCCGATCAGGACGGTCCACGGCTGACCCGTCGCGAACTCGAGATCACCCGGCTGCTCGCCCGCGGCATGACCAACCGCGAGATCGGCAAGGCCGTGTTGATCAGCGACAGCACGGTCAAGTTCCACGTGCGCGGCATCATGCGCAAGCTCGCCGTCCACCACCGCGCGGAGGTCGTCTACGCCGCGACGAAGCTCGGCATCCTGTAGGAACCTGTCCATTCGGGTAGGTGCCGCCCCGCCCGCCCGGTCAGTTACGCGTGCCCGGTCCGGATCGTACTTTCCTTGTACGGACACCGAAAGGGTGAGCGGAATGCCAGACAACCGGGTAGTCGTGTACCAGGGGCCGGGGAAGGTCAGCGTCGAGGGCGTCGAGTACCCCAGACTCGAGTTGCCCGACGACGTGGTGAACGGGCTGGGCGTCGAACGCCGCGCGCCGCACGCGGTCATCCTGAAGGTGGCCACGTCCAACATCTGCGGCAGCGACCAGCACATGGTCCGCGGCCGTACCACCGCGCCGGTCGGTCAGACACTGGGCCACGAGATCACCGGCGAGATCGTCGAAGCCGGCGACGACGTGTTGTTCCACAAGGTGGGCGACCTGTGCTCGGTGCCGTTCAACATCGCCTGCGGCCGCTGCCGGATGTGCAACGAGGGCAAGACCGGCGTCTGCCTCAACGTCAACCCCGCCCGGCCGGGTGCCGCGTACGGGTACGTCGACATGGGAGGCTGGCTCGGCGGCCAGGCCGAGTACGTGATGGTCCCGTTCGCCGACTTCAACCTGCTGCGCTTCCCCGACCGGGACCAGGCCATGGAGAAGATCCTGGACCTGACGATGCTGTCGGACATCTTCCCGACCGGCTACCACGGCGCGTACACGGCGGGCGTCACCACGGGCTCGACCGTCTACGTGGCGGGGGCCGGCCCGGTCGGCCTGGCCGCGGCGCACGCCGCGCAGCTGCTCGGCGCGTCGGTGGTGATCGTCGGCGACATGATCAAGGAGCGGCTGGAGCAGGCCCGCAGCTTCGGTTGCGAGACCGTGGATCTGGCCGCGGACGGCACCCTGACCGACAAGATCGAGTCCATCCTGGGCGAGCCCGAGGTGGACGCGGCCGTGGACGCGGTCGGCTTCGAGGCACGCGGCCACGGCGGCGGCGCGACGGAACAGCCCGCGACGGTGCTGAACGACATCATGACGGTCGCCAGGGCGGGTGCGTCGCTGGGCATCCCGGGGCTGTACGTGACCGGGGACCCGGGTGGCGTCGACGAGCACGCGAAGGTCGGGCAGCTCGGGGTGCGGATCGGGCTCGGGTGGGCCAAGTCGCACCGCTTCACGACGGGGCAGTGCCCTGTCAAGCAGTACAACCGGCTGCTGATGAACCTGATCCTGTCGGGCCGGGCGCAGATCGCGAAGGCCGTGAACGCCACGAAGATCACGCTCGACCAGGCGCCGGAGGGCTATCAGGAGTTCGACGGCGGGGCGGCGCGCAAGTACGTCATCGATCCACACGGAATGGTGCCGGCCTAGTCCCGGCCCCCTGCGGGCGCTCTTCCCGGACGAGGGGGAGCGCCCGCAGGCGCGTCTGCACCGTGCTATCCGGACCTGGCGGCTCCCAACGCAGGCCCTCCGGCCCCCGATTTCCAGCCTAGCGGCGCGGGGTGACAGTCCCGGGCCGCTAGCGGCCAGCCTGTGGGCAACCGAGTGCCCTGTGGACAACTCGCCTCCGCCGAAACGGAACTGTCGGTGCGGCGGTCTACGCTGGATTTCGGGGGGCCGACGGCCGCCCGGAGTGCGTGTTCTTCCGCACGCCACCCACTCGGAAGTGAACCGAGATTTGCTAAGTTCGGTTTGCTAACGAGGAGGTGGCCATGGCCGAGGACCGGCACGCGTGGGTCGAGCCAGGGGCGTTCGAGGTGGCCCCCGGTGTGCACCGCATCCCGTTGCCGCTGCCCACGGACGGTCTGCGGGCGGTGAACATCTACGCGATCGAGTCCGGCGACGGGCTCGTCCTCGTCGACTCCGGGTGGGCGCTCGAGGTCGCCGAGCGGCAGCTGGAGGAAGCCCTCGGCACGCTCGGCTACGACTTCTCCGACATCCAGCGCTTCCTCGTCACACACGTGCACCGCGACCACTACACCCTGGGTGTCGCGCTGCGGCGGATCTACGGGAGCAAGATCGCGCTCGGCATCGGGGAGCAGCCGTCCCTCGAACGGATCATGGCTCGCCGGCTCGACGGGCAGGTCGGCGAGATGGTCCGCTGGGGCGCCACCTCGCTGATGGAGGAGTGGCGGGAGCAGTTCGTCGAGCGGGACGAGCGGGAGACGCCCGCCCGCTACGAGGAACCCGACGAGTGGTTCGACGGCACCACCAAGATCGACCTCGGCGACCGCACGCTCGTGGCCCTGCCGACCCCCGGGCACACGCAGGGACACGTCGTCTTCGTCGACGAGCAGGCGGGGGTGCTGTTCGCGGGTGACCACGTGCTACCGCACATCACCCCGTCGATCGGCTTCCAGCCGGCGCCGGCGAAGCTACCGCTCGGCGACTACCTCGACAGCCTGCGCCTCGTCCGGTCCTACCCGGACCTGCGGCTGCTGCCCGCGCACGGCCCGGTCACGCCGAGCGTGCACGCGCGCGTCGACGAGTTGCTGGCACATCACGAGGAACGGCTCGCCGAAACGCTGGCGGCGGTGCGCGACGGGGCCGGCACCGCGTTCGACGCGGCGCGGCGGCTGGGTTGGACCCGTCGGCACCGCCGGTTCGACGACCTCGACCTGTTCAACAAGACGCTCGCGGCGGGGGAAACCGCGGCACACCTTGACGTGCTGGTCGCCCGGGGCGATCTTCAGTCATCCACTGTGGACGGTGTGGTGGCGTACGCCGTCACTCCGCCGGGGTGCTGATGGCCCCGTTCTCGTCCATCGTGTCGAGGCCCAGCATCGCGAGGAGGTTCGCGCAGTCCTGTGCGTCCGACGAGTGGCAGGCGACGGTGAGTGCCGCCTTGCGGTTCTGAATGGCGTAGTGAACTCTCTCGTTCGCCCGCGCTTCGGCGAAACGGCCTTGCTCAAGGGTCGGGCTGGCGTGTCGTGCCCAGGTCATGCGGAGCCTTTCTGCCTGCTGCCGCGGTGGCGTCGGGGGCCATCTGCGGCAGCGCCATCGCTGATCGTGTCGCTCGGTAATCGGGGGGTCGAGCACCACGATCGTCCGGGGAAGCCTCCCGGCGATCGGCATCCTGACACTCCCGCGGTGGTTCACACCACCCCCGCGCAGGTCTGACCGGCGGTAACACACAGTCGGAAAAGACGGCTTATCGCCAGGTGAACGGGGCTTTAGCGTTTTACACCTCCAGATTATTCCCAGCTTTCACGGATATTAGGGTGAAGTACGTTCCGGATTCGGTCGATCACCGCGGGTGGGCGCGTTCACGTCTCCGTGATGCGCGTGAACACGGCCGCAACGTCACGTTGTGTGTTCGGCGAGCAGTTTGCGCGCGCGCTCGGCCGCGCGTTCCGCGATCGCGGCGAGTTCGTCGGGATCAATGCCCGGTGCGGGCGGTACGACGAGTTTTCGCGGCGGCCCGGAAACCGGTGGCAGTGCTGGAAGCGGTTCCGCCGTGGTGGTCGGCGCGGGGGCGGGCCGGGACCGCGCGGCGGCCCTCCTGCGCAGTTCGTCGGTCAGGTCCTCCTGGCCGAGACCGCGCAACAGCAGCAGCACGAACGGGTCCGCGTCGAGCAGCCACGCCGCCTGGAAACACAGCGCGGCCGCGTGCGTGCACGGCAGTTCCCAGCCCTCGCAGTCGCATTCAGGTTGCAGATCGCCAATTCCCGGCAGCAATGGGACATCCGCATCCGCGGCTGCCTCGACGAGGTCGTGCGGCATGTCCCGGTCGAGCAGCGCGGCGAGGTGACCTGCCTTCGCGGCGACCTCGTCGAGGAACCGCTGCCACTGCCCGTCCGACAGCCGGTCCACGAACACGACCGTGTGGTGCACTCCGCCGTCGTCGCTCGTCACCTGCGCGGCGAGCCGGCCCGCGCTGACGGTGATCGGGCCGACGAGCCCCGCGTAGGCGAACTTGCGGCCCCGTTTGAGTTGTCCGAGATCCAGCGACGTGTCCTCCATCGCCTGCAGCCACGCGTTTCCCCACCAGGTTCGTGCGAACCGCCCCGGCTTCCGCGTGGTGGCCGGGAAAGCGGGAAATCCGATGCCGACCGGCTCGCTGCGTTCCTCCGCTGGCACGCCGTCCTCTCCTCTCGCGCTCACAGGGACTCCCTCAGTTCGACGAGTTCCGCCAGTTCGGTGTCGGACAGTTCGGTGAGTTCCGCGCCGTCTTGTTTGCCCAGCACGGCATCCGCGAGTTCTTTCTTCGCCGCCAGCATGGTCGCGATGCGATCCTCGAGGGTCCCTTCCGCGATGAGCCGGTGCACCTGCACCGGCCGGTCCTGCCCGATCCGGTACGCCCGGTCGGTGGCCTGCGCCTCCACCGCCGGGTTCCACCACCGGTCGTAGTGCACGACGTGATCGGCGCGGGTGAGGTTCAGTCCGGTGCCCGCCGCCTTGAGCGACAACAGGAACACCGGTGGGGGAGCGCTCTCCTGGAACGCGCGCACCAGCTCGTCGCGCCGCCGCACCGGCGTGCCGCCGTGCAGGAGCTGCGCCGGCACACCGCGCTCGCCGAGGTGCCGCTCCAGCAGCCGCGCCATCGCGACGTACTGCGTGAACACCAGCAGCCCGCCGTTCTCCGCGCGGATCGTGTCGACCAGCTCGTCCAGCAACTCCAGCTTCCCGGACCGGCCGGAGAGCGCTCCATCGGCCTCGCCGAGGTACTGGGCCGGGTGGTTGCACACCTGTTTGAGCGCGGTGAGCAGCTTGAGCACGAGACCTTTCCGTTGCATACCGGTGCTTTCCCGGATCCGGGCCATCGTCTCGCGCACGACCGCCTCGTACAGCCCGGCCTGCTCGCGGGTCAGGCCGACGGGCCGGTCGGTCTCGGTCTTCGGCGGCAGCTCCGGCGCGATGCCGGGGTCGGACTTGCGGCGCCGCAACAGGAACGGCGTGATCAGCCGCGCCAGCTGTTCGGCCGCGAGCGGGTCGCCCGCCTCGACCGGCTGCGCCCATCGTGCCCGGAACTCGCCCAGCGAGCCGAGCAGACCGGGTGTGGTCCAGTCGAGGATCGCCCACAGTTCCGACAGGTTGTTCTCCACCGGCGTGCCGGAGAGCGCTATCCGAGCACGCGCGGGGATGCGCCGCAGCGACCGCGCCGTGTCCGAGCGCGGGTTCTTGACGTGCTGTGCCTCGTCGGCCACCACGAGGTCCCAGTCCACGGCGGACAGCACATCGGAGTCGAGCCGCATCGTGCCGTACGTGGTGAGCACGAACCCCTCAGTCCGCACGATCGCGCGCCCACCGCCGTGGTAGCGGTGTACGTCCACCCCTGGTGCGAACCGGCGGATCTCACGCTCCCAGTTGCCGAGCAGTGAGGCCGGGCACACCACGAGCGTCGGACCGGTGCCGCGGTGGAGGTGGAGCGCGATCAGCGTGATCGTCTTGCCCAGCCCCATGTCGTCGGCGAGGCAGCCGCCGAGGCCGAGCTCGGTCATCCGCGCGAGCCACCGCAGCCCCCGCAGCTGGTAGTCGCGCAGCGTCGCGGCGAGCTCGGCGGGCTGGTCGACGGTCTCCGTGGTGGAGAGCTTGTCCCGCAACAGTTCCAACGGCCTGCTCGGTGCGACGGGCACCCACTCACCGTCGACGTGTGCCCGCCCGGTCAGCGCGGCGCCGAGCGCCTCCACCGCGGAGAGCGGTTTCAGCACCCGCTCCCGCGCCTTGCGAACGAGGTCGGGCGCGACGAGCGTCCAGCGGTCTCGCAACCGCACGAACGGCCGGTGCGCCTCCGCCAGTACGTCCATCTCGGCGTCGGAGAGCGGTTTCCCGTCCACCGAGAGCTGCCACGAGAAGTCCAGGACGCCGTCGAAGAACGACGGCAGCTCGGTGCCGCCGACCAGCGCCGACGCCGTCACGCCCCGAGTCAGGTCACGCGGCCAGTGCACGGCCACGCCGATGTCGGAGAGCGCTCTCTCGCCGTCGCCCGCCAGGTCGTGGACCTCCTCGTCGGACAGTTCGAGTTGGTCCGGCACAGCCAGCTCCAGCAGCCGGGAGAGCGGTTGCCAAGCCTGCGCGGCGCGCCGGAGCTCGAGCACGGCGTCGAGCCGCTCTTCGTGCCCGAACGCCTCACCCGCCCACACCGCGGCGGCGTCAGCGACCAGCCCCGGCTCGGTCATGCTGTGCACCTGCACCACCGCAGAGAGCGCTCTCCCGGTCATCTCGATCCGCAGCGACACCCGCGCGGCCCGGTCGTGCTCGGCGGCGATCGCCGCCGCCCAGTCCCGCAGTTCGGGCACGTGGTGCGGGACCGGGTCGGCGAACGGCGTCGTCGACCCGGCCTCGCGTGCCAGCCGGTCGGCGACCGGGTCGAGCTGCGCGCGCGTGATCCCCAGCCGCCGCATGCGCTCGACGTCGGACGGGTCGAGCGGTCCGACCCGCCACGCGGCGTATCCGTCCTCGGTCACGGTGGGCAGCAGACGCCCGCGCGCCACCAGGTGCAGCGCGAGCAGCTCGGCCTCGGTCATCTGTCTCCTATCGACTCAGACGCTGGAAGCGGCGGACGGACAGGGGCACGAAGATCGCGAGCAGGGCCACGGGCCACAGGATCGCCATCAACAGTGCCTGCTCGGCGACCCACGACTCCGCACCCCACGACGGGTTGCCGAACAGGTCCCTGGTCGCCGCGACCGTGGAGGACAACGGGTTCCACTCCGCGATGGTTCCCAACCAGTCGGGCATCGTCCCCGGCGCGACGAACGTGTTCGACAGGAACGTCACCGGCCAGACCAGGATCTGCACCGTGACCACGCTCTCCGGCCCCTTGATCGTCAGTCCGAGGTAGATCCCCACCCACAGCAACGCGAACCGCAGCAGGAGCAACAGCCCGACCGCGGCGAGCACCTCGAGCGGGCCCGTGTGCGCCTGCCAGCCGAACAGCAGGCCGGCACCCATGATCACGGCCAGGCCGAGCACCGAGTTCAGCATGTCCGCGCCCGCCCGGCCGGAAACCACCGCGGACGGCGCGATCGGCATCGAGCGGAACCGGTCGGTGACGCCCTTCTGCGCGTCCGTGCTGACCGCGATCATCGTCGCTTCGAGCCCGAACGCCATGGTCATGGCGAACATGCCGGGCAGGATGAACTCGCGGTACCCGTCGCCGCCGCCCGGGGCCGACATCGCGCCGCCGAACAGGTAGCCGAACATCACGACCATCAGCACCGGGAACAGCAGCCCGACGATCACCGGACCGGGTTCGCGGGCCCAGTGCATGATGTCGCGGCGGGTGATCGTCCAGCCGTCGGCCATCGCGTACCTCATGCGTGCACCTCCTTCTTGACACCTGTCAGGTGCAGGAACACCTCGTCCAGCGTCGGCCTGCGCAACGCGACGTCCTCGACCGCGAGGCCCGCCTCCCGCAGGGCCCGCACCGCGTCGCCGAGCGCGGCCAGCGGATCGGTCACGGGTGCGCTTACCTGACGGTTGTCAGGATCGGTCTCCGCCGGTGCCCCGGCGATCCGCGACACGACCTCGGCGGCGTCCGGCAGCGCGGACAGGTCGTGGAGGACGACCTCGATCCGGTCGCCGCCCAGTCGGGACTTCAGCGTGGCCGGGCTGCCGGACGCGATCACCCGGCCGTGGTCGACGACCGAGATCGCGCCGGCGAGCTGGTCGGCCTCGTCCAGGTACTGGGTGGTGAGCAGCACCGTCGTGCCCTCGCGGACGAGCGCGCGCACCGCCTCCCACACCTCGTTGCGGCCACGCGGGTCCAGCCCGGTGGTCGGTTCGTCGAGGAACAGGACGCGGGGCCGCAGGATGAGGCTCGCGGCGAGGTCCAGCCGCCGCCGCATGCCGCCGGAGAACTGCTTCACCGCCTTGTTGCCCGTGTCCGCGAGGTCGAACTTCTCGAGCAGTTCGGTCGCGCGGGCGCGGGCGTCCTTCGCGTTCAGGTGGTATAGGCGGCCGAACAGTTCGAGGTTCTGCCGTGCGGACAGGACCTCGTCGACCGCGGCGTTCTGGCCGACCAGCCCGATGTGCGCACGCACCTGGTCGGCCCGGGTCATGACGTCGAAACCGGCCACCTCGGCGTGGCCGTCGTCGAGTTTCAGCAGCGTGGTGAGGATGCGGACGGCGGTGGTCTTGCCGGCGCCGTTCGGACCGAGCACCCCGTGCACGGCCCCGGCCTCGACGGTCAGGTCCAACCCGTCGAGCGCTGTCTTGTCACCGAACCGCTTGCGCAGTCCCTCGGCGACGATGGTCGGGCTCACCAGTCATCTCCTTGTCGTACGTTGTACGGAGTTTGGATGGACGCTACCGTACATCGTACGGAGATTCTAGGATGTTACGGCGATGGCGAAGAAAAATGACGAGACCAGGCACTACGGCGGCCGCGGCGACCCGGTGCGCAGCATGGAGCTGCTGTGGGGGCTCGGTCAGGCCCCCCGTTCACGCGGCCCGAAGCAGGGCCTGACGGTGGAGCGGATCGTGCAGGCGGGCATCGAGATCGCCGACGCCGAGGGCCTGGCCGCGGTGTCCATGCGCCGCGTCGCCGACCGGCTGGCCGTCGGCACCATGTCCCTCTATACCTACGTGCCGTCGAAGGCCGAGCTGGTCGACGTGATGTTCGACCGCGCGATCGGGTCGGCCGCACGCCCGGAGGTCGAGGGCGGTTGGCGGGAGAAGCTGACGGCAATCGCGCGGTCGGCCTGGGACCTCTACCTGCGCCACCCCTGGTTGCTGCAGGTCATGGCCATGTCGCGACCACCGCTGGGCCCGAACAGCATCGCCGACTACGACCACCAGCTACGCGCCGTCGACGGCATCGGCCTGACCGAGCTGGAGATGGACTCGGTGGTCGGCATGGTCGGCGTGTACGTACAGGGCGCGGCTCGCGCGGCGGTGGAGGCCGCGTCGTCCGTGCAGGCCACCGGCCAGACCGACGACGAGTGGTGGTCGGTCTACGCCCCACTGCTGGAAAAGGTCTTCGACGCGGAGAAGTACCCGGTGGCAGCCCGAGTCGGCGCGATAGCCGGCGAGACCTACCAGTCCGCCTACGACGCAAGACACGGCTTCGAGTTCGGCCTGGCCCGCATCCTGGACGGCGTGGAATCCCTGATCACCTCCCGCAAACCACACCCCCAGCCATAACAAGCCACACCCGAAAACACCGCGAGTCACGCGCCAGAACACGGCGAGTCGCGCGCCAGAACACGGCGAGTCGCGCGCGAGAACACGGCGAGTCGCGCGCGCAAACACGGCGAGTCGCGCGCGCAAACACGGCGAGTCGCGCGCGAGAACACGGCGAGTCGCGCGCGCAAACACGGCGAGTCGCGCGCGCAAACACGGCGAGTCGCGCGCTCGGACACACTGAGTTGTGCGTTTCGTGCAGACGCCCCGAGCAGGACCTGCACGAAAACGGAACTCGTGGTGTCCGAGCGCGTGACTCGCCATGTCTGGGAGCGTGACTCGCTGTGTTCGGGGGCGCGACTCGCGGGGTTCCGCCTTTTGGTTGATTGTCACTTTGTCCGTTTGGTGTGACTCTCCGGCAATGAACTCGTCGACGGCGACGACGGTCTTCCTGCCGGTCGCGCTCGGGATCGTGATGTTGGGGCTGGGCCTGTCGCTCACCGTCGCCGACTTCACCCGGGTCGTGCGGTATCCGAAGGCCACGATCGTGGCACTCACGTGCCAGATACTCGTGCTGCCCGCGATCTGCCTCGGGCTCGTGCTGCTCTTCGAGCTCGAACCCGTGCTCGCCGTCGGCATGATGCTGCTCGCCGCCTCGCCGGGTGGGACCACCGCGAACCTGTTCAGCCACCTCGCCCGCGGCGACGTGGCGCTGAACATCACGCTGACCGCGATCAACTCGGTACTCGCCGTGGTGACGCTCCCGATCGTGGTGAACCTCGCGCTCGCCGGGTTCCTCGACGGCGACGACGCGATCGGTCTACAGCCCGCCAAGGTGCTCCAGGTCTTCGCGATCGTGCTCGTGCCGGTCGCGATCGGGATGCTGATCCACCGCAAGGCGCCGGCGTTCACCGAACGCATGCGTGTGCCGGTCAAGATCGCCTCGATCGTGGTGCTCGTCGCGGTGATCCTGGTCGCGGTCTGGCAGGAGCGGGAGAACGTGCTGGGCTACCTCCAGGACGTGGGCCTCGTCGCACTGCTGCTGTGCGTGTTGAGCCTCACGATCGGCTACCTCGTGCCCCGCGCCGCCAAGATCGAGAAGCGGCAGTCGATCGCGTCCGCGTTCGAGATCGGCGTGCACAACTCGACCCTCGCGATCACGATCGCGCTGTCCCCGTCGTTGCTGAACAGCGCGGAGATGGCGGTCCCGGCCGCGGTTTACGGCCTCCTGGTGTTCCTGCCCGCGGGTGTGCTCGCCGCCCTGTTCGCGCGTGATCGGGAACCGGCACCGATCCAGTAGGCGGCAAACGTCACAACCCCGTTGCGCGACTCGCGACGCAATCGGAAATACTGGCGAGTAACAAGTAAGACTGACAACCTTGCAAGCCAGTCTTGGTCGTCACTGTCGCCGGAGGCGGGATAGCTCGTGGTCGTTCGACTCATTCTCGGACTGCTGATCACCGTCGTGGTGCTCGGGCTGGCCGCACGTCGTGCCAAGTTCCTCTACGAACTGATCAAGTCCGGTCAGCCCGTCGACCGCTTCGACCACCTCGGCGCCCGCCTGTGGGCCCAGGTCAAGGAGGTCTTCGGCCAGCGCAAACTGCTCAAGTGGTCGATCCCCGGCCTCGCCCACGCGTTCACCTTCTGGGGCTTCGTCCTGCTCCTGTCGGTCTACCTCGAGGCCTACGGCGCGCTGTTCGACCACGACTTCCACATCCCGCTGATCGGCCGCTGGTCCGTGCTCGGCTTCGCGCAGGACCTCATCGCCGTGCTGGTCGCGGTGTCGCTGGGCGCGTTCGCGATCATCCGCCTGCGCAACGACCCGGAACGCAAGCAGCGCAAGTCCCGCTTCTACGGCTCGCACACCGGCGGGGCGTGGCTGATCCTGTTCATGATCTTCAACGTCGTCTGGACGTTGTTCGTGTTCCGGGGCGCGGCCGCCGCGCTGGGCAACTTCCCGTACGACTCGGGTGCCTGGGTCTCGCTCGGTGTCGGTGAGCTGCTCGAACCGCTCGGCCACACGGCCAACGAGTGGATCGAGTCGATCGCCCTGCTGGCCCACATCGGCGTCGCGCTGTCGTTCCTGCTCATCGTGCTCCACTCGAAGCACCTGCACATCTTCGTGGCGCCGATCAACGTGTCCACCAAGCGCCTCCCGGACGGTCTCGGCCCGCTGCTGCCGATGGAGTCGAACGGCGAGCCGATCGACTTCGAGGACCCGGGCGAGGACGACGTCTTCGGTCGCGGCAAGATCGAGGACTTCACGTGGAAGGGCATGCTCGACTTCGCCACCTGCACCGAGTGCGGGCGTTGCCAGAGCCAGTGCCCCGCGTGGAACACCGGGAAACCGCTCTCCCCGAAGCTCGTGATCATGGACCTGCGCGACCACCTGTTCGCGAAGGCGCCGTACCTGATCGGCGGGCAGGAGGTGCCCGACCACAGCGACGTCGACGTGCTCGCCCTGGCCGAGGGCAACGGTCACCACGCGGTGCCGGAGTCCGGCTTCGCGCGCGTCCCCGACTCCGGTCCGGCCCAGGCGGTGCGGCCGCTCGTCGGCACGGCCGAGGTCGGCGGCGTCATCGACCCGGACGTGCTGTGGTCCTGCACCACGTGCGGTGCGTGCGTCGAGCAGTGCCCGGTGGACATCGAGCACGTCGACCACATCGTCGACATGCGCCGCTACCAGGTCATGATCGAGTCGGAGTTCCCGTCCGAGCTGGGCACACTGTTCCGCAACCTGGAGAACAAGGGCAACCCGTGGGGCCAGAACAACTCCGCGCGCATGGACTGGGCGAAGGACCTGCCGTTCGAGGTGCCGGTGTACGACGGCGTGCTCGAGCCGGACGTCGAGTACCTGTACTGGATCGGTTGTGCGGGCTCGTTCGACGACCAGGCCAAGAAGACCGTGCGGGCCACCGCCGAGCTGCTGCACATCGCGGGTGTCAAGTACGTGGTGCTGGGCAACGAGGAGTCCTGCACCGGTGACCCGGCGCGGCGCGCGGGCAACGAGTTCCTGTTCCAGATGATGGCGCAGCAGACGGCGGAGATGCTCAACACCGTGTTCGAGGGCCGCGAGCCGGAGAAGCGGAAGATCATCACCACGTGCCCGCACTGCATGAACACGCTCGCCCGCGAGTACCCGCAGCTGGAGGGCATGATCCCGTCGTTCGAGGGCACGAACGGGCACTGGGAGGTGCTGCACCACACACAGGTGCTGAACCGCCTCGTCCGCGACAAGAAGCTGACGCCCGTCAAGCCTCCGGAGGGCAGCACCCCCGTCACCTACCACGACCCCTGCTACCTGGGCCGCCACAACAAGGTCTACGAGGCGCCGCGCGACCTGGTCACCGCGACTGGCATGGAGCTGACGGAGATGCCAAGGCACGCCGACCGGTCGCTGTGCTGCGGTGCGGGTGGCGCGCGGATGTGGATGGAGGAGCACCTCGGCAAGCGCATCAACCTGGAGCGCGTTGACGAGGCCCTGAACACGAACGCCAAGGAGGTCGCGACCGGCTGCCCGTTCTGCCGCGTCATGATCACCGACGGCCTCGTGCAGCGCCAGAGCGAGGACAAGGGCACCGACGTCCAGGTCCGCGACGTCAGCCAGATGCTCCTGGAGTCGGTCAAACGCGGCCAACCCACCGCATAACACCGCGAGTCGCGCGCTCAAACACCGCGAGTCGCGCGCTCAAACACCGCGAGTCGCGCGCTCAAACACCGCGAGTCGCGCGCTCAAACACCGCGAGTCGCGCTCTCGGACACCGCGAGTCGCGCTCTCGGACACACCGAGTTGTACGTTTCGTGCAGACCTGTGCCCGCGGGAATCTGCACAGGGACGGAACTCGGTATGCCCGGGAACGCGACTCGCTATGTTTGTGCGCGCGACTTGCGGTGTTCGGGGGCGTGACTCGCGAGGGCTCTAGTCGGATTCGTCCCGGGCTCCGCCACCTGTGCGCACACTGGGTTGGTGATCACCGGAGGAGAACCCACGCGACGGGTGCAGCTTGACCGGGTGGTGATCAGGTTCGCCGGGGACTCGGGTGACGGTATGCAGCTCACCGGTGACCGGTTCACCTCTGAAGCGGCCGCGTTCGGCAACGACCTTGCCACGCTGCCCAACTTCCCCGCCGAGATCCGCGCACCAGCAGGCACATTGCCCGGCGTGTCGTCGTTCCAGCTGCACTTCGCGGACTACGACATCCTGACCCCGGGTGACCGGCCGGATGTGCTCGTCGCCATGAACCCGGCGGCGCTCAAGGCCAACATCGGCGACGTGCCGCCCGGCGGGACCCTGCTCGTCAACACGGACGAGTTCGTCAAGCGCAACCTGAGCAAGGTCGGCTACGACGCGAACCCGCTCGAGGACGGCTCGCTCGCCGCCTACCACGTGCTGCCCGTCGCGATGGCGACGCTCACCCAGGGTGCGCTCGAGGGCACGGGCCTGTCGAAGAAGGACGCCGAGCGGAGCAAGAACATGTTCGCGCTCGGTCTGTTGTCGTGGATGTACGGCAGGCCGACCGACCGCACCGAGCGGTTCCTGCGCGAGAAGTTTGCCCGCAAGCCCGACATCGCCGAGGCCAACATCCGCGCGTTCCGGGCGGGCTGGAACTACGGCGAGACCACCGAGGCGTTCGCGACCACGTACGAGGTCGCGCCTGCCGAGTTCCCGCCGGGGGAGTACCGGCAGATCACCGGCAACCTCGCCCTGTCGTACGGGATCGTCGCGGCCGGACAGTGCGCGAAACTCCCGGTGTTCCTGGGCAGCTACCCGATCACGCCCGCGTCGGACATCCTGCACGAGCTGTCGCAGCACAAGCACTTCAACGTGATCACCATGCAGGCGGAGGACGAGATCGCCGGGGTCGGTGCGGCGCTCGGCGCGTCCTACGGCGGCGCGCTCGGGGTCACGACCACGTCCGGGCCGGGCATCGCGCTGAAGTCCGAGACCATCGGCCTCGCGGTCATGCAGGAGCTGCCGCTGCTGGTGATCGACGTGCAGCGGGGCGGGCCGTCGACCGGTCTGCCGACCAAGACCGAGCAGGCCGACCTGCTGCAGGCCCTGCACGGGCGCAACGGCGAGTCACCGGTGCCGGTGCTTGCGCCGCGGTCTCCCGGCGACTGCTTCGACGTCGTCCTCGACGCGGTTCGGATAGCGCTCTCCTACCGGACGCCAGTGCTGGTCCTCTCGGACGGCGCGATCGCGAACGGGTCGGAACCGTGGCTGGTCCCGGACGCCGACGAGCTGCCGGACCTGTCGGTGGAGTTCGAGACGGAGCCGAACGCGCCCGACGGCAGCGGCGAGCACTGGCCGTACGTCCGCGACCCGGAGACCCTCGCGCGCGCGTGGGCCATCCCGGGCACACCCGGTCTGCAGCACCGCATCGGTGGACTGGAGAAGGCCGACGGCAAGGGGAACATCTCCTACGACCCGGACAACCACGACCGCATGGTCCGGTTGCGCCAGTCCAAGGTGGATGGCATCGAGGTGCCGGACCTGGTGGTCGAGGACCCGGGCGGCGGCGCGGACGTGCTGGTGCTGGGCTGGGGTTCGACGTACGGGCCGATCGGCGCCGCGTGCCGCGCGATCCGCAAGCGCGGTCAGCGGATCGCGCAGGCGCACCTGCGGCATCTCAACCCGTTCCCGGCGAACCTGGGCGAGGTGCTCAAGCGGTACGGCACGGTTGTCGTGCCCGAGATGAACATGGGACAGCTGGCGCTCCTGTTGCGCGGCAAGTATCTCGTGGACGTGCAGTCGTACACGAAGGTCGCCGGCACGCCGTTCATGGAGTCGGAGCTGGTCGACGTGCTCGAACGGTACCTGGGCACAACGCTCGCGGAGGCAGCCTGATGACCACTGTGGACCTGGAGCTGGGGCTCAAGCCGAAGGATTTCAAGTCGGATCAGGAAGTGCGCTGGTGCCCGGGCTGCGGGGACTACGTGGTGCTCAACGCCATGCAGTCGTTCCTGCCCACCCTCGGCCTCAAACGCGAGAACATCGTGTTCATCTCCGGTATCGGGTGCTCCTCACGATTCCCGTACTACATGAACACCTACGGCATGCACTCCATCCACGGCCGCGCCCCCGCCATCGCCACCGGACTCGCGGTCACCCGACCCGACCTGTCCGTCTGGGTCGTCACCGGCGACGGCGACGCGCTCTCCATCGGCGGCAACCACCTCATCCACGCACTACGCCGCAACGTCAACCTCAAAATCCTGCTCTTCAACAACCGGATCTACGGCCTCACCAAAGGCCAGTACTCACCCACCTCCGAAACCGGGAAACTCACCAAGTCCACGCCCATGGGCTCGCTGGACCACCCGTTCAACCCGCTCTCGCTGGCCATCGGCGCCGAAGCCACCTTCGTGGCCCGCACGCTGGACAACGACCGCGCCCAGCTGACCTCGATCCTCACCGCCGCCGCCCAACACCGCGGCTCGGCACTGGTCGAGATCTACCAGAACTGCCCCATCTTCAACGACGGCGCCTTCGACGTCCTCAAAGAACCCGGCGAAAAAGAACAACGCCTCATCCCCCTCGAGGACGGCGAACCGGTCCGGTTCGGACCCGAGAGAGCGCTCTCCGTGCTGCGCAACGATCGGGGTGGCCTGGAGGTCGGACCGTACGACCCGGACCGGGTGGTCGTCCACGACGCGTCGACCGACGACCCGGCGTACGCGTTCGCGCTCTCCCGATTGTCCACACAGGACTTGCGCTACACGGTCACCGGTGTCTACCGCAACGTCGACCGGCCCGCCTACGACGACCTCGCCCGCGAGCAGGTGCGTACCGCGACCGATGCGAAGCAGGCCGACCTGCGGTCACTCCTCCGGGGTGCCGACACCTGGACGGTCGGCTGAACAACGCAGCCACACCGGACCGCGCGTACCCGACTCCCACTCGCGGTGCGCGCGCACGATGAGCGCGTGAAAACGCTTCCGGACTGACGGTCCCGCGTCCACGGTGACCACCGTCGGGGTGAGGCTGCGTGGCACGCCATGATGCGTCATCTCGGCCTCCTTCGCCGCGTCACCGCCAGGATGCGACTCGCATCTTGAGGCTCGCTCGCAACAAGCACGAGAACGTGCGGTAGCGACTCCCTTACCACGAGTGGCCAGGATGAGGACGAACTGTCGAGCAGCCTTCGAGCTGCCTTCCAGTGGCGGTGAGGAAACTCACAGGAAGCCCTGTCGCTGGGAGATGTCGGAGGGAGCGGAGCCATGGCCGAACTGAAGATCTGGACGACACGCCAGCGGTTCAAGGTCGCCGCCCTGCCGAAGCGCGTGTACGAGCTGGTCACGGACATCACGGGCTGGCCGTCGGTCTTCGACTCGGTGGCCGCGGTCGAGCCACTCGGCACCGACCGGGCCTGCGAGCGGTTCCGGATCGTCGAGCACTCGGGGTCCTCCTGGATCTCCGTGCGCGAGGTGAACCAGAAGCGGCTGCAGGTCCGGTACCGGCGGCTCGACCCGCCCGCACCGCTCAGGTCGATGGCCGGGCTGTGGCGGGTGGAGACGAGGGCGGTCGGCGTCGTGGTGGCGCTCGACCACTACTTCAGCGTCGCCGACGACGACGCGGAGACGGCGGCCAGGGCCGCGCGGCAGATCACCGCGATCGGTACCGCGATGCTCGACTCGCTGCGGCGGACCGCCGAGCTCGGTGCGGTGTCGCACCCGCTTCCGTCCGGCCCGGACAGAGCGGTCCCGGAAAGAGAGGCCTCCTGATGACATCCTTCGCGGATCTGCCGGTCGGCTCGGCTGACGTACTGCCCAGTCTCGCGGCCGCGACCTGGCCCGACCGGGCCGCGCTGCGCACCACCAGCAGCACGGTCACGTTCGGCGAGTTGGACCGTGCCGTGTCGCGCCTGGCGTTCGGCCTGCGCCAGCGTCTCGGCGGTGACGGGTTGACGGTGGCCGTGGCCGCGTTGCCCGGCATGCACTTCCCGACGGCGTTCTTCGCGATCGTCCGCAGCGGCAACGTCGCGGCACCGGTCGACCCGGACACGCCGGCCGACGCCTTCGCCGACTTCCTCGCGGTGACGAAGGCGCGGGCGGTGGTGCTGGGCCGTGCGATGTACGAGCGGGTCCGGCCGGTGCTGCCGGACACGCTGGAACTGGTGCTGTTGCTCGACGCGCCCGCCGAGCCGGGTGTCCTGACGTGCGCGGAACTGTCTACCGGCGGTGCGCTGCTGGTCGAACCCCGGGACCGCGACGAACGCGAACCGGCCGCCATACTGTCCGGTCTGCTGACGCACCAGGAACTGAAGGTCCGCGCGGCGGCGGTGAACCTGACGGCGGACGCGGTGATCCTGACGACGACCCCGTCCTACGACCCGGTCACCCTGAGCGCGGCACTGCTGACGGGCGCCACGCAGATCCTGTCCCGCCACGACGACCACCCGGCATACCACCCACCGACACACGTCCTGACCGAGTCCGGCCTAAAGGCGGCGTAACCCCGCGAGTCGCGCGCTCAAACACCGCGAGTCGCGTTCTCCGACACCGCGAGTCGCGTGCTCGTGCATACCGAGTTGTCGAATTCGTGCAGGTCCTGAGGGGGCGGCATGCGCGAATCATCCAACTCGGTGTGTCCGAGCGCGTGACTCGCGGTGTTCCGGTGCGCGACTCGCGGTGTCTGGGAACGCGACTCGCCGCTCTCAGGCACGGCGAGTCGCGCTCTCAGACACGTCGAGTTGGACGATTCGTGCAGGTCGCGGAGAGCCAGGACCTGCACGAAACCTACAACTCAGTGTGTTCTAGAGCGCGACTCGCGGGGTTTAGGGCTGGAGGACGGTTTCGTCGGGGGTTTCCGCGAAGAGGGAGTCGATTTCCGCGGCGTACTTCTTCGCGATCGGCTTGCGGCGGAGCTTCATCGTCGGGGTGAGTTCCTCGCCGCCCGGTTCCCACGACGAGGGGAGCAGGCGCAGGCGTTTCACCTGTTCCACGCGGGCCAGCTTCTCGTTGCCCTCCTTCAGGCCGGCCAGCACCGCCGCGCGGATCTCCGGGTGAGCCACCAGTTCCTCCGGCGATGCGCCGCCGAACCCGTGCTGCGACGCGAACGCCGTCGCCGCGTCCGGATCGAGGACCGCGAGCGCCGCGACGTAAGGCCGGTCGTCGCCGATCGCCACGACCTGGCCGACCAGCGACGTCGCCGCCTTGATCGCGTTCTCGATGTTGGACGGGGACATGTTCTTCCCCGACGCGTTGATGATCAGTTCCTTCTTGCGGTCGACGATCCTGACGTACCCGTCCGCGTCGATCTCCGCGATGTCGCCGGTGTGCAGCCAGCCGTCGGCGTCGATGGTCTCGGCCGTCTTCTCCGGATCGTTGCGGTACCCGCGCATGATCGTCGGGCCCTTGGTGAGCAGCTCGCCGTCGTCGGCGATCTTGATCTCCATGTTGAGCACCGCACGTCCGACCGTGCCGAGCTTCGTCTGCCCCGGCGCGTTCGCCGTGGTGGCGCCGCCGGTCTCGGACATGCCCCACACCTCGTACACCGGGATCCCGAGGCCCCAGAAGAACTCCAGGATGTCGGCCGAGATCGCCGACGCACCCGACGCCGGGCCCTTCACCTGGTCGAGCCCGAGCTTGTCGCGCAGCTTGGACAGCACGAGCTTGTCCGCGACCCGGTGCTGCGCCGCGAGAACCGCGGGGAGCGCTCTCCCGGCCAGCTGGTGGCGCGCCGCCTTGATGCCGGTCTCGATGGCCCACGTCGCGATCCGCCGCTTGGCGCCGCTCGGTTCAGCGGCCAGGCCGACGTCGATCGCGGCCTTCAGCTTCTGCCACACGCGCGGCACGGCGAAGAACGTCTGCGGCCGCACGTCGTTCAGCGCCTCGGCGAGCTTGGTGAGGTCCGCGACGCACGTGACCTGGATACCGAACAGGATCGCGAAGTACTGGGAGGTCACGCGGTCCGCGATGTGCGCGGCGGGCAGGTAGGACATGACCTTGTCGCCCGCACGCGCGTCGAACAGCACCCGCACGGCGTCCGCCTCGGCGATCACGTTCGCGTGGGTGAGCTCGACGCCCTTCGGCGGGCCCGTGGTGCCGGACGTGTAGATGATCGTCGCGAGGTCGGACGGCTCGACGGCCTGCCACGCGGCGTCGAAGTCGAAGTCGGGGTCGCCCTCGGCCTCCAGGTCGGCGAGCGACAGCACTCCGTCCACATCGGACACCTCGTCGACGCACACGATGTGCGTGACGTCGCCGCCTGCTTCCTGGACACGGGGAAGGAACCGCTCGTCGCAGAACACGACCTTGTTGCCCGCGTTGCCGAACAGGTACGCGATCTGCTCGGGCGTCGAGGTGTTGTAGATCGAGAACGGCGTCGCGCCGAGGTGCAGCGCCGCCGCGTCCACGAGATGGAACTCCGGCCGGTTGCTGAGCATCAGCCCGACCGTGTCACCGCGCTCGACGCCGACGGCCGCGAGCCCGGCCGCGAGCTTGCGCACCCGCCGGTCCCACTCGCGCCAGGTGATCGCCGTGCCGCCGCCGGGGGTGCGGATGATGACCTCGCCTGGCGTCTTCCTGACGAACTCCTGGAAGGACGCGCACAACGTGTGCGGCAAGGGGGATGTCTCGTTCATGTGCCACGCTCCGATGCGCCGGTTCGGTCCCCCCGAATAGGGCGTGATCGTAAGCACCAGAGCGGTGCCGCGTCCACGCCGAACCGGGCATTGCCGACATCCGGAAGGCTACTGTCACTATTGGCGACCGGTCAACAACGCTCCGCCCGGCACTGCGCGACCAGGGTGTCGTGGTCGGCCGGATCGGCCTCGGAGAGCGCTGTCCCGCGGCCCGTCGTCACCCGCATCCGTTCGGCGAGTGCCGCCGCGGCCGCCTCGTCATCGACGCACACCGACACGACCAGCGGCCGCCCGACGCTGTCAAAGCTCCACGGCACCGGGCACGGCGGCGCGTGGTCGGGATCCGGGCACAACAGCCGCGCGACCGGCTCCTTCAAGTCGTCGTCGCCGTCGATCGTGATCTCGTAGATCCGCATGCCACCCGACGGTAGGCGCGGATCGGCAGCGACACCTCCGGGGATTTCCCTTATTTCCGCAGCCAGGGCAGGTAGTCGGGGAGGTCGTCCGGCACCTTCTGGGTCCACTGTGGATCGCGGCGTTGCAGGAACGACATGATGCCCTCGACGGTGTCGGGGTTGCTCGCGCTGCCCGCGATGAGCCGGGAGTCGAGGCTCCGCACGGGGAACGGCGAGTCGAGCGGCGCCGCCCGGTAGAGCATCTGCCGGATCACCGCCACGGACACCGGCGCGGTCGTCCTGATCAGCTCGCGGGCCAGCTCGTAGGCCTTGTCGAGCACCTCGTCCGGCTCGTGGAGAGCGCTCACCATCCCCGCCGCGAGGGCCTCGTCGGCGTCGAACACCCGGCCGCTCACCATCCAGTCCATGGCCCGGCCCAGGCCGACGAGCCGTGGCAGGAACCACGTCGACGCGCCTTCCGGGTACAGACCGCGCCGTGAGAACACGAAACCGAAGCGTGCGTCCGTGGCGGCGAGCCGGAAGTCCGCGGGCAGGATGATCGTCGACCCGGCGCCGACCGCCGCGCCCTGGATGGCCGCGATGACCGGCTTGTTCATCGCGAAGATCCGCATCGAGCAGCGGCCGGCGGGTTCGTGCCATTCCCGCTCGCTGTCGGCCGACACGTCGAGGCCGCCCGAGGAGAGGTCGGCGCCGACGCAGAAGTCGTTGCCCGCACCGGTCAGGACGACGACGCGGACGGCCTGGTCGCCGTCGGCCTCGTCGAACGCCGTCGCCAGCTCGTTCGCCATCGTCACCGTGTAGCCGTTGCGTGCCTCGGGCCGGTTCAGCGTCACGGTCGCGACGCCGTCGGACACCGCATAGCTCACGTGCTCCATGCGATCACGTTAGTGCCATCGCGAGCAGATCCCGGCACGCTGCTTGGAGAGCGCTCTCCTCGATGCCGTCGCCGCGGGTCAGTTCGTGCAGCACCAACCCGTCGAGGTGGGCCAGCAGCGTGCGACTGCGCCGTTCCGGTTCCGTGGCACCCGCCGCGGCGATGTTCTTCTCCGCCATCTCCCGGAACATCGACCCGTACTCGATCATCTTCGCGCGCAGGTCCGGGCGTCGGGTCGACTCCAGCGTCAGTTCGTAACGGGCGAGTGTGCGTTCGCGGCCCTCGGTGACCCAGGCTCGGACGACAGCGGCCAGCAGGTCGGAGAGCGCTCTCGCGTCCAGTTCGCCGCTGTGTGCCGGCACGTCGGCGACGTCGCGGGCGTCCAGCTCAGCCATCCGTGCGAGAGCGGCGAACATCAGCGCCTCGCGGGTGCGGAAGTAGTAGGAGGTGGAACCCTCCGGCAGGCCGGCCACGCGGTCGACGGCGCGGTGCGTGAACCCGCGCATGCCCGCACGCGCCAGGGTCGTGATGGCCGCGTCCGCGATCACAGTTCGCCGGTCTGTCATGCCGACACTCTACGGGTGTAGAGTCCTCTACGACTGTAGAGGAGGGGTGTCATGGAAGCGATCGTCGCAGGTGGGGGCATCGGCGGACTGGCTGTCGCGGCGGGGTTGTCCCGGCGCGGCTGGGACGTCGCCGTGCTGGAGCAGACCGCGGAGTTCGGCGTCGTCGGAGCGGGGATTTCGTTGTGGCCCAACGCTTTCCGCGCGCTGGAGGCGGTGGGCGTGACGGTCCCGGCGGACCGGCTCGGCGCGACGGGCGGGCTGCGGGACTGGCGTGGCAGGTGGATCGTGCACATGTCCGACGTCACCGAGCACACGTCACGGGCAGTCGTCGCGCACCGGCACGACCTGCGGAACGCGTTGCTGGCGGCGGTACCTGACGACTGTCAGGTACCGGGCATCCGGGTGACCGGCGCCCGGATCGAGGGTGCTCGTGCGGTGGTCGAACACGAAGGCGGCGAGCTGTCGGCGGACCTGCTGATCGGTGCGGACGGAATCAACAGCGCGGTCCGGCGGGCGCTGTGGCCGTCGGCGGCCGCGCCGAAGTACTCGAAGCACACGGTGTGGCGGATGGTCATGCCCGCGCCGCCGGGGGTCGAGACGTGGGCGGAGACGTGGGGCCCCGGAGCGGTGTTCGGGGCGTTCCCCATGGCGGACGGCCGCGTGTACTGCTACGGCACTGCGACGGTGCCCGAAGGCGGTCGCGGTCCCGACGGCGAACTGGCCGAGCTGCGTCGACGTTTCGGTGACTGGTGCTCGCCGATCCCGGAGATCCTGTCGGCTGCGACGGAGGACCAGGTGCTGCGCAACGACATCCACTACCTACCGCGGTTGCCGACGTACGTGCGTGGCCCGGTCGCGTTGCTGGGCGACGCGGCGCACGCGATGACGCCGAACCTGGGGCAGGGCGGCTGCCAGGCCCTGGAGGACGCGGCGACACTGTCGGTCGCCGTGGAGACACAGCCGGACCTGGCGACCGCCCTGCGCCGGTACGACGAACTGCGCCGCCCGCGCACGCAGGCGTTGTGGCGCAAGGCGTTGATGAGCCGGGACGTGTCGCACCTGACGTGGGCGCCCGCGCGGGTGGCGCGGAACGCCATGCTGCGGGCACTGCCGAAGTCGGTGTTCGTCAGGTCGCTGGCGCAACCGTTCAGCTGGCGCCCGGAGGACGGCCTGGTCCGCACCTGACCCCAGTCCGAAAAGGACGACTCTGACCTGGGAAAACATCGAAAATCCCGCACTCAGGACAGAACCGTGCCCCCACCCGTTCCCGGGGGCCACCCGCCATGCCAGTCTACCGGTGCCCACCGTCAGGGGGCGGGATGTCGATCTTGCCTGTGGACAACCGGGTGAGCTGTGGACAACTCGGTCGACGTAACAGTGATCGCACCCGGGATGTGGTCGGCTTGCGCGGTGGACGTGCTCGACGATCAGGCGGCCGTGGCCGTGACCGGGGTGATCGCGCTCCTGGTGGTGACCTTCAGCGAGTTGTGGCGCCCAGCCCGCAACGTGATCACGATCGTGCACGAGGCCGGGCACGCGCTGGTCGCCGTGCTGGTCGGGCGGCGGCTGTCCGGGATCCGGCTGCACTCGGACACCTCCGGCCTCACCCTCACCAAGGGCAAGCCGTACGGGCCGGGCATGGTGTCGACCGCGCTCGCCGGATACCTCGCGCCCTCGCTGCTCGGGCTCGGGTTCGCCGCGCTCGTCGGCGGCGGGCTGACCGGCACGGTGCTCGTCGTCTGCGGTGTCCTGCTGCTCGGCGTGCTCGTCATGGTCAGGAACGTCTACGGCTTCTTCTCCGTCCTGCTGACCGGCGGCGTGCTGTTCGGCATCGCCTGGTGGACTCCGCCGCCGGTGCAGGCCGCGTTCGCGCACCTGATCACCTGGTTCCTCCTTCTGGGTGGCGTCCGCCCGGTCGGCGAGCTGCAGAGCAAACGCCGCCGCGGTTGGGCGCGGGACTCCGACGCCGACCAGCTCGCACGGCTCACCGGCGCGCCGGGGCTGCTGTGGGTCGGCATGTTCCTCTTCATCAACCTCGGCGCTCTGGCACTCGCGGCGGCCTGGCTTCTGGGGTGAGGCAGACTTGGTACATGACTGTGGTGACCGAGTCCGTTTCGTCCGCTGTCGCGTCGTGTGCACAGGCCGCGTTCCGCGCCGCGCCGTCGTTGGCCGCGGCGCCCGACGCGACGATCGACGGCGCCCTGTCGGCGATGGCGTCCCACCTGCGCTCCTCGGTCGACGTCCTCATGGCCGCCAACGAGGCCGACGTGGCGGCGGCGCGGGAGTCGGGGATGAGCGCCGGCCTGCTCGACCGGCTGCGCCTGTCGCCGGAGCGGCTGGAGTCGATGGCCGCCGCGTTGGACCTGCTCGCGTCGACGCCGCACCCGCCGCGGTCGGAGTTCGTGCGTGACCTGCCGGGCGGGCTGAAGCTGTACGAGCGTCGCCGCCCGGTCGGTGTCATCGGCGCGAACTACGAGGCCCGGCCGAACGTGACCGTCGACGTCGCGTCGCAGCTGGTCAAGTCACGCAACGCCGGTGTCCTGCGAACCGGTGGCGCTGCGCTGCGCTCGGCCACCGCGCTGCTCGAGCACGTCGTGGCGCCTGCGCTGTCGGACGTGTCGCTCGACCCCGCCGCCATCCAGCTGGTGCCGACCCCGGACCGTGCGGCGGCGACCGCCCTCGTGTCGCAGCCGGCGCACATCCCGCTGGTGATCCTGCGGGGGAGCGGCGACACCACCCGCACGCTCGGCGAGGAGGCCGCACGCCACGGCGTGCGGACGCTCGCGCACGCGGACGGCGGCGGCGTGCTGTACGTGGACGTCGACGCGGACGTGGAACGCGTGTTGTCGCTGGTCAAGGACAGCGTGGACCGGCTGGGCGTGTGCAACCGGCTGAACCTGCTGCTGATCCACTCGTCGCTGTACGAGTCGCTGCTGCCGAAGGTCTCGCAGACGCTGGCCGACCTCGACATCACGGTCTCGCTGCCGCCGCACAGCCACCCCGTCGGGTACGAATGGGCGCTGGACTCGGACCGTGAGGCGACCGTGACCGTGCTGCCCGTCTCGTCGGCGCAGCAGGCGGCCGAGGTCGCGAACGTCGAGACGTCGGGGCTGGCCGCGTCGATCGTCACCACCTCGGAGGCCACGGCGACCGCGTTCATGGACGCCTACACCGGCACCGGTGTCTTCTGGAACGCGACCACCCGCCTGCTGGACGGCTTCAAGCTCCTCGCCGTCCCGGAGACCGGCATCAACATCGACAAGGTCCCCGGCCCCCGCGGCCCGGTCACCTACCCGGACCTCTGCCTGCGCCAGTACGCCATCGTCCCGGCCTGACCCCGGCGAGTCGCGCGCTCAGACATAGCGAGTCGCGCGTGCGCACATATTGAGTTGTGGGGGGGGTGTGGGAAGACGCAGCTGAATAAAAGACACAACCGGTGATGGACGGTCGGGGCGAGGGGGGGGTTGGGGGGGGGGGGGGGCGGGGGGT
>NZ_JBITMQ010000005.1:328329-402620 GCF_044466355.1 Actinophytocola sp. NPDC049390
CACCCCCCCGCGCCCGCGCGCGCCCCTACAATCTGGTCTGTGGCTTTCCGCCCAAACCCCCCCCCCCCCCACCCCCACAACTCGATATGTGCCAGAGCGCGACTCGCGGGGTTAGGGGCGGGGTGGGGCCAGGGATTCGCGGTGGATGACCTCCGCGGAGACCTCTTCCACTCGGGGGGCCTGGTGTGGGGCTTCCAGTGCCAGCGTGATCGCTCGTGCGCCGATCTCCACCAGCGGCAGGCGGACCGTGGTCAGCGGTGGGGTCACGTCACGGGCGATCGGCATGTCGTCGAAGCCCACGACCGACACGTCGCCCGGCACCGACAGGCCCCGTTCACGCAGGACCGACAGCGCGCCGATGGCCATGGAGTCGTTCAACGCGACGATCGCGGTCAGCCGCGGGTCCGCGTCCAGCAGGGCCGCGGTGGCCACCGCCCCGCCGTCACGGTCGAACTCCGCGTACGCGATCCGCTTCGACGGCAGCGCGCGGCGGTGCTCGCGGGCCGCACGGCGCAGCCCGGCCAGGCGGTCGGTCGTGGTCGTGAGCTGCTTCGGAGCCGCCACCACGCCGATGTGCTTGTGCCCGGCCTCGAAGACGGCGGCCCCGATCAGGTAGCCGCCCTCCTCGTTCGCGGGCATGACCGCGTCGCCCGCCAGCTTGTGCCTGCCGACCACCGACACCCGGCCGCCGGTCGCCATGTACGCGGACAGCTTCGCGTTCAGCGACTTCGTGAAGGCCGGGTCGTGGTAGCCGGAACCGGCCAGGATGATCGCCTCGACCTGGTGGGCACGCAGCAGCTCCACGTACTCCAGCTCACGGTCGGGGTCGCGGTACGAGTTGCAGATGATCACCAGCCTGCCCTGCTCGGACGCGACCCGTTGCAGGCCGCGGGTGATCTCCGCGAAGTAGGGGTCCGACACGTCGTGGACGATCACCCCCACTGTCGTCCGGTGGGAGCGCGCCAGCAGCTGCGCGTGCGCGTTCGGCACGTACTGCAGCTCCTGCACCGCGCGCAGCACACGCTCGCGCAGCTCCTCGGACACGATCTTGGGGCTTCCGTTCACGATCCGTGACACGGTCGCGGCAGAAACCCCGGCTTTGCGCGCGACATCGGCAAGCGTCGCCATGCCAGACCTCCGCCGTTGACACCTGTTCTTTGCCCGCCTAGCGTCAGCCTACAAGGGAAAGCCCTTTCCCTGCGGCTGGAGGGGCGATTACCGCCAGTGTCCATTGTGCGGCCCCGCGACAGCAAGGCCGCCACGCCGAGGGGTACCGATGCGTGATCCACTGCCGGGTGCGGTAGGCGTTTCGAAACTCTGCGTATACGACACGGTTACTCCCGACGGCCTCCACGGCGGCACGCCGCACCTGCACCTCTGCTGCACGGAGGCGTACGTGGTCGTCGCCGGCTCCGGCCGCGTGCAAACGCTCTCCGGCCAGGACGGCTTCGTCGAGCACGACCTGCGTCCCGGCACGGTCCTCTGGTTCACCCCCGGCACGATCCACCGCCTGGTCAACGACGGCGGCCTGGAGATCATCGTGCTGATGAGCAACACGGGCCTCCCAGAGGCGGGCGACGCGGTGCTCACCTTCCCGCTCGACGTCGTGCGCGACCCCGCGCGGTACGCCTCAGAGAGCGCTCTCCCGAACGGCGGCGCGCCGGGCACCGACGTCACCACGGCCTACCGCCGTCGTGACCTCGCCGTCCAGGGCTTCCACGGGCTGCGGGAGAGCGGTCTCCTCGACGAGTTCTACGAGGCGGCGATGAGGCTCAAGCAGCCGCTCCTCGACGACTGGCGCAAGCGCTGGGAGAGCGGCGCCCGGGAGGCCGCGGAGCAGACCGGTCGCCAGCTCGCCGCCCTGATCGAGAGCAACCCCGCTCACCTGCGTGAATCACGTGTGAGCAGCAAGCCCGGGCCGGACGAGGAAGGGCGCCTCGGCATGTGCGGACTCTTGAACACCTACCGTTACGATTGATCACAGGAAAGCCCTTGCCTCCGCCGGGTTTGGACAAATAGCATCCTGGGAAAGCGCTTGCCTGGCAGTGCGGCCCTCGGCGGGAGGACATCAGTGGGTTACCGGAGAGGCGTTCCCGCGTCAGCGACAGCCCTGGTCCACGACGTCCGGCTGATCGTTGGCGACACAGCGCGACCGCGTCACCCCGCGGCAGCGCGCACGATGACTGGCGGCGGGCAGACGTGGACCGAGGTGACCGCCCGGTCGTGGACCCAGGTAGCACGCACGAGTTGTTCCTGGTGGCAAGGAATCCCGGTACGACCGGCGACCTGTTCAACGTGGACTGGTTCGAATTCCAGCCGGAGGTATAGGTGTCAAGCATGGTGACCAACGAGACCCGGGCCGACCCGGCGCCACCGACGCCGGTGGTGGAGCCCGCGAAGCGGACCGGCATCGGCACGCGGCTGCTGCGCTTCCTGGACGCGATGTGGCGGCCGGTCGCGCTGCTCGCGCTCATCTTCGTGGCGTGGTGGGTGGTGACCGCGCAGGGTTGGGTGGCGAGCTACCTCGTGCCCACACCGGGGCAGGTGTGGGAGCGGACGGTGGAGGACTGGTCCTCGCTGATGTACCACTCGTACGTCACGCTGTACGAGACGGTCGTCGGCTTCCTGCTGGCGACGGTGCTCGGCCTCGCGACCGCCGTGGCGATCGCGTACTCGAGGACGCTGGAGAAAACGCTCTACCCGATCGTCCTGTTCGCGCAGGTGATCCCGAAGATCGCGATCGCGCCGCTGATCGTGGTGTGGTTCGGCAACGACCTCGCCCCGAAGATCATCCTGGCGGTCCTGATCGCGTTCTTCCCGGTGGTCGTCTCGGGGGTCGCGGGCCTCCGGTCGACAGATCCCGAGTTGCTGGAGCTGTCCGCCACGATGGGTGCGAGCCGGTGGCAGACGTTCCGCAAGATCCGCTTCCCGAACGCGCTGCCGCACCTCATGGCCGGCGAGAAGGTGGCGGTGACGCTCGCCGTGGTCGGTGCGGTGGTCGGCGAGTTCGTCGGCGCCAGCGAGGGCCTCGGCTACCAGCTGATGATCGCGAACGGCAACCTCGACGCGCCCCTGCTGTTCGCCGCGCTGATCCTCATGTCGCTCATCGGCATCCTCCTGTTCGTGATCGTCGAGGTGCTGGAGGCGCTGCTCATCCCGTGGCACGCCAGCCGCCGGTCCGCCACCCCGCTCACCACATCCTGAGCCGAGGGTCACTCCGCAAGCTACGTTCCGAAAGGCAAACCCAATGAAGCGTTTACTCACAGGCATAGCGGCAGCGGCGCTGCTGATCGCGGGATGCGCTCCGAGCGGCCAGGGCAGCGGTGGCTCCGGCGGGAACACGAACGCCCCCGCCGACGCCACCGAGGTCACCTTCACCCTCAACTGGGTGCCCTACGGTGAGCACGCGCCCTTCTACTACGGGATCCAGAAGGGCTACTACGCCGACGAGGGCATCGACCTGAAGATCGAGCCCGGCAGCGGCTCCGGCAACACGATCAAGGCAGTCGCGCAGGGTCAGACCATGTTCGGCTGGGCTGACACGCCGCCGCTGCTCAACGCGATCAGTTCCGGCATGCCGGTCAAGAGCGTCGGCGTGTTCCTGCAGAAGGGCCCGTCGTCCGTGGAGTTCCTGTCGGACAAGGGTTTCAAGTCCATCAAGGACCTCAAGGGCAAGCGCGTCGGCGGCACCCCGGGTGACGCGATGTACGCGACGTTCCCCGCGCTGCTCGCGGCGAACGGCATGAAGGAGTCCGACGTCACGGTCGTGAACATGGACGCCGCCAACAAGATCGCGCAGCTCGCCGAAGGCCAGGTCGACGCGATCATGGGCTTCTTCCACGACCAGGGCCCGACCATCGAGGCCCGCACCGGCAAGCAGGTCGACCACCTGCTGTTCGCCGACTCCGGGCTGAACCTGCTCGGCACCGGCATCGTGGTCAGCGAGGAAACCCTGTCGTCGCAGAAGGACCTGGTCGGCAAGTTCGTGCGTGCCACGCAGAAGTCGTGGGCGGAGGCCGTGAAGAACCCCGAGGACGCCGCGAAGGCGATGGCTGAGCTGGCCGAGAACGAGCCGCCGGAGGAGGTGCTCGTCAAGCAGCTCCAGCTCGCGGAACCGTTGCTGCAGCTGGACACCGCGGGCGCGCCGGGCGTCAACAGCGACGACCAGTGGGCCGACACGATCGGCATCATGGCCGACAACGCGGGCCTGAAGGACGCGGGCGAGCCGTCCCAGTACTGGGACGGTGCTCATGCCAAGGCTGACGGATCATGACGGCCGTCATGACCGGCACGGCGGTCGACGTCCAGAACCTCTCGGTGCGGTTCCGCTCCAAGCGGTCCACCACCACGGCCCTCGACGACGTGACCATGCGGGTCGAGGCGGGCGAGTTCATCTCGATCGTCGGTCCGTCCGGCTGCGGTAAGTCCACTTTGCTCAAAGTGGTCGCGGGACTGGTGAAACCGAGCGACGGCACCGTGTCACTGTTCGGTGCGGGGGTGAACGGTCCACAGCGGAACATCGGGTTCGCCTTCCAGCGCGCGGCACTCCTCGAGTGGCGGGGCGTGCGCAAGAACATCCTGCTGCAGGCCGAGATCCGCGGTCTCGACAGGGCGAAGGCGGCCCGCCGGGCCGACGAGCTGATCGAGCTGACCGGTCTCAAGGGTTTCGAGAAGGCGTTGCCGCACGAGCTTTCCGGTGGCATGCAGCAGCGGGTGGCGCTGTGCCGCGCGCTGCTGCACGAGCCGCCGGTCCTGCTCATGGACGAGCCGTTCGGCGCGCTGGACGCGCTCACGCGGGAGCAGCTCAACGCCGAGCTGAACAAGATCTGGCGCGAGACCGGCACGACGATCCTGCTGGTCACGCACTCCATCGCCGAGGCCGTGTTCCTCGGCACTCGGGTGGAGGTGATGAGCCCGCGCCCGGGCAGGCTGATGCGGACCCTCGAGGTCGACCTGCCGAGGGAACGGGACTACGCGCAGGTGATGACTGACCCGAGGTTCGGGACGCTCACCCGCGAGATCCGTCAACTACTGGGCGCGCACGAGTCGCACTAGTCCTCAACAGGAGTAATCACATGTCTCGTAGGTCGATCGGCATCGTGCTCAACGGCGTGACCGGACGCATGGGCTACCGCCAGCACCTGGTCCGCTCGATTCTGGCCATCCGCGACGACGGCGGCCTCCCGCTGCCGGACGGCACGGTGCTGTGGCCGGAGCCGGTGCTGGTCGGCCGCAACGAGCGCAAGCTCGCCGAGATCGCGGAACGGCACGGGTTGTCCGACTGGACGACGGATCTGCACGCGGCGCTCGCCCGCGACGATGTCGAGATCTACTTCGACGCGCTCACCACCCAGAAGCGCGAGAAGGCGATCAAGCAGGCGATCGACGCGGGCAAGCACATCTACACCGAGAAGCCCCTCGCCATGGACCTCGCCGGCGCGCTCGAACTCGCGCGTGCCGCCGAGACGGCGGGGGTGCGCAACGGGGTGGTGGCCGACAAGATCTTCCTTCCCGGGCTGCGGAAGCTGAAGCGGCTCGTGGACGGCGGGTTCTTCGGCCGGGTGCTGTCGGTCCGCGCCGAGTTCGGGTACTGGGTGTTCGAGGGCGACTGGCAGCGCGCGCAGCGTCCGTCGTGGAACTACCGGGCCGAGGACGGCGGCGGGGTCGTGCTGGACATGTTCCCGCACTGGCACTACGTGCTGGAGAACCTGTTCGGGCCGGTCCGCGCGGTGCAGGCGACGATCCGCACGCACATCCCGCGCCGCTGGGACGAGAACGGCGAGGAGTACGCGGCCACCGCCGACGACGCGGCGTACGCGATCTTCGAGCTGGACGACGGGGCGGTCGCGCAGTTCAACTCGTCCTGGTGTGTGCGGGTGTTCCGCGACGAGCTGGTCGAGTTCCAGGTGGACGGCACGCACGGGAGCGCCGTCGCCGGTCTGCGCCGCTGCCGCGCGCAGTCGCGTGCCGCGACGCCGATGCCGGTGTGGGACCCGGACGCGCCGCCGAACGTGGACGCGCGCGGTGACTGGGCCGAGGTGCCGGACAACGAGCACTTCGACAACGGGTTCCGCGTCCAGTGGGAGCGGTTCCTGCGCCACGTCGTCCTCGGAGAGCGTTTTCCGTGGGACTTCGCGGCCGCCGCACGCGGGGTGCAGCTTGCCGAGCTGGGCCTGCGGGCGGCGACCGAGGGCAGGCGCATCGAGATCCCGGAGCTGCCATGACCTCGCTCGTGCTCCCGGGCGGCGAGCGCCACGAGCTCCGTGGTGGAGCGCTCTCCGACACCGGCACGACCCCGTCGACCAGCCGGATCGCGTACGCGGCCGCGCACGTCGTCGCCGATCCGCTGGCGGAGAACGTGCCGGGTGCGCCCGCGGTGCTGGACTGGGACGCCACGCTGAGTTTCCGGCACCACCTGTGGCGGCACGGCCTCGGCGTCGCGGAGGCCATGGACACGGCGCAACGCGGCATGGGCCTGGACTACCCGGCCGTCCGCGAGCTGGTGCGCCGCAGCGCCGCCGAGGCCCGTTCGGTCGGCGGCCGGATCGTGGCGGGTGTCGCGACCGACCAGCTCGACGGTCCGGCGACCGTGCCGCAGGTGTTGGACGCGTACCGGGAACAGCTCGCGGACGTGCTGGCGGCGGGCGCGGTACCGGTGCTGATGTGCAGCAGGCACCTGGCCGCGGCGGCGTCCGGGCCCGAGGACTACATGTCGGTGTACTCCGCGCTGCTGTCCGAGGTGGACGATCCGGTCCTGCTGCACTGGCTCGGTCCCATGTTCGACCCGGCGCTGGCGGGCTACTGGGGGTCGACCGACCTCGACGAGGCCGCGGACACGGTGCTGTCCCTGCTCAAGGACCACGCGTCCACGGTGGACGGCATCAAGATGTCCTTGCTCGACGACGAGTTCGAGATCGCTCTCCGGCGCGGGTTGCCGTCGGGCGTGCGCATGTACACCGGCGACGACTTCAACTACCCGAGCCTCATCGCCGGTGACGAGCACGGCCACTCGGACGCGTTGCTGGGCGTGTTCGCCGCGCTGGCCCCGGTGGTCGGCCCGGCACTGCACAAGCTGGATCGCGGTGACGTGTCGGGCTTCCGCGCGGCGCTCGACCCGACCGTGCCGCTGGCGCGCCACCTGTTCGGCGCGCTGACGCAGTACTACAAGACGGGCGTCGTGTTCCTGTCGTGGCTCGCCGGCCACCAGGACCACTTCGTGATGGTCGGCGGGCTGCAGTCGGGCCGGTCGGTGGTGCACCTCGCGAAGCTGCTCGTGCTCGCGGACGAGGTGGGCCTGCTGCCCGATGCCGACCTGGCGGCCGCGCGGGCACGGTCGTTCTTCGCGACGGCGGGGGTGACGCAGTGAGAGCGCTCTCCTTCAACCAGGCCACCGCGAAGTACTGGCCGCTCGCGGACGTCGTCAAGGGCTGTGCGGCCGCGGACGTGCGGCACGTGGGCCTGTGGCGTGAGCCGGTGGCGGAGTACGGGCTCGGGAGAGCGCTCTCCCTGGTGCGGGACGCGGGCCTGAGCGTGACGTCGCTGTGCCGTGGCGGTTTCTTCGGCGCCGACGACTGGCACGACGACAACCGCCGCGCCCTCGACGAGGCGGCGGAACTCGGTGCCCCGGCCCTGGTCCTGGTGTGTGGCGGGCTGTTCGGGAGAACGCTCTCCGAAGCTCGTGCCAGGGTCGCGGCCGGGCTGGAGGCCCTGGCGCCGCACGCGTTGGACGTGGGCGTGACGTTGGCCGTGGAACCCATGCACCCGATGTTCTGCGCGGACCGGAGCGTGGTGGCGACGCTCGCCGGCGCACTGGACCTGTGCGCCCCGTTCCCGCCGGAGGCGGTTGGCATCACGCTCGACACCTACCACGTGTGGTGGGACGAGCAGGTCCTGCCGCTGATCGGCGCGAACGGCGACCGGATCGCGTGCTTCCAGCTGGCGGACTGGGTGGTCCCGCTGCCCGAGGACGTCCTCGTCGGCCGCGGCCTGCCGGGCACCGGACACGTCGACTTCGCCCCGCTGGTCGAGGCCGTGCTCGCGACGGGCTACGACCGCCCGATCGAGGTGGAGGTCTTCAACGCGGGCCTGTGGGCGCGCCCCGGCGAGGAGGTGCTCCGCGACACCGTCACCGCGTACACGTCGGTGATGGGCATGGCATCCTCGGCTGGGTGAGTTACCCCCACCAGGCACTTCCACGAGAGTTCCGGATGGCGGGCGGCGGCTTCGGCAAGATCGTGCTGCCGTTCGCGTTCCTGCTGGTCTTCTTCGCCGTCATCATGCTCCTGCTGGGTTCCGTGGTGGCCGGTCTGCCCGGCGGCATCATCGCCGCGGTGGTCGGCACCGGGGCGCTGGTCGGTGTCCTGTACGGGAAGTTCAACCGCATGAAGCAGGGCACCGTCGTGCGCTTCTCCGAGTACGGCGTGGAACTGAGCGACACGATGGGCTACCAGATCCGCCTCAACTGGCCGGACATCACGCGCATCGGTGAGGTCCGCAGCCAGATGGCGAACCCGAGCACCGTCGGTTTGCAGGGCGGGGTGCGGGTCAACGCCGGTGCCGTGAAGACGCAGGGCGTCATCGGCTGGGGCCACCGGGTGATCCCGGCGAAGGCGCCGGGCTGGATGCGGCAGAACCTCGCCATGGCACCGGTGAACCCGTACGACGGCCGTCCCGAGGTGGCCATTCCGCTGAGCGGCATCGACCCGAACTGGACGCAGGGCGCCATGGGGCAGTGGGTGCGGACGTACCGCCCGGACCTGCTCGGCGGCGGCCCGCAGTACGGCTACCCGCCTCGGTGACGGTCAAGGCCGCCGGGCTCGGCATGCACGTCGGCGAGCAGTGGCTGTTCCGCGAGCTGGACCTGGACGTCGCGGCGGGCGAGTGCCTCGTGCTCGCGGGCGACAACGGCAGCGGCAAGTCGACCGTCCTGCACCTGCTGTACGGCCTGCGTGCCCCGACCGAGGGCACGATCGAGGTCGCGGGCCGGGAACCGGACGAGCGGGCGGTCGCGTTCCGCCGTGCGGTGTCGGTCCTGCTCGACGACTCGGAGTTGTTCGTCGAGCTGTCGCCCCGGCAGCACCTGGAGCTGCTGGCCGGCTCGTTCGGTTCGCCCGACGACCCGGACGACTGGCTGGCCGCCGCGGGCCTGGCCGAACGTGCCGACGTGCACGCCTACCACCTGTCGGCGGGGCAGCGCCGTCGCCTGCTCCTGCTGGGCGCGGTGGCCCGTCCGCACGACGTGCTGCTGCTGGACGAGCCGGAGCGGGCGCTGGACGTGCGGGGCAAGGAGTGGCTGACCGACCTGGTCGACCGGGAACGGGCGCAGGGCCGGACGGTGGTGATGGCGACGCACCACCCGCCGCTGTCGGAGGTGGCGGACCAGGTGGTGCGCCTCGGCCGGCGGTGACGGCGTTCGCCCGCCGGTGGCTGTCCGGGGACGAACGCACGCTGGGCGTGTTCCTGGTGGTCGGTGTGCTCACGATGGCGTTCTTCCGCCTGGACGAGCTGCGGGCCGAACTCGGCACCGGCGCCGACCCGCTGTCGTTGCTGCTGGTGATCATGTCCGTCACCTGGTGGTCGCTGCTGCCCCGGTCGTTCGTGTGGCGCGATCCGGCGGACCTGACGTGGCGTGACTTCGCCGTCACCGACCGGGCGACGATCGTGTCGCGGCGGCTGGTCGGCCACTGGCTCGGGCGCGTGCTGGCACTGGGGTATCTGCTGGCGGTACTGGCCGCGGTGGTGGCGGCGCCCGTCGCGTGGGTGCTGGCCGGTGTGGCGTCGCTCGCCGGGGCGGCCTTCCTCGCGTTGGCGGTGGTGCGGACCTCCCCGGTGCGGCTGGAGTGGGTGACGCCGCTGGCACTGGCCGGCGCGGCGGTCGCCGTCGAACCGGGCCCGGTCGCGGTGTTCGTGCTGGCAGCGGCTCTGGCGGTGGCCGGCGCGATCCGGTTCCGGCCCGGCGTGCCGCCGATCGCGGACGCGGGCAGGCAGAAGCTGGTCGACGGGTGGCGGGACCGGGTGCTGCGGGTGAGCGGTGTCCAGTTCATGGACCTGGCGTTGCTGCTGCCCGCCGCCCGTCCGGCCCGCGGGCTCCGGCTGAGTGGCGGCCTGGCGCTGGCGTGGCTGGGCGTGCTGGGGCGCGCGCGGCACGTCCCGACAGCGGTGCTGCTGGCGGTGGCCGCGGTGGCGGTGCACCGGACGTTCCCGGCGCTGCCGGGTGTGGTGGTGTTCACAGTGTTCGGGTACGCGTCGCTCGTGCCGCTCGTCGCGGGGTTGGGGGAGCTGTGGCGTTCGCCGGGCAGGCGGCGGTGGGTGGGCCTGGGTGACGTGGCACTGCGGTGGCACCACCTCGTCGTGGCGACCGCGGTGGCGGCGGTGTGGGCCCTCGCGGTGTGGCCCGCGGGTGGCTGGGAGGCGAACGTGCTGGTCACGGTCCCCGTGCTGGCCGCGTGTGTGATCCGCACGATGACCCGCCGACCGCCCACGTACGACAACCTGGTCCCCGTGGACACCCCGGTGGGTGCGCTGCCCGTACGGCTGGTCCTGCAGACGGTCCGAGGTCCTGACCTGGGCGTACTGGCGCTGGCGATCATGGCGGGGACCCCGTGGTGGGCCGCACTGCTCGTCGCCGCTGCGGCGGTGGCGGTGGCGCTGCTGCGCTGAGAGTTCCTCGAGGACACCACGAGGCGCGCCACCAAAGAGCCACGGACCAGCGAAAACGCGAAGCCCGGCCCCCAGTACGTCACCTCAACCCCCACCCGATCCCGGGGGCCACCCGCCATGCCAGTCTACCAGTGGGGGCTGACAGGGGCGGCGTTGTCGATCTTGACTGTGGACAACCGGTGCGGCTGTGGACAACTCCGGGTGGTGGCGTGATCGGCGCAGGTGGAGCGGGCCGTGGAGGTGGCGACCGTCACCGCCGCTTGCGTACTGATCGACATGGCGGGATGGTGTGCCTGCGAACGCCGCCTGCGCTCGGCTTTTGCCCTCGCCAGCCCAACGGAGCCGGCCAGGAGCGCGCGGGCTACGATCGCTCCGAATCACGGTGAGGCGTGGTTGCAGACACGCAGGAGGCATGGAGTGACGGCAGTAGCCCCGAAGCCGATCGCAACGCGGCCGTACCCGGCGCGTCCGGCAGCCAAGGGTTCTTACCTGCTGCAGCTGTTCCGGGAGACCGATCCGAAGAAGATCGGCGTGATGTACCTCGTCACGGCGTTCGCGTTCTTCATGATCGGCGGCGCGATGGCGATGCTCATCCGCTCCGAGCTGGCGTTCCCCGGGCAGCAGTTCCTGTCGCAGGAGCAGTACAACCAGCTGTTCACCATGCACGGCACGATCATGCTGCTGCTGTACGCGACGCCGATCCTCTTCGGCTTCGCGAACTTCGTGCTGCCGATCCAGATCGGTGCGCCGGACGTGGCGTTCCCGCGGTTGAACGCGTTCTCGTACTGGCTGTTCCTGTTCGGCGGCCTGATCGTGATCTCCGGCTTCCTGACGCCGGGTGGCGCCGCCGACTTCGGCTGGTTCGCCTACACCCCGCTGTCGGACAAGATCCACTCGCCCGGTGTGGGCGGTGACCTGTGGATCGTCGGCCTGATCCTGTCCGGTCTCGGCACGATCCTCGGTGGCGTGAACATGCTGACCACCGTGGTCTGCCTGCGGGCGCCGGGCATGACGATGTTCCGGATGCCGATCTTCGTGTGGAACATCTTCATCACGTCGATCCTGATCCTGATCGCGTTCCCGATCCTGACCGCGGCCCTGTTCGGCCTGCTGGCGGACCGCCTGTTCGGCGCGCACGTGTTCGACCCGGCCAACGGTGGCGTGATCCTCTGGCAGCACCTCTTCTGGTTCTTCGGCCATCCCGAGGTCTACATCGTGGCGCTGCCGTTCTTCGGCATCGTCTCCGAGATCTTCCCGGTGTTCAGCCGCAAGCCGCTGTTCGGCTACCGCGGCCTGGTCTACGCGACCCTGGGCATCGCGGCGCTGTCCATCGCGGTGTGGGCGCACCACATGTACGCCACCGGCGCGGTCCTGCTGCCGTTCTTCTCCTTCATGACGTTCCTCATCGCGGTCCCGACCGGGGTGAAGTTCTTCAACTGGATCGGCACCATGTGGAAGGGGCAACTGACCTTCGAGACACCGATGCTGTTCAGCGTCGGCTTCCTGGTCACGTTCCTCTTCGGCGGTCTGACCGGCATCCTGCTGGCCGCGCCCGCCATCGACTTCCACGTGTCGGACACCTACTTCGTGGTCGCGCACTTCCACTACGTGCTCTACGGCACGATCGCGTTCGCCACGTTCGCGGGCATCTACTTCTGGTTCCCGAAGATCACCGGCCGGTTCCTCGACGAGAAGCTCGGCAAGCTGCACTTCTGGACCACGTTCATCGGCTTCCACGGCACGTTCCTCGTCCAGCACTGGCTGGGCAACGAGGGCATGCCGCGCCGCTACGCCGACTACCTGGCCAGCGACGGCTTCACCACGCTGAACGCGATCTCCACGATCGGTGCCTACATCCTGGGCGCGTCGACCCTGCCGTTCATCTGGAACGTGTTCAAGAGCTACCGGTACGGCGAGACCACCACGGCCGACGACCCGTGGGGCTACGGCAACTCGCTCGAGTGGGCGACGACGAGCCCGCCGCCGCGGCACAACTTCCTGGAGCTGCCGCGCATCCGGTCGGAGCGGCCCGCGTTCGACCTGCACTACCCGCACGCCGTCGACGACGCCCACCGCGACAAGTACGTGGGTGCCTTCAGCGGCAAGCACAAGGTGGCGGTCCCCGACGCGCCGTCGGAGCGGCTCTCCCACGCCATGGAGGACGAGCCGTCCGACAAGCCGGACAAGCCCGTCGACGACGCCTGACCGGACCTGACCGACAGTGACCCAGCCACCCACGAGCACGCCGGTCCTGATCACCGTCACAGGACCTGACAAGCCGGGGGTTTCCTCGGTCCTGTTCGCGGTGCTCACCCGGCACGGCGTCGAGATCCTGGACGTCGAGCAGGTCACGATCCGCGGCCAGCTGGTCCTCGGGGTCCTGGTCGGCACCGACCACGACCCGGAGGGCCTGCAGGAGGCGATCGAGCAGGCCATGGCGACCGTGACCATGCACGTCACGGTCGAGGTGGGCGCCGACTCGCAGTCCCCGGCCCGGCTCGGTTCGAGCCACGTGCTGGTGGTGCTCGGCAGGCCGATGCCGGCACGTGCGTTCGCCGAGGTCGCACGCAGGCTGGCGGCGCTGGACGCGAACATCGACGCCATCCGCCGTGTCGCCGACTACCCGGTCACCGGGCTCGAGCTGCGGGTGTCGGTCGCGCAGGACACGCGTGAGTCGGACGCCGAGCTGCGGTCCGCGCTCGCCGACGTCGCATCCCGCGTCGGCCTGGACATCGCGGTCGAACGCGAGGGCCTGACCCGGCGTGCGAAGCGGCTCGTGGTGTTCGACGTGGATTCGACGCTCATCCAGGGCGAGGTCATCGAGATGCTGGCGGCCCACGCCGGCTGCGAGGACGAGGTTCGCGAGATCACCGAGGCCGCGATGCGCGGCGAGCTGGACTTCGCGCAGTCCCTCGAACGGCGGGTCGCGTGCCTCGCCGGGCTGTCGGAGTCGGTTCTGGACGAGGTGGCGGCGTCCCTGCAGCTCATGCCGGGGGCCCGCACGACGGTCCGCACGCTCAAGCGGCTGGGGTTCCGCTGCGGGGTCGTGTCCGGCGGCTTCAGCCGGATCATCGAGCGGCTCGCCGACGACCTCGGCCTGGACTTCTACGTCGCGAACGAGATCGAGATCGTCGACGGCAAGATCACCGGCCGCGTGCTCGGCGACATCGTCGACCGTGCCGGCAAGGCGACCGCGCTGCGCAGGTTCGCCGCCCAGTTCGAGGTGCCGCTGGCCCAGTGCGTGGCGATCGGCGACGGCGCCAACGACATCGACATGCTGTCGGCGGCCGGGCTGGGTGTGGCGTTCAACGCGAAGCCCGCGCTGCGCGAGGTCGCCGACACGGCGCTGTCGCACCCGTACCTGGACGTGGTGCTGTTCGTGCTGGGCGTGACCCGCGCCGAGGTCGAGGCGGCGGACGCCGCCGACGGCCTGGCGTTGCCTCGCCCATGATCGGGGCGGTGCTCGACCCGCTGGCCGCGCGGTACACACAGTGGCTGGGCCTGCCCGCGACGGCCACCAACGACGTGACCGACGAGGACCCGGCCGAAGTGCGCGCCATGCCCGTGGTGCTGCGGATAGAACGCGTCGACCCACCGTCCCGTACGCCGCTGCTGGAGGCGGCGGCCGCGGCCGCCGTGGCGGTGTGCCTGGACCCCCGGGCCGAGGACGAGTGGCGGGAACCCCTGGTGTCGTGGATCGACGGCCGTATCCGCAAGGTGGCCCGCCGCGCCCGCGGCGCGCACTGGGACGCCGTGCAGGCACTGCCGGGCGTGACGATCACGGTCGACGGCGCGCAGGCACGCGCTCTCCTGCCCGGCAAGGTCGTCGAGATGCCGAAAGAGGTCACACGCCTGCAGATCTCCGGCAGCGAACTGCCGTCGGACGAGCCAGGCCCGCCGCCCGAGGACGTCCCGGTCCTGTGGCTGAACCCGGCGGTGACGATGACCGCGGGCAAGGCCGCCGCACAGGTCGGGCACGCGTCGATGCTGCTGGCCGCCGCGCTGCGCGCGGACGGCCAGGAGTCGTTCTTCGACGGCTGGAAGGACTTCCGCTGCGCGGTCCGCACACCTGACCAGCGGACGTGGGCGTCGCTGCACCCGGGCGACGACCCGCTGAACGCGTGGCGCCGCCGACGGGTGGTGGCGGTCCGGGACGCGGGATTTACGGAGGTCGACCCGGGCACGGTCACCGTGCTGGCCCAGTTGCCCTGAAACGTCGTGTTGGCACGGCGTGTGGTCGGCTATAAATCGTGTATGCCGACCTCCAGAAGCGTGGCCCGGACGCTGATCGCCGCTTCGGCGGTGGTGGTGGCCGCCAGCGTCGCGCTCGTCGCCGTGCGGTTCACGATCGCCGGAGTGCCGCTGACGATCCGGTACGAGACAACCCGCGACACGTCCTACTTCGCACCGGACGTGCTCGATGCCCTGCAGGAGAGGGGAGGCTCGTTCGTGGACCAACTCTCGTCCGTCGACTGCTCGTCGGACGAGAAGGTCATGAGCGGGATGGCCTTCCGGTGCGGGGTTGTCATGGACGGCGTGGACTACACCGTGCGGGTGCTGGTCGTCGATGTGGAGACCGGCGAGATTGAGGTCGGCGAGCTGTCCGACCGACCTCGGTAGCACGGAGCCGGGGTCGCCGATGATCGTGTTGTACGTGTCGACATCGCTCAGATCACCCGGCCTGCAGCCGCTACGACCCGATGGGCGGGAGTGCTCCGTCCACACACCGAAGGCATGAGTGTCGGGCGTCACGTCGCTGTCCTGTCACAAGAACCGTGTCGTCGGCATCTTGTGTGCGTCACTGCAACGCGACACAAGGGGACGTCATGCGGTTCAACATGTTCGAGAACGAGACCGGGGCGAAGGTCTTCAAGCGGCTCGCGAACTTCGCCACGGTGGTCGAGCAGTCGTCGCTGCCCAAGACCATCCAGGAGCTGGTTTCCTTGCGTGCCAGCCAGATCAACGGCTGCGGCTGGTGCATCGACCTCCACACCAAGGAAGCCGCGGCCGCCGGGGAGAGCGCTCTCCGTCTCCACCTCGTCGCCGCCTGGCGGGAGTCCTCCGTGTTCACCGAGGCCGAGCAGGCCGCGCTCGCGTTCGCCGAGGAGGGCACCCGGCTCGCCGACGCGTACGAGGGCGTGTCCGACGAGACCTGGGCCCAGGTGCGCAAGCATTACGACGACGACGAGCTCGCCGCGTTGATCACGGTGGTGTCGATGGTCAACGCCGCCAACCGGTTCGCCGTCATCACACACCAGAAGGGCGGCTCCTACGAGCGCGGCATGTTCGACGCCTGAGCGGGGGCCCCGGCCCGGAGAGCGCTCTCCGGGCCGGGACAACGGTTACAGCCGTTCGATCCAGATCTTGCGGAACTTCGGGTTCGCACCGGGATCGCCGTGGTCCTGCAACCGCAGGTGACCCGGGGCCGGGTTCTCCGCCTGACCGTTGCCGGTCTTGCCGTTGATGGCCACGTCGTTGTGCACCACCACGCCGTTCCACACGACGGTCACCCGTGCGTCGGCCACCTTCTTGCCGGTGCTGTCGTAGCGGGCCGCGCGGAAGACGATGTCGTACGTCTGCCACTCACCCGACGGCCGCGCCGCGTTCACGTCCGGCGGCTTCTTCAGGTAGATCGCGCCCGCCGTGTTGTTCTGCGGCGCCAGACCGTACGACTCCAGCACCTGGATCTCGTAGCGTTCCTGGATGTAGACACCGCTGTTGCCGCGTGCCTGCCCGGTGACCTCCGGCGGGTAGTGCGGCTGGTACCACTCGGCGTGCAACCGGAAGTCGCCGAACCTCTCCTTCGTGCGGATGTCACCGCCGAGCGACTCCATCGTGCCGTTCGCGACCGGCCACGTCGCCGGGCCGCCGGACGTCCTCTCCCACGCGTCGAGGTTCGTCCCGTCGAACAACGTGATCCGCTTCGTCGGTGTGACGGTGAGCTTGTCGAGGTTCACGTGCCCGATGTCGGTCTCCTCGTACACGTAGGAGATCGAGTTCGCGCCCTGGCGCAGGTGCACCGTCTCCACGTGGTCCGTCCACCTGTTCCAGGCGACCGTGCTGGCGAGCCAGATCTGTTTGACCTTCTCGCCGTTGACGTACAGGCTCATCGACCTGGGCGTGGGGCTCGGATCGGCGTTCTGCCCGTTCGCGTACCGCAGCTTGAGGTCGTGGCGACCGGCCCGGTCGGTGCGGACGCCGAACGTCGTGCTCGCGCCCGGTTCCCAGTTGCGGTCGACGAAACCGGCACCCGAGTAGCCCGTGTGGTTGGTGTTCCACCCCGTGCCGCCGGCCAGGCGCGCGGACTCCGCCTCGTACTCCGACGGCGCGGTCGTGCCGTCGGGCAGCCGGTTGAGCGTGTACCACGCCTCGGTGCTCCACAGTTCGTTGCCGGACGCCGAGGCGAACGGCCGCGGCGAGTGCACGTACACCACGTGACCCGGCTTGAGACCGGCCAGCTTCAACGTCACCTTCGTGCGGTCCTCGGACAGCGTCGCCGACGTGACCTCCAGGTTCTCCTGACCGATCTTCGGCCCGCCGTACTGCGGCGTCGCCACGTACCGCCACTGCTCCGCGTTGTACTTCGCGGCCAGGTCCCGCGCCGTGGCATCCGACAGCGGCTGGGTGTAGGTGATCTCGAAACCGCCGTCGATCGCGTGCATGGAGTGGATGTCGAACGTGCGGGCCTGGTCGAAGGACAGCTTCTGCAGACCGTACTTGAGCTTGCCCGCCTGACCCCAGTTCCCGGCCCAGCCGATGCCACCGGTGTAGATGGCGCCGTCGGGACCGAGGCTGATCCGGCTCACACCGGACTCCAGGCCCTGTGTCATGCGGAACACCGCGCCCTGGTACTCGCCGCCGACCTCCTCCAGGTACGCGCGCTGGAGGCCACCGTAGGTCACGTCACCGAACACCATCTGACCGGCGAACACGCCGTTCGGCAGCATGATCGGGTTGCTCGGCGAGTTGGAGATCTCGCCGTGCGGCAACCACAGCACCGGCTCGGTCACCGGCTGGTCGTCGTACGGGCCGTCCGGGTTCGTGTGGTGGTTGTAGAACGCGCCCTGCTTGATCCGCACCAGCTTGGACGTCGGCACGTACATGCCCTGGTTGTCGGTGACGAACAGGTCGCCACCGGGTCCCCAGCCGAGGCCGTTCGGCGTGCGCAGCCCGCCGGCCACATAGGACACCTCGCCGGTCCGCTTGTCGATCTTCAACGTGGAACCGCGGTTGGGCACGGGCTGCGGGTCGGCGGTCGCGCCACCCGGCACCATCGCGATGCCCGTGGTGACGTAGAAGTAGCCCTTCTCGTACAGCAGCCCGAACGCGAACTCGTGGTAGTTCCCGCCGAACGGCCAGGTCGCGATCGTGCGGTGCTCGTCGGCGACCTCATCGCCGTTCGAGTCGACGAGCGCGGTCAGACCGTCCTTCTCGGACACGTAGATCGTGCCGTCCACGTACTTGAGCCCCATCGGCTCCTGGAGTTCCGTGGCGATCTTCTTGTAGGTGACCTTCGACGGGTCGGTGTTGCCGGTGACGCCGTCGACGATGTACGCCTCGCCGAGCACGGACTCCCGGTCACCGCCCCAGGTGCTGATGGCCAGGCGGCCGTCAGGTAGCCAGTCCATGCCGGTCACCTGCGGCTCGAAGCCGTCGGGGCGCAGGTTCGTCAGCGTGTAGTCGGGGTGCACGTCGGCCAGTGGGAGGCCGTCGCCGGGTGTCTCGGTGACGCCCTCGCACTCCTTGCGGCCGGGTGAGGTCACGCGCGTGACCTCGGCGTCGGTGCTGAGCGCGCTGGTCGGCACGAGCGTGAACCCGTCCGTGCCTGGCGGCTGCCACTCCAGCTTGAGCGCCTGCCCGAACTCGCCGTCGAAGTGGTCGATGCGCAGCGCGTGCGCCCCGGCGGTGAGCGTGGTCGCCCCGTCCTTCGGGGTCGCGCCGTGCCTGCCGGGGTGGTCGACCACGGTCTCGCCGTCGAGCAGCAGCCGTGCGCCGTCGTCGCTGGTGATCCGGAAGTGGTACTCGCCGGGGTTGTCGGTGTGCAGGTAGCCGGTGACCTCGGTGACGAACTTGTCCGCGATGCCGAAGTCCGCGGAGGTGGACCAGTTGATCGTCGGCATCAGCTTGTCGACGTTGGGGGTCTGACCGGTCTTGAGCGTGCAGTAGTCGTCCAGGATCACCTGCACGTCGAACACCCGCATCGTCACGCCCGGTTCCTGGGGCGGGATGTCGGATTGTGCAGCGGTGGCCTGGACGGTGAGGAACGGGATCGTGGTGAGTGCGGCTAGCAAAGGCACGAACGGCCGCATGGAGGGCTACCTCCTCGGTGCGTGACGACTCTGTCGACACACAGAAGAAGACAGCTTTCGTCGTAAGTCAACAAAAGAAGAGCTGAAATATGTGAAAGTAGGGCCGTTTGGAGCACGTTTCGAACGAAAGCTAACCCATCTAGCCTAGGCAAGCGCTTTCCTCGTTATGAGCATAAGCCACCAGGGCCGGTGGGTCACCGCACGGCCTTCTGCACGAGGGCGACGATGCGTGCCTCCACCTCGGGCGTGATCTCGAGCAGCGCGAAGGCCGTCGGCCACATCTCGCCGTCGTCCAGGGTGGCGGCCGCCTCGAAGCCGAGGGTGGCGTAGCGGACCTTGAACTTCCCGGCGGGCTGGAAGAAGACGACGTTCTTGCCGTCCAGCGCGTACGCGGGCATGCCGTACCAGAGCTTCGGCGCGAGCATCGGGGCGTGCGTGGTGACGATCTCGTGGACGCGTTCGGCGAGGGCGCGGTCGGCGTCATCCATCTCCGCGATCTTGGCGAGGAGGTCCTGCTTGGCCGCCGCCGCCTTGTCCGCCTTCGACCCTCGGCGCCGCGTCGTCTTCTTCATCTCGGCGGCGTGTTCCTTCATCGCTGCCCGCTCTTCCGCGGTGAAGCCTTCGTAGGTGTCGCTCATGTGGACAACGCTAAGGCAGCCCGCTGACCAGCGCTTCTCGATTCCTGACCGGTCTTTCTCAACAGGTGTCGGCGTCGTCGGTGCGGATCGCGATCAGGGAGTCGAGGTGGCGGGTGGGCAGCCGGTCGATCAGGTGGTGCGGCGGGAGCAGCTCGAGCCAGCGGAGGAACCACGCCGAGACGGCGTAGACGTGCAGGGTGAAGTGCCGGCCGTCGGTCTCCTCGCCGACGATCACGTCCTCGGCGACCCAGCCGAGGTCGTCGAAGCGCAGCTCGACCGCGAAGTACATGGTGGTCGCGTCGGGCGGCTGGATGAACAGGGCGGCGTGCCCCTCGGCGGGGACCGGCCCGGTGCCGACGTAGTCCGCGCAGCGGGGCACCCGGGCGACGGGGTCGAACGAGACCTGTGTGGACCGGGCCACGGGGAGCGGATGACCGGTGACCGCGTGTTCCCTGACGACCAGCACCACCGCCGCGCAGACGGCGAGCACGGCGACGAGCAGGACCGTTCTGGTCACTTCACGGCGGTCAGCAGGGCCTTCCACGCGGAGCCGGGGAGGTTCAGGACGGGGCCCTCGGCGTTCTTGGAGTCCCGCATGGCGGTCGCGTCCCCGAGTAGGGCGACCTCGACGCAGTTGTCGTTCCCGCCCCCGGTGCCACTGCTGAAGCTGCTTCTACGCCAACGCGCGTTCACAGTTGCGCCTCTTCTCAGCTCGACCACAGTTCGTCGGCCACCCGCTCGATCAGCGCGACCGAATCACCGGGGTCCAGCGCCAACGACCGGAGGTGGGAGAACCGTAGTCTAGCTGGTTCGACGTACTCGGATCTGTCTTGCCGCTCGTCGCCGAGAGCGTGCAGGGCGTAGCTCATGCTGGGCTGTTCGGCCTCGGGGAAGTCCAGCACGGTGAACGGGCCGACGAGGGCTTCGTTCGAGATCACGTCGGCGGGCAGGACCCGCAGGGCGACCGTCGGCAACTCGTTGATCAAGCCCAGGTGCAGCAGTTGGTTGCGCATGACCGATGGTCCGCCGACGGGGTAGCGGAGGGCGGACTCGTGTATGACGGCATCCAGCACGAGTGGGTGCTCCTCGTCGATGAGGCGTTCCTGCCGGTTCATCCGGACGGCGAGCATGTTGGAGATCCAGTCCTCATTGCGCGACTCCCGGCCGGACATGAAGAGAGCCAGGGCGTAGTCGGCGGTCTGGAGCAGCCCGGGCACGAAGGAGAGTTCGTAGGTGCTCGCCCGGGTGGCGGCCGTTTCCAACGCGACGAACGCCTTGTCCGACACGCCGTACTGGCGCCACCAGCCCGGGGCTCGGGCCTGACGGACCAGGTCGAGAACGTCGTCCATGCGTTCGTCGTAGACGTCTATCATCGAGCGGAGCAGGTGGACGTTCACGCCGCTCGATCCGTTCTCGAAACGGCTCAGTGCGCTCCTGGTGATCTCCAGCAGTGCCGCCGCCTGGACCACGGTCAGGCCGGCGTGATTTCGCGCCAGGCGAATGCGGCGGCCGACCTCTCGGCGCAGCACGACCGGACTGATGTGTGTTGCCACACGACAAGACTCCCCGCGCGCGTGCGCTGGCGGGATCTCACCACCCGATCGGGCTACTTCTTTCGTTGCCACACCACGAAAAGGCCGTCCTCGACGGTCGTCATGGCTTCGATGAAGGCGTCGTTGTCGAAATCTGGCAGCGATTGCAGACGGCTCATCAGGTCGTCGGCCGAGGGGTGGCCCGCCGGGACCGCGCAACCGCCGCCGCCTTCCGCGACCAGAAGGAAGAACACGTCTTCCTTCCACGGGCCTTCCGGGGTGGTCCTGATCGCGACCTCCGACAGCTTCGCCCAGGTCACCGACTCCTCGGTGCCGTCGGCAAGTTGCCGCCGGACGCCGTCGTCGTCGACCGTGATGCCGGTGTCAGCAGTGGACACGCAATCTCCTTCTCAGTTCGCCGCGGTGTTCAGGCGGCCGAGCGCCGCCCTGACCACCTCGGGGTCGCTCGTCGTCCAGTAGCTCGGCAGTGACGAGCGCAGGAAGCCGCCGTAGCGCGCGGTGGCCAGGCGGGGGTCGAGGATCGCGATGACGCCGCGATCGTCCGTGCTGCGCAGCAGGCGGCCCGTGCCCTGCGCCAGCAGCAGCGCGGCGTGGGTGGCCGCGACCGACAGGAAACCGTTGCCGCCCCGCGCTTCCACGGCGCGCTGCCGTGCCGACGCGAGCGGGTCGTCGGGGCGGGGGAACGGGATGCGGTCGACGATCACCAGCTGCAGCGACGGGCCCGGCACGTCCACGCCCTGCCACAGCGACAGCGTGCCGAACAAGCAGGTGGCCTCGTCCTCCGCGAACTTGCGCACCAGCAGCGCCGTCGAGTCCTCGCCCTGGCACAGGATCTCCAGGTTCGTCCGCCTGCGCAGCTCCTCCGTGGCCTGCTTCGCGGCCCGCATCGACGAGAACAGGCCGAGGGTGCGGCCGCCGGCCGACTCCATCAGCTCCCTGATCTCGTCCAGGTACGCGGGCGGCAGCCCGTCCCGGCCCGGCGGCGGCAGGTGTTTCGCCAGGTAGAGGATGCCCTTGCGGGCGTGGTCGAACGGCGACCCCACGTCCAGTGACGTCCACTTCGGACCGTCGATGGACTTCTCCGTCGCCGCGCCAGGAAGCTGCTCGCTCGGGCCGCTTTCCGGCGGCAGGCCCCACGAACGCGCCATGGAGTCGAAGTTGCCGCCCAGGGTCAGGGTGGCGGACGTGAGCACGGTCGTGGTCTGGGCGAACAGCCGTTCGCGCAGCAGCCCGGACACCGCCAGCGGCGCCACCTTGATGGTCGGCGGGCGGGGCGGGCCGTTGCCGCTGTCACCGGTCCGCCACACGACGTCGCGCCGTTGGCCGACCTCGCCGTCCCACGCGTCGAGCAGCCGGACCACCGTGTCGTGCACTTCCTCCAGCTGCGACAGGGCGAGCTTGCGCATGGTCTGCACGTCCACGTCGCCCGACTTCTCGTTGCCCAGCCCGGTGATGCACGCGTGCGCGGCGTCCCGCAGCGCGACCAGCGTGCCCGACAGCGGTCTCGGCATCTCGTCCAGCCGCCCGACCGGCAGGTCCTCCATGATCAGCGCGAGCCCGTCGCCCGCCTCCATCAGCCGGTCGGCGACCTCCTGGTCGACGACCCGGCTCGCGCGGCGGGCGGCCGCGTGGACGACGCCGGAGGTCAGCTCGGCGGTCGCGACGGACGTGACCCGGTCGACCAGGTCGTGGGCCTCGTCGACGATCACCAGGTCGTGCTCGGGCAGCACCTGGTAGCCCTGCAGGGCGTCGATGGCCATCAGCGCGTGGTTGGTGACGATCAGATCCGACCGCCCGGCCTCCTCACGTGCCTTCTCGGCGAAACAGTCGGCGCCCATCGGGCAGCGGGCCTTGCCGAGACACTCCCGCGCCGACACCGACACCGACCGCCAAGCCTGCTCGGACACGCCGGGCACCAGCTCGTCACGGTCGCCGGTCTCGGTGTCCGACACCCACTCGTGCAGGCGCTTCACCTCGCGGCCGATCCGCGACACCTCGAACGGGTCGAACAGCGCGGCGTCGTCCGCGTCGTCCTCCACGCCGCTGTCCAGCTTGTTCAGGCACAGGTAGTTGCGGCGGCCCTTGAGGATCGCGAACGTCGGCTTGCGGCCCAGCGGCTTGGACAGCGCCTTCTCCAGCCGAGGCAGGTCACGGTCGACGAGCTGGCGCTGCAGCGCGATCGTCGAGGTCGAGACGACGACCGTCGACTCGGTGGCCACCGCGTGCCGCAGCGCCGGGACCAGGTACGCGAGCGACTTGCCGGTGCCGGTGCCCGCCTGCACGGCCACGTGGTCGCCGGTGCGGATCGCCCGGCCCACCGCCTCGGCCATCGCGACCTGGCCAGGGCGCTCCTTACCGCCGACCGCCTCGACCGCGATCGAGAGCAGCTCGTTCACTCCTGGCAGGTCGGTGGAAGACGGCACGAGCAGACCGTACCTCCGACCCCCGACAGTCCCGTGCAGCCACCCGGGTACCTCGACCGGGTTGTCTGTGTGCACTACCGGGTGGCGGCCCTGGCCCGCCGCGTCGGTGCCGGGATTTCCTCGTGCCATGACACTCCGAAGAACACTCAGCGTGGCGGTCCTGACCGTGACGGGCCTGGTGCTCGCGGTCGCTCCCGCGCAGGCGGGCCCGGGCGACGCGGTCGCGGAGGGCTGGGCGGGCGCGGTCACCATCGGTGACGTGACGGTCGAGCCGATCGCCCCGTGCAGCACGGAGGGGGAACTCGCGGGCCATTCGGGTGAGGTGTCCGTGCCGAACGTGGTGACCTATGCGTCCGGCGACAGCACGTGCACCATCGACGAGGCGGGCGAGATCGCCACGGCGACCGTGACCGGCGGCCGGTTCCGCTTCGACGCGCTGCGGCAGTACGGCGGCCCCAGGATCCGCCTGACCGGCTACGGCGCGAAGTGTGCGACGACGGCTGCGGGCAGCAACTCGTCGATCCAGTTCTCCGGGCTGTCCGGCGTGACCGTGCCCGCGCAGCTGCCGTCGAACCACGTGGTCACCGTTCCCGGCGGCCCGGACGGCAAGCCGAAGGCGACCGTGACCTTCAACGAGGTGGTGCTCCCCAGCCCGGCGGACGGCAGTCTGACCGTGCACCTGATGCACATCCGCATGTTCCCGCAGGGCGGCCCGATCTCCGGTGACGCGTACGTGGGCACGGTGCACTGCGCACCCGTGCCCTGACGTCGGCAGGCGGCGCCGGTGGCACTACCGGCGCCGCTTCACCTTGACGGTGTCCATGTCGGTGGCGGACGCCTTCAGGTCGCGGAAGTCCACCCCCAGGTCCTCCACCGCACGCGCGGCGAGCGCCTTGCCCCGGTCGCACCCGGCCCGCTCGTCCTTCTCCTTGAGCTGCACGCGGAAGGAGAAGAAGTCGAGCGCGTGGTCGTAGGCCAGCGACCCGTCCTCGGTGAACCCGGCCGTCAGCATGTCGTGCTGCCCGGCGGCCTTGTTGAGGCGCGCGCGCCCCGCGTCGTCGAGGTCGGTGAAGCGGCCGCGCACCAGCACGCGGTAGGTGTGCTCTTCGGTCACCGGCCCAGGTTGCCAGCGGACGGCCGGGCCGGCCACTCAATTGCGCCGGCCGAGCAGGTCAGCCGACGCGTGGGGTGCCGGTCAGCGTCACGCCCGCGTCGCCGAGCTGGGTCAGTGCGGTGTCCACAGTGGAGGCGGCCACCCCGGCCGTCAGGTCGAGCAGCACCCGGGCGCGGAAACCGTTCGCCACGGCGTCGAGCGCGGTCGCCCGCACGCAGTGGTCCGTCGCGATCCCCACCACGTCCACTTCGGACACGTGGTGCGCACGCAGCCAGTCCGCGAGGGACGTCCCGTCCGGGGCGTGTCCCTCGAAGCCGGAGTACGCCGCCGCGTGGGCGCCCTTCGAGAACACCGTCTGGATCCCGCCCACGTCCAGCGACGGGTGGAACGACGCGCCCGGCGTGTCCGCGCGGCAGTGCGCGGGCCACGTGTCGACGAAGTTCGGCTGCGACGAGAAGTGCGCACCCGGGTCGATGTGGTAGTCCCGCGTGGCGACCACCTGGTCGTAGTCGCCGTACAGGGCGGGGATCGCGGCCGCCACGGCCGCGCCACCCGTCACCGCCAGCGAGCCGCCCTCGCAGAAGTCGTTCTGCACGTCCACGACGATGAGCGCTGTCATCACTTCTCCACGTACACGGTCGGGATCGCGGGCTCGCCGTGGGACAGCTTGAGGCCCTCCCACGGAAGGCTCACCAACCCGTCACGCACGCGTTGCCTGCTCGTCTCCAGACTGGGCGGGTCACCCACCGGTTGTCCACCCCGCAGCAGCGGCACCTGCAGCTGCCGGTCGTGCGGGTCCTCCTCGACCGGCGCGCCGACCACGTACACGACCTCCTCCAGGGCCGTGCCCGTCGGCTTGTGCCGTCGCAGCGCCGCCTTGCGCCCGGCCTTGGACTGCTTGTGGGAGCTGCGTTTCGCGACCGGCCTGCCGTCCACTTCGACCAGCTTGTAGACCATCCCGGCGGTCGGTGAGCCGGAACCGGTCACCAGGGACGTGCCGACGCCGTACGCGTCCACCGGCTCGGCGCGGAGCGCGGCGATCGCGTACTCGTCGAGGTCACCGGAAACCACGATCCGGGTGTTCTTGGCGCCCAGCGAGTCCAGCTGCTGGCGGGCCTGCCGTGCCAGCACACCGACGTCGCCGGAGTCGATGCGGATCGCGCCGAGCCCGGTGCCCGCCACCTCGATCGCCGTCTCGATGCCACGGGTGATGTCGTAGGTGTCGACCAGCAACGTCGTGTCCGTGCCCAGTGCCCGCACCTGCGCGGTGAACGCGGCGTGTTCGCTGTCGTGCAGCAGCGTGAACGCGTGCGCGCACGTGCCCGCGGTCGGGATGCCGTACCGGCGCTTCGCCTCCAGGTTGGACGTCGTCGCGAAGCCGGCCAGGTACGCGGCCCTGGCCGACGCGACGGCCGCCTCCTCGTGCGTGCGCCGCCCGCCCATCTCGATGATGGGCCGCCCGTTCGCGGCGCTCACCATGCGTGCACCGGCGGACACGATCGCGCTGTCGTGGTTGAGGATCGACAGCACCAGCGTCTCCAGCACCACCGCCTCCGCGAACGTGCCACGCACCGTGAACAGCGGTGACCCGGGGAAGTACAGCTCGCCCTCGGCGTAGCCGTCGACGTCGCCCGAGAAGCGGTAGTCCGCGAGCCAGTCCAAACTGGCCTGGTCGAGCACGCCGGACAGCTGCGCCAGCTCGGCCTCGCCGAACGTGAACCTGCTGATCGCGTCCACCACGCGTGCGGTGCCGCCGACCACGCCGTAGCGTCGCCCGTTGGGCAGCCTGCGCGCGAACGTCTCGAACACGCACGCCCGCTCGGCGGTGCCGTCGGCGAGGGCCGCGGCGAGCATGGTCAGCTCGTAGTGGTCCGTGAGCAACGCGGTGCTGGTACCGGTCATGAGCAGTCAGCGTAGACATGCCACCATGGATTTATGTCGGTTTCCATGTCGACACCCGTCGAGCGGGTCGAACCGGTCACGGCGGAGTTCACGGCCGAGGACAAGCCGTGGCAGACCATCGTGTGGAACGACCCCGTGAACCTCATGTCGTACGTGACGTACGTGTTCCAGAAGCTGTTCGGCTACTCCCGTGACCAGGCGACCAAGCTCATGCTTGACGTGCACCACAAGGGGCGGGCGATCGTGTCCTCCGGTTCCAAGGAGAAGGTGGAGGGCGACGTCGCGAAGCTGCACGCGGCGGGCCTCTGGGCGACCATGCAGCACGAGTCGTGATCCCCTGGGAGCGGGCCGGCGACACCGTCACCACCAAGGTCGACCGGCAGGAAGCGGCCGTGTTGCGTGGCCTCGTCGGCCACATGGAGGAGACGCTCCGGTCCAGGCAGTCCGCGGCACCGCAGGACGAGCTGGCGGAGCTCACCGGCATCCGCACTGGCCCGACCACCGCGCCGGACGACCCGATCCTGTCCCGCCTGCTGCCGGACTTCCACCGGCTCGACACCGAGGACGCCCAGCAGCAGGACCGTGACTCGGCCGCCGCGCTGCGGTCGCTGCACGAGCCGGAGCTGCTGGACCACAAGACCGGGGTCGCGGGTGTGCTGCTGGACACGTGCCCGCCCGGCGGGGGCCTGGTGACGTTGTCGCCCGAGCAGGCCGACGCGTGGCTGTCCGCGCTCAACGACGTGCGCCTGGCCCTCGGCACCACGCTCGGCGTCACCGAGGACATGCCCGACGAGCTGGCCGACGGCGACCCGCGCGCCCCGCACCTCGGCGTCTACCACTGGCTGACCTGGATGCAGGAGAGCCTGGTCACGGCGCTGTCCGGCGGCGCGGATGACTGACAACGCCATCACCGACGTCGACGGGGTGCTCGTCGGGCACCACCAGCGGCTCGGTGACGGCTGGGCGACCGGCACCACGGTCGTGCTCCTGCCACCTGGCACGACCGGCGCGGTCGACGGCCGCGGCGGTGCGCCGGGCACCCGCGAGACCGACCTGCTGGTGCCGGAGAACCTGGTGCGGCAGGTTGACGCCGTGTGCCTGTCCGGCGGCTCGGCGTACGGGCTCGCCGCCGCCGACGGGGTGATGCGCTGGCTGTCCGAACGCAACCGCGGCCTGCGGGTGGGGCAGGCCGAGCACGAGGTCGTGCCGATCGTCCCCGGTGCCGTGCTGTTCGACCTGCCGCGCGGCGAGTGGGGCAACCGGCCGGACGCGTCGTTCGGCTACGCGGCGTGCGAGAACGCGGCCGTCGAGTTCGCGGTCGGCACGGTCGGTGCGGGCACGGGCGCCAAGGTCGGGCAGCTCAAGGGCGGCATCGGCACCGCGTCCGTGCGGGTCGACGGGTTCACGGTCGGCGCACTCGCCGCGGTCAACGCGGCGGGGGACGCCGTGGACATGGCGACCGGGGTGCCGTACGCGGCGGACCACGAGGTCGCGGGCGAGTTCGGCGTGGTGTGGCCGAACGCGCCCGGCGTGCTGCCGGACGTGCCCGCGACCGACCTGAACACCACGGTCGGCGTGGTCGCCGTGGACGCCGACCTCACGAAGACCGAGTGCCGCCGCCTCGCGGTCGCCGCGCAGGACGGCCTGGCCCGCGCGGTTCGGCCCGCGCACACCATGTTCGACGGGGACACCGTGTTCGCGGTCGCCACCGGGTCCCGCTCGCTGGGGATCGCCGACGGCCCGTTCGGTCCGGTCGCACGGGCGGCCGCGCTGGACCGCCTGTGCACGGCGGCGGCGGAGGTGTTCGCGCGCGCCATGGTGCACGGCATGCTGGCCGCCACGGCGGTGCCCGGCCTGCCCGCGTACCGGGACGTGTGGCCCGTCTCATCCAGTGGGAGCACGGCGTCCGGCCAGTAAGATCGGGGTGTGCTTCGGATACGCCGTGACCTGGTCGACGCGATCATCGCGCACGCTCGTCGGGACCACCCGGACGAGGCGTGCGGTGTCATCGCCGGACCCGACGGGTCGGACCGGCCGGAGCGGTTCATCCCCATGCTGAACGCGGCGCGCTCGCCGACGTTCTACGAGTTCGACTCGGCCGACCTGCTCAAGCTGTACCGGGAGATGGACGCGAACGACGAGGTGCCGGTGGTGATCTACCACTCGCACACCGCGACCGAGGCGTACCCGTCGCGGACCGACGTGTCCTACGCGTCCGAGCCCTACGCCCACTACGTGCTGGTCTCCACGCGTGACGAGGTCGACGAGTTCCGGTCGTTCCGGATCGTCGAGGGCGAGATCAGCGAGGAGCAGGTCGAGGTCGTCGCGGAATACACGTCGTCGGCACAGACGTTTTCTGAGTAAGTCCCTTTCCTCAAGCGGAGGTTCCACATGGCGGTCACCGTCTCCATCCCGACCATCCTGCGCACCCACACCGGTGGCGAGAAGACGGTCGAGGCGAGCGGCACCACTCTGGCCGAGGTGATCGACAACCTCGAGTCGAACCACGGTGGCATCAAGGGCCGCCTGGTCAAGGAGGGCACGCTGCACCGCTTCGTGAACATCTACGTCAACGACGAGGACGTGCGGTTCTCGGGCGGTCTCGAGGCGGCCGTGTCCGACGGCGACAACGTGACCATCCTGCCCGCCGTCGCCGGCGGCTGACGTTGGCCCGCTACGACTCCCTGCTCGACGCCCTCGGCGACACGCCGCTGGTGGGTCTGCCGCGCCTGTCCCCGTCGGCGGACGTGCGGCTGTGGGCGAAGCTCGAGGACCGCAACCCGACCGGTTCGGTGAAGGACCGCGTCGCGCTGCGGATGATCGAGAAGGCGGAGGAGGACGGGGTCCTGCGGCCGGGCTGCACGATCCTGGAGCCGACGTCGGGCAACACCGGTATCTCGCTGGCCATGGCCGCGAAGCTCAAGGGCTACGGCCTGGTGTGCGTGATGCCGGAGAACACCTCGGAGGAGCGGCGGCAGCTGCTGCAGGCGTACGGGGCGCGGATCGTGAACTCGCCCGCCGCGGGCGGCTCGAACGAGGCCGTGCGGCGGGCGAAGGAGCTCGCGAAGCAGAACCCGGACTGGATCATGCTGTACCAGTACGGGAACCCGAACAACGCCGGTGCGCACTACCACGGCACGGGGCCGGAGATCCTGCGTGACCTGCCGTCCGTCACGCACTTCGTGGCCGGTCTCGGCACCACGGGCACGCTGGTCGGCGCGGGCCGGTACCTGCGCGAACACAAGCCGGACGTGCAGGTGATCGCGGCCGAGCCGCGGTACGGCGAGCTGGTGTACGGCCTGCGGAACCTGGACGAGGGGTTCGTGCCGGAGCTGTACGACCCGGAGGTGCTGACGGGCCGGTACTCGGTGGGTTCGTACGACGCGCTGCGACGGACCAGGGAGCTGCTGGAGAGCGAGGGCATCTTCGCGGGCATCTCGACGGGGGCGATCCTGCACGCGGCGCTGGCGGCGGCCGACAAGGCGGTCCGTGCCGGGGCGTCCGCGGACGTGGTCTTCATCGTCGCGGACGGTGGCTGGAAGTACCTGTCGACCGGTGCCTACAGCGGCTCGGTCGACGAGGCCGCAGCGCGACTGGACGGCCACCTCTGGGCCTGACCGACCCCGTTCTGAAAGCGCCTTTCAGGACATTGGCGCACCGGGGGCTAGCATCCTCCGGCGTGAGCGCCATCGAGGTCGTGCGCGAGGCCGAGGTTCCGGCCGGCGCGGAGCAGGTGTGGGCCATCGTCTCGGACGCGGGCCGCGCCGGGGACTGGTTCGACTTCGCCGACCGCACCGAGGTCGTCGATGGGGCGGGTGCGGGCCAGTTGCGCACGCAGTACGGGCACTGGGGTCGCCGCCACTCCGAGGTCGACCAGGAGATCACCGAGTACGAGCCCGGCAAGGTCCTGGCCTGGCGGCACGTCGCCGAACGGATCGACGGCAAACCCGCGCCGAAGTTCGCCGTCCGCACCGAGTTCCGCATCGAGCTGGACGGCGGCGCCGACACCACCACGGTCCGGCTGCGCTCCATCCAGGTGCCCGGCGGCCCGCTGAAGGGCTGGCTGATGCGCCGCATCGGCACCAAGGACATCGAACGCAACATGGAACGCTCGCTCGAACGCCTCACCGGGCTGCTGTCATGAAGGTCATCGGCCTCCTCGGCGGCATGAGCTGGGAGTCCTCGATCGAGTACTACCGGATCGTCAACGAACGCGTGCGCGAACGCGCGGGCGGCCTGCACTCCGCACACTGCGTCATGTACTCGGTCGACTTCGCCGAGATCGAACGGCTGCAGGTCAGCGGCGACTGGGCGGAGGCGGGCGACCGCCTGGCCGAGGCCGCGGCCGCGCTCGCGATGGCGGGCGCCGACTTCGTCGTGTTGTGCACCAACACCATGCACAAGGTCGCCGACCAGATCACCGTCCTGCCGCTCCTGCACCTCGGCGACGCGACCGCCGACGCCGTGCAGAAGGCCGGCGTCACCGGCGTCGGCCTGCTCGGCACGGCGTTCACCATGGAGCAGGACTTCTACCGCGACCGTCTCGCCGCGCACGGCCTCGACGTGCTGGTCCCGGACGAGGACGACCGGGCCGAGGTGCACCGGATCATCTACGAGGAACTGGTCGTCGGCGTGGTCCGCGACGACTCCCGCGACACCTACCGCAAGGTCATCCAGCGCCTCGTCGACCGCGGCGCCGAGGGCGTCATCCTCGGCTGCACCGAGATCGAGCTGCTCGTCGGTCAGGACGACAGCCCGGTGCCGGTCTTCCCGACCACCCGCCTGCACGCCGAGCTGGCCGCCGACCACGCGCTGGGACTCGCGCCGATACCAGGGTCTTCTCAGGGTTGAATCGGACGCGGGAACCGCGATTCCCACGTAACCTCGATCACGTGAGCACTCTGCCCGCGCCGGCGTCGAAACCGAAGAACCCGGTCAACCGCATCCTGCCGCCACGGCCGCTGCAGGCGTTGATCGTCATCGGCTCGTTCACCGTGCTGCTGTACCTCATCGAGATCGTCGACGCCGCCATGTCCGGCAGGCTCGACCAGTTCGGCATCCAGCCACGCACCGTGGGCGGGCTCGACGGCATCCTGTGGGCGCCGCTACTGCACCACGGCTGGGAGCACCTGTTCTCCAACACGCTGCCGGTCCTGCTGTTCGGCTTCCTCGCGATGTCCAACGGCGTCGGGCAGTGGGTGGCTGTGACGCTCACCATCTGGCTCTTCAGCGGCGTCGGCGTGTGGCTCGTCGGCGGCGACGGCACGACCGTCGGCGCGTCCGGTCTCGCGTTCGGCTGGCTCGCGTTCCTGCTGGTCCGGGGCTTGTTCAACCGCGCGTTCGGGCAGATCCTGGTGGCCGTGGTCCTGTTCCTGTACTGGGGCGGCACGCTGCTCGGTGTCCTGCCGGGCAACCCCGGGGTGTCGTGGCAGGGCCACCTGTTCGGCGCGATCGGCGGCATACTCGCGGCGTGGCTGGTAGCAGTGGCGAACAAGGCAAACAAAGCGACCCGATCGGAATCTTCGACTCCGGCGTCGGCGGACTGACCGTCGCACGCGCCATCGCGGACCAGCTGCCCGCCGAGCGGCTGCGGTACGTCGGCGACACCGCGCACAGCCCGTACGGCCCGCTGTCGGTCGCGCAGGTCCGCCGCCACGCGCTGGCGGTGGCCGACGACCTGGTCGAGAGCGGCGTGAAACTGCTGGTCATCGCGTGCAACACGGCGTCGGCGGCGTGCCTGCACGACGCGCGGGAGCGCTACGGCATCCCGGTCGTCGAGGTCGTCGTCCCGGCTGTCCGGCGCGCGGTGGCGACGACACGCAACCGTCGCGTCGGCGTCATCGGCACCGCCGGGACGGTGCGGTCCCGTGCCTACGACGACGCGTTCGGCGCCGTGCCGGACCTGACGGTCACCAGCGCGGCGTGCCCGCGGTTCGTCGACTTCGTGGAGCGCGGCATCACGTCCGGCAGGCAGGTGCTGGGGCTCGCGCAGGCGTACCTGGAGCCGCTGCAACAGGCGGACGTCGACACGGTCGTTCTTGGCTGCACGCACTACCCACTGCTCACGGGCGTCTTGCAGATCGTCATGGGGCCCGACGTGACGCTGGTGTCCAGCGCGGAGGAAACCGCGAAGGACGTGGTCCGTGTGCTGACGGAAACGGACCTGCTCGCCGAACCCGGCACCGATCCCCGGCACGAGCTGGTGGCGACCGGCGATCCCGACTCGTTCGCCCGGTTGGCCAGGCGATTTCTTGGTCCGGACCTCGGTGCTTTCGCGGCCACCCGTGTGTAAGGGTGTGACTTGTGCTGTTGACCGTGCTCGGCTGCTCCGGCAGTGCCCCGGGGCCCCGCTCGCCGTCGTCCGGCTACCTGCTCGAGGCCGACGGTTTCGCGCTCGGTGTGGAGCTGGGCAACGGCACGCTCGCCGAACTGCAGGCCGTGCGGGATCCGTTCACGCTGGACGGGCTCGTGTTCTCGCACCTGCATCCCGACCACTGCGCGGACTTCTCGGCGCTGACGGTCCTGCGGCGCTGGCACCCGGCGCCGCCCGTCGACCCGTACGTGAACCGGCTGCCGGTGCACGCGCCGAAGGAGGCACCGACCCGGTTCGCCGCCGCGTACGCCCCGGACCGCGCCGAGCTGGAGGACGAGCTCCTGACGGACGTCTACGACTTCCACCCGTTGGCCCCGGGGGTGCGGGAGATCGGCCCGTTCTCGGTGACGGTGGCGCAGGTGTCCCACCCGTGTGAGGCGTACGGCTTCCGGTTCACGCACAGTGGTGTCTCACTCGCCTACACAGGTGACACGGGCGTGTGCGACACCCTGGATGGGCTTGTCGCGGGCGTGGACGTGCTACTGGGTGAAGCATCGTGGACCCATCGCGACAACCACCCGTCCGGCGTGCACATGTCCGGCCTGGAACTGGGGGAGCTGGCCACGCGCGCGGGCGCCAAACGGCTGCTGATCACGCACGTGGCGCCGTGGACGGACCCCGAGGTGGTGCTGGCGGAAGCCCGCACGACGTACACGGGCCCCGTGGAGCTGGTGGTCAAGGGCGCGGAGTACCCCATCGCACCGCGGTGACCACGCCCGTCACTCCCCGTGCGGTCTCTCCGCCATCTGGCTGGTCCGCCGCCATCATGATCTTGGCCTGGCAATTGCCGGGTAGACTTCTCCTCGGTCCGCAGGGCGCGGGCCGGGGGAGGGACGACGCGAAGGAACGCCGTGTCCCAGGTCGCCGAGCGGAAACCGGTCCGCCGTCATGTCGACAAGTTCGCCGTCCGGAGAGCCCAGCTCGCCGACTCGGCGCTCCACACGCTCTCGAAACTCGGCTACGCGGGCACCAGCCTCCGTGACATCGCGCAGAACTCCGAGTTCTCCCACGGCGTCCTGCACTACTACTTCCGCGACAAGGTCGACCTGATCACCTACTGCGTGCGCCAGTACAAGGCCGCCGCCGTCGCGCGGTACGACCAGGTCGTCGCCATCGCCAGCACCCCGGACGAGCTGCGCCGCCGGTGGATCGACGCGATGGTCACCACGCTGCGCCAGGACGCGCCCATGCACCGCCTGTGGTACGACCTGCGCAACCAGAGCATGTTCGTCGACTCGTTCCGCGAGGACGTCCGCGCCATCGAGGTGAGCCTCGAGCGGATGATCGGCAGGCTCGTCGACCAGTACGCCCAGCTGTCCGGGCTAGGCCTCGCGGTGTCGACGCGGCTGGCGTACGCGCTGGTGGACGGCGTGTTCCAGCACGCGCTGCTGCGGCACATCGCCGGTGACGACCGCGCGGTCGCCGAGCTGCCCGACCACCTCGGGCTCGTCCTCGACCGCGTGCTGGTGTGACGGCCTGCGCAGCACCAGCCAGCACAGCAGCCCCACCGGGATGATCAGCCAGCACGACAGCAACCGGTAGACCAGCACGGTCGCCGCCGCCGCGGCGTTGTCCGCGCCCGCGGACGCCAGCCCGGCGAGCAGGCTGACCTCGATCACGCCGATCCCGCCCGGCGTCAGCGGCACCTGCCGGACGATCTGCACGGTCAGGTACACCGCGCCGATCTCCCACAGCGTCACCGGCAGGCTGAACGCGCGGGTCACGGCGTACAGGCAGAGCAGGTCGGTGAGCCAGTTCGCGAGCGCGGCGCCGAGCGCGAGCGTCCAGTGCCGCCCACCGACGTCGCGTGAGCTGGTGATCGCGTCCGTCACGGGACGCAGCAGCACCGCGAGCCGCGGCCAGCGCGACCCGACCGGGCGGTGCGTGCGGGGGTGGGCCGGGTGGATGTGCCAGCTCGACTGCCACGCGAACAGCCCGACGAACGCGATCAACACGACCGAGATCGCCACGCTCACCGACGCGAGGCCCGGTTCCCGCTGCCAGACGACACCGAGGTGCACCGCACCCGCGGCAAGAGCACCCGTCGCGTACAGCAGTGCCAGTGCGGCGAACGACAGCAGGCCGGACAGCACCATGACGGTCGCGGCCGTGCGGTTGCTCGCGCCGTCGGTGCGGAACTGGCGGAACGCGTACGCGGCCGAGATGGCGGAGCCCGCGGGCAGGCTGATCGCGATGGCCGAGCGGCTGTAGGCCAGGGCGAGCGCGCGGTGGCGCGGCATCCGCACGCCGAACGCGGTGAGCAGGCGGCGCTGCTGGCGGGCGAACATGGCCATGGAGACGAACTCGGCGACCACCGCGACGGCGAGCCAGCCGGTGTCGGCGCCCGCGACGGCGTTGCCGACCGCCGTGAGGCTCGGCAGTTTGCCCTGCAGGGAGAAGGCGGCCACGACCAGGAGCAGCACCACCGCGGCCGCCTTGAGCGCGCCGACCAGCACCGGGTGTCTCCGCTTGGTCCGTTGATCCCCCTCGGACATGGCCGCCTCCGATTTCAACTCACGTTGAATGGTCCTCCGCGTGGGCTCCGTGGTCAATCCGAAACAGGAGGCCGAACGGGGTAACGTCGGCCACAGTGCATATTGTTGCCACCGTGGCACGTAGCGATGGCAGGAACGACGACCAGCTCAGGGACATCAAGCTCACCCGTGGTTTTCAGGTCTGGCCGGCCGGCTCGGTGCTGGTCGAGTTCGGCAAGACCAGAGTGCTGTGCGCGGCGAGCGTGACGGAGGGCGTGCCGCGCTGGCGCAAGGGCTCCGGCCTCGGGTGGGTCACCGCGGAGTACGCGATGCTGCCGTCCGCGACCAACACGCGTGGTGACCGGGAGTCGGTCAAGGGCCGGGTCGGCGGCCGCACCCACGAGATCAGCCGCCTCATCGGCCGCTCGCTGCGGGCGTGCATCGACCTGGCCGCGCTCGGCGAGAACACGATCGTGATCGACTGCGACGTCATCCAGGCCGACGGCGGCACCCGCACCGCGGCCATCACCGGCGGGTACGTCGCGCTGGCCGACGCCGTCACCTGGCTCGGCGCCGCCGGCCGTCTCGCCGACCCGCAGCCGCTGTCGTGCGCGGTGCAGGCGGTGAGCGTTGGGGTGGTCGACGGCCGCGTGCGGCTGGATCTGCCATACGAGGAGGATGCCCGCGCGGAGGTCGACATGAACGTCGTCGCCACCGACGCGGGCACCATCATCGAGGTCCAGGGCACCGGCGAGGGCGCCACGTTCACCCGATCCACGCTCGACCGGATGCTCGACCTGGCGCTCGCGGGCTGCGCGGAGATCAACGCGCTGCAGACCACCGCGCTCGCCGAGCCCTATCCCGGTGAGCTGCCGACGCCGAAGGCGGTCCGCTCGTGAGCAGTCAACTGCTGGTCGCTTCCCGGAACGCGAAGAAGCTCCACGAGATGCGGCGCATCATCGAGCGTGCGGGCATCGAGGGCGTGACGGTCGTCGGCCTCGACGAGGTCCCCCCGTTCGAGGAGACGCCGGAGACCGGCGCGACGTTCGAGGACAACGCCGTCGTCAAGGCCCGTGACGCGGTGGCCGCGACCGGCCTGCCCTCGGTGGCCGACGACTCGGGCATCGCGGTCGACGCGCTGAACGGCATGCCGGGCGTCCTGTCCGCGCGGTGGGCCGGCAGCGCCCGCTCCGACCAGGCGAACCTCGAACTCGTGCTGGAGCAGCTCGCGGACGTGCCCGACGAGCGCCTCGGCGCCCAGTTCGTGTGCGCTGCCGCGCTCGTGCTCACCGACGGCACGGAGATCGTCGTGCGCGGCGTGTGGCCGGGCACGCTCGTGCGCAAGGCCCGTGGCACCAACGGTTTCGGCTACGACCCGATCTTCGTGCCGGAGGGCGAGACGCGGACGTCGGCGGAGCTGCTGACCGAGGAGAAGGACGCGATCTCCCACCGCGGCCGCGCGCTGTCGCTGCTGCTGCCCCACCTGCGCAGCCTCGGCGACCGGTAACCGCTCACGCGGCGGGCAGCTCGCCGTCGAGCTCGCTCGCCGCGGCGGTGACCGAGTCCGCGCTCGTTCGCCACCCGGACCCCAGCGGGTGCTCGGTCAGCAGGATCACGACGTAGCGCCAGCCCTCGCCGACGAGGCCGGTGCTGTGCAGCACCATCGCGTGGTCGTTGTTGCCCCAGCCCTGCTTGACGGCCCACTGCGCGGCCAGCCCGTCGGGGATGCCGAAGTACTGGTCGAAACCGTCGGCCGCGTACTGCGGCGCGTACGCGAGCGCGTCCACGACGAGCGCCCGGTCCGCCGCCGGCATGCGTTCCATGACGTACCGGTACATGCGGACCATGTCGTCCGGGGTCACCTTGACCTCACCCCACTTCCCGGCGAGCTCGGGTGGCTCGGTGCCCTGCAGCCCGACCAGCGTCACGACCCTCGGGATGAGGTCCGGCCCGCCGCTGACCCACAGCGCGCTCGCGATGTCGTCGTCGCTCTTCGACAGCATTCCCGTGATCTGCCGGCGTTCCGACTCGCTCGCGCCGCGGTCCAGGAGGTCGATCGCGATCATCAACTTGACCAGCGACGCGGACCGGAACTGCCGGTCGGCGTCGACCGACAGCACCGTCGTGCCCGAGACCCTGTCGTAGACCACGGCTCCCAGCGTCGTGTTCGGCTCCACCGCCGTGACCGCGGCCAGCACCGGCTCCGGGTCGAGTTCCGGCTTGCCGGCGGCCCTCGAGTCCGGAGTCGTCGGTGTCACCGTCTGCCGTGGCGTCGGCGTCGGCGGTGACGGCGGTGGCAGTGGTGCCGCGCTCGGCCCGGGGGCGGGTGCCGCCAGGATCACGTGCTCGCCGACAGTCGCGGTCGGGCGCGCACCACAGGCGCTGCCGGTCACCACCGTGGTGGCGGCGAGCACAGCGAGGAGCGCGACGCGGCGGGCAGCGTAGTTGAGCATGCCCTGAATACGCCGCCTGAGTCGGCAAAGTTGACCCGGTTGGGCGACAACTTTTCGCACGTCTGTGACGTACGCGCGAAGGACCTGTCAGGTTGCCCGCGATTCTGTTTCAGTCGAGTATCGGGAGGAATCAGACTTTCAGATCCCTCCTCAGCTTCGCGACGTGACCGGTCGCGCGCACGTTGTACATGGCCTTCTCGATCTTTCCGTCCGGGTCGACGACGAACGTGGAGCGGATCACACCCATGACCGTGCGCCCGTAGTTCTGCTTCTCGCCGAACGCGCCCCACGCGGTCAGGACCTCGCGGCTGGTGTCCGACAGCAAGGGGAAGGTGAGCCCTTCGTCGGCCACGAACTTGGCGAGCTTCTCCGGTTTGTCGGGCGAGATCCCCACCACGGCGAAGCCGGCGTCGTTCAGTTCGGCGAGGTTGTCGCGGAAGTCGCAGGCCTGCTTGGTGCAGCCCGGCGTGCCGGCGGCGGGGTAGAAGTAGACGACGACGTGCTTGCCGCGGAAGTCGGACAGCGACACCTCGTTGCCGTCCGCGTCCGGGAGCCGGAAGTCGGGGGCGGCGTCACCCTCTGCGAGTCGGTTGCTCATGTCGGGGACGTTATCCCGTGGCGCCGACAGTCGTCAGATGGTGCCGTCGAAGATGGGGATGGCGGCCGCGGCGGACGAGGCGGCACGCACGGCGACCCGCACCGTGCACGGTTTGCGGGGTACCTCGAAGGCGATCGCGAACCGCACTGTCTCGTCCGGTCGCACTTCTTCCATGGCGCCGACGACACCGGTGTAGCCCTGCGTGGAGTCGATGACCTGGTCGGTAGGAACACCGTCCGCAGTCGCCACGAACGACAGCTGAGCAGGTCGGTACACCGTGTCACTCCCGTTGTCGATCACCAGATCGAAGGCAACCGCTCGCGCCGCACGTGGATAAGCAGTGGCTGTCGGTGTGAACGACGTGGGCTCCGACACCGAAAGGGTGACCCCCTCACCGAGTGACCGCACACGCTCACCGGAGGAGAGCGTGGACCGCTCCGCGGCCACGGACGGGTCGGGTGCGCTCAAGGACTGACGGGCGGTGCCGTCGTTCGCAGCGTGACCAGCGCCGCAGGCCGTCAGCAGCAGGAGGCATGCCGCGACCGCAAGTCTGACCACAGGCACGAAGGATCCCTTTCCGGGAGAAGCAGGTACGTCTGAATGCACTATGCCGGTGCGGCAGCTGGTGCAGGGGTCAATTGCCGGAGCTGGTGTCGTGCCGTGGCCGAGCTGTGACCAGAGCGGCACCCGGAGTGATCGACGCCACGTCAGGCAGCGAGCGCGAAGAAGAGGATGAACACCGCGACAGTGACCATGAACGCGGCGATGAGCCACCCGAAGTCCCGCCACGGCGAGATGGCCTTGTTGTCCTCGCCGGGCACGTAGACGCCACGCTCCTCGAACCGGTCGACGAGACGCACGAAGACGCGCGGCAGACGCATACGGAGATGGTGTCACGCGACGGGCCCGCTGGCGTAGCAGGGCTTGCGGACACCGTCGTCGTAGTCGGGTCTCGATCTGCAGGACGTTGTCGTCCGGAAACAGCAAGGCGCCCCCGTTGTTCACCCGGGTGTCCGGACAGGCGCCGCCACTGCCGTTTCCGACGAGAATCGCCGCCCCGTTTGTTATCGTCGACCTTCCGCACGTCGTCCCGATGTCGGCGGGTCCCCATAGGCATGGCTGTCGGCGGAAGTCCGAAGTACGCGGAGCACAACGGGTCGTCTTCGTAAGCCATGAAGTAGGTGCCGTTGGACGGCCGCCGCACCCAGGCATACGGGACCGCACGAAGAAGTCGTTGGGCGCGACGGTGTCACGCTTGCCGGTCCTTCAGATCTGTCTCACGAGCGGGCCTGGACTGTCTTCTGGTCGGGGTTCGGCTCGGCCGAGTCGTCGGCCCGGTGCGCGACCGGGTGTCCCCGTCGGCGGCCATACTCAACTCGGGTTCCCAGGCGTTGTACTCGTTGCACGAGTCAGCAAATGTCGGAACGGAAGTCCGAGACCGTGGTCCCGGGACTTGCTAGCGCCGCCGCGTGACCCACCGCTTTCCGGGGCACAACCTCCCATTCGGTGGCGCCCAGAGCAAGTGCCGTCCGGCAGGTCCGGCGCTCGCGGTGGTCGAACAAAGTGCCTCAGCATTGAGCCGCGCCCGGCACCGCACACTCAAGCTGCACGACCCGAGCGGATATGCACTGTGGTCCCTGGACCGTGATCACACGGTCACTTTCGGTGAGAACTTGACGAGTAAGACGGGTGAGGGATGTCGTTGATTTGCCCACCGCACGTCCAGCTACCCTGTGACCGCACCACCCCGGGGGCCGTAGCCCAACAGGCAGAGGCACTGGATTTAGGTTCCAGCCAGTGAGGGTTCGACTCCCTTCGGCCCCACGATTCTCATGGGCATGGCCGCCTGACGACATGGATGAGCCGTTCAGTTGGTCTCGACCGCTCAGGACTCCTCAAGCGGAGAACTCCTCTATGAGGCCCTCCGGCTTGTCACGGTCTCGCATATTTTCGCCGTTGCCGCATCGATTGTCTCATGTTCCCAGATTCGGACGGAAACCCAACCGGCCTTCGAAAGTCGTCTGTCGGTGTCGGCGTCGCGGTGCTGGTTGGTCTCTATTTTCTTTCGCCAGAAATCGGCATTGCTCTTGGGCCAGGTGCCGTGCTCAGGGCAACCATGCCAGAAGCACCCGTCCACGAAGACCGCGACGCGTGCCGAGCTGAAGACGATATCGGCGACTCTGCGTATGTCCTTCACCGGACGGCGATGGATTCGGTAGCGAAACCCCTGCGCATACAACGCTTTGCGAAGCGCGACTTCGATGCCTGTGTCGCGGGACCTTTGCCGACTCATCCGCTTGCGGACGGCCGCAGTGGTCTCGAGGTGTTCCACGGCCTACATTGTTGCATCGGGCGCACCCTCGGTGGTGTACCCCCTGAACCGATGTCGTCGACAGAGGCATAGTCGATCATGCCCGTTGCTCCTCGGGAGGTGAGAGGATGGCGGAATGGGAACCGCGGGCGGCGAAGGCGGGCAGGGAGTGCGAGGGCAACGGTTGACCTTCGTGGACGTCTGCTCTGGTGCGGGCGGACTGGCGTTGGGGCTCGAGCAAGCCGGATTCGAGCCGGTTCTGCTGTTGGATATCCTCGAAGTGGCATGCGAGTCGTTGAAGTTGAATCGTCCTGAGTGGGACGTTCGCCAACTCGAGCTGCGTGCGTTCAACCCAGTCGACGAGCAACAGGTGTACGACGTTGACCTACTGTCGGCTGGCCTGCCGCGAGTGCAGGCTGCTGCTGTGGGCAGGTCGCGAGGCAGCGCCGAGGAAGTCGAGCTGCTCGAAGCGACGATCATGCTCATGCACGGGATGCGTCCCAGAGCATTGCTCATCGAGAACCTCGCCGATCTGGTCGAGAAGGACAGGTTTCGGTCGGCCCGTGACTTCGTCGAAGCGGAGCTCGAGCACCTCGGTTACCGCTACACCTGGTTCGTGGTCAATGCTGCGGACTACGGGGTGCCGCAGGACAGGCGTCAAGGGATGTTGGTCGCCCTCGAGGGGGATCTCATGGATAACTTCGCCCAGCCGCCACGCATCATGGAGCCGCCCGTTACAGTGGGTGATGCGCTGGGGGAATCGATGGCAGCGCGTGGCTGGACGCAGGCACACGAGTGGGCGCTGCACGCTGACCGCATCGCGCCGACACTTGTGGGTGGATCTTGGAGCCGCGGAGGAGGCGATCTCGGACCCAGCGGCACCAAGAAGGCGTGGCAAAGAATGGGTGTCAACGGCGGCTCTATAGCCGACGAGGTGCCGGGGCCCGAGTACTCCTGGCGGCCCGATCTGGCGCAGGCCGACCTGGTGCGGCTGACTGTTGATCAGGCGGCACGTCTGCAGGGGTTCCCGCCGGACTGGAAGTTCGTAGGGAGGAAGACGGCCAGATACCGCCAGGTCGGGAACGCATCCCCGCCTCCGGTCGGACGTGCCGTCGGCGAGGCGTTGCGCTCGGCCCTCACAACGCCCCGCGCCTCCCCGGTGTAGGGAGTACATCGCTATAGAATGCCCAGCCATGATCCCCCGGCAGCAGGAGTTTGACTTCGGCAAGCGTCTGCACCTCGTGGATCTGTTTGCCGGACCGGGTGGCCTCGACGTGGCAGCCCGATGGCTCGGCGTCGTCGCCGACGGTATCGAGTGGGATGTCGGGGCCTGTGCGACGCGTAGGTCGGCAGGCCTGCGCACTCGTCAGGCCGATGTTCGAGATCTCGGGCCCGAAGACTTCCCGGAAGCGACTATCCTCACCGGCGGCCCGCCCTGCCAGACCTACACAGTGGCGGGCACGGGCGCTGGTCGACGAGCACTCGATCAGGTGCTTGGGTTCGTCGAGGTGATGGCGGAGGGCAAGGATGTCCGCGCCGACCTCGCGGATCTCGACGACGAGCGGACCGGTCTGGTCCTGGAGCCTCTGCGGTGGACGCTTCGAGCCGACAACACGGGCAACCCGTATCAGGCCATCGTCCTGGAACAGGTTCCTGCGGTACTGCCTGTGTGGGAAGCGATGAGCGCTGTGCTCGACGACGTGGGTTACAAGACAGTCTGCGGCATCCTTCGCACCGAGCAGTTCGGCGTACCGCAGACCCGTAAGCGGGCGATTCTGATCGCCCACCGAGAGCACCGGCCGAGCCTGCCTCTCCCCACGCATCGGCCGTACCGGAAGGGTGTTGCACGCTCGGAGGGGCATCAGGATCTTCTGCCGTGGGAGACCATGGGCAACGCACTGGAACGATCCGACGAATTCGTGGTGATCTCCAACTACGGGACGGGAGGCGATCCCAAGGCCCGGGGGAGGCGCCGCTCGGATGAACCTGCCGCCACTGTGACCGGGAAGATCTCCCGCAACCGTCTGGAGACACTGGCCGGCGCCGATCTCCCCAGGCTCGAGCCGAGCGACGCGGGCCGTCTTCAGACATTCCCCCGGGACTATCCTTGGGCCGGGAAGGACGTGTCACAACAGATCGGCAACGCCATCCCGCCACGGCTCGCTGCCTATGTGCTCGCCTCGGCGCTCGATCTAAAGGTCGACGACGCGTTGCTGGACGAAGCCGTTCGGGGTACTTGGGCAGGATTCGACGACAGTCGACCGGTTGCTATCAAGCGCACCGATTAGTTCCTGTCATTCCTCGTCCAGGTTTTCGTCGTCGACAGTACGTCGTTTCCGTTCCCGAATCGGCGCATCGACCAACATGCGTTCGAACAGCGGCAGCAAGGACTGCACAGCAGGCTCTGCTACGGCTCCGTCGTCCGGTCCGTCGGGAAGTCGGTCCAGAGGTACGGCCGGAGCTCCCTCTGCCGCCCTGATCCAGTCATGCAACGCGTCGGGTTCGGGCCCGGGGTCTGGGGCGAGAACCTCGTACACGAGCGTGCTGCCCGCCGAGTTGATCGCTGACGACAAGGCGTTCACCTTGTCGCCTGGTCGAGCCACCTGCTCTTCGAGCAGTCGATCCGTGATCCGGAGGATGGCCATGGCTGTGGGTCGGTGGTCCACGACGTCCAGCCGCATGGTGGTGTTGAGGATGTCCTGGACTCGGCAGGCGGTGTGGACAGGTCGATAGTCCTCTCCATTGCGGAACAGCTCCGCGGCCCACCACAAGCGCGCAAACGCCTGGGTATGGTGTTGCCCGCTGAATCGAGCCGCAGGCGCGATCTCCTTGCCTCGATGCCGCCACACGACGTAATCCGGCGCCACGAGCAGCGCGATAAAGTTCCAAAGACTGCTGTCGGCTGCCTCTGCTCGGCTCACCCGCAGCGTGGCGTGGATCCGGGGTGCGAGCCACGCGTCCGCGTCGGTTCGTCTGCCGTCGAACCGACGAATGGCTTCGTCGAGCAATTCGCGTAGAGGTTCGGTCCGCCACCGCGCCTGGTCGGGCAGTTCGGTGGCAGCCTTGCGCAGGGCCACTTGCGGAGGCCCTTCGTCCCCGGTCTGGATGCCGCGACTCATGTGTGCGGCGACGGCGGAAGTCGGCAGCAAACCGACTGCCGCGGGCGGCTCCGGCCTGGTGCCAGTGCGTGTCATGGGTCCTCTCATGTCTCTGCGCGGTGCACGGAACGCACGGCGGTGGTCAACCTCTTGGTCACCTGGCTGCGTTTGCCCGCGGCGTACTGCATCAACGTCTGAAGTTCGGACCAGCTGAACCCCTTGATCCGCCGTTGGTCGATCTCGTAAAGGGCGTCGGTGGGGGACAGACTCGGGAACACGTCGGGGAGCATCGACCTGAGTACGGATCCACGCCATCCCCCCGGCATCTGCGGAGTGTCGTCCTCATCGCGGTCGAGGTCACTGATGGCCGCTTGGAACATGGCGATCCAGGCTTCCTGAGCGATCTGGCTGCTGACCGTCTCCCGCAGGACCTTCTCGCCAACGGATCCTCCGGAGCTGTGCAGGACATCGACGAACCCTTCGACAGCCGACGTGTTCAGGAAGACCGTGGGGATCTCCCCCGAAGTGTCGATGATCCACGGCGCGTCCTTGAACGGGCGCAGCGACGTGTCGGGTCCGTCGCGGAAGTCGACCTCGACGATATCGATCTTGCGTTGCCGTGCCGGCATAGAGGCCTTCAGGTCGACGAACCAGTCACGGCTGGTCGTGCCGATCAGTCGGCCGAGCACGCCGTCGACCGTGGCGACGACGGCGAGGCTCAGTGTGGCCCTGCTCAGGTGATTGATCCGGGCCAGATCCACAGAGCCCCGGAATTCGGTTTCGGAGTGGGCTGTGAGCGGTGCGGTGAACCGGACATTGGTGGCCTTCTCGGTCAGTATGGCGAGGCATCGGACGTCCTTCCACAGCGGGTCTTCCATCTCCTGCGCAGGTAACCGCGTTTCGAGGCGGACTGTCGCGATGTCCCAGTCCTCATAATCGGCCTGGTGAAGCGCAACAGTCCGTTCCGACTGCGAGATACGCGCGTACGGCAATGGTCGTCCGTCCACGTCGACCGCCGTGACATCGAGCGTTATGTCGCCATAGATCGTCCGGTACGGGAAGACAGGAATCATGCGCTCCCACCCCTGGTCTTCTGGATGTCGACAACGAGACGGGCGAATCCACCTCTGACCGGATGTGTCGTCGGATCGGTCACGCCCGTGAATGAGGCCGAACGTACTCCAGGCTCGATCAACAGGTTCCCGTTCTCGATCCTGCAGTTCTCAGCAGCTGCTAACCGTCGCCACGAGACGTCCGGCCTGCTGCCTGAGCGGACGTCGAACTTGGCGACCGGAGTGAGCAGCCATGGGTCCTCCACCTCCGGCAGCTTCAACGCGACGGTCACGTTCCAGGCACCGTCCTCCGTCACGTACGCATTGACGTTCCGGACCACCGGAACTGGCTGCGCTCGGCGCGGACCGTTCGGCCCGGTCGCATCGAGTCGCAACAGTTCCCGAAGAATCGCGGGACCATTGCCTCTGCTGCTTTCCCGTTTGCCCACCAGGCTCCGAACGGCGTCGTCGATCGCCCGCTGGAATTCACGGATCCTCGACAAGGCACCGCGGACATAGGTAGAGGTCAGTTCTTCGGTACGGTCCCACCGGTTGTGCTCGGGAGGCTCGGAAGCGCGCAGGAAGGCCTCGGCGAGGTCGACGTCGTCGCCGTTCATCCCTGTCGCGTAACCCGCGAGCAGAACGGCTTGGAACGCCATCGCGCCCAGCAGCAGCTCGCGGGGCCGGTGCTCGCGCACAGTCATCCGGTTGCCTCGCATCAGGATGACCCGGTTCGTACGCTGTTCGGAATCATCGGCGGGGGTGAGTAGTAGTACGGCGCCGTGTTCCCGTGTTGCGCCGGATCGGCCGGAAGCGGCCTTCCGTGGTGGAACGACGAGTGGAACGCGAGCTTGTGCCACCTGCTTGCCTTCGGTCAGCTGCTCGACGGTCTCGCCGTCGAGGTAGGCCTTGAGCGCCCGACTGAGTGCCGGGTGGTGCTCGTGCGGATCGATACGTTTCTCCGGGATCACCACTTGGTCGTTGTACAGCGCGGTGACGCTTGCCTCCAGCATCGGTTCCTGCCCGCGGCCGCTGACCATGGCCGCCCAGAAGTTGTCGGCGAGCGCGCGCACAAGCCTGTCGTGCATATCCGACAACTCGTCCGCGACTCCTGACGCATCGTGGGCTCCTACGATGAGGAACGACGTACCCGGATCATCCCCTTCACGCTCCAGATGCAGGTCTTGCACGGTCTGCTCGCCTGCCCACCAGGATCGGGAAACGCCGCGGTGCTCCGGCTCGGTATCGGGTTCACCGAACCATGCGGGACCTGCGAAGGCTGCACCGTTGATCGCGTGCCAAGGCAGGTCGAGCCTTCCGATCACTCGGCGTCGGGTCCGTCCCTCGAATGGTTCGGAGAGCGTCGAATTGATCAGCACCAGACCGAACTGGCTGGTCGCCCACAGTGTGGCCTTGCCCAGACCGTACGAACCGCCTGCGCGGCCGCTCGCCTGCTTCTTGAAACTGTCGAGCTGACGTCGAACGACCGCCGCGAACTGACCGTCGCGGTATTCGGGACCGATGAGGCCGGAGGCGTTGTAATCCTCCACGCGCAGCAGACGGAGGGACCTGCCTGCTGCGAGCTCGTCCAACGCAGCCCGGAGACTGCGTGACACCTTCTGGTCGGTGTTCGCCGCCTGGGCATAGTGCGCGTCGAGATCGCGCCATTGCAGGTTTTCCAGGAACGAATCCCGACGATCTCCGGTCAGGTCCTGCAACACGTATCGGACACGCACCGCCCGGTTGTGGTCGAGTCGCTCGTCCAGTGAATTCTGGGTCGCTTCCTTGGCAAGCACGGAGAGGTCCGCATCGAATGCGAACGCTGCGGCATTACCGTATTCCCGTCCGCCGTCGGCGTGTGCGGGGCGGTGATACCAACGGCGCGGAAGGTTCGTGTCCAGGTCCGCTGCAAGGTTGTAGACAGCGGCGGGTTCCGTGTCGAAGACCATCGCTATCGCACGTTTGGTCTCCTCACGAGGTTCGGAACGGCCCGTGATCCACGCTGACACCGCTGCCCGTGTCAGCTGCAGGCGCTCCGCCAACTGCGCTTGCGTCATGCCTGCCCTGCGTAGCTGACGAGCCAGCCATGGACCGAACTCGTCCATCTGCCGTTCACGTGTCACAGACGACCTCTTCGAGCGCGTATGTCTTGCCTGATGGGAGCCCTTGTCAACAAGGTATCAGCAGATATTTGACAAGTCCACACTTGTCAAATATCTGCTGACTTGCGATGATTGGTAACGCCGCGGGGTCAGGTGACGAATTCATCGGGCAGATGGTCGAGTCACCGAGAGTGACATCGATCTGTCCCTTGCGCCGACCGGATGAGGACGCGCCAGGTGTACACAGGCCGGAATCGGAAGGCTCTCGCTCGCGCAACTACAACACATACAACGGAAAGGCAACATGTCTCTGCTGGGCGAAACCGGCAGCGAACGGTTGCCTCCATGACTCGTACAAGGACTCCGACGCACGTACCGGAACGAACCGGACGACGGTGTCGGTCTCGCCTTTGGGGGAGCGAATGATCGTGGACACCTCCAGCAGCCCGGTCCTCGACAAGATCGCGGCACTTACCGAGCGCGCACTCGGTACGTATGCGTTCAACCCGGACCGCGTTGAGGAGGACGCCAACGGGGAACGGCGTATCCACCAGGGTGGGTACGGGGACCGGCAGATCTTCGAACTCGTGCAGAACGCGGCGGACGAGATGCGGGCGCCCGAGCACCGGAACGGTCGGATCCACGTCGTACTTACCGAGAAACACCTGTACTGCGCCAACGAAGGTGCGCCCATGACTCCCGAAGGCGCGGACACCATCCTCCGAATGGGCGTGTCCAGGAAGCGCAGCGGTCAAATCGGTCGGTTCGGCGTTGGCGTCAAGTCGGTGCTGTCCGTGACCAGGGCGCCCCAGTTCTTCAGTGAGACCGGTGCGTTCGGGTTCGATGCCGATTGGTCGGCCGAACGCATCCTCGACGCGGTGAACAAGGGGCGTGCCGACAGGGGGGAGCCGTCGTTGGCGTCGATCGACCATACGCCAGTGCTCCGATTGGCGCGGCAGCTCGACACGGCGGCGGAACGCAGGATCGACTCGATCCTGGACGAGATGTTGCGGTGGGCGACGACGGTCGTGAGGTTGCCCTTGGCGCCGGGCGCGGCCACTGCGCTCTCCATGGACATCCACCAGTCGTCCAAGGCCAAGGCGGAGCGTCCCGGACGCGAGTTCCCGCATCTGTTCCAGGTGTTCTCGCACCACGTCGGCACCGTCCTGTTGGAAGACCGACGACAGATGCCCAGTCTTCGCCGGGAGCTCACGGTCCTCAACGAAGGAGCACAACGCAGCATCCGTGAGACGCGGAGCGGTGCGAAGGCGGTGTCCGAGGACTACCGCGTCTTCGTGCGCGCCTACGAACTCGACGACGAGATCCGCAGAAATGCCGGGGAGTTGCACAGCCGGGCGACGATCGACATCTCATGGGCCGTGCCGGAGTACCGGGTCACAACCAACGCCCAGGGGCAGCGGATCTTCAATGTGCCCAATGAGCGCGGTACCTTCTGGTCCTACTTCCCCACGAAGTATCCGACGACACTCAGCGGTGTCCTCAACGCGGCATGGAAGACGAACGAGGACAGGCAGAACCTGCTCGACAACAGCCCGCTCAACTCGGAGTTGCTTCGGCAGGCGGCGAACCTGGTGGTCGGTTCCTTGGGCGAGCTGGTCGTCGACGAGGATCCGGCCGCATACCTGTCCCTGCTTCCTGGGCGGACGAAGGAGTCGCCCAACTGGGCTTGCTCGTACCTCACGGCGCGCGTCTGGCAGGAAGCCGCGAACCGCCCGTCGCTGCCGGACCAGGACGGCGTCCTCCGGCGACCACGGGACCTGCACGTTCACCCGGAGAAGCTATCGCGTGCCTCGTTGGCGCTCTGGCAGAGTCACCCGGGGCGACCGCGCGACTGGATCCACCACTCCGTCGACGCCGGCCCCGTACGTCGTGGCAAGGTCGGCCACATCCTCGATGCTGCCGACTGCCGTCCGGAGACCCTTCGGACCTGGCTCGAGGCTTTGGTGGCCGACCGGAGTCCGGCGGCTTCCGCCACAGCGCTCCGCATCCTTGCGCACCTCATCGACGACGAACTGGCACATGATCCGGCTGGCGCTGCGGAAGTCCGCGGGGCACGGATTCTCCTGACCGAGCAGCATGGTTTCGTCCCACCGATCGCGGGAAGCGTATTCCGGCGGACCGTCGAGGACGGACTACGGGACGATCTCGTCTACGTACACCCGGAGATAGCAGGTGACATCTCCATGTTGCGATTCCTGGATCGGCTCGGGATTCGTGACGCGGACGCCGAAGGGCGCTTCCACAGTGTGCTCGACCAGGGTGGATTCGACGGCTATTCGCCGCAGGAGTGGACGAGGTTCTGGGAGCTGCTTCGCAGCGCGGGACGTACTTCCCAAGTCCCCGCGATCAAGCGCAAAATGCCGTCGCCGGGCACCACGCTCATGGTTCGCACCGTGACGGGTGGCTGGCGTCCTCTCGTGGAGTGTCTCCTTCCCGGGCCGGTAGTACCGGTCGACGGCGAACGTGATGGTGACGTCGCGATCGATGTCCGATTCCACGGTGACGACCGAGGGGTATTGCTTGAGTTCGGCGTTACCGACGCACCGACCCGAGGACATCGACCGGACACCGAACCATGGTTCGAGGAGTATCACAAAGCCATCCATGACGCTTACGTCCGGAAGCTTGATCCCGCTGATCACCGTCCGGCCCAGAAAACGGTGAAGGTGGAGGGCGCGCCGATCGCCGGGCCCATGACGATCTTCCTCAGTTTGTCCTCCGAAGGACGTGCCGCATTTCTCGCTGCTATGCCCGATGAAGGTCTGGTCGAAAGCTGGACGCGACAGATAGGGAAGTCGGCTGCAACCCGCGTGGCCGTGGTCTCACCGATCCGTTGGCTGCTGCGCAAGTACGGGTCGATCGTCACGTCGAAGGGCATCGTTCCTGTTCGCGATGCGGTAGCGCCCGAACTCGGCGAGTATCGGGACGTACTCCCGGTCGCGGACATCAGCCCCCGGAAGGCAGCACGTCTCCGACTGCCCAGAACTGTCGACGAAGTGCGACCCGAGCAGTGGTCCGAGCTGCTTGAGCGCGTCAAGAACAGCGAGGACGACAGTTTCATCGGGCGTACCTACGCACTGCTCGTTCGTGTGGGTTGCAGCCTGTTGAGCGACGAGGCCGAAACCCGGTGTCGCGTCGGAAACCGGTGGGAGATGCGCCCGGACGGCGATATCGCGATCGCCTTCGACCGGCAGGAGTTCCACGAGCTGGTGAAGGAGTGCCAGCCAGCCCTCCTGATCGATAGGGAAGATGATCGCGAGGCCGCGGAAGCGATGATCTCGGACTGGGGCATGCGCCCGGTGACCGACGTCATCGAGAAGCAGGTGCGTCCGGTCCTGAGCGGTCCTCCTGTACTGCTCACCGACGAATACCCGCCTCTGAGGCAACGATTCGGATCGCGAGTGAGTGGCCTGTACCTCCAGCGGTGCACTGAACTCGAGGAGGTCGTGCGCACTCCGAACGGAACCCGTACCACCCCGCTTCGCAGTGTGTTGCAGGACAGGAACACTGTGCTCGTCCCTCATGATCTGTCGTACGAGCAGGTCCTGGTGGTGGCCGACGCGGAGTTCGACTGGCAACTCGGTTCCGCCGGTTGTCGGGCCCTGCTCGAGCAGCATCGCCGCCAGCAACAGGACCTGGAGCTGCGTGCGCGGCTGGACGCAGTCCGGCGTGCTGACACAATAACGGAGAAGATCGCGCTGCTCGTCGACGAGGACGAGCTCCGTAAAGGTCTGCCCGTCGGCCTCGTGGACAGCGAGATCGCCGAGACCGGTCGTCAGCCCGACCCCGTCAGGTTGGCGGAGATGGCCTACAACGCGCACGGTGACGACGTTCTCCGGGTCCACCAGAAAGACATTCAGGCGAAATTCCACTCTGCCCCTGCGAGGTTTGACGGAGAACAGGCCGCGTTGAGGTTCGTCACCTCACTCGACCTGCCCGATTCATTCGCAGGGTCACGTATTCCGGCACCGCCCGCCAGGGTCGAAGCGAAGGGCCCGGTCGAGTTTCCGCGTCTGCATGCCTACCAGGAGCGCATCGCGACAAAGCTCGCCGAGATGTTGCGTGACCCGACTCCCCGGCGAGCGATGCTCAGCCTGCCGACGGGGGCGGGCAAGACCCGTGTGGCGGCCGAGGGGGTCATCCGCTGGATCCGTGACTCGGGAACCCCGAGGGGGCCCATCCTGTGGATCGCGCAAACCGGCGAGCTGTGTGAACAAGCCGTCCAGTCCTGGACGTTCGTGTGGGAGAAGGTCGGTCCCAAGTCGTCGCTCGTGATCGACCGCCTCTGGCACACGAACTCGGCGACCCCTGTCAAGGACCGTCCGCACCTGGTCGTGGCGACCGACGCGAAGCTCGAGTCCGTACTGGGCGAGGACGCCTACGCTTGGTTGCGACAGGCAGCGTTGGTCATCGTGGACGAGGCCCACGTCGCGATCTCCAAGAGTTACACAGCAATACTCGAGAAGTTGGGTCTCACCTTCCGTGAATCGACAAGGCATCTGGTCGGTCTCACCGCCACCCCGTTCCGCAACAGCGAGGAGCTGACGGAGCGACTGGTCGCGCGTTTCGGCAGGGAACGACTCGACGAGGGGATCTTCGATCGGGAACCCATTCCTGCCCTGCAGGAACTCGGAGTGCTCTCCGCTGTCGAGCACCGAGAGCTCCGGGGAGCGGATCTCCAACTCAACCCGGACGAGCTCGCGGGATTGAACGGCCTCGGTGGGTTCCTGCCGAAGGCCGCCGAGCAGAGACTGGCAGAAGACCATGCCCGCAACAAAGTGCTCATCGATGAGATCTCCGCGCTCCCGGACGACTGGCCCGTGCTGGTGTTCGCCACCTCGGTGCATCACGCCAAATTCCTGGCCGCAAAGCTGGGAGACCGCGGGATCCGAGCGGCGGCGATCGACTCTTCGACGCCTCTGCCGGAACGTCGACGTCGCATCGACGAGTTCCGATCGGGTCGCATCAAGGTCATCACGAACTACGGTGTGTTGTCCCAGGGATTCGACGCACCAGCGACAAGAGCTGTCGTCATCGCCCGTCCCGTGTACAGCGCCAACAGCTATCAACAGATGATCGGGCGTGGCTTGCGCGGCAGGCTCAATGGCGGGGAGGACGGCTGTCTCATCCTCGATATGCGGGACAACATCACCAACTTCCCCGGTGCCCTCGCCTTCACCAACTTCGACCACCTCTGGCGGAAGGACAGGTGGTGATCATCGCCGACGAGACCCTCGTCACCCTGACCGCTGCCCAACGGAGTGTCGTGGAGCTGCCGTGGCACGCGAAGTCGCTGGTGACAGCAGGTGCGGGAGCAGGCAAGACGACCACGCTGGTTCACCGTCTCGAATATCTGATGCGGAACGAGGAGATCGAAGCGGCGGAGGTACTCGTTCTCAGTTTCTCCCGCACGGCCGTCCGAGAGCTGCGCGACCGTCTGGATCGGACATCGACCTCCGCGCGACGGATCCGTGCCCAGACTTTTGACAGCTGGGCGTCGTCTGTGTTGTACGAAGAGGATCCACAGCGGACCGATCTGGTGGGCGTCGGCTACGACCAGCGAGTGGAGATGGCGACCCAAGCGATCGCACGTGGTGTGATTGAGGACTCCGAACGCGGTGCTCCACGACACGTGATCGTCGACGAGGTCCAGGACCTCGTGGGGGTTCGCCGTGACATGATCGAAGCCCTACTCGATCAGTTCGTCGAGGCCGGATTCACGGTAGTGGGTGACGTCGCTCAGTCCATCTACGGGTTTCAGATCGACGACCTTGAGGACAGAGCCGGTGAGACCGCGAGATTCTTGGACTGGGTGCGGACCTCCTTCGCGGACGATCTCGTGGAGTTGTCACTGAACGACAATTTCCGGGCTCGGACGGCGGAAGCCAGGACGGCACTGAGGATGGGACCGCGGCTCCAGAGTATGCGGGCTGACGACGAGGCTGTCGATCTGTACAGGGAGCTGCACGCACTCTTAATGTCGATGGCACCGTTCGGTTCCCTGGACGACTTGTTCGTGCAGGACTCGTTGCGAGATTACATGGGCACGACGGGAATCCTCTGCCAGGACAACGGACAGGTTTTGCACCTGTCGCGAGAACTCGATCGGTTGATGATCCCTTACCGCATCCGGCGGTCGCCACGCGAGCGATCGTCACCTGCGTGGCTTGCCGCCCTGTTGTCCGCGGTTCCGGTCGGAAGGATCACTGAGGAGCGCTTCGACAGCGCGGTCGCGGGACTCGATCCGGGATCGGAGCGGCCGCCCGCCTGGACCTGGCGTTCGTTGCGGCGCGTCGCGGGTGCTCCTCGCAATCAGCTGGATCTGTCGGCACTTCGACGAGTGATCGCGGAACGCCGGATACCGGATGACCTCGCCGCGCCGCCCGGCCACCCACTGGTGCTTTCGACGGTCCACCGGGCGAAGGGGACGGAGTTCGACCGGGTCATTGTCGTCGAACCCGACGATCCGTGCGTCAGGCACGGTCGGTCCGACCTCCAGGCTGATGTCAGGCTCCTGTACGTCGCGATGACAAGGCCGCGTGACGACCTCTACCGAATGGTTCGTCCGAACAACTGGATCTACCGCTTGGGCAAGCATCTCCCGATGCCGGTTGATCGGTGGTACACCACCGGATCACGCCAATGGATGCGAACCGGGATCGAGATTACCGAGTTCGATGTCGCTCAGGACCGACCCGCGGAGTCGGTGGCCCACGTGCCGACCGCCCGAGAGCTTCAGGAACACCTGCGAGATCACGTTCGCGAGGGGGACCAGGTGGATCTGCGGAAGCTGCACGACCTACCGATGTCGGCAGAGGAGTCACCGGAATACGGCGTGTTCCGCGGAGATATCCGTATCGGTGACGTCTCGGAGCGGTTCCGGCGGGACCTGCGGCGCGTTCTCGCTCGCAGAAGGAACGCCCCCGTCGACAGATGGCCGTATGCGATCACGGGTGTGCGCGTCGAGGGTGTCGAGACCATCGCAGGGACACTCGGCACAGGTCGACTGGCAGGCCTGGGTGACAGCGACACGTGGCTGACGCCCCGCCTGTGCGGTATGGGCCGCATCGAATGGTCTGAGGACGACTCCATGGAAGGACCGATCGACTCGTGAATCCCTCCCTTCGTTCCGCGCACTACCGGCTCCGCACCGATCTCCGGAAAGCCCTGAGGGACGACTTGCTCGGCCCGCATGCCGGCGCGGATGAGGTGCTTGCGAAGGATGCTCCGATCACCGCCTACCCGATCGGTGTCCTTTTTCCCCAGCGGGTGAGTGGAGACGTGCCGGGCCTGGCTGAGCTGGATGGCGACGACTCGGTCCCGGAGGTCGGTGGCCGCGACGAGGGCGATGAGGACGGTGCGGATCTCGGTATCGCGCTCTCGAACCTGCGTCGGCCTTCGTCGATGGGCATGACATTCTCGGTCGACCTCCGAGAGTGCGGACGTATCTCGGTGGAGATCCGGAGTGCACGCTACGTCCCGGAGGACGAGGCAGGAAGGCCGATCATGGCCACCCGCAGCGAGGCACGGAGTATTGAGGACCAGCGGGAGCGGTGGCGTCGCGTGGCGATCATCTGCCCACCCCTGCCGATCGATGTGGCCATGCCTGGCATGCGTCGGGTGGACGACCTCGAGTCGGGGCTGGAACTACGTGTGCTCGTCCGGCCCCCTGTCGACAATGTGGTCACTGTCACGCTGACGTTGGTGAACACGCTCACGTGCGGTGAACACGATCTGCAGGATGCCTACTGCTTCTTCCAGTCGGAACTCACGGCATTCGGCCCGGACGACACGTATCCTTTCGTCGAGCGGCGCGCTGCTCTTGGAGCCGTCGACGACGAACAGGCTTTGAGTAGACTCCTCTACCGTCACGCACCGTCGTTCGCCACGGGGCACGGCTGCTCGGTGGCGTGGGATTGGGATACTCCGGCTCTGTACGAGCCGATGCCACGCGCCGCGGCGGTGGCGAGCGTTCGCACCGAGTTCGTACCGACACATGAGGTGCTGCTCACAGACTCCAACAGGGACATCGACGACGGTGCACTTGGCATGCTCGGGTTGAGCCGTGCTCCGGCGGAGCAGGTCGTCGAGAAGCTCGGGCGCCTGCTGGCCGGATACGAGGAATGGATCGATGTCCGTGAGCGGGACGTCGCATCCATCGACACGGAACTCGTCGACGTGGCCGAAAGGCAGATAAACGAGCAGTGCCGCATCGCCTTGGCTCGGATGCACAGAGGACTCAAGCTCCTCGCCGATACCGACCAGCCGGAGGTCCTGCAGGCGTTTCGCCTGGCCAACGAGGCAATGGCAACCCAACGTGCGCGAGTCCAGTGGGTGAAGGACGGCCGCAAGGGCACGCCGGACACGGACGGCGGCCGATGGCGTCCTTTCCAGATCGCCTTCATACTCCAGTGTCTCGCCGGCATCGTGGATCCGACGGATGAGGATCGGACGATCGCCGATCTCCTGTGGTTTCCCACCGGTGGTGGGAAGACTGAAGCCTATCTAGGGCTCGTCGCCTTCACCGTCTTCCTGCGGCGCCTACGTGACGGTGCCGACGGACACGGTGTTACCGTTTTGATGCGGTACACCCTGCGTCTGTTGACGTTGCAGCAGTTCGAACGGGCGGCCGCACTGATCTGCGCCATGGAGGGCATCCGGGCCGGTCGTGCGTCCGAACTCGGATCGACCCGGATCTCGATCGGTATGTGGGTGGGTATGTCTGCCACTCCGAACCGTCTGAAGGATGCGGATGAGGCGCTCCGCAAGCTGCGCAACAATCCGAACGAGCGCTTGAGTAGGAAGAACCCGGTCCAACTACACGCTTGTCCGTGGTGCGGCACCAGACTCACCGCCAACGACTACACGGTGCTCGACACGGATTCCCGCATGTTGGTGTTGTGCCCGGACAGAGCCTGCGCGTACCACATAGAACCCGGACTGCCCATTCACCTGGTCGATGAGGCCGTCTACGACGCGCATCCGACGTTGGTCATCGCGACGGTCGACAAGTTCGCATCCTTGCCTTGGCGACCCGCCACGAAGGCGTTGTTCAACCGCGACCTGGAGAGGGTCAAACCGCCCGAGTTGATCGTGCAGGACGAGTTGCACCTGATCTCCGGTCCGCTGGGCACCATGACGGGCCTCTACGAAACAGCGGTGGACGTCCTCGCGGAACGTCCCAAGGTCGTCGCCTCCACGGCTACCATTCGACGGGCGTCCCAGCAGGTGACCGCCTTGTTTGGTCGTCGGGTTGCCCAGTTTCCTCCTGCTGGGATCGACGGTCGCGACTCCTACTTCGCAGTCGAGACCCCGCGGGGCGACAAGGCGTCCCGACGATACGTCGGTCTGATGGCGCCGAGCACCAGTCAGACCACGTTGCTCGTCAGGACCTATGCGGCGTTGCTGCACCAGGCAGCGCGCGCACGGGAGGCAGGGGCAGAACCGGCGGTCGTCGACCCCTATTGGACGCTCGTCGGTTACTTCAACAGCCTTCGGTTACTCTCCGCCGCCGAACTTCAAGTCCTCGACGACGTGCAGGGGCGACTCGACATGGCCGCCGAACGCGACGGGGTGGGTAAGCGCGCGACTCCGTCCGTGCAGGATCTGAGCAGCAGGGCCGATTCGAGCGAGATCCCGGCGTTGCTCAGGTCGATCGAACGTGCGCTGCCCGACGAGGACGTCCTGGACGTCCTGTTGGCGACGAACATGATCTCGGTGGGTGTGGACATCGACCGTTTGGGTCTGATGGCGGTGATGGGGCAACCGCAGACGACGGCGGAGTACATCCAGGCAACAAGCCGGGTCGGTAGGCGTCACCCCGGCCTGGTTGCGGTCATGCTCAACTCGACCCGATCGAGGGACCGATCCCACTACGAGAGCTTCCCGACCTTCCACTCGGCCCTCTACCGCCAGGTGGAGTCGACGAGTGTGACGCCGTTCTCTGCGCGAGCACGCGACAGGGGATTGCATGCCGTCGTGGTCGCACTCACGCGGCTGTTGATTCCCGCAGCCGAAGCCAACGATGACGCGGCGGGAATCGCCGACTTCACCGAGCGGCTGAACTCGGTGGTTCTCCCGGCCATCCTCGATCGGGTCGGTGCGGTGGGCAGCTCGGAGCGGGAGGAAGTCGCGGACCAGATCAAGAGCTTCGTGACGTGGTGGCAGGACATGGCACACGACCACCCGGAGCTCGTCTACGAGGCGAGGAAGCGGGATACCAGGAAAGCGCTGCTGAGCGGGTTCGATGAAGAGGATGTCGACGGCGGTGGGCAACAGACCCTGTGGAGCCTGCGGGACGTCGACGCCGAATCCGTTCTGTTCCAGAGCCATCGGTAGGAGTGCCAAGATGGGTTACACAGCAGGCAATCGTCGACGTGACGGCGCGGTTCGAGCGCGCGCCGCTCGCAAACTGGGTACGGTCCGCAGGTCGCAGCTCGTCACGACCTATGGTGTCGGTTCGCTCATCGCGATCGACAACGAGTCCTTTATCGTTTCCGGACTCGACTCCTGGGATGTGTCAGACGCACCCGAGATCCATGAGCGGCGGCTCGCGAGCATGCTCGGGGTCGAGTTCTTCCGTCTCCCACCTGCGTCGGAGCCGGACGATGCCACGGACGGGGTTCGGGTCAGGAGGTTCCCCGACTTCTACTCGTGTCCCGGCTGCCACGCTCTGCAGCCCTATCTCCGGTTCAACCCGCCACCGAGGAAAGCGATGTGCGGAGACTGCGACGAAGCGCTTGTGCCATCGAGGTTCGTGCTCACCTGCGAGCACGGCCACATCGAGGACTTCCCGTACTGGAAGTGGGTGCACCGGGGCAAGGGCGTCGCGGACCGATGTGGCGGGCAGCTGAGACTGCGTTCGGGTGGTGCCTCGGCGTCCTTGCGATCCGTGGTCATCGAGTGCAGCTGTGGTGCCTATTCCTCGATGGAGGGTGCGTTCCGCAAGAAATCATTGAAGGATCTCGGAATTCGTTGTAGCGGTAGATCCCCTTGGCTCGCGGGCGATGAGCGCGAGACGTGCGATCAGCCGCCGAGAACGATGCAGCGCGGCTCATCGTCAGTGTGGAATCCGGTCATGGGAAGTGCGTTGTCAATCCCACCGTTCAGTGAGGGGGTACACGCCCTCGTTGAGCGACACAGGCTCCTCGACGCCTCGGACGAGACGATTCGTTGGTTCTGCGACAAGAATTCCGCGGTACTCCGCCAGGCGAGTACGACCGTGGACGATGTGCTTCGGGTCGTGCACGAGCTCCGGTCTGCGTGGGAGCAGGACAATGGAGCGGATGAGCCGGAGGTCGCGTCTCTGGGCTCCCTGCGCGCCCAGGAGTATCGGAGCTTGCTTGCCGGGAGCAGGGAGAAGGCATCTGCAGCCTGGCAGTCGTTCGTGTGTGAACCACCTGAAACCGACCTCGATCCGGTCCGCGAGCTCGGTCTTCAGGACTGCATGTTGGTCAAGAGGCTCCGTGAGGTGCGAGCCCTTTCCGGCTTCACCCGGGGTGCCACCCCGGATGAAGGCGACGCGGAGGTGCGTCACGCGCTGTTGCACAGGTCGCCTGACATCGACTGGTTGCCTGCCATCGAGGTGAGTGGAGAGGGGGTGTTCCTGCGCCTCGACATCGATGCACTTCGCGCCTGGGAGAGCAAGAGCGACGTCAGGCGACGGGTGAAAACCATTCGAGACAACCATCTCCGGGTTCTCAGGGAGAAGGTTTCACGTGATCCGGTGAAGCGGGTCGAGGACGTCACATCGCCGGTAACACCACGGTTCGTGCTGTTGCACACGCTAGCCCACGTCCTCATCAACGAATGGAGCCTCGACGGGGGTTATCCGGCCGCTGCGCTTAGGGAACGTCTCTACTCGGGACCGGACATGGCAGGCGTACTCCTCTACACGGCCACGAGTGACTCGGCCGGCAGCCTTGGCGGCGTAGTGGCACAGGGGGAGCCCATATCGCTCGCCCGCTCGCTTCGTTCCGCATTGCTTCGTGCGGCGTGGTGTTCCAACGACCCCCTCTGCATGGAGTCGGGAGGCAGTGGTGTAGACGGCGTCAATCTGGCTGCTTGCCACGCATGTGTGTTGCTGCCCGAGACGAGTTGCGAGAACAACAACTGCTTCCTGGATCGTGCACTGCTCGTCGGCGAGCCGTCGGATGACTCTTTCGCGTACTTCGTGCAGGCGGCGAAGGTGCTTCGTTAGTAATGCTCGCCCAAGTTCACCGCCGCGCGACGCTTGCGTTCTCGGGATGGATATCAATCATCTCGGGAATTATCTACTGTCCATCGAGAGTCTGGCAGGGATTAAATCCAAGATCACCTGATGCGATGACGGTTTAGACTCCTGAATAAGGGAGGCCCTCTCAGTACGCCGCGATCGACGACTGCACCCAACCTAGATCCAATGGAACAACCACTTGTACATCTACCATCGCATGGGAAGGCGAATGTGCTCGCCTCTGGTGCAGTGGACAGCGTTGCCTGAATCGACGAGACGCACGGGGCCAGCCTGCCTACAGCTCAACGGCTCCAGGCGACCGGTCCAGACGACGAGGACGTAACCGGACCTGTTCCCGGCGAACTGCTTTTCGTAGTCCGCGTGCACCTGGTAGGTGCAACAGCGCCGCACCCGTCGGGTCGTCGGCCTGCATAGCACCGGGACCCGCCGCGCGTTTGGTCGGCCACCCACTCGGAATGTACGTTGTCATCCCGCCGGGCCCGCTGACCTGCTCGTATCCGGACAGCGGGCTGGCCGTCGGCTGGTCCGTCGTGTTCTCATTGACCGTCGTGGCGTCGATGTACGTCTCGGTTTCGAACGTTTCCGTCTCGGTGAGGGTCTCCGGTTCGACGTGGGTTTCCGTTCCTGCGTCGAATGGGAAAGTGGACGCGACCGACCGGTGTCGCCCGGCGGCACGTCCCGTACGAGAAGCAGTCCGGCCACCACTGCGCCACAAACCGGCGGCGGCGAGTGTGAGCGGACTCGGTTGCGGATTCACTGCATCCCGCCGAATCATTGCGGATCGACGCTCGGGGGTTTTCACGGAGGCCAGCACATTTACGGCGGGAAGCCTCGCACCGCAGGGGATCGGCGGCACGTCGCGGATCCTGAACACGGTCGGCCGCTGGAGCGGGCAGCCCAGGGAGACGCCGCCGGCCTGGTTCGCCGACGGCGACGACGCGCGACTGATCGTCGCGTCGGGCGGGAGAGCCAGCACCCCCGACTGGCACGCCAAACTCATGGCGAACCCCGACGAGGTGTCCGTCGAGTTGCCCGGAGAACAGCCCGTGCCGGTGACGCCTCGCCGGATCGACGGTACGGAGCGGGTCGCGGCACCGCAATGGATCGTGGCCGCGCAGCCCAGGCTGGGGAAGTATCAGAGCAAGTCCGGGCGGCGGTACCCGGTGGTTCGGCTCACCCGGCAGACGGCTCGGCAGCAATAGGACGATTTCGTCCCGCTACCACGTCAGCTCGGCCTCCTGCGGGGTTGGGTCGAGGCCCTTCGTGGTCAGCCACTTCCTGTTCAGGTGCGTTGTTCGGTACGGGGCGCCGCTGTCGGTGATCAGTGTTGCCATGGGGCCCTGCTCGCCCATCTTCGTGATCAGGTGGTGGATGCCCCACAGGCTCGTGCCTGTCGCGGGGCCCGCGTCGATGCCCTGTCCGTGCAGCCACAGCAGGGCCGCCGCCGATGCCGCGTCCGGTACCGGGATCGCCAGGTCCACGACGCCGGGGTGGAAGCCGGGTTCGACCCGGGGGCGGCCGATGCCGGGAATGCGGGACGGCATGCCGGTGCCGTAGTCGCGGGCGCCGGTCGCCCACGCCGGGAAGTACGCCGAGTTCTCCGGGTCGACCAGTGCGAGCCTGGTCGGTAGCCCTTCCCCGCGGATGTGGCGGCCGATCACCGTCGCGGTGGCGGCGGTGCCCGCGCCCACGACTATCCACTGTGGAGGTTCGGGTAGCTGGGCGAACAGCTCGTCCGCGATGGTCGGGGGCCACGCGGTCACGGCGGGCTCCGCGGCGGTGAAGTGGTCCAGGAAGTGCCCGCCCCACCGGGCCGCCAGCGCGCGGGCCTCCTGTTGCAGTGCGGCCGGCGGTTGTTCCGCCCGTTGCCAGCGGCCGCCTTCGTTCTCGATGCGGGCCAGTACCTCCTCCGCCGCCTTCGCAGGGACCAGCGCGGTCGAGGGGAGGTGCAGCAGGGTGGCGAAGTGGGCGGCCGCTGTCGCCACCGGGCCCGCGGTCGCCGTGATCACCTGCGTGGTTTCGGTGATGTCCCTGCTCGCGATGGCGTGACAGAACATCGCCGCCACCGTTCTGTGTTTCGTGCTGCCGGTGGGGAGCGTCGATTCGTCCTTCATGACGATCTCGGCGCCACCCACGCGCACCGTGCGCAGCGGGGTCGGGGTGTGCTTCGCGCGGATCGTGCGGATCGCCTCGGCCGCCCATGTGCTCATGGGTCGAACCTAGGTCGGCTCGTGCGCGATCGGGTTTCGCTTGTGGCTTAGACGGTCCAGCTCGGGGTCCATGCGTCCGGCACCTCGACCCTCCTGGCCGCCAGGTACCGGCGGAGCCCACCCAGCGCGGGATGCGGGTTGTCGTCACGCCAGATCAACGACATCGGGTAGACCGGTGTGGGGCCGCGCACCGGGATCCGGCGGAGGTCGTAGCTGTCCGGCCACAGGTACCGCGTGCCCGCACCGACGAGCGTCGCCAGTTCGGCCGAGTCGGCGATCTCGTCCATCAGCGCCTCGTTGCCGAAGGCGGGACCGACAACGTCGATCGTGAGGCCGAACGTGGTCGCGAGGTCGTCGTAGTAGGCGGACCATTCCGAGCCGGGCGCCATGCCCGGCATCCAGATCCGGTGACCGACGAGCTGGGCGGGCGTGACCGCGGCCGCGCCCGCGAGCGGGTGAGCCGGGCCCACCAGCAGCTGGTGCGTGTCGTCGATGACGCGGGCGGTCCGGATCGTGTCCGGCAGCCGTCCCTTCGGCACGGCGTGGAAGGTGGCGTCGACCGTTCCCGCCTCGACGGCGGCGATCGCCGCGTGGACGTCGACGTTCATGGTCACGACGTCCAGTTCGACCTCGGGATGGGTGCGGTAGAACTCGTGCAGGACAACGCTCGGCGCGATGCGCCTGCTGTGCACGTCGATGCGCAGCGCCCGTTTGCCGGGACGTACCGAGGCGTCGGCCCGCGCCGCCACCCGCACGAGCTCACGGGCGTGGGGCAGGAACGCCTGCCCGTCCACGGTCAGCCGCGCGCCGCGAGGTGTGCGCGTGAACAGACGCACCCCGAGGTCTTTCTCCAGCGTGGCAACGCGTTTGGAGACCGCCTGCTGCGTGATCGACAGTGCGTCGGCGGCGTCCTGGAACCGGCCGGCGTCCGCGACGGCGACGAACGTGCACACGGCGTCGAGATCCATGTGGGTCACCGTACCCGCACAACGAAAGGTTGTGGCTCGGCACCGTTCCGGTTGTTTGACCTGCGGACTCTGTCCTGGCTTCGATCATCCTGACCAAAGAGAGGTTGTGGAGTGGTCAGGAGATCGCTGGGTCGGCAGTTCGGGTGGCTGTGGGCGGCGTACGCGGTCAGCGCGTACGGCTCGGGGTTGGGTTTCGGTGCGTTGCCACTGATCGCCGTGCTGGTGTTGCACGCCGGTCCGGCGGAAGTGTCCTTGCTGTCCGCTGTGGGACCGGCGGTCGGGGCGCTGATCGCGGTGCCACTCGGGCCGTGGGTGGAGTTCCGCCGCAAGAGGCCGGTGATGATCACGATGGACCTCGTCCGGTTCGCGGTCATGACCACGATCCCGGTCGCGTACGCGACCGGGCTGCTCGGGTTCGCCCAGCTGCTGGTGGTCTCCGCGGTGGTCGCGTCCGCCAAGATCGCGTTCGGCGCGGCGAGCGGTGCCCACCTCAAGGCCCTGGTCCCGCGGGACGACCTCCTCGTGGCCAACGCGCGGTTCGAGTCGACGACCTGGAGCTCCGTCGCGGTCGGCCCGCCGCTGGGCGGTGCGGCCATCGCCCTGTTCGGCCCCGTGATCACCGTGGCGGCCAACGCGTGCGGCTACCTGTTGTCGGCGCTGGGCATCGCCGCCATCCGCGGCAGGGAACAGCCGCCTGCACGAACCGGCCCGAGCCGGGGCCGGGTCACCGAGCTGCTCGACGGCTGGCGGCACATCCTGACCCATCCCGGTCTGCGGGCGCTCTACCTCAACAACCTGCTCGTCAACGGGCTGATCATGGCCACCGAGCCGCTGCTGGCCGTGGTCATGCTCCGCCAGCTCGGGTTTCCGCCGTGGCAGTACGGGCTCGCGTTCGCCGTACCCTGCCTCGGTGGGCTGGTCGGCGCCCGCCTGGCCCGTCGCGTGGTGACGCGCCACGGCACGCACCGGGTGCTCCTGGTCGCGGGCACGCTGCGTGCGGTCTGGCTGATCGGCCTCGCGTTCGTGCAACCCGGTGTCGTCGGGCTCGTGACCGTGATCGGCGTCGAACTGGCGATCATCGTGTGCATGAGCCTGTACAACCCGGTGCTGGCCACGTGCCGACTCGAGCACACCCCGTCCGACCGGCTCGCCCGCACGCTGTCGGCGTGGTCGATCAGCAGCAGCGCCGCGATCGCGGTCCTCAGCGCGCTCGCCGGACTGCTCGCCGAGGTCACCACTCCTCGCACGGCGATCACCGTCGCGGGGCTGGTGATCCTCGCGAGCCCGCTGCTGCTACCGCGCCACGCGGACGTCACAACTCAGAAGGAGACGCGTTCCACGCTGTCCGCGCGCAGCACCGACTCCTGATCGAACTGTTCCTCGTAGTCGCCGCGGATCTCCTCCAGGTCCTGGTTCGCGTCGCGATCGCCGAACGGGTACAGGATGATCAGGACGTACGAGTCCTCCTTGCCGCCCATCCACTGGCCGTGTGCCTCCAGCCACGTGAGGCCGTCCGGGAACGCCGGGGTGACCTCCTTGTCCAGGAACGACTCGAACTCGGCCGGGGTGATGGGCGTGCCGTTCGGGCGGTTGCCGCCGAAGTACAGCTCGGTGCGGCGGTACGACTCGCCCGGTGTGGGGACCGGAGCGGTCGCTCCTCGCGAGTCCGAGGCCGCGGTGGTGGTCGCGCCCGCCGTCGTCAAACCCAGGAACAGGGCGGCCAGCATCCCGGCCACCGCCGTGCGTCGTGTCGTCATGTGCCCATCCAACCGGCGCCGACGCGTTGTCCCACCTGGTGGTCAGGGCCTTGCGCGCCGGATGGTCACTTCGACTGCGGCAGCTTCACCGTTCCCTTCCTGGCCCGCGCGGCCGACGGCGGCGGCACGACCGGGCCGATGTCGCCGTCCGGCGCCTCGTCCAGGTCGACGATCACCGGTGCGTGGTCGCTCGGGCCCGTGCCCTTGCGGGCGTGCCGGTCCACCCACGCCGCCTGGACCCGGCCCGCCACCGGGGCGGACGCCAGCACCAGGTCGATCCGCATGCCCAGGTCCTGGTGGAACATGCCGGCCCGGTAGTCCCAGTACGTGAAGACCCGCTCGGCGGGCCACCGGTCCCGCACCACGTCCCGAAGACCGAGGTCCACCAGCGCGGCCAACGCGGCCCGCTCCGGCGGCGTGACGTGTGTCTGGCCGACGTACGCCGCCGGGTCGAACACGTCCGCGTCGGTCGGCGCGATGTTCATGTCCCCGCAGAGCAGCACGGCGTCCGGCCCCGCCGACACGACCTCGCGCAGCGCCGCCAGCCACGCGAGCTTGTACCGGTAGTGGTCGGAGTCGGGCTCCCTGCCGTTCGGCACGTACAACGAGTGCACCCGCACCCCGCCGCAGGTCGCCGCGACCGCGCGTGCCTCGGGATGCGGGAACCCCGGCGCCTCCGCCACCCCGATCGTCACGTCGTCAAGACCGACCCGCGACAGGATGGCGACACCGTTCCACCTGGACTCGCCCGCCACCGCGTACTCGTACCCGCGTTCCGCCAGCGCGGCGCTGAGTAACTCGCTGAACGCGTCGTCGGCCAGCTTGGTCTCCTGCAGGCACACGACGTCCGGCTGCCGCTGGTCGAGCCAGGGCAGCAGCCTCGGCATCCGCTGCTTGACGGAGTTCACGTTCCACGTCGCCACTCGCACGCCACAGACGCTAGCCCCACCCACCGACAATTTCCGCTCCGCCACCGTCGTCTTGATCTCCCCGCACCTGTCGGTGGATGCTCATCCGCAACGCGTCGACACCGCGAGGGAAGAGCAGTGAACGAGCCACGCAGCCGGTGGTCCATGGTCGCGGCGTTCGCGCTGCTGGGCGCGGTCACACAGGTCCTGTGGGTCACCTACGCGCCGGTCACCGACGCGGCGGGCCGCCACTACGGCGTCGGCGACACGGCGGTCGGCTGGCTCGCCAACGTGTTCCCGCTGCTCTACGTGGTCCTCGCGATCCCGGCGGGCATCGTGCTCGACCGGCGGTTCCGCGGTGGGCTCGCGGCCGGTGCGGTGCTGACCGCCACCGGCGCGGTGGTCCGGATCGTCGGCGACACCTACGTGTTCGCGCTGGCCGGACAGCTCGTCGTCGGAGTCGCGCAGCCGCTGGTGCTCAACGCCATCACCGGCATCGCCGGGCGCTACCTGGCCGAACGCGACCGACCCGCCGGCATCGCGGTCGGGTCGGCCAGCACCTTCGCCGGGTTGATCGTCGGGTTCGGGCTCGGGGCCGTGTTCTCCGACGACATCGGCACCCTGCTGGTGGTGCAGGCCGGGCTCGCGGTGGCCGCGGCGGTCGCGGTGCTGTCCGTGCTGCGGACGCCCGCCGAGCACCGCGCCGAGGTCGCCCCCGCCGGGTTGGGGGCGTTGCGGAACGCGTGGGGCGACCCGTTCATCCGCCGCCTGTGCGCGCTGGTCTTCGTGCCGTTCGGGGTGTTCGTCGCCCTGTCGACGTTCGCGCAGCCGCTGCTCGAACCCGCCGGAGTGCCGGAGGAGACCGCCGGGCTGATCCTGGTCGCGAACGTGGTCGCCGGGGTCGTCGGGTGTGCCGTGGTGCCGGTGTTGGCCGGCCGCCGCGGCCGGGAGCAGGTCGTGCTGACGACGTCGTTGCTGGTCACGGCCGTCGCGTGCGTGGTGCTCGCGCTCGTGCCCGGGGTGGTGACGGGGTTCGTGGCGCTGGCGCTCATCGGGTTCGGCCTGCTGCCCGCGTTGCCGATCGTGCTGGCGCTGACCGAGCGGCGGGCAGGCAGCAGCGAGGGCACGGCCGCCGGGCTGATGTGGCTCGCGGGCAACCTCGGCGGGCTCGTCGTCGCGGCCACGGTCGGTGCGCTGGTGGGGGAGCCGCTGCTCGCGTTCCTGTTGCTCGCCGTGCTGAGCCTGTTGACGCTGCCTCTGTTGTGGTCGTTCAACCGGGTGAGTAGGTCCGGGACAGTGCCGTCACCGACTCCGTGATCCGGTCGAACCGCGCGACCGGTGTCGGCGAGCTCTTCAGCGACGAGGAGTGGGAGGGCAGGCAGATCCGCGTTCGCTACCGGTGGCCGGACATCTCCGGGACACTGTGGTTCACCCCATGGCGCGGCCGTCACGGGAGCAGGTCATGCGAGTTCTGGTATCGAGTCACAGGTCGTTGAAAGGAGCCGCGTACGCGAAGGGGCCCTGGATCCGGGAGTCGTAAGTGGACAGTGGGCGGGCCTGGAAATGGTCGCCCCATTCGAGAACGGGAGGAGTGATGCCGAAGCGGGTGGCTGGTTCGAAGCCGAAGCGGGGGTAGTAGTCGGTGTGGCCGAGCAGGACGACCACCGGCTCGTCCAGGGCGTCCGCGGCGCCGAGGACGGCGTGCATCAACGCGCTGCCGATGCCGGACTTCTGCACCGACGGGTCGACGCCCAGCGGGCCGAGGCCCAGTGCGGGTGTCTCGCCGACGTGGGCTCGGGTGCACACGACGTGGCCCACCACCGCGCCGTCGACCTCCGCCACGAGCGACAGCGGCGGTAGCCACGCGTCCGACGCGCGCAGGGCGGTCACCAGGTTCGTCTCGATCTCGCCGTCGAAGGCGGCTCGGTGGATCTCGGCGATCCTGGGTACGTCCGTGGTCTGTTCTCGTCTCACCAGCACGGCGGTCACTCTCGCACATCGATGCCGCCGCGTTGAGCCAATATTTCCGGTGCCAGGACCACGACGGCGCCCGGCTCCACGCGGACCAGGCCCTCGTCGGCCAGTCTCCGCAGGGCGCGGTTCACCGTCACCCTGGTCAGGCCCAGCGTCTCCGCCAGGCCTTGTTGTGCGCCGGGCAGCGGCACGCGACTGGCCGCCGCGCGGACCAACCACGTCGCCACCCTGGTGGTGGCGTCGGTGTAGCTGGTCAGCACGGCGTTCTCCTGAGTTCGGCGCAGTTGGTTCGCCAGGTGGCGGAACACGTGACGGCGTACGGCCGGCACGTCGACCAGCGCCAGGAACTCGGCTGCCGGGATCAGGCGCAGGCGGCTGCGGGTGGTGGTCAGCCACGTCGCCGTGTGGCCGCCGCCGTCGAGCACGGCCGCCTTGTCGACCGCGCACGGGGCCGGGAACTCGCCCAGTCTGCGGCGGTGACCGGACTCGGTCTCGTGGACGGCCGTCAGTGCGCCCGTCTCCACGACGATCAGGTGCCGCGCCGGCTCGCAGCGGACGGCCACCACCGTGTTCGCGGCGACGTCGCGGGCCGGGGACACGGCCGCCAGGCGGTCCAGGTGCTCGGGAGCCACGTGGGCGAGCAACGGAACGTCGGCCAGCACGGTTCGCAGTATCGCGTGATACAGCGGCGGGCACCGGCGTCGGCCTAGCGTGGCCGCATGATCGTGCTCGAACTCGCCTTCGACGACAACCCGGTGCGGCTTGCCGCCAGGTCCGCGCACCGGCAGCGGCTCGCCGAGCTGCACGCCGCCGGACTCCTGGTGATGGCGGGGCCGTTCGCCGACGACTCCGGTGCCCTGCTGGTGTTCGACGCCGAGCGGTCCGCGGTGGACCGGGTGGTCGCCGACGATCCGTACTACGCCGTCGACGGGGTGCGTGTGGCCGGCCTACGGGAGTGGTCGCCCGTCGTCGGTTAGGCGCGGGGCCGTGTCGCGGATCAACGACAGGAGGGTGGTGCTCAGCAGCAGGTGCACCTGGTCCCGGGTGAGATCCCCGCGGACCAGCCACTCCCGGGCCGCGGACTTGACCATGCCACCGTAGGAGCGCACCATCGCGCGCAGTTCCGGCGGCGTCGCCGACAGGCGTGCCGCCTCCAGCACGCGGTCGGCGGCCAGCTCGTCGGCGTCCGCCAGGATGTCCTCGACCTCCGGGTCCTGGCCGATGGCACCCGTCGCGGCCAGCCACGCCGTGCTGTTGCGGGCCACGCCCTCCAGGAACCAGTCGACGGCGGCCTGCACGCGGGTCTCGAGCGGGCCCTCCGGCAGCTGCTCGATCGCGAACCTCGGGATGGTCACCATGCGGCGGACCACCTCCAGGTACAGGTCCCGCTTGGTGCCGAAGTAGTGGTTGATCAGGCCGCGCGCCACCCCGGCCCGTGCGGCCAGCTCCGTCGTCGACACCGCCGCGTACGGGCGCTCGCCGAACAGGTGCATCGCGCACGCCAGGATCTGTTCGCGGCGCTCGTCTGGTTCCAGCCTGCGCCTGCGTGGGGCCGCGGTCACTCGTCACCGATCTGTTGGCGGACGGTCAACAACCCGGAGTATAGGAGCGCCTGCCGTAGTTCAACCTGGTGAACGTCGCTTCCGCGGCCGCGAGTTCGTCGTCGTCGAGCAGCCGCGGGGTGCCGAGCGTCGCCGCGCGGGCGTACACGTCCGACAGCCACTCGACCAGCTCCAGCCGCTCGCACGCCTGCTCGACCGTTTCGCCGTGCGCGACCGACCCGTGGTTGCGCATCAGCACCGCCGACCGGTCCGCGAGCGCGTCGACCACCGACCGAGCCAGCTCGGGCGAGCCGAACGTGGCGTAGTCCGCCACGCGCACCACGCCGCCCAGCCGCACGGTCAGGTAGTGCACGGGCGGCAGCACGTCGTGGGTGAGCCCGACGGCGATCGACGCGGGCGAGTGGGCGTGCGCGACCGCGCCGACCGCCGGGAACGCCGTGTAGACCGCCAGGTGCAGGGGCAGCTCGGACGTCGGCGGCAGGTCGCCGGACAGCACCTCGCCCGTCGCCGACACCAGCGTCAGGTCCGCGGGGGTCAGCTCACCGAGCACCGTGCCGGAGCCGGTCACCAGCACGTCCTCGCCCACGCGCATCGACAGGTTGCCGGACGTGCCCGTCACCAGCCCGCCCGCCGCGAGCCTGCGCCCGGCCGCGACGAGCCGCTCAGTCGCGGGCACCCGGGCTCCCGACGAGTGATCGCAGCTGGGACAGCAACTCGCTGCGGCTGGACGCGCCCAGCCGCTGCCGCATCCGTGCCACGTGGTGCTCCACCGTCTTCGCCGAGATGAACAACCGGTCCCCGACATCCTTGTACGTCATCCCGGACACCACCAGCTCGGCGACCTGCAGTTCCCGTTCGGACAGCGTGACCTCGGGTGTCGTCGCCGACGGCTCGTCCGGGACCCGCCGCGCCGCGACCGGCTTGCCCTGCAGCAGCCGGGCGCAGTCCAGCAGCCGCACCATCGCCTTGCGGTCGGTGGTCTTGGTGGCGGCCCGGCCCGCGAGCCGGGCGCCGTCCCACGTGAAGCCGGCCGCGTGCAGGCCGCGTGCCGCGTCCTCGACGGCGTCCGGGTCGACCTTGCCCGCCATCAGCTCCGCCCAGCACCGGCCCGCGGCGGCGACCATGCCGAACTGCTCGTCCTTCGCCGCCGCCCGTGCCATGGCCTCGACGTGCTGTTCCGCCACCTCGACCTGGTTGGCGATCACGGCCGCGTGCAGCCCGCCCCACCACAGGGGCGTCGCCCACAGCGGTGGGTCGCCCAGCCCCTTCAACAACGTCCTGGTCTGCTCAAGGTGCGCGGCGAGCCTGCTCTCCTCCCGCAGCCGCGCGGCGGCCACCATCAGCTCGCCGAGCGGGAGGACCGTGAACAGGTCCATGGGGTGGCGCAGCAGCGCCTCCCCGGCCTGCACCCACGCCCGGCCCAGCGTGTCCGTGTCGCCGGTGCGGCGGGCCACGCCCAGCTCGATGGCCACCGCGAACAGCCAGTCGCGGGGTTCCAGGTGCGTGCCGCGCAGGGCGTTGAACTGCTCGGCCGCCGCCGTGAGGTCACCGCGCACCATGGCGATCCACGCGCGGAGCAGCTGGTGGCGGGTGGCGAGCGGCGCGCCGCCGGTCCCGGCCGCGATGGCCCGCTCCACCAGCGACGACGCCGTGGCGAGCTCTCCGTAGTGCAGCGCGAGCAGCGCGCCCAGCGCCGCCGGGCTGTCCGGCAGCAGCACGCCACGGCCGACCGGTTCGAGCAGCCCGGCCGCACGCACCATCATCGACAGCGCGGTGGTCGGGGTCCCCGCGACCGACTCGTGCAGCCCGTTCGCCATCAGTGCGAGCGCGCTGGACAGCGAGGTCGGCGGGCCGTCGGACGACGTCTGCGACCGCAGCTCCCGCGCGTCGGCGAGGTCACCGACGCCGACCAGGCCGAGCGCGGCCAGCTGCTTGCCCTCCTCGGTGCCCGCCCAGCGGTACAGCTGCGCGCCGCGGAACAGCTGGCCGCGGTGCGCGAGCGCGGCCGCGGCCACCCCGGCCGCGTGGCGCCGCTGCGCGGCGGACTCCGTGGTGATCACCTCGTCCGCCAGCCGCAGCGCGCCGTCCAGGTCACCGGCCAGCGCGAGCGCCTCCGCCCGCCGGGCCGCGACCTGCAGCGGCGGGCGGCCCGCCGTCACCGCGGCCTCGTACAGCCGCGCCGACAACGCCGGGTCGACCGGCAGCGCCTCGGCGGCCGCGGCTTCGAACGCCCGCGCCGCGGCGGCGCCGCCGATGCCCGTGCCCAGCAGCGGCCGGACCAGCGCCAGCACCTGACCGCCGCGCGCGAGCTGCAGGTCGGCGAGCCGCTGCCGCATCCACGCCCGCCGCTCCACCGGCACGAGCGCCCGGATGGCCCGCCGCGCGATCGGCAGCAGCGCACCCGCGGTGCCGAACAGCCCGGTCGACCGCGCGGCCTCGGCGATCTCGCCGACCGCCGCCGCGTCCCGGTCGAGCAGCTCCGCCAGCAGGTCGAGGTGCAGGCCGACCCCGGCGTCGGCGGCCACCATGAACCGCAGCACGTCCTCGTCGAGCCGGGCGAGCTCTGGGCGGAACTCGGCGAGCGCGGCGACGGGCACCTCGGTCCTGTGCCCGTCGAGCGTCCGCGCGAGCCGGTCGACGAAACCGGGCACGCCACCGGTCTCCGCGTGCACGAACTCGGCGAGCTGGTCGGTCCGCCGTCCCGCCGGCAGGCACGCCTTGACCTGCGCTGTCGTGAACGGGGCCGGGATCAGCTGCTCCGGCGCGAGGTCGAGCAGCTCGGCCAGCGCCCTCGGTCTCGGCCACGGCCGGGCCGCCACGACCAGCCGGGTCCGCGTCGCCGTCTCGCGCAACGCGGCGAGGTCGGCGTCGTCGAGGAGGTGGGCGTCGTCGACGAGCACCACCTCCCCGGTGACCTGGTGGAACGGTCCGGTGTGCACGCTCACGCCGAGCGTGGTGGCGATGTGGTGCAGCAGGGTGGTCTTGCCGTATCCGCCGGGCGCGACCACGGACACGTGTGCCCGTGTGTCGGCGGCCAGCGCCTCGAGGTGCCGCGACGCGGCGTCATCCAGGATCGGCGTCACTCAGGGTCCTTGTCAGCGGCCTTGTCAGGGGCCTTGTGAGAGGCCTTGTCAGAGTCAGAGTCCTTGTCGGGATCGACACGGCGTCGTCGCCGGGGCGGGTCGTCGGTGGCCGGCACGCGGTCGTCCACCAGATCCCAGGATCGCTGGTCGCGGTCCAGCTCGTCGACCTCGGTGCCACCCCGCACGCGGCGGGCGAGGCGCGCGAGGCCGCGCGCGGGCGGGGCCAGCGCCGGGATCTCGACCGGTGGCCGGGGCGGCGGCGGCCCGACGTCGGGCACCTCGGAAGCGATGTCGTCGAACCGCATGAGGTCCGTGTGCTGGGAGACCGCCGCGGTGGGCGTGACGGTCGGGGAGACCTGCACGGGTCTGGACTGCACGGTGGGCTTGGCGACCCGTCCGCCCGCGAGCGCGGCGCCCCTGGCGACGGCCGTGACCGGGTCGTCGGCCGCGACCACCCGCACCCGCACCGCCGCCGACACCAGCTCGGCGATCAGCGGCACCCGCGCGCACCCGCCGACGAGCACGACGGCGCGGAGGGCGTCCTGCTCGGCGCCCTGGAGGGCACGCCGCAGGATCTGCACGGTGTGCTCGACGACCGGCCGGATCAGGCCGTCGAACTCGGTGCGGTTGACCATGACGGTCGCCGTCTTCGACCCCGGCGGCGCCGGGATGGTCACCGCGACCGCGGTGGACAGCTGCTCCTTCGCGGCGTCGCAGGCGGCCCGCAACGCGGCGAGCGCGGCCGGCGAGTCGGGCAGTTCCCCCAGCTCGGCGGCGACGTGCTCGGCGAGCAGGTCGTCGAACAGGGAGCCGCCGAGCGCGTCCACGCTGTCGGCGTGCGCACGCAGCTCGAACCCGAACGCGCCCCGGCGCAGCACGGCGGCCTCGAAGCGGCTCGCGCCGAGCGAGTACACCGCGATCTCCTGCCCGACCTCGACGCGGTCGGTCGCCGCGTAGGCCTCGGCGGCCGCGACGGGGCGGGGCAGCATGGTCAGCTCGGGCAGGTTCAACTCGCGCAGGGCCGCCTGCAGCACGGACCGCCGATGCGTCCCCCAGCCAACGGGGTGAGTGACCACCAGCCGGCTGGCGGGCGAGCCCTCGTAGGCCTCCACGCGATCCACGACCCACGCCACGAACGCGGCGGCCAGCGACTCGGCCGGGTAGTGGCGCCCCCCTAGGGCGACGGGGACCTCGTCGCCGATCCGGTCGAGGAAGTCGCGGGCGACCCGGTCGGGAGCCGTGGCCGCGCCGCGACGCGCGGCCGCGCCGACCTCCACCGCGTCGTCGCTGGTCAACAGCAGTACGGACGCGACGCCCTGGTCGGTGTCGTCGTCGAGTGGCACGATCGTGGGTTCGCTCCAGCTGTCGTGCCGGTTGTGGCTCACCGCCGCCGTGGTGCGCGCGGTGCCGAGGTCGATCCCGAGGGCGTACGGCATTTGCGGGCGTTACCTCCGTCCGTGCGGGCGGGCTATGTCGTACCAGGGCGCGGGACCCCGTGGGGCCACCCCCAGTGGGTCAGTGGGCGAACCCCTAACCCCCTAACGAGTGAGTCATTGTTAGCCCTATGGGTCGAAACGACAACTCGGAGTGATCCCCGATGTCCCCCGACCTCGGCGTCCCTAGGTTGATCTCCGCACGGCGCCGCGGCGGGTCGAACCGCACGTCCCCACCATGACCATCGCCGCGCGCCAGTTCTGAATCCGCTAGGAGAAATTCGTGTCTTTCCCAGTAGAGACGCTTCACGACCTCGCGTTGACGCTGCTCAACGACGACGCCGCGATGGCCGCCTACGCCGCCGACCCGGTCGGCGTGCTCAGGGAGGCGGGGTTCTCCGACTTGACACCCACAGATGTGCAGGAGGTTCTCACCTTGGTTCGCGACGATATGCCGGTGGACGCACCGGCCGAGACTTCGGCCAACACCTCGGCCGAGGCATCGGCCGAGGTCGAGGCCGACGGCTCCGCCGCGCCGATGGACGGCGAGTGCGCCACCGACACCCCCGCCGAGTCGCCGGCGGACGTTCCCGGCCTCGGCGACCTGCCTGGGCTCGGCGCGCTGCCGGGGCTGGGCGACCTCCCGGGCGGGCTGCCCGCCCTGCCGGGTCTGGGTGACCTGCCGGTGGACCTGCCCGAGGGGCTCCCCGCGCTCCCGGCGTTGCCGGGTGGGTGTGACGACGGTGACGGTTCGTCGGCGCTGCCGGCGCTGCCGGGCCTCGGTGACCTGCCGTCCGGTGTCCCGGGTGTCGGCGCGCTGCCCGCGCTGCCCGGCCTGGGTGACCTGCCGGTCGACGTGCCGGAGGGGCTGCCCGCCCTGCCGGAGCTGGGTGACCTGCCGTCGGGCGTCCCGGGTGTCGGCGCGCTGCCGGGCCTGGGTGACCTGCCGGTGGACCTGCCCGAGGGGCTCCCCGCCCTGCCGGAGCTGGGTGACCTGCCGTCCGGTGTCCCGGGTGTCGGCGCGCTGCCCGCGCTGCCGGGCCTGGGTGACCTGCCGGTGGACCTGCCCGAGGGGCTCCCC
>NZ_JBITMQ010000005.1:402718-483521 GCF_044466355.1 Actinophytocola sp. NPDC049390
GGTCGGCGCGCTGCCCGCGCTGCCGGGCCTGGGTGACCTGCCGGTGGACCTGCCCGAGGGGCTCCCCGCGCTCCCGGCGTTGCCGGGTGGGTGTGATGACGGTGACGGTTCGTCGGCGCTGCCGGCGCTGCCCGCCCTGCCGGGTCTGGGTGACCTGCCGGGCCTCGGTGACCTCGACACCCCCGCCGGCGGCGTGAACGCCATCGTCGACACCGGCAGCACCGGCGTCGTCACGAGCGTGACCAACGACGTGCTGTACTCGGCGACGTCCGGTTACCTCTCGAACGAGGGTGACGGCGACGCCCCGACGATCTCGCACGTCACGACCAGCATGCTGGGTGAGGTCACCGCGGACGGGAAGCTCGCCCCGGAGGAGTTCGGCGGCGCGTTCGGCGCCTCCTCGTCCGTGGTCGACCTCGACGCGGGCCTCGTCGGCCACTCCAGCGGTCACGTCGCGACCGGTGCCGGGGTCGACAGCGTCCTCGGCGGTCTCGCCGGTGGCCTGACCGCGTCCCCCGATGGCCTGTCGATCGCCGGGCAGTCCCCGCTCGGCAACTTCTCGGCCGGCTCGGACGGCGAGTTCTCCATCGACCCGGCGAACCCGGCCGACCTGCTCGACGTCGACAACCTCGGCACGACCGGCGACGCGGTCGCCGGGACGGTCGCGAACGTCGCCTCGAGCGGCACCCACGCGGTGACCGGCGGCGTCGAGAACGGCGGCGACCAGCTCGCCGGCCTGCTGACCGGCCCGGCCGCCCCGGTCGCGGACGTCGTGGACACCACGACCGACACCGTGTCCGACGGCATCTCCCAGGGTGGCGCCACCGTCACCGACCACGTGTCGACCCTGCCCGCCGTCGACGACCTGCCGGTGCCGCAGCTCCCCGAGCTGCCCGCGCTGCCGGACGTGCCGACGATCGACTCGGCCGCGGTGCCCGCGGTCGGCGACGTCACCAGCTCGGTCTCCGACACCGTGGCCGGCGTGACCAGCCAGCTGCCGGTCGACACCTCGTCGCTGCCGGTCGACACGAGCGCCGTCACCGGCCTCGTGTCCGACAACCCGGTGACCGATGCCGTCAACGACAGCCCGGTGGGTGGGCTCGTCTCGGGCGTCACCGGCCACCTCCCGCAGGACGCCCCCATCGTGGGCGATCTGGATCTGGGTCTGTAACGCGCCTTTTCAGCCCAGTGGGAAACGGGGTTAGCCCCAACCCCGAAGAGCCGGGGCCCGTACGCCGTACGGGCCCCGGCCCCCTTTCACCCAGATGGGGGAGCACGGCACACTCGTCCGCGTGAGGACTCAGCCCTGGCTCACCGTTCTCGACGACACCATCGCCGCGTGCATCACGCACCACCGCACTGACCTGGCGGGAAAGCTGGAGAAGCGCCGTTCGCTCCTCCTCGAACCGACACTCCGGGTGCCCGTGATCGGTGAGCTGAACCAGGGCAAAAGTCAGTTGGTGAACGCCCTCGTGACCGCGAACGTGTGTGCCGTGGGTGACGATGTGACCACAATCACGCCAACGACCGTAACGCATTCGCCGACCCCCACCGCGGCTCTCGTCACCGACGTCCCGACGTCCGGCCGACGCGCCATCGGCCCGTCGAACGAGCCGACGCGGACGCCCGTTCCGGTGGACGAGGTCGCCCAGCGGGCGCTGGTCAGCCCACCCGACGTGCACGCCGAGGTCGGCCTGCCGCGCGAGCTGCTCGCCGCCGGGCTCGCGCTGATCGACACGCCCGCCCTCAACTCGACCGGCGCGTTGCGCACCGCGTCGACGTTCGCCGCGCTCGCCACCGCCGACGCCGTGCTCATGATCACCGACGCCACCGGCGAGCTGTGCGCCTCCGAGCTGGACCTGCTCAAGGAGGTCACGTCGCTCTGCCCCGTGGTCACGGTCGTGCTCACGAAGATCGACATCGTGCCGCGCTGGCGCAAGGTCGCCGAGCGCAACCGCGCCCGCCTCGCCGCGGCGGGCCTGCGGGTGAAGGTCGTGCCGGTGTCGGCGACCGTGCGGCTGGCCGCCGCGCAGACCGGCGACAAGCAGCTCAACGAGGAGTCCGGCTTCGCCGACCTCGTGCGCACCCTGTCCCAGGACGTGCTGCGCAACGGCGACATGATCGCCCGCGGCGCCACCGCCGTGCTGGCCGCGCAGGCAACCAAGGAGCTGATCGGCCCGCTCACCACCGCACTGACCGAGGCCCGCACCGGTGAGCAGGGCCGGGCGCAGACGCAGTACCGCGCGGCCCAGCACCGCCTCGACGAGCTGCGCAGACGCACGACCCGCTGGCAGACCATGCTCTCCGACGAGGTCGCCGACCTGATCTCCGACGTGGAGTACGACCTGCGCGACCGCACCCGCAAGATCGTCCGGGTCGCCGACGAGTTCTTCGACGCCGCCGACCCGGCCAAGACGTGGGACGATTTCGGCGACTGGCTCCGGGACGCGCTCGTGGACACCGCCGAGGTCAACTTCGCGTGGCTCGTCGAGCGGTTCCAGTGGGTGGCGGAGAAGATCGCCCGTCAGGTGGCGCTCGAGGAGGCCGTGCCGGAGGACGTCGCGAAGGAAGGCCTGCTCGACCACGTCGGCGGGCTGGAACCGCCCAGGATCGAGAAGTTCACCATCGGCCAGCAGCTGTTCGTCGGTCTCCGCGGCTCGTACGGCGGCCTGCTCATGTTCGGTCTCGCGACCACGATCGCCGGCATGCCGCTGATCAACCCGATCTCGCTGTCCGCGGGCGCCGCGTTCGGCGCGAAGAGCATCTGGGACGAGCGGTCCGGCAGGCTGAAGCGGCGGCAGGCCCTCGCCAAGCAGACCGCGCAGCGCCACGTCGACGACTTCTTCCTCTCCTACGGCAAGGCCAGCAAGGACACCGCCCGCCAGGTGCAGAGGAAGCTGCGCGACCACTTCCAGGCGGTCGTCGAGCGGCTGCAGTCGGGCATCGCCGAGCAGGCGACCGCCGCCAAGCGCGCCGCGGAGGCGGAGCTGGCCGAGCGGCGGCGCCGCAGCCAGGAGATCGCCGCCGAGGTGGACCGGCTCGTCGGACTGCACAAGCGGATCCAGGCCCTGGTCGGCCAGCCCGCGCCCAGGGAGCTGACAGCGTGAGCGGAGCTTGCGGAGCGAACCGGTCAGGCACAGCAGCACGGCGCCCCGGAGCCTGCGAGGGGGCGGCGTGACCCTGGCTGACCGCGCGCACGGCATGGTGCGCGACGCGCTCGACCTGTACCGGGACAGCCCGCGCGCCACCAACTGGCTGCGCCGCCACCTGGAACGGCTCGCCGAGCCGTTGCGCGTGGCCGTCGCCGGGCAGCCGGAGACGGGCAAGTCGACGCTGGTGAACTCGCTCGTCGGCGAGGAGATCGCGCCGTTGTCGGTGGAGGAGGGCAGGCAGGTCCTCGCCTGGTACCGCGGTGGCATGAACCCGAGGGCGCAGGTGTACCCGACACAGGCGCCGCCCAGGGACGTCCCCGCCGCGCGGATGGGCGGGCGCCTCCACATCGACCTGGAGGGCTGGCGGTCCGACCAACTCGATCGGGTGGTCGTGGACTGGCCGTCGCGCACGCTGCGTGGTCTCACCCTGATCGACACGCCGGGCATCGACTCGTCGGAGGTCGGCTCCCGGATCTCGCTGGACGCGGACGCGGTGCTGTACCTCATGCGGCAGCCGCACGCGACGGACGTGGGGTTCCTGCAGTCGCTGCAGGACCACCCGATCGCGCGGGAGGCGCCGGTCAACTCGATCGTCGTGCTGTCGCGGGCCGACGAGGTCGGCGGTGGCCGGATCGACGCGCTGACCTCGGCGAAGCGGCTGGCCCGGCGGTACCGCACGGACGTCGGGCTGACCGGGCTGTGCCAGAACGTGATCGCGGTGTCCGGCCTGCTCGCGCAGGCGGGACGGACGCTCGCCGACGAGGAGATGGTGTCGCTGGGCGTGCTGGCCGAGGCGCCCCGTCGGCAGCTGGAGATCGCGATGGTGTCGGCGGACCGGTTCGCAGGCGACGGCGTGGCGCTGCGGCTGGACGCCCGCACCCGGCTCGCGCTGCTGGAGCGGTTCGGGATGTTCGGCATCCGGCTGGTCACCACGTTGATCCGGCAGGGCTTCACCACCGCCGACGCGCTGTCGGCGGAGCTGGTGGACCGCAGCGGGCTGGCCGAGCTGCGTGAGTCGATCCGGCAGTGCTTCACCGACCGGCACGACGTGCTGAAGGCGCGGTCGGCGCTGCTGGCGCTGGAGGTCGTGCTGCGCATGGAGCCCCGGCCCGCGGCGCGCAGGCTGGTTTCGGCGCTGGAGGCGCTGGTGGTGAGCGCGCACGACTTCCGTGAGCTGCGGCTGCTGGCCGCGCTGCACGGCGGGCGCGCCACCCTGCCCGACCCGCTCGCCGACGAGGCGCGCAGGCTCGTCGGCGGGGTCGGCACGGAGCTCACCGCCCGACTCGGGTTCGAGCACGAGGCGTCCGGGCACGAAATGCACGACGCGGTGTCCGACGCGCTGCGCCGCTGGCAGGAGCAGGCGGAGAACCACGCGCTGGGCACGGTGCAGCGGCGGGCGGCGCGGGTGGTGGTACGCAGCTGCGAGGGCATGGTGGCGCAGCTGAGTAGGTACTAGTGGGGTGTCCACCAACGTTCGCCGGGTTTCTCGGCGGCCCAGCTTCCCGCTGGCGGCGTTGCCGATCCACCCAAGTACACCCAGTACGAGGGAGGATCGGCGCCTTGCCAGCGGAAACCTGGATCCACCGATAAACCCATCAACATTGGTGGACACCCCACTAGTCGGAGGGTCGGCCCGCTGTTCGCGGGCTGGTGCTCTAGGTTTGGCGGCCTGACAGAATTTTCCGAGGAGGAATCTCGTGGCGCGCGACCCCGACACCATCCAGCGGGAGATCGAGCAGGCGCGGGACGCGCTCGCGTCCACGCTGGACCAGCTCGGCACGAAGGCCAACCCGAAGAAGCTCGTGAACGAGGCCAAGGCGGGCGCGGCGAGCACGCTGAACTCCCCGAAGGTCAAGTACCCGCTGATCGGCGTCGGCGCGCTGATCCTGCTGCTGCTGATCCGCAAGCTGTTCCGCTGACCGCGATGCCCTGAAAGACGCTTTCAGGACGCGTCTTTCAGGGCATTCGGCGGTCAGCTGCCGGAGGCGGCTTCCTTCTGTGGTTCCTGGGTCTTCGCCTGCTTCTCGGCGTCGGACTTCGCTCGTGGCCTCGGGGTCGGCTTCTGCTCCGGTTGCCCGGACTTCTCCGGCTCCGCGGGCGCGGGGACCTCGACCGGCTTCTCCGGCTCGGTCTTCGCGAGGCGCGCCGTCAGGTACGCCGTCGTGAACTCGACGGCGTCACCGTTCAGCAGGTGCACCACCGTCTTGTGACCGGGCTCGTCCGGCGCGATCTTCTCCACCAGCTGGTCCGCGCGGTCGCGGGCCGCGATGAGGCCCGGCGCGCGGGCCGTCAGGGTCTGGCCTCTTCCCTTGACCGCGACCGCCCAGTCGTCGCCGTCCGGCGTGTAGTTCACTTCGATCGGGTCAGCCATCTCGTACTCCCGCCCTCCTCGGTCCTCCCCGGCCCCCCGTGGGAAGACACGTTCCGCTGACCATAATCGATCGGCGGTGACAGTGCGTGCTCAATCCGGTCGTAGACCGAACCAGACCATGCGCATAACCAGTTCGGCGGCGTCGGCGGCCGACACGTCACGGTGGACATACCACGTGGCGAGCCGTTCACACGCGCCGACCACGATCTCGGCGTACGCCTCCAGTTCGGCGTGCGGCACGTCCGGCAGGAACGACGAGAACAGGGTGACGTTTATTTCCGTCTGCTGCTGGCGGCCGGCCTCGATCTCGTCGACGGCCTGCTGGCCCGCGACCGTGGCCTCGGCCTGGATGATCTTCCACGACTGCCGGTGCGAGTCGATGAACTCGAAGAACGCGGTCAGCCCGCGCCGCAGCGCCTCCTCGGCCGAGCCGACGCCCTCGACGGAGGCGATCGTCGCCGCGAGCAGTTCGGCGCGAGCCGCCCGGATGCACGCGACGAGCAGGCCCTCCTTGGACCCGAAGTACTCGTAGATCATCGGTTTGGAGACGCCGACGCGGTCGGCGATCTCGTCCATCGAGGTGTCGCGGTAGCCGCGCTCGGCGAAGATCTCCTCCGCCACCTCCAGCATCTGCCGCTCGCGCTCGGCGCGCGGCATCCGCTTCCTCCGCTGTTCCTTCACAGGCCCCACGGCGCTACTCTACCGGAAGTAACCTACTCCGAGTAAGGTAGGGCGGCATGGAGTTCCACACCGTGGTGATCGGCACCGGCTTCTCCGGTCTCGGCATGGCCATCCAGCTGAAGAAAGACGGCCGCGAGGACTTCGTCGTGCTCGAGAAGGCCGCCGACGTCGGCGGCACGTGGCGCGACAACACCTACCCGGGCTGCGCCTGTGACATCCAGTCGCACATGTACTCGTTCTCCTTCGAGCAGAACCCGCGCTGGTCGCGGTCGTTCTCGCCGCAGCCGGAGATCTGGCAGTACCTGCGTGACGTCACCGACCGGTACGGCCTGCGCCGCCACATCCGGTTCGGCGTCGAGGTGACCGGTGCCCGCTGGGACGCCGACGAGCACCGCTGGCACATCACCACCAGTGCGGGCGACTACACCGCGAGGTTCCTGGTCTCCGGCATCGGCGGGCTGCACATCCCGAACGTCCCCACGCTGCCGGGCGTCGAGCGGTTCCGCGGCAGGGCGTTCCACTCCGCCCAGTGGGACCACGACTACGACCTCACCGGCAAGCGCGTCGCGGTCGTCGGCACGGGCGCGAGCGCGATCCAGTTCGTGCCGCGCATCCAGCCGGACGTCGCGAAGCTGACGCTCTTCCAGCGCACCCCGCCGTGGATCATGCCCAAGCCCGACCACGCGATGCCCGGCTGGGTGAAGACGCTGTTCCGCCGGGTCCCTGGCACGCAGCGGCTCTACCGCGACGCCATCTACTGGCTGCTCGAGGCCCGCGCGATCGGGTTCAACGGCAACCCGGCGCTGATGCGGCTCGCGTCCCGGGTCGCGAAGGCGCACATGCACAAGGCGGTCAAGGACCCGGACCTGCGCCGCAAGCTCACGCCCGACTACGTGATGGGCTGCAAGCGGGTGCTCATCGCCAACGACTACTACCCGGCGCTCACCCAGGACAACGTCGAGGTCAACACCGACGGCATCCGCGAGGTCACCGAGCACGGCGTCGTCGACGACAAGGGCGTCGAGCACGAGGTCGACGCGATCATCTACGGCACCGGCTTCCACGTCACCGACGCCTTCGACTACCTGGACATCACCGGTCTCGACGGCCGCGACCTGTCCAAGGACTGGCGGGACAACGGCATCCAGACCCACCTCGGGATCACCGTCGCGGGCTACCCCAACCTGTTCTTCCTGCTCGGCCCGAACACCGCGCTCGGCCACAACTCGGTCGTGTTCATGATCGAGTCGCAGATCAGGTACGTGTCGGCCGCGATGCGGCTGGTCGAGGAGCGGGGCGCGCAGGCGCTGGACACGAAGGAGAGCGCACAGGCGCGGTTCCAGTCCGACATGCAGCGGCGGCTGGTCAAGGGTGTGTGGACCCAGGGCGGCTGCAAGAGCTGGTACCTCGACTCCCGCGGCGTGAACCGCACCATCTGGCCCGGCTTCACCTGGCGGTACTGGCTGCGCACCCGCAAGCTCGAACCCCAGGAGTTCGACCTCGTCGGCTAGCCCCAAACACCGCGAGTCGCGCTCCCAGGCACAACGAGTTGTCGGTTTCGTGCACACACACCACCTGCACGAAACGTACGACTCGGTGTGTTCGAGAGCGCGACTCGCTATGTCTGGGCGCGTGACTCGCGGGGTTGGGTGCGGTTAGTCCGCGTGTGCAGTGCGTCTGTGCGCCTGTGCACTGACGCTGGCGGCAGCGGGCCCGTAGCCACGACGCTTCCCCCGAACGAACACGTGAGGGGAGACGTCCATGGCCACGCTGTCGCCCGCGCAGATCGCCGAGTACGCCCACGACGCCGGGTTCCGCGGCCAGGACCTGACGGTGGCGGTCGCCGTGGCGATGGCCGAGTCCGGCGGGGACACCCGCGCGCACAACCCCGTGCCGCCGGACGACTCGTACGGGCTGTGGCAGATCAACATGATCGGCTCGCTGGGCCCGGCCCGGCGCGACCAGTTCGACCTCGACAGCGACCGCGAGCTGTTCGACCCGGAAGAGAACGCCAGGGCCGCGTGGGCCATCTCCGGCCACGGCGACTCGTTCCGGCCGTGGACCACCTACACGAGCGGTGCCTACAAGAAGTTCCTCGACGACGCCCGCCGCGGCATCCGCGCCATGAAGAAGAAGGACGACGACCGCGAGCCGGCACGCGGCCGGGGCCGGGACGGGTTCGCCGTGGACCCGGACGCGCTGTCCGGCTACGCCCGCGCCACCCGCCACATCGCCGACGACCTGCGGGACCTCTCGACACACCAGCTCCGAAACGTCCGGGGCCTCGCGGACGACAGTTTCGGCAGGATAGGAAAGGAATCCGGGTTCGCCGCCGCACTGGACCACTTCGGGGCCGCGCTGCAACGGCAGGTCAAGGGCGTCGGCGCCAGGGCCGACACGATCGCACACTCCGTGTCCAGGACGGCTCGCGACTACCGGGAGGAGGAGCAGGACATCCAGCAGGTGCTCCTCGGTCTGCTAGGAGACCGGTAGGTCTGCTACGACCCCCCGTTTCACCTGCTTAAACTGTCGAACGTGTACACCGTCCGGGGCATATCTGGTATCTGGGAACAGCGTGGGACCGACGACCGATCCCCCCGGTTCTCACCGAGGCCGGTACTCTGAGCTACGTGGTGATGACCCAAGAGCATCAACCACGGACGCGAGAAGTAGCTGACCGGGCACCGCAAGTGTCGAGATGCCTTGCGGTCAGCGGATCGTGAGGCGGCGTGGTCGTCGCAGGCCATGGCGGGATCCGCGGACAGAGGTCGACACGGGGGTTGACACGTTGAGCCAACGAGCGCCTGGGATGTCCGCCGTGCTGGCGGTCACCGAGTTCCGCGCGCTCTGGTTCGCCGAGGCGCAGTCGATCTTCGGCGACCAGCTCGCGAAGGTCGCGCTCACGATCCTCGTCTACGACCGCACCGAGTCGGCGCTGTTCGCCGCGCTCGTCTACGCGCTGTCGTACGTGTCCGCGCTGGCGGGCGGCCTCGGGCTGTCCCAGCTGGCAGACCGGTTCCCGCGCCGGTCACTGATGGTCACGTGCACCTCGGTACAGGCCGTGCTGGTCGCGCTCATGGCCATCCCCGGCATGCACATAGCCGCGCTCTGTGCGCTCGTCCTCGGCGTCGGGCTCGCGCAGGCACCCGCCCTCGCCGCGCAGAACGCCGTGACCAGGGAGATCTTCACCGACGACGAGCTGTACCTGCGCAGTCAGGACCTGCGTGGCATCACCACGAACACGCTCATGCTGCTCGGCCTCGCGCTCGGCGGCATCCTGGTCGTCGCGATCGGCACCACCTGGGCGCTGTCGATCAACGCGTTCACGTTCCTGGTCAGCGCGATCGTCATCCGCCGTTACCTGCGCAACCGGCGCGCGGCGGGCAGCGGCGAGGACGGCTGGTTCGGTGCCGCCAGGTGGGTGTTCGGCAACAACCGCATGCGGGTGCTGCTGACGCTGTCCTGGCTCGTCGGGTTCGTCGTGATCCCCGAGGGCCTGGTCGCGCCGCTCGCGAAGGAGCTGAACGCCACGGACGCCGCGGTCGGCTGGCTGCTCGCCGCGGACCCGCTCGGCTTCGTGTTCGGCACGTACGTGCTGTCCAGGTTCGTTTCCGCGGAGCACCGCGTGCGGATCGTCGGCGCGCTCGCGACGGCGTCGTGCGCGTGCCTCATCGCGTTCGCGTTCGAGCCGCACGTGGTGTTCGCGCTGGTGCTGCTGGCGCTGGCAGGCGCGTTCGGCGCCTACCAGATCACCGTCAGCGCCACGTTCAACACACTCGTCCCCAACGAGATCCGGGGCGGCGCGTTCGGCGTTATCCGTGCCGGGCTCCGGGTATCCCAGGGCATCGGCGTGGCGATCGGGGGTGCGGTGGCCGAAGGGATTGGCTCCGCGTCCACCACGATCGCGCTCGCGGGTGCGGTCGGCGTCGTGATCGCCGTGCCCACCACCGTCGCGTGGGCCAGGCAGAACCGTGCCGAGAACACGGTCCACCGGGCCGGAGCGCGCGGCGGCAAGACGAAGAACCGAGCCGGAGGACATCCGGAGACGTCACGGGCGTGACAGGCCGTCGAATTCGTCCGGGGACGGTGTGACAGATCAGTACTCGCGGTCCGACATCACGAATTCACCTCCCGCCGACGGGCTGCGATCAGTGACCCGAGCCGTCACTGACAGCGAACCTACGGAGGTGGCGCATAACTCACAGTGGGAACTCATCAGGGGGACCTCCCGCCCGGGGGCTGGCAGCAGGTGTCGTCAATCCGCCTACACCGGGTCAACGACTGAGAGAATAGTAACCGGTCCGTGTGCTTCATGGTTTTCGTACCGTTCCGCACACATTGGTGGGCGATGTTGATGCAGGATGTAGGCCCATGTCGTTCACCGCTCGAGAGGGAGTCATGCCGGTGGCACCCGACGACGCGAGCACGCCGGGAGACCCGGCGTCACCGGCGTCCACCAGTGTGAACGACGAACGCGCCGCGAAGAAGAGCGAGCGCAAACTGAACATCGTTCACCCCCGCGAGTGGGCGCTGTGGAGCCAGCCCCGGCGGATCGTCTCCTACCACCTCGGCTTCGAGACCGTGGCACTGGTGGTGATGATCTGGGCCTGTGTCACCGCGCCCGCGCCCGGCAGCAGGGACTGGTTCCGGTTCGCGGCGCTGGCGTTGTGCGCGACACTCCACATCCAGCTGTCACGGCGGCAGGAGGAGCGGCGCCGCAGCAAGCGCACGAAACCGCAGGTCTATGTGGACCTGACCGGCATCTGGTCGTTCCCGGGCGTGCTGGTGCTGCCCATTCACCTGGCACTGCTGCTGATCGTCGTCAGCCGTGCGCAGCGCTGGTTCGTCGCGCGCAGGCAGCCGCACCGGTTCGTGTTCGCGGCCTTCTCGATGATGCTGGCCGCCACGATCGCGCACGAGGTCGTCGACCTGCTCGGCGACCGGGGGTGGGTGTCGTTCGGCGCGATGGGCTCGCTGGGCTCCTTCAAGGAGTTCGCGGTGATGGTCGTCGCCGGGTTGATCTACGGCGGTCTGCAGGCCCTGTTCATCGGCGTCGTGCTGGCGCTCGCGGACAGCCAGGCGACCGTGCGGACCTTGTTGGGCAGCAAGGAGGACAACGAGCTCGAGGCCGTCACCATCGCACTGGGCGTGGTGGCGGCGGTTCTTGCCGTCAACCTGCCCGCCGCGCTGGTGATCATGGTGGCCATCGGCGTGATCGGCAACCGGATCGCCGAGGTCCGCCAGTTGCAGGTGGACGTTCGAACGGATCCCAAGACAGGCTTGCTCAACATGCGAGGCTGGCGCGAGGTCGCCGAGCGCGAGATGCACCGCGCGAACCGCGACGACCTGCCGTGCGCGTTGCTCATGGTCGACCTCGACCACTTCAAGTCGATCAACGACACGTGGGGTCACCCGGCCGGTGACGACGTGCTCGAGTACGTCGCGCACGCGCTGCGCAGTGCCACGCGGCCGAGCGACGTGATCGGCAGGTTCGGCGGTGAGGAGTTCGTCCTCCTGCTTCCCGACGCCGACGCCACCGAGGCGGAGGCGGCCGGGGAACGAATCCGGCAGACGATTTCCGAACTGCACGTGCCGACCACGGACAAACGCGGTGGTCCGGTGGCCATCTCGAATCGCACGACCTCGATCGGCGTCGCCGTATACCCGGCACACGCGGAGGCGCTGGACTCTCTGCTGCAGGCCGCGGACGCCGCCGTTTACGAAGCCAAAGAAGGCGGCAGAAACCAGGTCCGACTGGCGAGCTGACCCGAGTTGGCACGGGGCGAGTTGCGATTTCGCAGAGATTTCCGATTTGAGGTTTAGAACGCGGAAAGCCGGTTTTCGATCACTCTGCGGGGCCAGGTGGCTCCCCTGAGTGGTACCGGGGTATGACGTAGAAGATCAGGGTCAATCCGGATGGATCGGGTGATCTCGGCTAGTAGCCTTCGGCGCATGGGGAAACCAGGACGGTTGCCCCGGTTCAGCGCACTGGTGGCGATCGTGCTGGCGGCGGCCGGCTTCGCGGTGATCGCCTCCCGGCCGGACCCGCCGAGTTACGAGCCGCCGACGGGGGACGTCGCCAAGGCGGCGCAGGCGATCGAGGACCAGCTCGACCCGGAGTCCGGGCGGGATCCGATCGCCAACCTCCCGGCGGACTTCGAAGAGGTCAGCGGGCGCGAACCGGTGCACATGAAAGCGCCTGACGGCACGACCCGTGCCGTGCATCCCGGTGGGGGGTGCTCGTCACCGTGGGGGGCGACGCAGTGGGACTACAGCGTGGGGTGCAAGGCGCACGACCTGGGCTACGACCTGCTCCGCTACGCCGAGGCGAAGGGGCAGCCGTTGTCGCCGGAGCTGCGGGAACGGCTCGACGACCGGCTCTCGCAGGACATGCACGCGCAGTGCCGCTACAACCCGCTCGGCTCGCCGGGCGCCTGCGAGGTCGTCGCGTCGATCTACACGGCGGGCCTCGTGGTCAACTCCTGGCACCAGCGGTGGGGGCCGCCGCGCAACGAGCCGGTCGGCGTGTGGTCGATCGCGATGATCGTCATCATGTTGTTGATCATGGCCCGGGCGCCCGCCATCGCGCGCAAGGGCGTGCCGAAGGCCCGTCCGGTGCACCACCAGCCCGTGCTGGACGAGACCGAGCAGGCACAGGCGCACAGCATGAGCCTCCTGCGCATACTCAGCCTGACCGGCGTCGTCCTCGGTGAGTCGCTGCTGGCCTTCACCATGCGCGGCGACTCCGAACCGGCGTGGGCCTGGCCCCTGACCTGGTTGCTGCAGCTCGTGCCGCTGTTCTTCCTCGCGGGCGGCCATTCGAACATCCTGGCCTGGCGGGCCATGGAGGGCCACTACGTCACCTATGTCGTGAGCCGCGTCGGCTGGCTGATCCGGCCCGTGCTCGCGTTCGTGATCGCGTGGCTGGTCATCCCGCTGTCGCTGGAGCTGTTACGGGTCCCGGAGAGCGGGGTCGCGGCGTTCAGCAGGATCATCGTCCAGCCGCTGTGGTTGCTCGGGCTGTACGTGCTCGTCGTGGCGCTCACCCCGCTCATGCACCGGCTGCACCGGGCGTTCCCGGTGGTCACGCCGCTGGGGCTGCTGGTGGGCGTGGCGGGGCTCAGCTTCGTCGGCGGCTCGGTCGCCGCGCACGCCGGCGGTGTCCTGGTCGCGCTGCTGTTCGCCCAGCTGGCGTTCCACTACGCGGACGGGACGCTGTGGCGGGTCCCGCGCCGGGTGCTGCTCGCGGGGGCCGCGGCGGCGTTCGCCGGGCTGGTGCTGCTCACGGTGTTCGGCGCGCAGCCGAAGCTGCTGCTCGCCGAGCCGACCGGGTACGCGGCGTTCGCGCCGTCGCTCGCCGGGGTGCTGCTCATCGGCGTCATGCAGACCGCGCTGGTCGCGCTGCCCCGTGAGGCCGGGCTACGGGCCCTCACCACCAGCGCCCCGGCCCGCGTGGCCGCGGTGGTCAGGGCCGCGCCCATGACCGTCTACCTGGTGTACCTGTGCGCGATGCTCGTGCTGGAGGGCCTGATCGGGGTGGCGAGCAGGGCGACGGGCGTCGGGTGGCTCACCGAACCGCGCATGATCTTCGCGGTCGGCCTGATCGCCATGCCGACGCTGCTCGCGTTCCTGTGGTTCGAGCGCCGCCCGCCCGCACCCGCGGAACCGGCGACGGGGCCACCGCCCGCACGGGGCTGGCAGGACACCCTCGCCGCGGTCCTCGGCGTCGCCTACGGGGCGTTGGGCGTGGTCGGGTTCGCCGTCGCCGGGCTGTCGGGGTGGGACGAGTCCGCCGAGGTGCTCGGTCTGCCGGTCGACCCGATGGCGAACCTGATTCACCTGCTCATGGGGTGGTACATGGTCCACTGTGTGCACCTGCACACCAGCTCGCGGCCGGGTCCGTGGCTCGTGTCGGCCGTCGCGTGTGTGCCGCCCATGCTCACGACCGTCAGCGGACCTGGCACCGTGGTACATGGCATGACGATGGCCGGGGCCCTGGTCGTCGCCCTGGCCTGCACGCCCGTGCTGGCCCGCGCGGCAGGCCCGAGCCCGGCGCCCGCCGGACGTTGACCGGGGTGCGAAACACCGCGTCGGTGCGATCACGTCCGGCGACGTATGCCACGCTACGGGACAACCGTGCGGGGCCCGGGCGCGTCTGTAGTCAGGGAGAGCGGTTCAGCGGGAGCGGGAGGGAGCCGGGGTGAGTTATCGGCCGCCGAGGTCAGAAGGGCCACGGCCCGGGCGTGGCCGGCAGCAGCCGCCGCGCGACGGCAGGCGCACGCCGCCGCCCGTGAACTCAGGGCGGGTCGTCGCCGGCCGCGCCGGTGGCCTCTCCGACCGTCGCGAGCGCGCCCGCAGCGAGGCCCCGACCGAGCGCAGCAGGCCCGCGTCGAGGACGTCGGACGCGCGCTGGCAGCCACCGCCGCCGTCCGCGTCGAAGGCCCGGCAGCCCAGTCGGTCCCGGCCCGCTCTGACCGGTGCCAAGACGCTGGTCGCGCTGCTGTCCGCGGTCGTGCTGGTCGGCACCGGCTACTACGCGAACCGGCTCAACGAGTTCACCGAGGGGCTGGCCACCCGGGACGTCATCGACCAGCCACCGGTCGAGAAGCCGGCGGACGGCGCGATCGACATCCTGATGGTCGGCATGGACAGCCGTACCGACGCCCAGGGGCATCGGCTGTCCGACGAGCAGCTCGCCATGCTGAACGCCGGGGTGGCCGACGGCGAGCAGAACACCGACACGCTGATCATGATCCGGATCCCGAACGACGGCGGTCCGGCGGTCGGCGTGTCCATGCCGCGCGACTCCTACGTCGACATCCCCGGCTACGGCCAGCACAAGATCAACTCCGCGTACGCGCGCGCCAAGAACGACGCCATGGCCAGACTGCGCGAGGAGGGTGTCTCCGACGAGGCCGAGCTGCAGGTGCGCTCCAACCAGGACGGCGCCAAGAAGCTGATCGAGACGGTCCAGAACCTGACCGGCGCGGGCATCGACCACTACGCCGAGATCAACCTGCTCGGCTTCTACGACATCACGAACGCCATCGGCGGCATCGACGTGTGTCTCAACCAGGCGGTCAAGGACAAGTACTCCGGTGCGGACTTCCGCGCCGGGGTGCAGACGATCGCGGGCAGGAAGGCGCTCGCGTTCGTGCGGCAGCGGCACGGTCTGCCCAACGGTGACCTGGACCGCATCGTGCGCCAGCAGGTGTTCATGTCCGGGATGGCGAAGAAGGTGCTGTCCGGCGACATGCTCGCCCCGGGCTCGGACACGCTGGACAAGCTGCAGGCGGCGATCCAGAAGTCGGTCGTGCTGGACAAGGACTGGAACATCATGCAGTTCGCCCAGCAGATGATCGGCATCACCGGCGGCAACCTCGATTTCAAGACCATCCCGCACGGCACGATCGACCTGCAGACCGAGAGCGACGGCTCCGCGATCGAGATCGACCCGGACGAGGTGAAGTCCTACGTCGAGAGCCTGATCGGCAAAAAGGACGACGAGGGCGGAAAGGACGCCCCCGGGGACGACAGCGCCCAGGACAACAGCAAGACGACCGTCAACGTGCGCAACGCCACCGACGTCGGAGGTCTCGCCGGTTCCGTCGCGGGCGAGCTGGCCGCCAAGGGCTTCGCCAAGGGGGAGGTCGGCAACGCCGACAACCGCGACTCCACCGTGGTCCGGCACGCCGCGGGCGAGAAGGACGCCGGTGACCGGGTGGCCGCGGCACTCGGCGGGAACCTGCAGGTCGAGGAGGACGTGAACCTCCCGGCCGGGACGGTGACCGTCCTGCTCGGAGCGGACTACAGCGGGCCCGGCGCGTCCGGTTCGGACAGTGCGGCGGGTGGCGGTGACGGCCTCGCGGGCGACCGGCTCCTCGATCTGTCAGGTGGCGGTGTCGCGTACGCCGAGCAGCCCAAGCCGAAGAACCCGGACTGCGTCAACTGACCTAACGAGCGACTGCTGTTCAGCCGCGGTTACTCACCCGAACGGGTTACTCGCAAAAGCAAATACTGAAAACCCGCGTAATCAGTCGCGGGTTGGTCGCTTCCTCTTATGTCGGCGTCCCGGTCGGGGACCGGGACGCCACTGAGAGAGGGGCGATCGTGCAGCTGGACACAGCGAACTACCAGCGGGTACTCGGCGACGAGCTGCGCCGTCTGCGTAAGCAGCGCGGGTGGACGCGGCGAGATCTCAACCGTCGGTTGCAGAGCGACATCTCCCTCCAGACCCTCGCCACGTACGAGCTCGGCACGAGACAGTGTTCCGTCGTGCGGCTCGTGGAGATCTGCCTCGCGCTCGACGAGGTGCCCCACGAGCTGATGGCGCGCGTGCACCAGCGGGTGTTCAGCGACTCCCCGGTCGGCCGTATCCGCATCGACCTGCACAAGGTCGTCCGCGACGCGCAACCCGAACTGCTGCCGCTGCGCAGGTGGGCGCAGGGCAGGCTCAGCGAGCTGAACGGCACGGCGGGGCCCGCGGACGTGAGTCTGGACATCTCCGCGCTGGAGCGGATGGCCGAGCTGTGCGGGCTGGAAACCGTGGAGCTGATCGCCCGGCTCCGCACCGTCTCCGGGGTGCCCGGCCCCGTATAGCGCCCCTGGCACGTTTTGCGGTCACCCGTCCGGGTAGCCGTGGTGTGTACCGGACTTTCAGTCGGGAGGTGCACAACGATGCCGGACAGGAGTGGGCCAGCCGAAGGCGTCAAGGGCGTCGTCGAGGACATCAAGGGCAGGTTCAAGGAAGCGGCCGGCGCGATCACGGGGGATGACTCCAAGGTCCGCGAAGGCCAGGCCCAGCAGGACAAGGCCGGGGCACAACGCGAGGTGGCGGAGAAGGAAACGGCCGCCGAGCGGGCGAGGGCCGAAGCGGACATGCATGAGGCGCGCGAAAGGTCCCACCAGGACCGCTGAAGCGCACCATGCCCGCGGCGCCGGTGACGACACGTCCCGGCGCCGCGGATTGCTTGTGGCGTCCGGCCCGAGGTACCTTCCGGTTCAGCGGCGGATCTCGGCCACTGCCTCGAGTAGACGGTCCACATCGGACTTGGTGGTGTACGGGGCGATGCCCGCGCGGACCGCGCCGCCGTTCTCGATGCCGAGGACCTTCGCGCACTCGTAGGCGTAGAACGTGCCCGCCGGGGCGTTCACCCCGCGGTCGGCCAGCGCCCGGTAGATCTCCGCGGGTGCCACCCCGGTCACCGTGAACAGGGTGGTCGGGGTGCGCGGGCGGTCGGGGTCGCCGTAGCGTTCGACACCGGACAGCTCCGCGAGGCCGTTGTCCAACTGGGACAGAAGGACCTGCTCGTGGTGCTCCAGCGCCTCCATCGAGGTGGCCAGGCGGTCGCGGCGTGACCCGGTGCCGGGGACGAGGTCTGCCAGGAAGTCGATCGCCGCCGTGGTGCCCGCCAGCGACTCGTAGGGCAGGGTGCCGTACTCGAAGCGTTCCGGCACGATGTCCGACGACGGCAGCAGCTTGTCGGGGCGCAGCTCCTCCAGCAGTGCGGGCGCGGCCGCGAGCATGCCCAGGTGCGGGCCGAGAAACTTGTACGGCGAGCACGCGTAGAAGTCCGCGCCCAGCGCCGCCATGTCGGCGAACGCGTGCGGGGTGTAGTGCACGCCGTCCACGTACACCAGCGCGCCGACGGCGTGTGCGGTCGCCGCGATCGTCGGGATGTCCGGGCGACTGCCCAGCAGGTTGGACGCCGCGGTCACGGCCACCAGCCGGGTGCGTGCGGAGATGACCTGTGCCACGTCGTCGGCGGTCAGCACGCCGGTGGCCGGGTCGAACGTCGCCCACCGGACGGTGGCCCCGGCGGCCTGCGCGGCCTGGACCCACGGGCGGACGTTCGCGTCGTGGTCCAGCCGGGTCACCACCACCTCGTCGCCGGGGCCCCACGTCTTCGCGAGGGTGCGGGCGAAGTCGTAGGTCAGCTGGGTCATGCTGCGGCCGAACACGATGCCCGCGGGGTCGCCGCCGACGAGGTCGGCACCCGCGGCGCGAGCGGCGTCCACGATCTCGGTGGCCCTGCGTTCGGCGGCGGTCACCGTGCCCTTGTTCGCGACCGCCGACCGCAGCACGTCCGCGACCGCGTCGGCGACCCGGGCCGGTGACTGCGAGCCGCCCGGCCCGTCGAAGTGGGCGGCGGCGCCCTGGTCGAGTGCGGGGAAGTGTGCCCGCACCGCGGTCACGTCGTAGGACATGCAGGACCTCCGGCCAGCCGTCGAAGTGGTACGCCACCCACACTAGGCAGCACAACCACCCGCAGCCAGAACCCCGCGAGTCGCGCGCGCCCGCATACCGAGTTGTGCGTTTCGTGCAGATGGGACGGTGCGCGGTGACATGCACGAAACCGACAACTCGGGGTGTTCCAGCGCGCGACTCGCGGTGTTCTGGCGCGTGACTCGCGGGGTGGTGGGTGTCTAGTCGAGGTTTAGGTCTACTACTACTGCTGCGTGGTCGGAGGCCTGTTGGTTGTGGTTTCGCATTTCCGGGTACGTGTACCAGTCGGTCGGGCGTGTGGTCCTGGTGCCCCACAGGCCGTGCCGGAACAGGTGGCCCGAACGGAACCGTCGCCGCAGCGACTTCGAGACCAGCACGTAGTCGAGCCGGTTGCGGATGCCGCACGAGTCGAACGTGCCGGGGCGTTTGCCGGTGTCGAACCCGTCGAGGTCGTAGCACGACAGCAGCGGACCGTCGAACAGTTCCTTCAGGTTCGCGGGCGGCGTGGTCAGCGACGGCTGGCCCTCGTTCAGGTCGCCGAGGACGATCACGTTCTTCCGCGCCGCCACCAGCTCGTCCGCGATGCGGCGGACCTCCTTGGCCTGGCGTCTGCGTTTCGCACCACCACCGCCCGACTGCGACTTGAAGTGGTTCACCAGCACGTGCAGGACCTTGCCGGACGGCGTGCGGACCTCGTACTGCGGGCAGTCGCGCGAGAACACCGGGACGTCGCCGTCCTTGACGTCCACATTGGACCGAATGGACCGGATGTCGTACCCGGCCTTGGTCATGATGCCCACGTCGATGCCGCGGTCGTCGTTGCCGTCGACCAGCATCACGTGCTCGTAGCGGCCGCCGAGCAGCTCCTTGTTGAGCCGCACCAGCGACGGGCGGTCCTCCACCTCGATGAGCGCGAGCACGTCCGCGTCGATGTCGGTGATCACGCGTGCCGTGGTGCGGGTGCCGATCTCGTCCACCGGCTCCTTCGCCAGCTCCACCCAGCCGATCCAGTCGGCGCGGCCCGTCGCGATGATCTCGACGTCCTTCGCGGGGTCCTGCGGCTCGCGGTCGAACGTGCCCCGGTTCTTCCGCAGCCACGCCCACCTCGGGTCACGGGTGTGGTTGCGGCGCACGACCCCGTCGCGAACCGTGTAGACCTCCAGCGTCACCAGCAGCTCCCGCAGCCGCCGACGGGTGTCGTCGCGGTACTCCTCGGCCGCGATGAGCTCGTTGAACTCGGAGTAGGCGGCCAGGATCGGCGCGCCGGCCGACCGGTCGGACGTGTCGAACGCCTTCGGTCGCGCGAACAGGTTCTCGACGTTGAACGACGCCACTCTCATACCGGAAAGGTCGTGCTGACCGGCCTACCGATACGCCCACCGAGGATGCCGGCCCAGAAGGGCGACCAAACGGTCGCCCGACACTGCTCCGAACGGCGTAGCGATCGGTGTCGCGAACCGCGCCGGCCGGTCTCCCGCCGCCACCAGCAGCGGCACCAGATCGAGCAGCTCGGTCGCGAGTCCGTCCGGCACGGTCGCGTCCGCGCCGCACGCCCGTGCCACGTCCCACCCGTGCACCACCACCTCCAGCGCACCGGTCGTGGTGACAATCGCGGACGTCAGCGCCAGCTCGCCCAGCGCGACCTCCCTGCGGGGCACGGGCGGCGTCCACGCGCCGACGAGCCGGGTGGCCCGGTCCCGCACCAACGCGATCGGGTCGCGGCCGGTGTCGTCGGCGGTCTCGGGGAACACCCGGCCGAGCGCGGCCGCCTCGTGCAGTGCCAGCAGCGAGTCGTTGACGTGGTCCAGCAGCGCACGCAGGTCCCAGTCCGCGCACGGCGTCGGGCGGGTGAGGTCCGCGCCGTCCGCCGCGTCGAGGCAGGCCAGCGCGTAGTCGACGGCGCGCGCCAGCAGGCCGACGCCGCCGAGCAACGGGGTCATGCCGTGCTCGGCAGGCCGAACGTGTCGAACAGGCGCAGGTCGAAGAACGACACCACGTGCGAGAACCGGTCACCGCGCACCGTGAACGTCTGCAGCGTGAACGGCCGGAACGCGCCGTCGTCGGCCCGCAGGTACATGCCGAGCGCCGGCTCGCCGTTGGCCTCGGTCGCGGCGAACCGGAAGTCGCCCGGCCCGCCGGGGCACTGCATGGTGAGATGCCGCGCCACCTGCCGAGGGCCCTGGAACCACGTGGTGAACGGCGGCATCTCCCACACCGCGTCCTCCGCCAGCAGCGACACGATGGCGTCGACGTCCTTGCGTTCGAACGCGTCGACGTACCTCTCCAGCAGCCGCCGCTTGTCCTCGGTGGTCGGCTCGACCACGTCGTCCGGTGTCGGCGCGACCGCCTCGAGCTGGGCGCGGGCCCGCTGCAACGCCGAGTTCACAGCCGCGGTCGTGGTGTCGAGCAGCTCGGCGACCTCGGCGGCCCGCCACGCGAGCACGTCCCGCAGGATCAGCACGGCCCGCTGCCTGGCCGGCAGGTGCTGCAGCGCGGCGACGAACGCGAGTCGCGTGCTCTCCCGCGAGGTGACGATGGCCGCCGGGTCCTCGGCGCCGGCGAGGTCGTGGTTCGAGCCGCTCGGCATCGGCTCGAGCCACGGCACCTCGTTCCGCGTCTCCAGCGGCAGGCCGCCGGTGTCGCTGGGCCCGCCGAGCCCGGTCGGCAACGGGCGGCGGCCACGGCTCTCGAGTGCGGTCAGGCACTGGGTGGTCGCGATCCGGTACAGCCACGTCCGCAACGTGGAGCGGCCCTCGAACTTGTCGTAGCCGCGCCACGCCCGCAGCATGGTCTGCTGCACCAGGTCCTCGGCGTCGTGCACCGACCCGAGCATGCGGTAGCAGTGCGCGAGCAACTCCCTGCGGTACGGGTCCGCCTGGGTCAGGAAGTCCGGCTCGGTCTCGACGGGCATGCCGACTCCTTTCTCCTGTGTCAGTACAGACCCCGGTGGACGGCGAAACTCATCGCTGTCGCGAGCGCGAGTCTTCCCGGCCGCGGCTCAGTGCACCACCCGGTAGCGAAGGTGTGTCGCCTTCGCGCCCACGACCGTGCTGATCTGCTCCAGCTGGATCCCCGACGGGAGTGTGTCGAACAGCCGCGTGCCCCCGCCGACCAGGATCGGGACGACGTGCACGTAGATCTCGTCGACGAGGCCGAGCGGGAGCCCCTGCTGCATGACGGTCGCGCCGTGCAGGCCGACGACCTTGTCCCCCGCGACGTTCTCGGCCTGCTCGATGGCGCTGCGCACGCCGTCGGTGACGAACCGGTACACGGGCGGGTAGGTCCGCGTCGGCGCGTGGTGCGTCACCACGAAGACGGGGGTGTCGCCGAGCGGGCCGCCCTCGCCCCAGCCGCCGTCGCCCTCGTTCTTGTCGAACGACGTACGGCCCATCACGATCGCGCCGCAGGTGTCCAGCGACTCCTGCATCATGGCGCGTTCCTCGTCGCCGGGGTCGACGAACAACCAGTCGTGGAGCGAGCCGGCGCCGTCGCCGAACGGGTTCTCGCGGCTGTCGTTCGGGCCGGTGACGTAGCCGTCGAGGGACATGGACATGTCGCAGATGACGCGTGCCATTTCGGGTTCCTTCCTACGCTGCGGTGGATGCGGTGAGACTCGCCTCGCAGGCCGCGACCAGCTGGGCGTCGGCCCTGGTCCGTGCGCCGCGCCCGCAGCCGGGGCAGCGCAGCGCGACGGTGCGGGTGACCTCGTCGACGGCGACCTCCAGCGCACGCCCGCAGGGGCGGCACCAGCGGTGGCCGGTGACCCGGCTGACGTGCAGGTCGCTGTGGCAGCACTGGTGGATCCACCGCCGGTGTGCCGGGCAGGTGATCCGGTCCAGCGCGTCGAGCCAGCCGGTGTCCTCGGCGGTGTCCTCGGCCATGAGCGCGTCGGCCAGTGCGTTCCGGGTGACCAGGGTCGTGGTTGCCATGTCACTGTCCTCTCCGCTCGGCGTGTCTCGCTGACGCGTCGAACGGGTCGCCGAGGTTTCGACAGCCGATGCCGGGAAATTTCTACGAGCGCGCTGCCAGGCGGTCGATGGCCTCCGGCGCGAACACGGCTTCCGCCGCCAGGCCGGCCATCCCCACCAGCGGGGCCTGCTCGCCGAGCACCGCGGGTCCCACGTCCAGCCCGGTGGCCGCGACCTCGTGTGCGTGCTGCGTCAACGTCTCCGCGAGCCCGTCCCGGAACGGGGCCAGCCCGCCGATCTCCCCACCCACCCGGACCACGTGCGGGTTGAGGATCGTCACGACCGTGGCCAGCACGGTGCCGACCAGGCGCCCGGCGTCGGTGGCCAGCGCGACCGCGTGCGGGTCACCGGACTCGACCCGCCGGATCACGTCCGGCAGCGCGCGCACCCCCTCCCCGCGCAACTGCCGGATCATCGCCTTCCCGCTCGCCAGCGCCGCGACACACCCGTGCCGTCCGCAGGTGCACCGCTCGTCGCGGTCCTCGATGCGGATGTGCCCGATCTCCCCGGCGCACCCGGTGGCGCCGCGGTGGGGGCGGCCGCCGATCACCACCCCCGCGCCGATCCCCGTGCCGACCGCGACCCCCAGCACCGTCGACTGGCGGTGGCCCGCCGCCAGGTACTCGCCGTACGCGAGCGCGTTGGCGTCGTTCTCCAGCAGCACCTCGACCCCGAGTCCGTCGGCCAGCCCGTCCCGCAACGGCACGTCCCGCCACGCGGTCATGGTCGGCGGCATGATCGAGACACCGGTGACCTGGTCGATCTGCCCCGGCACCGCGAGCCCGACCGCGGCGAGGTCCCCGCCACGACCCGTCTCCGTCAGCTGTGCGCGCGCGATGTCCACCAGCCACGGCACCACGTCACCGGGGGTGTGGCCGAGCGGCAACCGCTCCGTGTGGTCCACCAGCACGGTGCCCGCGAGGTCCGCCACGCCGACCGACACGTGGCTGGCGCCCAGCCACGCCACCACCGCGACCCGGCTGGTCCGGTCCGCCTCGAGCAGCGCGGCCCGCCTGCCGCCACTGGACGCGTCGTGGCCCGCTGTGCGGACCATGCGCAACCGCGTGAGCGTGTCCAGCCGCTCGACCAGCGTCGCGCGGGACAGCCCCAGCAGTGCCTGCAGTTGCTGGCGGGTGAGCGGGCCCGCGTCACGTAACACGGCGACAACATTGCCCGGGGACGCCGCCCCGCCGGTCGCGGTTGTTCGGTTGACGTCGGCCATGGCTCCCGCCTAAGTTTGAGGAGTCCTACTTCTGTCTAGAGTTTAGACATAAGTTCTCGGAGGTCAGGTGAGACCCAACCTGGGGTCCGTGCAGTTGGCCGCGAGCGCGGCGTGGACCCTGTCCGGCAACGACATCGGCACGATGATCACGGCGGCGCCGCGGCTCTACCCGCACATGTGGAGCTGGGACACCGCGTTCATCTCGATCGGGCTCGCCCACCTCAACGTGGCGCGCGCGGCCCGCGAGCTGCAGACGCTGCTGAACGCGCAGTGGCGCAACGGCATGATCCCGCACATCGTGTTCTCCGAGGGTGCCGGCTACTTCCCGGGCCCGGAGCGGTGGGGCGCCGCGGAGCTGAACGCCGACGCCCCGAACACCCCGCGCACGTCCGGCATCTGCCAACCGCCGGTGCACGCGATCGCGTTGCGGCGCATCGTGGACATCGCCCGCTCACAGGGGCAGCGGGAGGTGGCGTACAAGCTGCTGAAGTCGGCGTGGCCCCGGCTGTACCGCTGGCACGAGTGGCTGGTGCGCCACCGCGACCCGCTCGGCACCGGCATGCTCGCGATCGTGCACGGCTGGGAGTCCGGCATGGACAACTCGCCGCGCTGGGACGTCCCGTACGCCGAGGTGGTCCCGGGTCCGGACCTGCCGCCGTACGTGCGGTTGGACCGCGGCCTCGTCGCCGCCGACGCGGAACGGCCCAGCGACGCCGAGTACGACCGGTACCTGTGGCTGATCGAGCAGATGCGCAAGGTCCGCTACGACGCGGACGCCGTGGTGCGCACGACGAGCTTCCTCGTCGGCGACGTGTTCGTGACCGCGTTGTTCGCGCTGGCCTGCGACGTGCTCGCGGAACTCGGCGAGGAGTGCGAGCAGCCGCCGTGGCGCGTCCGGCAGCTGCGTGGCTGGGCGCGGCGGTCCCGCGCGGCGGTCGCGGCCGCACACGACCCGTTGACCGGTCTGGCGCGTGATCGCGACCTGCGCGGCGACCGCTGGCTGTCGTCCAGCACGATCGCCGGGTTCGCGCCGCTGCTGTGCGGTGGGCTGCCCGACGACGTCGAGAAGCAGATGCTGGCCACCCTGACCGGCCCTGACTGGGCGGGCCATCCGGCGCTGTTCGCACGGATCCCGCCGACGGTGTCGCCGAACGACGTCGGGTTCCGGCCGCGCGAGTACTGGCGCGGCCCGGTGTGGCCGGTGATCGCGTGGCTGTTCGGGTGGGCGTTCGAGCAGCGCGGCTGGCAGGGCGAGGCCGACCACCTGCGGTCGGAGTGCCTGCGGCTGGCCGCGGACGGCTCGTTCGCCGAGTACTACCACCCGCTGACGGGCGAGGCACTCGGGTCGCGGCAGCAGTCGTGGACGGCCACGGTCGTGCTCGACTGGCTGCACACGTCGTGAACGCGTTCGCCGGCCCCGGCCGGTTCTGGCGGGGCAACCTGCACACCCACACCACGAACTCCGACGGCGCGCTGTCGCCCGCCGCCGCGGTGGAGGAGTACCGGTCGGCGGGCTACGACTTCGTGTCGCTGACCGACCACTTCCGCGCCGAGCACGGGTACCCGGTGACCGACACCCGGCCGCTCCGCACGGAGAAGTTCACGACGCTGATCGGCGCGGAACTGCACGCGCCCCGCACCAGGCTGGGGTCGTCGTGGCACATCCTGGCCGTCGGGCTCCCGCTGGACTTCGCGCCGGTGCCGGGCGAGACGGGTCCGGAACTGGCCCGCCGCGCCCGCCGTGCCGGCGCGTTCGTGGGGATGGCCCACCCGTCGGCGTCGCTGCTCACGCTCGACGACGCGGAGAGCCTCGACGCCGCGCACGCCGTCGAGGTGTACAACGCGGTGTCGGCGTGGGAGGACCGCGGGGACAGCTGGCACCTGTGCGACGTGCTGCTGGCCCGTGGCCACCGGCTGACCGCGTACGCGGCCGACGACGCGCACTTCCAGCCGCAGGACCCGCCGGGATGCGCGGCGTGGGTCCAGGTCCGTGCGACCGCGCTGGAGCCCGACCTGTTGCTGGCCGCCCTGAAGGACGGTGACTACTACTCCAGCACGGGCCCGGAGATCCACGGCGTGTCGGTGCACGACGGCCGGGTGACCGTGGCGTGTTCGCCCGCGAGCCGCGTGCTGGTGACCGGCGGGCAGCCCGGCAAGCAGGTCGTCGCCGGTGACGGGATCACCGAGTGCACGCTGCCGCTGGCGGAGTTCCGCCGGTACTTCCGGGTCACCGTGGTCGGCATGGACGGTGTCGGGGCCGGCCGCGCGTGGACCAACCCGTTCTGGCTCGACTAGTGCCGCCTCGCCGCCCTGGCGGCCGCCGCGCCCGCGGCGACGACGATGACCAGCACCGTCAGCCCCCAGCGCCGCTTCTCCTCCGTGGCGTCCCGCAGGGACGGCACGGCCGCGGGGTCCGGCTTGTCCACGATGTAGAGGCCCGGCCGTGACGTCGTCGGCGGGGTCGTCGGTGGGGGAGGGGGTGCCGCCGCGGTCGTGGTCGGGACCGTCGGCAGGGTGGTCGGCAGGGGTTGTGGCGCCAGGGGTGCGGTGACGGGCGGCGCGGGCGGCACGGTCACGGTGGTGGTCGCGGTGGTGGTCGCGGTGGTCGTCGGTGGGGGCGGGGCGGTCACCGACGTCGTGGCGGTGACCGTCGTGGGCGGTGGGGCCGTCACGGTCGTAGTGGCGGTGATCGTGGGCGGTGGGGCCGGTGGGTGCCACGGCGGTGGCGGGGGCGGGCGGCCCGGTAACAGGCACACGGTCACGGAGACCAGCACCGACACGTGCACGCCGAGCAGGCACTTGATCATCGCAGCCGGTCCAGGGCCGACTCGAACGCGGCCGGGCCCACCTGCGCGCCACCACCGTACGGGTTCTGCAGCTGCTGTGTCGCGAACAACAACAGCGCCATCGTGCCCGCCAGTATCGACACGATGAGGATGTGCGTCGCCGGTTTGGGGCCACCGAAGAGAATCGGCAGCGCGACCGCCATGGCGGCGCCGACGAGCAACGCGAACCACACCACCGAGTTCACGCCACCGCTCGTCGCGGTGTTGAGCCGTTCCTGTCGCTGCTGGTAGACGGTCGACAGCTGCGCGTTCGCCTCGTTCTTGCGGTCGACGGTCCAGTCGTCGGTCGCCGGTGTGGCGGCCACCTCGGCGCGCAGGCGTTCCAGCGCCGCCCAGCCGGTGTCGTCGGTCTGCGTGCCATCACGCATGTGCGGCCATTCCCGTTCGATCACCTCCTCCGCGTACGCCCGCGCCCGCGCCGCCACACCGGTGCTGTCCGGCAGCTCCTGCGCCGCCCACACGGTGGCCACCAGGCTGTCCGCCTCCGCGTACGAGCCGTCCTCCGCCGCGCTCACGCCGTCGAACAGCGAGATCAGCACGAACGCCAGCAGCACCGCCTGCAGGCCGCCGACCAGCGTGAACACCTGGCCCGCCGCCTCGTTGTTGTCGACGACGCCCTGTGTCTCGCCGATGCGCCGCACCAGGTAGGCGAGCAGGCCCGCCGCCAGCCCGACCCCGAGCACCCACGCCAGCCCGGTGAGATAGATGTTCACGTCCAGTCTCTCTTCATCGCCTCGTCGAGCAGGGCTTCGACGATCTGGCTCTCCGGGACCGTCCGGACCACCTCGCCGCGTACGAAGATCTGCCCCTTGCCGTTCCCCGACGAAACTCCGAGGTCCGCCTCGCGTGCCTCACCCGGCCCGTTCACGACGCACCCCATCACCGCCACCCGCAGCGGTGTCTCGAAACCGTCGAACGCGGCGGTCACCTGCTCCGCCAGGCGGTACACGTCGACCTGCGCCCGGCCGCACGACGGGCACGACACGATCTCCAGCCGCCTCGGCCGCAGCGCCAGCGATTCCAGAATGGACAGTCCGACCTTGACCTCTTCCACCGGCGGCGCGGACAGCGACACCCGGATCGTGTCGCCGATGCCCTCGGCGAGCAGCACCCCGAACGCGACCGAGGACTTGATCGTGCCCTGGAACCTCGGGCCCGCCTCGGTGACGCCGAGGTGCAGCGGGTAGTCGCAGCGCGCGGCCAGCTGCCGGTACGCGGCGATCATCACCACCGGGTCGTGGTGCTTCACCGACAGCTTCAGGTCGGAGAACCCGTGCTCGGAGAACAGCGAGCACTCCCACAACGCGGACTCGACCAGTGCCTCCGGGGTCGCCTTGCCGTGCTTGGCGAGCAGCCGCTCGTCGAGCGAGCCCGCGTTGACGCCGATGCGGATCGGGACACCCGCGTCGCTCGCCGCGCGGGCGATCTCGGCCACGCGGTCGTCGAACTTCCTGATGTTGCCCGGGTTCACGCGCACGGCCGCGCACCCCGCGTCGATGGCGGCGAACACGTAGCGCGGCTGGAAGTGGATGTCGGCGACGACCGGGATCGGGGACTTCTTCGCGATGTCGGCGAGCGCGTCCGCGTCGTCGGCCGACGGCACCGCGACCCGCACGATCTGGCAGCCGGCCGCGGTCAGCTCGGCGATCTGCCGCAGCGTCGCCTCGACGTCGGCCGTCACCGTGGTCGTCATCGACTGGACCGTCACCGGGGTACCGCCCCCGACCGGCACGTCGCCCACCATGACCTGCCGGGACCGGCGCCGTCTCGGGCCCACCGCCGGGACACCGAGGTCCACCGCGGTCATCACACCACCGCCTTCATCCTGGCGAGTCGTTTGAGGACGGTGCAGGCGATACCGTTGCCGTCGAGGCCGTGCGCACGCAGGATCTCGTCGCGGGACGCGTGCGGCAGGAACCCGTTCGGCAGCGCGAACGTCGCCACGCAGGTGCGTTCCCCCGCGGCGGCGAGCGCCTGCGCGAGCCGGGCGCCGAGCGCGCCGGTGGCCGTGGTGTCCTCGACCGCGAGCACCAGCGGGAACCCGGCGGCGAGGCGCAGCAGCCCGGGATGCAGCGGCATCGTCCACTGTGGATCGACGACCGTGACGGGCACGTCGTGGCGGGAAAGCTCGTCGGCCGCAGCCAGGCACGCGCCCGCGAGCGGGCCCACCGCCACCAGCAGTACCGGCGCCTCCGGGGCGTCCAGCAGCACGTCGTAGCCGTCCGTCCGACGTACCGCCGGGATGTCGGGTCCCGCCTTCGCCTTCGGGTACCGCAGCACGGTCGGCGCGTCCGAAACGGACACCGCCGCGCGCAGGAGCTCCCGCAGCGTGGCCGGGTCGCGCGGCGCGGCGAGGCGCAGCCCCGGCACCACCGGCAGCACGGACGCGTCCCACATGCCGTGGTGGCTCGCGCCGTCCGGGCCCGTGACGCCCGCGCGGTCGAGCACGAACGTGACCCCGAGCCGGTGCAGCGCCACGTCCATCAGCACCTGGTCGAACGCGCGGGACAGGAACGTGGCGTAGATCGCGACGACGGGGTGCAGCCCGCCCATCGCGAGGCCCGCCGCCGACGTGACCGCGTGCTGCTCCGCGATGCCCACGTCGAACGTCCGCGCCGGGAACCGCCGCGCGAACTTCCCGAGCCCGGTGGGCAGCGCCATCGCGGCGGTCAGGCACACCACGTCCGGCCGGTCCTCGCCGATCGCCACGATGCTGTCGGCGAACACCGACGTCCACGACGCCCCGGCGGTCGAGGACGCCGGGCTCACCGCGTGCATGCGGTCCGCCTCGTCCGCCTCGGCGGGCGGGTGGCCCTTCCCCTTCTCCGTGACGCAGTGCACGACCACCGGCCGCCCCAGCGCCGCCGCCTCGTGGAGAGCGCTCTCCACCGCGACGACGTCGTGCCCGTCGACCGGACCGGTGTAGGCGAACCCCAGTGCGGTGAACACGTTCGTCCGGGTCGCGCCCGCGCGCAGCGCGGCGAGGTGCTCGGCGAGACCGCCGACCGTCGGCGCGTAGGAGCGGCCGTTGTCGTTGAGCACCACCACGACCGGCCGCGCGGGCGCCGCGCCGAGGTTGTTGAGCGCCTCCCACGCCATGCCGCCGGTCAGCGCGCCGTCGCCGACGACCGCGACCACCCGCCGGTCGTGGGCGCCCGTGACGGCGAACGACTTCGCCAGTCCGTCCGCATAGGACAGCGCGGTGGAGGCGTGCGAGTTCTCGATCACGTCGTGCGGCGACTCGGTGCGCGACGGGTAGCCCGACGTGCCACCCGCCTGGCGGAGGTCGTCGAAACGCCGGCCGGTCAGCAGCTTGTGGACGTACGCCTGGTGCCCGGTGTCGAACAGGAGCACGTCGTCCGGCGAGCGGAACACGCGGTGCAGCGCGATGGTCAGCTCGACCGCGCCGAGGTTCGGCCCGAGGTGCCCACCGGTGGCGGAGACCCTGTCGACGAGCACGGTCCGCAACTCGGCGGCGAGCGAGTGCAGCGCGGGCGCGGACATCCGGCGCAGCGCGGCCAGGTCGGGCATCACGATCGCACCGAGGACGGGAGGGTGAACCGGATGTCCTCGGTCGCGGTGCGGTGTTCCAGCACCCGGACCGGTCTGAGCGCGGCGACCACCTCGTCGACCAGTTCGGGTGGCGCCGACGCACCCGCCGTGAGGCCGACGGTGCGCACGCCGTCGAGCCATTCCGGTCTGATGTCGCCCGCGTCGTCGATGAGGTGTGCCGGTGTGCCCGCACGCTCGGCGAGCTCCACGAGCCGCACGGAGTTCGACGAGTTCGCCGAACCGATCACCAGCACCAGGTCGGACCTCTCGGCCACTGTGGACAGTGCCTGCTGGCGGTTCGTGGTGGCGTAACAGATGTCGTCGGACGCCGGGCCCGCGAGCTTCGGGAAGCGAGCGCGGAGCACGCCGACGATCCGCGCGGTCTCGTCGACCGAGAGCGTGGTCTGCGTCAGGTAGGACACGCGCTCGGGCACGGTGACCGTCCGCGCCTGCTCGACGTTCTCGACGAGGATGGTGTCGTCGGGGGCCTCGCCGAGCGTGCCCTCCACCTCCTCGTGGCCGGCGTGGCCGATGAGCAGGACGGTGTCGCCGCGGCCCGCGAACCGGCGGGCCTCCGCGTGGACCTTGGTCACCAGCGGGCACGTGGCGTCGACGACGTGCAGGTGCCGCCCTCCCGCCTCGGCGCGCACGGCGGGGGAGACACCGTGCGCGGAGAACACGACGGTCGCGCCACGCGGCACGTGCGTCAGCTCGTCGACGAACACCGCCCCACGCCGCTCGAGGTCCGCGACGACGCGCGCGTTGTGCACGATCTGCTTGCGCACGTACACGGGTCGGCCGCGCTGCGCGAGCGCGTGCTCGACGATCTCGATGGCCCGCTCGACACCCGCGCAGAACGACCGCGGCGCGGCGAGCAGAACGGTATGGGGAGCCGGGGCCATGGAACCTCCTCGTTCCGCACGCCCGCCGGGGACATGCGTCAGTGCTGTCGGGTGGTCAGCAGGTGGGCCAGTGCGGTCAGTTCCGCTGCCGCCGCGGTCTCGGGGAGGTGCTCCAGGTGGGTCAGGGCGGTCGCCATCAGGTGGTCGGCCTGGTGCCGGCTCCACGCGCGACCGCCTGCCTGCTCCACGAGATCCGCCGCCCGGTGCAACTCCCGGTCCGCGGGCGGTTCCGTGCGTCCGTACAGGGCGGCCAGTTCGTCGCCCGCCGCCGTGCCGGACGTCAGCGCGTACACCACCGGGAGCGACTTCTTGCGGTTGCGCACGTCCGAGAACACCGGCTTGCCCGTCGTCCCCTCGTCGCCCCAGATCCCCAGCAGGTCGTCCACGTGCTGGAACGCGAGCCCGATGTGCTCGCCGAACGCACGCAGATGCCCGACCTGCTCGGGTGATCCGCCGCCGAACGAGCCGCCGATCGCGCACGCGCAGCCCATCAACGCGGCCGTCTTGCCCGCCGCCATCGCCTGGCACTCCGTGAGTTCCACAGTGGACCGCTGCTCGAAGTCCATGTCCGCGCACTGGCCGTCCACGAGCTCCTGCACGGCCGCGGTCAGCATCCGCATGCCCGGCCCCGCCGCGGGGTGGCCGCTCGCGGCCAGCACGTCCAACGCCAGCGTCAGCAGCGCGTCCCCCGCGAGGATCGCCGCGCCGATGCCGAACACGCTCCACGCGGTCCGCCGGTGCCGCCTGGTCAGGTCGCCGTCCATCACGTCGTCGTGCAGCAGCGAGAAGTTGTGCACCAGCTCGACCGCGACCCCGGATGGCACCGCCTCCCTCGGCGACCCGCCGACCACCGCGGCGCTCAGCAGCGTGAGCGTCGGGCGCAGCGCCTTGCCACCCGCCGACGACGTCCGCGTGCCGTGCTCGTCCCACCAGCCGAGGTGGTACCCGGCGATGCGGCGCATGCTGCTCGGCAGCGTGTCCACGGCCGCCCGCATCGCCGGGTCGACCAGTTCCCGGCTCCACACAAGCGTTTGCGTGGTACTGATCCGTTCCGGTGCGACCACGTCAGCGCCCCAGCTCGACGTTCTCCAGCACCCCGAGCGCGTCGGGCACCAGCACCGCCGCCGAGAAGTACACGCTGACCAGGTACGACAGGATGGCCTTCTCGTCGATGCCCATGAACCGCACGTTCATGCTCGGTGCCACCTCGTCGTCGATGTTCACCGTGTGCAGTCCGATCACGCCCTGGTCCTCGACGCCGGTACGCATCACGATGATCGACGACACGTCGCCCTCGGTGATCGGGATCTTGTCGCACGGCAGGATCGGCACCCCGCGCCACGTCTGCACGGTCGTCCCCTCGAACACGACGTTCTGGGGGTAGATCCCGCGTGCGGTGCACTCCCGCCGGAACGCGGCGATCGCCCGCGGATGCGCGAGGAAGAACTTCGACTTGCGCCGCCGCGACAGCAGCTCGTCGAGGTCGTCGGGCGTCGGTGGGCCGGAACGGGTGAAGACCCGCTGCGACAGGTCCGCGTTGTGCAGCAGCCCGTACGACGGGTTGTTGACCAGCTCGTGTTCCTGCCGCTCCCGCAGCGCCTCGACGGTCAGGCGCAGCTGTTCCCGCGTCTGGTCCATCGGGTCGTTGTAGAGGTCGGCGACCCTGGTGTGCACGTGCAGCAGCGTCTGCGCGACGTCCAGTTCGTACTCGCGTGGCGTCAGCTCGTAGTCCGCGAACGTGCCGGGCAGCTCGACCTCGCCCGCGTGCCCCGACGACAGCTCGATCGCCGCCTCACCGGCACGGTTCTGCGCCTTCGACGGCCGGGAGAGCGCTTCCCGGATGTGCTCGCGCAGCGCGTCGGACTGCCCGTTCATCTGCCGGAACGACTGTCCCGCCAGCACCAGGACGGTGCAGGGGGTGATCGTCTTGACGCTGAACTCCCACTGGTCGCGCTCGCCGGTGAGGATCTCGCTGCCGAAGTGGTCGCCGTCCGCGAGCACCTTCGCGACCTGGTCGTCGTCGTACCTACCGGGTGTCAGCTTGTTGGCTTTGCCGTGCGCCAGCAGGAAAAGCTCCTCGCGTGGCTCTCCACCCCGGACGATCAGCTCACCCGGCCCGTACTCCCGCTGCTCGAACCGGCCGGCGAGCGCACCGAGCGCGGCGTCGTTCGTGAAGTCCCGCAGCAGCGGCAGCTCCCGCAGCTCGGCGGGCACCACCCGGATGGCGGTGCCCTCGCTGACGAACGTCAGGCGCCCGTCGCCGACCGCGTACGACAGGCGCCGGTTGACCCGGTACGTGCCGCCCGCGATGTCCACCCACGGCAGCATCTTGAGCAGCCACCGCGTGGTGATGCCGCGCATCTGCGGCTTGGACTTGGTGGTGGTGGTGAGGTTGCGCGCCGCGTCGGTCGACAGGGTGCGCCGGACGGTGGCCTGCAGCTCCACGGTGGTGGTCACGGCTCAGCCTTCCCGGCCCAGCTCGACGTTCTCGAGGACGCCCAGCGCGTCCGGCACCAGCACCGCGCACGAGTAGTACGCGCTGACCAGGTACGACATGATCGCCTGCTCGTTGATGTTCATGAACCGCACCGAGAGGCTGGGCTGGTACTCGTCGGGGATGCCGGTCTGGTGCAGGCCGATGACGCCCTGCTGCTCCTCGCCGGTGCGCATGAGGAGCACCGAGCTGGTGCGGTGCTCGGAGACCGCGATCTTGTTGCACGGGAAGATCGGCACGCCCCGCCACGCGGGCACGCGGTGGCCGTTCACGTCGATCGCGTCCGGGTAGATGCCGCGACGGCTGCACTCCCGGCCGAACGCGGCGATCGTGCGCGGGTGCGCGAGGAAGAAGCCGGGGTTCTTCCACACGGTCGCGAGCAGCTCGTCGAAGTCGTCCGGGGTCGGCGGGCCGGACCGGGTGTGGATGCGCTGCGCGAGGTCCGCGTTGTGCAGCAGCCCGAAGTCCGTGTTGTTGATCATCTCGTGTTCCTGGCGCTCGCGCAGCGCCTCGATGGTCAGCCGCAGCTGCTGCTCGACCTGGTCCATCGGCTCGTTGTAGAGGTCGGACACGCGGGTGTGGACGCGCAGCACGGTCTGCGCGACCGACAGCTCGTACTCCCGGGGCGCGAGCTCGTAGTCCACGAACGTGCCGGGCAGGTCGGCCTCGCCGACGTGCCCCGACGACAGCTCGATCGACGCCTCGCCGTGCGGGTTCTGCGCCGCCGCCTTGCCCGACTGGAACGCGGTGACCTGCGTGCGCAACGTCTCCGAGCGGTCGAGCAGCTCGTCGAAGGCGCGCTGCGGCAGCATCAGCACCGTGCACGCGGTCTGCGCCTTGACCGTGTACTCCCACATGCTCTGCGGGTCGACCAGCGTCTCGTCCCCGAAGTGGTCGCCGTTCGCGAGCGTGTCCAGGATCGTCTCGTCGCCGTAGCGGCCGGGGCCGATCTTCGTCACCTTGCCGTGCGCGATGAGGAATGCCTCGTTCGACTCGTGCCCGAATTCGACGATCGTGTCGCCCGCCGAGAATTCCCGTTGCTCGAACCCGCCGGCGAGCGCGGCGAGCACCTCGGTGTCGTCGTAACCGCGGAACAACGGCAGCTCGCCGAGCTCCGCCGGAATCACCCGGATCGCGCCGCCGTCGTTGGTGAACGTGACGCGGCCGTCGCCGACCGCGTAGGACAGGCGGCGGTTGACCCGGTACGTGCCGCCGGAAACCTGCGTCCACGGCAGCATTTTCAGCAACCACCGCGACGACACGCCCTGCATCTGGGGAACGGACTTCTTCGTCGTGGCAAGGTTTCGAGCCGCGGCGGTCGCCAGGCTCTGCTGCGGCCGCTCACCGTTTGCGCCGACCCCGGGCGCCACCGGTTCCGTCACCGTCACAACGCACACCACCAATCAAAGAAAATTGTTTTGGGCAAGGCGAATACCGCGACCCGGGGAAATACGTGAAACTTTGTCAACGATCCGAAGTTAGCACCGCGCTCAAAACGAGCACAGTCGCCCAAGCGAGTGAGGTCGATCGCGACGGGAAATCATCGTCTTTTTCACTCTGTTCAGCGGTAACGCCGCACGATCTGTTCGCTGCGTAGTCTGTTGCTGGGCCGAACGAGCGGGGGGTGCAGCGAACGGGTCAGGGGCGGACATCACGGCTTCCCCGGGTGATGGCGCGGCCACCACCGCAATGGGCTAGTCCCGGCCGTCGCTGTCTCTACGGTGTGTTCACTCCGGACACGACGAACGGCACGGCCGACGGGACATCACCGTCGGCCGTGCCGCTTTCGTGTGGGTGTTCTATGCGTCGAGGAACATGAGTTGTTCGTTCGTGAGCTTGATGTCCAGGGCGGCGAGCGAGATGTCCAACTGGGCGGGCGTGCGCGGCCCGGTCAGCGTGATCGGGGTCGGGTCCGTCTGGTGCAGCAGCCACGCCAGAACGAGCTGGTTCGGTGTGACCCCGAGGTCACCCGCCAGTGTGGTCACCCGCGCGACGCGTGCCTCCGCGTCGGGTCCGGCGTAGTCGGTGTGCGCGGCCGCCTTCGCCGGGGTGTCGTAGATCCCCTTGAGGATCGGGGAGTACGCCACCAGTGACACCCGCGGATTGGCGCGCAGGTGGTCGAGCTGCTCGTCATCCACAATGGACAGGAAGTTGGCGCCGGGGACCGGGCGCAGGTATGAGTGCTGCTGTTGCAACGCGACCGGCGCAGGCCAGCCGTGCCGCTCGCACAACCCGAGGACGCGCTCCAGCCGCCAGGTCCGGATGTTCGACCAGCCGACGTGGCGGATCTTCCCCTCGGCGACGAACGCGGCGAGTGCCTCGAGGGTCTCCTCCAGCGGGGTGGCGAGGTCGTCGACGTGTACGTAGTAGAGGTCGACGTGGTCGGTGCCAAGCCTGCGGAGGCTCCCCTCGAGTGCGGCCCGCAGCGTGGTGGCGCCCGCGCCCGCGTAGGCCGGTCGCTCCGGTTTGCCGCGGTAGCGGTCCGGGTCGGACACCCACGCGCTGCCCTTCGTGGACAGGAACACCCGTTCCCGGTTGCCCCGGGCGGCGAGCCATCGGCCGAGCACGGTCTCGCTCTCGCCGCCGGTGTCGCCCGGCGCGGGCCACCACGCGTAGCAGTCGGCGGTGTCCACGAAGGACCCGCCGGCGTCGAGGTACCGGTCGAGCATGCCGAACGAGGTCTGTTCGTCGGTCCGGGTGCCCATCAGCATCGCGCCGAGCGAGAGCTTGCTGACCTGCTCACCGGTGCGGCCAAGTTCTGTCGTCTCCACGAACCCGACACTAAGGTCGAGGCAACGCATACGTCCAATGCAAATGCTGGACGTTTCTGATACGTGTATCGCATGGAGCTACGACAGGCCCGTGCGTTCGTGACGATCGTCGACGAGGGCCACGTCGGCCGGGCGGCCGAGCGGTTGCACGTCACGCAGCCGACACTGTCCCGGCAGGTGGCCGCGCTGGAGCGGGCGGTGGGGGTGCCGCTGTTCGATCGGAGCAGGCGGTCACTGGCACTGACGCACGCGGGCGAGGTGTTCGCGGCGGGCGCGCGGGACCTCGTGCGTCGCGCGGACGGCGTCGTGGCGGCCACCCGCCGCGCCCACCGCGGCGAACTGGGGGTGCTGCGGATCGGGTTCGTGCAGTCGGCGACGTTCGAGGCGTTGCCCGGTCTGCTGGGCCCGTTCCGAGCGGCGTGGCCGTCGGTGCGCATCGAGGTGACGGCCATGACGACGCTGCGGCAGTCGGCCGCGTTGGCTGACGACGCCCTCGACGTCGGTTTGCTGCGCCCGCCGGTGTCCGCGCCGGACATGGAGACGCGGACGTTGTCGCACGATCCGCTGCTGGTGGCGCTGCCGGGCGGCCACCGGCTGGCGTCCCGCCGCCGGGTGTCGCTGGCGGACCTGGCGGACGAACCGTTCGTGCTCTACGGCCGCGAGTCGGGCCCCGCCGTGCACGACCGCATCGTCGGCTTCTGCCGGGACGCCGGGTTCACGCCTCGGATCGTGCAGGAGGCCGTCGACGTGCAGACGATCGTTGCGCTGGTGGCGGCCAACGTCGGGGTGTCGCTGTTGATCGCGCCGACACCGCGCACGGACGAGTCGGCGGTCGTCTACCGGCCGTTGGCGGAGGACCTGCCGACGTGGGAGATGGCGCTGGTGTGGTCCCGTGACAACCGGTCACCGGTGCTGACCCGGCTGCTGGAGACCGTGCTGTAGGCGGCCTCGGCACGTCCGCGTCACTCCGGTTCCTTCGGGTACACCGCGATCGCGAGGTTGAACTGGTCGCCGTCCGCGCCGCCGTACTTGGTGAAGAGGTTCCGCAGCGTGGTCCGCAGTTCGTCGAAGAACTCCGCGCGGTGCGCGGCGGGCAGCGCGATGCGGCCGGACACCCCGAGCGTGGGCAGCTCCGGACGGGTCCGGTCGATCGTCGCCAGGTCCTGCTGCACGTCCTCGACCAGCTCGATCAGGTAGCCGAGGCTCAGCTCGTCGCGCACCCGGCGGCCGCCGATCGTGCCGATCAGGCGGGGGGACAGCCAGTACGACCGGGCCGTCGCCTGGTAGATGCCCTCGACGATGCCGCGCACCCGGCGCTCCGACACCTGGGTCACCAGGCCCGCGTCGACCAGTCGCTTCACGTGGTAGTACACCCGCTGCGGGGTCTGGTCGAGCTTCGCGCCGACCTCCGTGCACGAGCTCGGGTCGGCCAGGTGGCGCAGGACCTCGACGCGCTGGGGCTTGAGCAGCGCCTCCGCCTGCTCGAAGCCCTCGACGTACAACAAGTCTTTCATAGTGCCTACGAGTGTTTACATAAAAGAAGTGTTTGTCAATAGTCGCGAATCTATGCTTGCCCTCGATGAGTCACGTACCGAGCCGGGTCCTGGTCACCGGGGCGGCCGGCCGGCTCGGCAGCGCGGTGCTGCGCGTTCTCGCGGCACACGGCGCTTCCGTCGTCGGTCTCGACCGCCACGACCCGGGCACCGTTGAAACGTTCTTCACCGGCAGTGCCAGTGACGTCGACCTGGTCGCCAAGGCCATGTCCGGTGTCGACGCCGTCATCCACCTCGCCGCGCTGCCCTCGCCGGAGCACGGCACGCCGGAGGAGGTCTTCGTCGGCAACGCCGCCGCCACGTTCGTCGTGCTCGACCAGGCGGCGCGGGCCGGGGTCACGAGGTCCGTGATCGCGAGCAGCCTGTCGATCACCGGCCTGCCGTTCGCGCCCCGCCCCGCCGCACCGGACTACGTGCCGATCGACGAGGCGATGCCCCTGCAGGCCGCCGACCCGTACGCGCTGTCCAAACAGGCCGACGAGGCCACCGCCGCCATGGTCGCCCGCCGCGACGGGATGTCCGTCGTCGCGCTGCGGTTCCCGAAGCTCGGCAGCCCGGAGTTCCTCGCCGACTACGCGCGGGAGTACCGCGACGAGCCCGGCGCCGGCGCGCACGAGCTGTGGAGCTACCTCGACCTGCGCGACGCCGCCACCGCGTGCCGGCTCGGGCTGGCGGCCGAGGTCACCGGCGCGCACCCGCTCTACCTCGCCGCGCCCGAGACGCTGTCGCCGTACCCGACCGAGGACCTCCTCGCGCGCTACCTGCCGAACGTGCCGCGCCGGAGAGCGCTCTCCGGGCGCACGGTCCCGATCGACACGTCCGCCGCGACCGAGTTGCTCGGCTTCACCCCGGAGCACCTGTACGACATCACGCCCGCCGAGTTGGGAGCGCCGTGACCTACTACGACGACTTCGTTCCGCACCGGGGAATCCGCTCGCCCCGCGCGTACCTGCACACCGACGCGCCACGGCTCGCGCTCGACGGTGACTGGCGGTTCCGGCTCTCGCCGGTCGCGGACATCCCGGAGGACTTCGCGGCGCCGGACTTCGACGACAGCGACTGGAGAGCGCTCTCCGTGCCGTGTCACTGGCCGCTGCGCGGGTACGGGAACCCCTGGTACACCAACGTGGTCTACCCGTTCCCGGTCGACCCGCCGCACCCGCCGGAGGAGAACCCGACCGGTGACCACCGCGTCGCGTTCGACCCGCCGGAGGGTTGGGCCGGGCGGCCGGTCGTGCTGCGGTTCGAGGGCGTCGAGTCGTGCGCGAAGGTGTGGCTCAACGGTGCGGAGCTGGGCTTCTTCACCGGCTCGCGGCTGCCCGCCGAGTTCGACGTGACCCTGCGGCCGGGCCGCAACGTGCTGGCCGTGCGCGTGCACCAGTGGTCGGCCGCGAGCTACCTCGAGGACCAGGACCAGTGGTGGCTGCCGGGCATCTTCCGTTCCGTGACCCTGGAGCGACGGGCTGACCTGGACGACGTGTTCGTGCACGCGTCCTACGGGGACGGTCACGGCACGTTGCGCGTCGAGGCGTCCGTTCCCGCCACGGTGTCGGTACCGGAGCTGGGAATCGAGGTGCCGGCGGGCGAGGAGGTCACGGTCCCGGTCGAGCCGTGGAGTGCCGAACGGCCGCGGCTCTACGACGCGACCGTGTCGTCCGGCGACGAGACCGTGCGGCTGCGCGTCGGGTTCCGCACGGTGTCCATCGTGGACGGTGTGCTGCTGGTGAACGGCGCACCGCTGCACCTGCGTGGCGTGAACCGGCACGAGTTCCACCCCGACCACGGGCGGGCCGTGCCCTACGAGACCATGCGCGAGGACGTGCTGCTCATGAAGCGGCACAACATCAACGCCGTACGCAGCAGCCACTACCCGCCGCACCCCGCGTTCCTCGACCTGTGCGACGAGCTGGGTCTGTGGGTGATCGACGAGTGCGACCTGGAGACGCACGGCTTCCTGTTCACCGGCTGGGAGCGCAACCCGTCGGACGTGCCGCGGTGGCGGGATTCCTATCTGGACCGCATGCGCCGCACGGTCGAACGCGACAAGAACCACCCGAGCATCGTGCTGTGGTCGTTGGGCAACGAGAGCCACACCGGCGCGAACCTGGCCGCGATGGCCGACTGGGTGCGGGAACGCGACCCGTCCCGCCCGGTGCACTACGAGGGCGACGCCGACTGCGCCTACGTGGACGTGTACAGCCGCATGTACGCCACACACACCGAGGTCGATCAGATCGGGCAGGAGCCGGGCATCCCGTTCCTGCAGTGCGAGTACGCGCACGCGATGGGCAACGGCCCGGGCGGCCTCGCCGAGTACGTCGCGTTGTTCGACCGGTACCCGCGGATCGCGGGCGGGTTCGTGTGGGAGTGGATCGACCACGGCCTGCGCCACCCCGTGCACGAGTACGCGTACGGCGGCGACTACGGCGAACCGCTGCACGACGGCAACTTCGTGATCGACGGCCTGCTGTTCCCGGACCGCACGCCGTCACCGGGCCTGCTGGACGTCAAGAAGGTCTACGAGCCGGTCCGGATCTCGTTCGCGGACGGCCGGGTCACGGTCGAGGAGCTGCGGCCGACCCCGCCGCTGCGGTTCGAGTGGACCGCGGGCGACCGGTCGGGTGAGCTGGACCTGTCGACGGGGTCGGCGCGGTTGCCCGAGCTGCCCGAGTTCGCCGAGGAGACGTGGCTGACCGTCCGTGCGGTGCTGGCGGCGGACGCACCGTGGGCGGACGCCGGGCACGAGGTCGCGTGGGGGCAGCACCAGGTGACGGCACCGTCCACGCGGGTACGGCCGGGCATCGACCGTCCACAGCAGACGGAGGACGGCTTCGTCCTGGGCCCGGCGGAGTTCGACCGCACCGGCCGCCTGCGCGCGTTCGGCGGGCTCCCGGTCGGTGCGCCGCACCTGGCGCTGTGGCGGGCCCCGACCGACAACGACCGCGGCGAGCACGCGCGCACCGACGAGACGTGGCGCGCGCTCGGCCTGCACCGGCTCACGCACCGGCTGGACGGCGTCGAGGCGGGCGAGACGCTGGTGGTGCGGGAACGAACCGCACCCGCCGCACTGGCCCGCGGCGCGCACGTCACCTACGAGTGGGCGTCGGCGGCCGAGGGCCTGGCCCTGACCGTCTCGGTCGAACCGGACGGCGAATGGCCGGAACCCATCGGAAAGCTCGGCATCACGCTGCCGCTGCCCGCCACTGTCGAGAACGTGACGTGGTTCGGCCGGGGCCCCGGCGAGGCGTACGCCGACACCGGCCACGCGACCCGCACCGGCCGCTGGGAATCCACAGTGGACGAGCTGCAGACCCCGTACGTCCGGCCGCAGGAGAACGGCAGGCGCGCCGAGGTCCGCTGGGCCGACCTGACCGACGCGCACGGCCGCGGCCTGCGCGTCACCGGTGACTTCGCGTTCACCGCCCGCCGCTGGACCGACGCCGACCTGGTCGCCGCCACGCACCGCAACGAACTCACCGCCGGTGACCGTGTGTGGTTGACGATCGACATCGGACAGCAGGGCATCGGCACCGCGTCGTGTGGTCCCGGCACGTTGCCCGCCTACGAGCTCACGCTGCGGAAGACGACGTTCACGGTCGTGTTCACACCGTTGTCGTGACCCTGTTGATCTGCGAAGATGAGCGGCTATGGCATCGAGACTGAACCCGTACATCAGCTTCGACGGCAACGCGAAGCAGGCCATGGAGTTCTACGAGCAGGTGTTCGGCGGCACGCTCACGCTGAACACGTACGGTGACATCGACCACTCCGGACAGGCACCGAATCCGGACGCGATCATGCACGGCATGCTCGAGACCAAGAGCGGTTACACGATCATGGCGGCCGACAACGCGCCGGGCCAGCCGTTCAACCCGGGCGACAACATCACGGTGTGCCTGAGCGGCGACGACGCCGACGAACTGCACGGGTACTGGGACAAGCTCGCCGACGGCGGCACGGTCTCCGTCCCGCTGGAGAAGCAGATGTGGGGCGACGAGTTCGGCATGTGCGTCGACCGCTTCGGCGTCGGGTGGATGGTCAACATCTCCGTGTCGTGAGCGTCAGGGCGACTCGAGTCCGCCGTCCGGGCGGCGGACTCGGGCTGCCCAGCGTTCGTGCAGGCCCGTCTCCGGCGGGTACCGCGCGGCCAGCCTCTCGTCGAGGTCCACTCCCCAGCCCGGCGCGTCCGACGGGTACAGGTAGCCGTCGACCGCGACCGGCGTGCCGGGGAAGACCTCCCGCACGGTGTCGGCGTACACGTGGCCCTCCTGGATGCCGAACGCCGACGTGGTCACGTCCAGCGCGACGTTCGCCGCCACCCCGACCGGTGACACGTCACCGGGGCCGTGCCACGCGGTCCGCACCCCGTTCACCTCGCACAACGCCACCAGCTTCCGGCACGCCGACACCCCGCCGACCGTGGAAACGTGGACCCGCAACAGGTCCACGGCGTGCGACTGCACGAGCCGGGCGGCGTCGGTGAGCGACGACAGCTGCTCGCCGACCGCGATCGGCACCGGCGACCCCTCCCGGACCGACGGCAACCGGTCGTAGTGCTCCGGCGCGACCACGTCCTCCAGGAAGAACAACCGGTACGGCTCCAGTGCCCTGGCCAGCACCACCGCCTGCTTCGGGGTGAGCCGCGAGTGCACGTCGTGCAGCAGTTCCACCTCGTCGCCGAGTACCGCGCGGGCCCGTTCGAACAGCCGGGGCGTCGCCACGAGGTAGCGGTTGACGTCCCATCCGTCGGGGTACGGCGCCGACGGGTAACCGCCGGGGGTTCCCGGCGCGCCGTAGGTGCCGAGCCCCGGTCCGCCGACCTGCAGCCGCACGTGCCGCAGGCCGGTGGCGAGCAGCCGTTGCGCGTCGTCGAGGGCGTCCTCGACGGTGGCGCCCGACGCGTGCAGGTAGGTGTCGGCGGCGGCACGGACGCGGCCGCCGAACAACTCGTACACCGGCATCCCGGCCCGCTTGCCCGCGATGTCCCACAACGCCTGGTCCACACCGGACAGTGCGTTGTTCAGCACGGGCCCGCCGCGCCAGTACGACGACAGGTGCACGAGCCGGTTGATGTCCTCGATGTCCGCGGGATGACGGCCGATCAACAGCGGCGCGACGTGCCGGTCGACGGTGGCCGCGACCGCGTGGAACCGCTGGGTGAAGGTGGCGCAGCCGAGCCCGTACAGGCCCGGGTCGGACGTCTCCACGCGCACCACGACCAGCGGGATGCCTTCCGGCGCGGTGACGATCGCCCGCACCGCCGTGATCGACAGCTTGTCCCGTCCCGACCACGGCGCCTGCGTCTCCTCCATCACGACCGTGAGCTTACGGCCGGTGGGGACGTCGCCATTGCCGGAGCGACGTCCCCGCCGGGTCTGCGAGACGGTCAGCCGACCGTCCACTTCTGGTTCGCGCCACCGGTGCAGGTCCAGATCTGCAGACGGGTGCCGTTCGCCGAGCTGTTGCCCGTCGCGTCGAGACACTTGTCGGCCGCGATGTTCACGATGTCGTTCGCGCCCGAGATGGCCCAGCGTTGCGCGCCGGTGCCGTTGCAGTCCCACAGCTGGACCTTCGCACCGTCCGCTGTGGACCCGGACGTGACGTCCAGGCACTTGCCCAGCGCGCGGATGGAACCGTCGGAGTTCACCGACCACTGCTGCGCGGCAGTGCCGTTGCAGTCGTAGAGCTGCACCGGGGTGCCGTTCGCCGTGTTCGCACCCGCCACGTCGACGCACTTGCCGCCGATGCCGCGGATCTGCCCGCCCGTGCCGCCACCGGGCACGTCGTTGGTGACGCGCACGTAGTCGATGGTCAGCGTGTTGGGGAACGGCGTGCTGGCGTTCGGGTCACCCGGCCAGTAGCCGCCGACCGCCAGGTTCAGGATCAGGAAGAACGGCTTGTTGAACACCCACTGGCGGCCGCCGAGGTCCGCGGGCGTGCGGGTCTGGTAGGTGTTGCCGTCGACCTTCCACACGATCCGGTCCGGCGACCACTCCACGCGGAAGGTGTGGAAGCCGTCCGCGAACGGGCTGCCGATCGAGTACCCGGCGCCGATGCCGCCGGAGCCGGAGTAGCCGGGGCCGTGGATCGTGCCGTGCACGGTGTTGGGCTCGAAACCGACGTTCTCCATGATGTCGATCTCGCCGCTCTGCGGCCAGCCGACGTTGCCGATGTCGGTGCCGAGCATCCAGAACGCGGGCCACATGCCCTGGCCGCGCGACATCTTGATGCGGGCCTCGAACGTGCCGTACGTCTGGGAGAACTTGCCCGCCGTGTTGAGCCGGGCCGAGGTGTACTCGCACCGCCCGTACCAGCACTGGTAGTTGCCGGGGTTCTCCCGTCTCGCCGTGATGACCAGGTTGCCCTGGCCGTCGTGGGCGGCGTTGCTGGTGCTGTTCGTGTACCACTGCCGCTCGTGGTTGTTGACGTTGTCGCCGGTCTCCATGGTCCATTTGGAGGTGTTCACCGGCGTGCCGGCCGGTGCGTTGAACTCGTCGGCGAACGTCGTCGCGGCGATGCCGACGTCTGCCACCGGGATTACCTGCTGGTCGGTCGCCGTCGGACTCGCCACGGCTGCCAGCGTGGAGAGGCCGAGTGCGGCCGCGGTCGCCAGGACCGTGCCGAAACGGGGTCGTCGAGAGGGTCGCGTGGACATCAGTGTCACCGCCGACGGTCGTATTTGTTTGTTGGTCCAGACAACAAATCGTGCCATGGTCCAGACCACGCCGACAAGAGGTCGGACCACTTTTCTGCAACCGGTTCCGGGCAGGTCAGTCAGTGGACCCGGCCGACCCGGACGGCCTGGAGGTTGGTCTCGTCGGCGTGGGTGCCACAGGACGAGCAGACCATCTCGGGGTGGAACTCGGCGCCGCACTCGTGGCGCCAGGCCGTCGGGGGCTCGCCCTCGGTGGCGTAGTTGTTGCCCCACTCCATCAGTGCCATCAGCACCGGGCGCAGGGCGCGGCCGGACTCGGTGAGGACGTACTCGTGGCGCGGCGGCCGGTCGGTGTACCGCACGCGCCGCAGGACGCCGGCCGCCACGAGGGTCTTCAGGCGCGCGGCGAGGATGTCGCGGCTCGCGCCCGTGTTGCGGGCGAACTGGTCGAAGCGGCGCACCCCGAGCGTGGCCTCGCGGAGTACCAGGAGGCTCCAGCGTTCGCCGACGACAGCCAGCGCGTTGGCGATGGAGCAGTCACGACCTGTCACGTGCGTCACGATACTCCGTCTGGAATTCCAACTCACTTGGTGAGAGAGTTGGGTAATCCAACCGAGGAGGTCAGTCATGCGAGACGCGGTCATCGTCGATGCGGTCCGGACGCCCATCGGCAAGGGGAAGCCGGGTGGCGCGCTCCATGGACAGCACCCGGTCGCGCTGCTCGCGCACACGATCCGTGCGCTGGTCGACCGCACCGGCGTCGACCCCGCCACGATCGATGACGTCATCGGCGGTGCCGTCGACCAGGTCGGTGAGCAGGCCATGAACACCACGCGGTGGGCGGCGCTGTCGGCCGGGCTGCCCGAGTCGGTGCCCGCGACGACCGTCGACCGGCAGTGCGGCAGCAGCCAGCAGGCCGCGCACTTCGCCGCACAGGGTGTGCTCGCGGGTGCGTACGACGTGGTCATCGCGTGTGGGGTCGAGTCGATGAGCCGCGTGCCGATGTGGTCGAACGTCCCCGCCGGCGCCGACCCGTTCGGTCCGGGCATCGCCGAGCGCTACCCGGACGGCCTGGTGCCGCAGGGCATCAGCGCCGAGCTGATCGCCGCGAAGTGGGGCATCAGCCGCGCGGCCATGGACGAGTTCTCGGCGGCCTCCCACCGGAAGGCGGCGGCCGCGCACGCCGACGGCCGGTTCGAGCGCGCCATCGTCCCGGTCGCCGGCGTGACGATGGACGAGTCGATCCGCCCGAGCACGACGGTCGAGGTCCTGGCCGGGCTCCGGCCCGCGTTCGAGGACGAGGGCATGGCAGCCCGCTTCCCGCAGATCGACTGGTCGGTGACGGCGGGCAACTCGAGCCCCATCAACGACGGCGCGTCGGCGGTGCTGATCACGTCCAGCGAGACGGCCGCACGCCTCGGTCTCACGCCGAAGGCGCGGCTGCACAGTTTCGCGGTGACCGGTGCGGATCCGCTGCTCATGCTGACCGCGATCATCCCGGCGACGGAACGCGTGCTGCGGCGGGCCGGGTTGACGCTCGCGGACATCGACCTGTTCGAGGTCAACGAGGCGTTCGCCAGTGTGGTGCTCGCGTGGCAGCAGGAGACGGGCGCGGACTTGGGCAGGGTCAACGTGAACGGCGGCGCCATCGCGCTGGGTCACCCGCTGGGGGCGAGCGGCACCCGGCTCATGGGCACACTGGTCGACGCCATGACCGACCGCGGCGCCCGCTACGGCCTCCAGACGATGTGCGAGGCAGGCGGCCAGGCGAACGCGACCATCCTGGAACGCCTCTGACGTCTTGTGCGCCCCGGCGGCCTCCGGCCCCCGGACACCACACTACCGCCGACCACCGACACGGAACGCCCGCGACGTGGACCACTGTGGACAACCAACCCACCTGTGGACAACCACCGTCGCGTGGCGCGGGATTTGTCGGTGCCATGCCGTAGCGTGGTTCGAGGGGGCCGGAGGCCACCGGTCACAGCGTGTCCAGCGCCGCCCACGGTGACGTCGTCGTCGTGGGCAGTGCCGCGATCCGGCGCGTCAGCGTCCAGCTGCCGCCCGTCGCGATGGTCACCTCGTGCTGGGACTGGATCCAGTTGCCGTTGCCGTACGCCGTGAAGCCGCTGTTCGCGTAGACCAGCGCGTACGTCTGCGCGTCCGTGCCCGTCATGCCGATCCACCTACCCGTCGTCAGGTACGCGGCCGGGCTGCCGTACGGGGTCGCGATCGTGCCGTGCCCCGCCACGCCGCTGCGCTGCCCGGGCCCGTCGTAGTCGATCGCGTCGCCGAGCCACCAGGTGCCGGTCGCGCCCGGGTTGGTGAACACGCTCGTCGCGGTGATCCACGGTTCGCCCGCCGCGACCTCGTACGTCGTCACCACGTCCACACCGCCGCCTGCCGCCCGCACCCGGACCGTCGTGCCGTCGACCTCCACTGTGGACGCCACGACCAGACCTCGTTGCCACGCCTCGGTTCCGGTCGGCCTGACGGCCGACACGTACGGCAGGTGCATCCAGTCCAGCTGGTCCAGCTTGCCGACGGCGGCGAGGTCCACCGGCTTGCCCCGCGTCGCGCCGGGCAGCTGCGGGTCCGCGAACCCGTTCGCCACGGCCATCGCGACGAGTTCGTTGCCCAGTACGACGTCCGTCACGCCCGCCTCCGCGTACGGGCCCGGCACCCGGCGGCCCGTGCCCGCGTACGGGGCCGTCACCCGGGTGAGCACGACGTCCTGCTGCTGACCCGCCGTGACCGGCCTGCGCACCGACTCGTACCCGGTCGCGTGCACCTCGAGGGTGTACGTCCCCGCCGGGACGAACGCGAGGTAGCGGCCGTTCGCGTCCGTCCACACGCGCACCGAACCGACGACCACCTCCGCGTTCGCGAGCGGACCGTCCGCTGTGGACACTCGCCCCGAGATGCCGTCGCCGCCCTCGACCTGCCGTGCGCCCGCGACACCGTCCCGCACCTCGAACACCGCGAGCGTCTTGACCTCCTGCCCGACGACGACCCGCAGCGTCGACTGCCACCTGTCGCGTGTCAGGTCGCACATCACGTACCCGCGGTAGCTGCCGTTGTACAGCTTGACGTGCGGGTTGGCGGGCAGTCCCTGCCGCACGGCAGCGTCCCAGCCGATCCCCGACGAGATCGACGTGCCCACGAACTCCGACGCGATCACCGGCGACGCCGGGTCGTCGAAGTCGGCGAGGATGTCGTTGACCCAGTGGGAGTGCCAGTCCCCGGCCAGCACGACCGGGTTGCGCGGCCGGTAGCGGACGATCGTGTCGAGGATCCGTTGCCGTGCCGCGGGATAGCCGTCCCACTGGTCGAGGTTGTAGGAGCGGCCGGGCCCGAGGTCGTAGTCGAACCGGGCGAGGATCGTCTGCTGGGCGAGCACGTTCCACCGCGCCCGCGACCGGCGAAGTCCGGCCAGCAGCCAGGTTTCCTGCTCCGGCCCGGTCATCGTGCGGTCCGGGTCGGACACGTCGTCGCACGGCGGCTTGTTCATGCCGTCGCCGCAGGCCTGCGCGTCGCGATACTGACGCGTGTCAAGTACGGCGAACTCGGCCAGCCTGCCCCACCGGAAGCGCCGGTACACCGGCCACTCGTCGCCGACCGGCGCGGTGCGCATCGGCATGTGTTCGTAGTAGGCCTGGAAACCGTTGGCGCGCCGCTCGGCGAACGGGCGGCCGTCAGGACTGGTCTTGTGGTCGGCGGCCCAGTTGTTGAGGACCTCGTGGTCGTCCCAGACGGAGATGAACGGGAAGCGGGCGTGGGCGTCACGGAGGTCGGGGGAGGACTTGTAGAGCGCGTGGAGACGGCGGAACTCGGCGAGCGACCCGTTGGCGGTCTCGTAGACGTAGTCGCCGAGGTGGACGACGAAGTCGAGGTCCTGGCGCGCCATGTCGCGGTACGCGGGGTACGGTCCGCCCGCCCAGGCCTGGCAGGACGCGAACGCGAACCGCAGGTGGCGGGCGTCTGCGCCGGGCGCGGGGAGGGTGCGGGTCCTGCCGACGCGGCTGGTCACCCCGTCGACGCTGAACCGGTAGTGGTACCAACGATCCGGCGCCAGCTCCCGGGCGATGACGTGGACCGCGCCCGACGAGGCGACGGCCTCGCCGTGCCGCACGACGCGCCGGAACTCCTCGTCGTGGGCCACTTCCCACCGCACGGTCGCGGCACCGGTCACGTGCGTCCACAGCACGACGCTGTCGTGCAGTGGGTCACCGGACGCCACCCCGAGGGGGAAGGGGTCGGGATCAGCGGTGGCCGCCACCGAGGTGATCGTGGCGGCCGTCACGCCGGAGAGGACGAGAAAGCGTCGCCGGTCCAGGAGATTCATACGCACCGCCTCGCTCGGGATGTCCCGAGCGAAGCAGCGGGTCGTGACCGGTCAGCGCACGGCGCGTGAACGCCGGTTGTCAGCTCTGTGGAATGCTCAACAGAAGCGTGCGGCCGAGTTCCGCGTTGCGGGGCTTGGCGAGCACGTCGTAGCGGCGGGCCACCAGCTGGCTCTGCGAGACGAAGTCACGCTGGCCACGGGTGGCGCCGTACCGGACCGCGGCGGAGGCCAACCCGAACACGACACCGGACACCATGCCGATCAGGATGGGCGCGAGGCCGCCGGTGGTCGAGAACAGGCTCAGCAGCAGGCCGACGAACAGGCCGAGCCAGGCGCCGGACGCCGCTCCCGCGGACAGGACCCGGCCCCAGGTCAGCCGCCCGGAGACCCGCTCGACGAGCATCGGCTCCACGCCGACGATCGTGACGTCCTGCACGGGGAACTCGTTGTCGGCGAGGTAGTCGACCGCCCGCTGCGCTTCCTTGTAGGTCTCGTACGAGCCGATCGGCCATCCTTCCGGCATCGTCGGCAGGCTGGTGGTCGGTGCGAACGCTGCCGTCATCGGTGTCACCTCCAGTGGGTGTGTGTCTCACTGGGGTCAACGCCGGATGTGAGAGTTCTGTGCCCTGTCGGCCGGAGTTCACAGGGGGTTCTCAGCTTGTTCGGCGGGCGGCCGCCGGCCCCCGGTTTCCAGCCTACGGCGTGGGGGCGACAGTTCCGGGTCGTGAGCGGCGTCGCTGTGGACAACCGGACGTGCTGTGGACAACCCGGTGTTCGCCGCCCGACGACGTCGGTCCCACCCGCTACGCTGGATACCGGGGCCGGCGGCCGCGCCCGCTACGGCCGAGGCCCGATCTCCACCCCGTTCTCCCGCACCGTGATCGCCTGCGCCGGGCACTGGTCGGCCGCGTCCAGGGCAACCTCGTCCGGCTCGATGTCCGGCCGCACTGGGTTGGCGAAGTCGTCCAGCTCGAACAGCTCCGGAGCCAGCGCCGCACACATCCCCGACCCCAGGCACACCGCCCGGTCGACGCCCACCTGCCACGTCACCGCGATCACCACCCCACCGGCATCGTCACCGGGCCGCGTACCAGCATCTCCGTCTTCCACGTGATGTCCCCGGCCACGTGCAGACCCGGCAGCTCCTCCAGCAGCACCCGCAGCGCCTCCTGTAGTTCCATCCGGGCGAGCGCCGCACCCAGGCAGTGGTGCACGCCATGACCGAACCCCAGATGCGCCGCCGGTGGCCGGTCGATCCGCAGCTCGTCGGCGTCGTCGAAGCGGAGGGCGTCGCGGTTCGCGGCCCCGACGGCCACCACCACCGGCTCGCCCTCGCGCACCAGCACGTCGCCGACCCGCACGTCCTCCGTCGCGTAACGCGGGAAGCCCGCTCCGGCGCCCAGCGGCACGAACCGCATCAGTTCCTCCACCGCGCCCGGGACGAGCGACGGATCGGAACGCAGCCGGTCGAGGGCGGCCGGGTGGTCGAGCAGGGTGACGACGAAGTTCGGGATCTGGCTCGCCGTCGTCTCGTGGCCCGCGACCAGGATGCCCACGCACAGGTCGACCAGTTCCAGCTCCGAGAGCCGATCCTCCTTGTCGCGCGCCTCGATCAGCGCCGTCATCAGGTCGTCGGCCGGTTCCGCGCGGTGCGTCGTGATCAGGCCGCGCATGTAGTCGCGCAACTCCTCGCGGCTCGCCAGGAACTCCTCGGCGGTCAGCCGGCTCGTGGACAGCACGTTGTCGCTCCACGCGCGGAACTTCGGGCGGTCCGCCACCGGCACGCCGAGCAGCTCGCAGATCACCGCCACCGGCAGTGGCAGCGCGAACCCGTCGACGAGGTCCGCGGGCGGGCCCGCCGCCTTCATGTCCGCGACCAGGCCCTCCGCGATCGAGCGGGCGCGGGGCCGCAGCTCCTCCACCCGCCGCACCGTGAACGCCTTCGCCACGAGCGTGCGCAGGCGGGTGTGCTCCGGCGGGTCCATCGACAGGATGCCGCCCGTCAGCTTCGCCTCCTGCATCCTCGGTTCGTCGCGGTCGGCGGCCATCGCGCGGCTGAAGCGCTTGTCGCCCAGTACCAGTCGCGCGTCCGCGTACCGCGTCGCCAGCCACGCCGGCTCGCCGTGCGGCAGCCGCACGCGCAACATCCCCTCTGCCTTCTGTGCCTCCCGGTACGCCTCGTGCAGGGCCAGGCTGCCGGTCTCGTTGAACGGGTAGGCGACGGTCATCTCACATCTCCCCACGTTGTAAGCACCTGCTTACAAGCTACGCAGCGTGTCAAGGCGGTTACGGGGCACAACGGCTACTGTGTCCGCTTTGGAGGTTCCGGTGAGCGAAGAGACACGGCGGCGGGACTCGGCTGCCACCCGTCAGGTACTGCGGGACGCGGCCATCGAGCTGTTCGCCGAACGTGGCTACGACCGGACGACCGTGCGCGACATCGCCGCCCGCGCGGGTGTCAACCAGGCCTTGCTGTTCCGGTACTTCGGGACCAAGGAGGCGCTGTTCGAGGACGCCACCGCCGGGCACCGTCGCGAGGAGACGGACGCGCCGAAGCTCGTCGCCGAGATGCTCGGCAACCTGCTCGACCCGTCGTCGTCCGCGCGGCGGGACCAGGTGCTGACCGCGCTGCTCCGCACGCTGGGCACCGACGACGAGGCCGCCGCCATCCGCGAGAGGCTGAACGCCGGCTACGCGGAAACCCTTGCCACGCTGACGGATCAGCCCCATGCGGCCCTGCGCGCCGACCTCGTTCTCGCGTGGTTGTTCGGCATCAGCCTCATGCGCGGCGTCGCGGCCACCCAGCCCCTGGCGGGCGCCGACCCGGCCGTCGTGCGTGACCTCGTGCTGCCCGCCGTCCGCGTGTTGCTCGAGAAGTCGTCGTAGCACGCGTGGGCCGCGACTCCGCCGCCGTCACCGGTAGCGTGTCGGGCATGCACCCCAGGCCACAGCTGACCCGAACGGAATGGCAGGACCTGTGCGGCGAGTGGGAGTTCGCCCACGACGACAAGAACGCCGGTGTACAAGAGAAGTGGTGGCGGGGCGACCACGCGTTCGAGAAGCGGATCACCGTGCCGTTCCCGCCGGAGTCGGCGGCGAGCGGTGTGCACGACCCGGCACCGCACCCGGTCGTCTGGTACCGGCGGACGTTCGACGCGCCCACCGGCGACCGGGTGCTGCTGCACTTCGGCGCCGTCGACTACCGGGCCAGGGTGTGGGTCAACGGCACGGAGGTGTGCTCGCACGTCGGCGGGAACGCACCGTTCCACGTGGACATCACGCACGCGCTCGTACCTGACGGTCGTCAGGTCGTGGTCGTGCGGGCCGAGGACAGCGTCGACGACATGACGCAGCCACGCGGCAAGCAGTACTGGGAGCCGGAACCGGCCGCGATCTGGTATCACCGGACCACCGGCATCTGGCAGCCGGTGTGGCTGGAGGCCGTGCCGTCGGCGCACGTCGCCGGCGTGGAGTGGGTCCCCTCGTTCGCGTCGCGGTCGGTGCGGGTGCGGGTCAGCACGGTCGACGCGGCGGGGTTGTCCGTCCGGGTGCGGCTGTCGCTCGGAGAGCGCGTTCTCGCCGATGACCGGTACCTGGTGGACGGCAGCGACGTCGAGCGCACGATCGCACTGCCGCACGGCGACTTCCGCTGGAGCCCGGCCTCTCCGACGTTGATCGACGCGACCGTGTCGCTGCTGCGGGACGGTGAGGTGGTCGACGAGGTCGGCAGCTACTTCGGCCTGCGGGACGCGGAGGTGCGCGACGGCCGGTTCGTGCTCAACGGCGAACGGCTGTTCCTGCGGCTGGTGCTGGCGCAGGGCTACTGGCCCGAGTCGCACCTGGCCGCGCCGTCGGAGAGCGCTCTCCGACGCGAGGTGGAGCTGATCAAGGAGCTCGGCTTCAACGGGGTCCGCGTGCACCAGAAGGTCGAGGACCCGCGGTTCCTGTACTGGTGCGACCGGCTCGGGCTCGTCGTGTGGGGCGAGATGGCGAACGCGTACGACTACTCCGCCGACGGCGTCGCCCGCTTCACCGCCGAGTGGCTGGCGGTGGTGCGCCGCGACATCAGCCACCCGTCGGTCGTCACCTGGGTGCCGGTGAACGAGAGCTGGGGCACGCCCGCGCTGGCGTCCGACGCGAGGCAGCGGCATTTCCTCGAGTCGCTCTACCACCTGACGCACGCCGTCGACGGCACCCGGCCGGTGATCTCCAACGACGGCTGGGAACACGCGACGAGCGACATCTGGACCGTGCACGACTACAGCCCGTCGGCGGACGGGCTCGCGTCCCGGTACGGGACACCCGAGGCCGTGGAGAGCGCTTTCCGCCGTGACTGGCCCGGCCCCCGCCGGACCATGCTGGGCGACCCGGTGCGCGGTGATCAGCCGCTGATGGTCACGGAGTTCGGCGGGCTGAGCTACACGCCGGACGCGGGGGACCGCTGGTTCGGCTACCGCACGGTCGAGGACGCCGACGCCCTTCTCGCCGCCTACGAACGCCTGGTGACAGCGCTGGTTGACAGTCGTCAGGTAGCCGGTTACTGCTACACGCAGCTGACGGACACCGAGCAGGAGGTGAACGGCCTGCTCACCGAGGCCCGCGAGCACAAGGTGGACCCGGCCGAGATCCGGCGCGTCAACTCGCTGCCCGCCGCGAGCGTGCCGACGGAGGAACTGCACCGGCTGATCGAGGCCGCGCACCGCCGGTCGCGCGGCGAAGCCGAGTAGCGCGCGGTCACCGGCGACGCGTCCGTTCGTGCACGACGAGCCGGAATCAGGGGCGCGGCGCGCTGGTTGACCGTAGGGTCGGTAGTGGACCAACGGAAGGGCGAGCGATGGCGGACACCAAGGTCGTGCACAACCGGGAGCAGCTGCGGTACGAGGTGTACTCGGACGACAGGCTCGCCGGTTTCACGCAGTACTACCGGACCGGCGACCGGGTCGTCTTCACGCACACGGAGATCGACAAGGCGTTCGGCGGGCAGGGCCTGGGCAAGGTCCTGGCCGCGGAGGCACTCGACGACGTCGTCGCGAACGGCAAGGTCATCGTGCCGATGTGCGAGTTCATCGCCGGGTACGTCAAGAAGACGGACAAGTACGACGGGCACGTCCAAGCGCCGTGAGCAACCTGGAGACCAGCCCGGACGTGACGCTGTGCCACACCGAGGCCGACGACCACGCGGTTGCGGAACTGTTCACGCCGAGAGCCGTGCCACTGGGCGGTTTGCGTGCGATGCAGGTGGACCGCGTGATGCCGCAGCGCGGCCTGCCGACGGTGGGCGCGTGGTGCTTCCTGGACTCGTTCGGTCCACATGAGGCGGCGATGCGCGTCCTGCCCCACCCGCACATCGGGCTGCAGACGGTGACGTGGCCGCTCGCGGGCGAGATCCACCACCGCGACAGCCTCGGGTCCGACGTCATGGTCCGCCCGGGTCAGCTGAACCTGATGACCGCCGGTCGCGGCGTGTCGCACTCGGAGTTGTCGGTGTCGCCGGGACCGTTGCACGGCCTGCAGTTGTGGGTCGCGCTGCCCGCCGAGCGCGCGACGATGGAGCCGGACTTCGAACAACACGTGTCGCTGCCGGTGTACGCGGCCCCGGGCGTGACGGCGACCGTCCTGATGGGTTCGCTCGCCGACGTGACGTCGCCCGCCACGGCCCACACTCCGATCGTGGGCGCCGAGCTGACGGTCACGGGCGCGGCGGTGCTCCCGGTGCGCCCGGACCACGAGCACGCGGTGCTGGCCATCGATCCGGTGCGGGTTGCCGGCCGTGAGGTACCGCCCCGGCACCTGCTGTACCTGGGCACGGGCCGCGCGGAGGTGCGGCTCGACGGCCAGGGCCGCGCGCTGCTGCTGGGCGGCGAGCCGTTCCCGGACGAGCTGGTGATGTGGTGGAACTTCGTGGGCCGCGGCCACGACGAGATAGCCGCCGCCCGTGCGGCCTGGGAGGCGGCGGACCCCCGGTTCGGCGAGGTGGCGGGCCACGACGGTGCGCGGATCCCGGCGCCGGATCTGCCGGGCGTGCGCCTGACCCCGCGCAGACGCCGCTGATGCCCTTTCAGGGCAGTGAGCTTCGCGGGCGGGTCGCGCGGAGCCACCACAGGCCGAGCAGCGGCAGGATCGCGGGCACGTACCCGTAGCCCTGCCCGTAGTCCGACCACACGGTCGCGTCAGGAAAGAGGTCCGGCACCGCCAGGGAGAGGGTGCCCACGACGAGCACGCCGACCAGCTCGACGAGGATCGAGACGGTGGCGATCCGGCGCGAGGTTCGGTTGCCGCGGGCGAGGCACACCGTCGCGACGATGTACACCGCCGCGGCGAAAGCTGACAGCAGGTAGGCGAGCGGGGCCTGCGAGAAGCGCGTCCCCAGCTGCACGGCCGACCGGGCGGTCGCAGCCAGCGCGAAGATCGCGTACACCGCGATCAGCAACCGGCCGGGGCCGGAGCGGGTGCGTGCGGCGATGTCAGACATTGGCGTCCCACACCTGTCCGAGCCGCAGGACCAGGATCGGCACCGTCAGGCAGCCGACCACCATCACCGCGGGGCCCCACCGCGTCCGTTCCAACAGCGCCCAGAAACCGGCGAGGGGCAGCACCAGCAACGCCGTGATCAGATAGCCGAGGTACGCGAGCGTGTCCACCTGACGGTCGTCAGTCGACAGTCGCACGATGCCGGCGACCAGCTGCACCAGCAGCCCGACCTCCACCAGCACCACCAGGCCGTACAGCCACAGCCCGTGCCACTCCCGCAGCTGGATCGGCTTGCCGGCCACGACCAGCACGGCCGCCCACACCGCGGCCGCCAGTGACAGGTACGTCAGCACCGCCGCGAGGATCTCGAACACCGCGCTCCCATCAGAACTCGACTACTACGAATCGTAGGAAGTCACCACACCAGGAAACTCAGCGGGGTCGACACCAACGTCAGCCCGACGAGGACCACCAGCCAGCACACCACCGCGGGCAACGGCTCCTGCTGCAACCGCTGCAGCCGCGCCACCACCGCCGCGTCCGCCATGCCCAGCGCGCCCGGCGGTGTGACGGCCGTGAACCTGTGCAGCGCGGTAGCGAGCGAACCGGGCGCCGCGCTCTGGTCGGCACGCATCTCCACCAGCAACGCGACCGCGTCCGCCGCGAACCGGCACAGCGGCCGGAACACCAGGAACGGCAGCAGCACCAGGTCGTGCCGTTCGCGGGCATGGGTCTGCTCGTGCGCCAGCACCGCCGCCACCTCGTCACCGCGCAGTGTCGCCAGCGCCCCGGAGCTGAGCACGACGTGCGGCCGCCACCCGGGCACGCAGTACGCGACGGTCAGCGGGTGGTCCAGCACCAGCACCCCCGGGAGAGCGCTGTCCGAGCGCGCGACCAGCGTCAGGACCTCCCGGTGCCGTCGCCGCGCCCGCAGCGTCGCCGCCCACCGCCACGCCACCGCGGTGAGCAACGCGACCGGGAGAGCGCTCCCCAGCCACGGCGACACCTGGAACGCGATGCCGCCGACACACAGCACGACCGTCAGCGCCACCATCTGCCACAGGAGGATCCCGGTCCTCGGCGACCGCCACACCCAGCGCGCGTCCGCCAGTGGTCGCACCGCCATCAGGCAGACGGCCAGCGTCACCACGAGGTGGACCGACGTGGTCACTCCCGCTCGTCCTGCCGTGCCCGCGCGAGTGCCTGGCTCAGCACCTCGGCCTCCGTGCCGCTGACCGACCTGGCGAAGCGGGTGAGCGCCGCGTCCCGGTCCCCGGTCAGGGAGAGCGCGTCCAGCATCAGTTGCGCGACGTAGCCCTCGCGGGTGTTCTCCGGCTCGTACCGCCAGGCCCGGCCGTCGCGCTGTCGCCGGACGAATCCCTTCTTGGTCAACCGATCCAGCACGGTCATCACGGTCGTGTACGCGAGCTCCCGCTCGGAGAGCGCTCCCGCGACGTCGCGCACGGCGGCCGGAGTGCCGCGGTCCCACAGGACCTCCATCACGGCACGCTCGAGCTCGCCGAGGCTGCTGACCATGGGCCGATCGTAGGCCGCGGGCCCGCGAGCCGCGCGAGCCCCCGGAACGCACTCAGCCGAGCGCGTCCAGGGTTCGGAGAGCGCTCTCCCGCTCGCGCACCATCTCCTCCGCGACCGCCTTCGTCGCCTCGTGCGCCACCGACGACGCCCCCGACTTCGCCACCGTGGCCGACTCCGTCAGGTGCGCCCTGATCAGCTTCGTGAGCTGGGCGTCGAAGTCCGGGGCCGAGGAGAGCGCTCTCAGCTCCGCCTCCGTCGGCATGCCCGGCATGTCATGACCAGCGTGGTTGTCGACGTACCGGGCGCCGGCGCCGTCGAGGATCCCGCGCAGGCGCGTCGCTTCCGCCCTGCGCACCGACGCCAGCTCGCCGGCGAACCTCCGCAGCCGCGCCGACTCCGCCCTGGCCGCGCCCATGTCCAGCAGCTTCACGGCCTGGTCGTCGGTCGAGACGACCAGTTCCGCGAAGGCCAGGGCGGTCGCGTCGAGAGCGCTCTCCAAGCCACTGCTCGACGCGACCGCCTGGGTACCGGCCTGCGGTGCAGGGTTCCGCGCCGGTGCCGCGTCCTGCCGGCCGCACGCCGTGAGGAGCGCGGCCAGCAGGAACAGGATCAGAGCGGGTGACCGTCGTGGCCGCACTTGATCACCGGGTTGATGCAGTCCCGCACGCGCCGCTCCATCTCCGCCGCGGGCCACACGTTGAAGAAGTCGCCGTGGAACGTTCTCCCGTCGCCGGAGGACAGCCGCAGCCCCGACGGGTCGCCGTTCACCGGGTACCGCAGCACCATCCGCAGCTTCGGCACGGGCACCGGGTGCGACGACGGGCAGTTGCCCGCCACCGGGTACGCCATGTGGGACTTGTGGTCCGACGAGTCCAGCGTGGTGCCGTTCCAGCACTGCGGGAAGTCCAGGTAGGTCTCCAGTTGCGTGCCGGACGGGCAGTTCACGAAGTTCTTCGACGGGGCGACGTGCCCGGCGTGCAGACACGACCAGCGGGCGATCGAGTCGGCGTCGCCGGTGGCCTTGGAGTTGCCCGCGACGATCTTCAACCCGACCGGTGTCGGGCGGATCGACGCCGGGTCGTTCACGCCCTCGCCCAGGTAGTAGAAGGTGATGCCGGTCGGCACCACCGGCTGGTCGTTCTTGTAGAGGGTCGGCACCCAGTACGACGAGATGTCCACGGCCGGGTCGCAGTTGCCGGTGGCGCCGGCCAGTTGCTGGTGGGTCGTGGTGTTCGCGTTGGTCGCGTGGTTGCCGAAGAAGTCGTGAGAATGGGACGCACCGGGCAGGTTGGGCAGCACGATGGGGTCGTCCGGCAGCCGGTGGCTCAGTCGGCAGTCGGCCGGGAACTCCGCGACTCGGATGACGGCCTGCGCTTTCTCCGGGTTGCCGCTGACGCCGCCGCTCACGACGACACCGGCCGCCGCGACGGCCGCGAGGCCGAGCGTGAGCCATCTGACTCGTGGAGCTCGCGGAGCGAGCATCAGAAACAGTCGTCTCTTCGCCATTGAAGACAAACTCCCTCGACGTTTCCTGCAGGGGGACGAGAGAGCGCTCTCACAGATGAGGATGACCTGGGTCACACGCGCCGGTCAACGGTTTTGTTCTGCGCAGAAACAAATGACCCCGTTCGGCCTAGCGGCAGCACCCCAACGGCCGTCAGCCTTGACAGGTTTCGTCCGGATCGCCACTCTCTGTCCTTGGGAGAGCGCTCTCACGCCTCCAGTCCCTCCCTGTTCCACGCCGACGGTTCGCGACCGGACGCGCCCCCGTCGCGTGCAAAAGGAGCACGCATGAGATCTCGTCGGTTCTTCTCGTTGGGGGTGGTCGCGGCACTCGCGGTCACCCTGCTCCACGTCTCGTCTCCCGCGACGGCGGCGGGCGTCCTCATCTCCCAGGGCAAACCGGTCACGGCGTCGTCGACCGAGAACGCGGCGGCGTTCCCGGCGACCGCCGCGGTCGACGGCGACACAGGCACCCGTTGGTCGAGCCAGTTCAGCGACCCGCAGTGGCTACAGGTCGACCTCGGCGGGACCTACGCCGTCGACGAGGTCCGGCTCAACTGGGAGGCCGCGTACGCGCGCGGCTTCTCGGTGCAGATCTCCGCGAACGCCAACTCATGGTCCACTGTGTACACGACGACCACGGGATCCGGTGGTGTGCAAGCACTTCCGGTCACCGGCACCGGCCGCTACGTCCGGCTCAACCTCACCACCCGTGCCACCCAGTGGGGCTACTCGCTGTGGGAGTTCCAGGTGTTCGGCACGCAGAGCGGCGGTCCGGTCGAGAACGGCCTGCTGTCGTACGGCAAACCCGCGACGGCGTCGACCTTCCAGGACGACGGCGCGTGCTCGGGGTGCGTGCCCGGCCGCGCGACCGACTTCGACCCGGCCACCCGCTGGGCGACCAGCTCGACCAACGGCTGGGTCGACCCGGGCTGGATCACGATCGACCTCGGCGCGCCCGCTACGGTCACGAAGGTTGTCCTGCAATGGGATCCGGCGTACGCGACCGCCTACCAGATCCAGGTCTCGAACGACAACGCGTCGTGGACGACGATCCACCAGACCAACGCGGGCCGCGGTTTCAAGGAGACGCTGACCGTGAACGGCACCGGCCGGTACGTCCGGATGTACGGCACCGCGCGGTCGAACGGCTACGGCTACTCGCTGTGGGAGTTCCAGGTGTACGGCACGGGCGGCGACCCGACGCCACCACCGCCCGCCCCGCCCGCACCGGACTTCACGCGGCTCGCGTGGAGCGACGAGTTCAACGGCGCCACGGGGTCCACACCGGACCCTGCCAAGTGGACACCGGAGATCGGCCCGGGCGTCAACAACGAACTGCAGTACTACACGAACAACGACAACGCGCGCATGGACGGCGCGGGCAACCTGGTGATCCAGGCGCGGCGTGAGGTGACGCCCGGTTCGTCGTGCCCGCCCGACCCGTTGTCCGGTGGCAGCACCACGTGCCAGTACACGTCGGGGCGGCTCAACACGTCCGGGAAGTTCGACTTCACGTACGGGCGCGTGGAGGCGCGCATCCGCGTGTCGAGCGGACAGGGGCTGTGGCCGGCGTTCTGGATGCTGGGCAGCAACTTCTTCCAGGGGCGGCCGTGGCCCGCGTGCGGTGAGATCGACATTCTCGAGCACGTCGGCAAGGAACCGAACAACGTGTACTCGACGCTGCACGCGCCCGCGTACTTCGGTGCCGGTGGGTACGGTTCGCCGCTGAACCTCGGTACCGCGGCCAACGCGGCGTTCCACGTGTTCGCCGTCGAGTGGGGTCCGACGCGGATGCGGTTCTTCGTGGACGGCAACAACTTCTTCACCGTCGACAAGGACACGTTGGAGACGACCCGCGGGCCGTGGGTCTACGACCACCCGTTCTTCCTCATCCTGAACAACGCGGTGGGCGGTGACTGGCCCGGGCCGCCGAACGCGAGCACGCAGTTCCCGCAGAACATGCTGATCGACTACGTGCGCGTGTACCGATGACCACCCCGGGGCCGTCCGCTTCCCGGCCGGCGGCCCCGGGCGCCGGGCCAGGTGTGAGTTGTCCACAGGTGGTCCGGTTGTCCACAGGCAAGATCGAAAACCGGGGTTGTGTCGGTGGCCACGGGTAGGCTGGCAAGGCGGGTGGCCCCCGGGAATGGGTGGGGCTTGAGGTTACGTTCTGGGCGCGAGGTTTTCGCAGGTCAAGGGTGTCTTGTGGGGCCTTTCTGCCGTTCGGGGGCCTCGGTTGGGTTGACTGTTCGAAATTGTTCGATTTCGTCGTTGATTGTTTGCCGGGAACCGCGTTAAGTGGGTGATCGGTAACCGACAAGGAGGACGACGATGTCTTTCGACAGGCGAACCTTGATGCGGGGCGCGGCCGTCGCCGGGCTGGCGGGCGTGGCGTTACCCGGGGTGGCGGCCGCAACGGGCCTCGAGTTCCGGATCCGCCACCAGTACCGCCCATTCGACCTCATCGCGCCCGGGTTCGTGCAGTACGACGCACCGGCCCGTGCCGGTGCCGTCACCACCGGCGTGCGGCCCGTGGCCCCGTTCTGCACCGTGCTCGTGCGCTCCTCGGGAGCGGTCGCCGCGGGCCTGGTCGGGGACGGCACCGCCGTGCTCGGCCGGTACTCCGCCGGTGCCGCGAGCATCGAGGTGACCGTCGGCGGGACCACGACCGTGGTCGAGTCCGTGGCGGCCGAACTGCCAGAGGGCGCCGGATTCGCCGTCGTGGTCAACGAGAACGCGGTCACCGTGCTCGCGGACACCGGCGCGGGCTGGCGGCCGCTGCTCACCAACCGGGACGGCGTGCGCGCGCTCATCGACCTGCGCGACCCCCGCGTGCTGCGGGGCCTGAGCTACGGGTACGAGGGCGCGACGGGACAGGTCCGTGCCGGGTACTACGGCCAGGCCGGCGTGCGCGACCCGCACGTCGTGCAGTACGCCGACGGCCGCCCGTACATCCGCGACGGCAAGCTCTACCTGACGCTCACCAACGCCGGACTCGGCTTCTTCCAGCAGGCGCACTGGGGCGTGTGGACCCTCGACCTCGCCAACCCGACGCGGTTGACCCAGGTGGCGAACCTGTTCTTCGCCCGCGACGGGGTCGTGCTCGGCGACCACGCTGGGCAGATCGTGATCGACGGGGACGAGTTCGTGCTCGCCATGTCCTCGTGGGGCGACTTCAACTTCACCGGGGTGCACGTCCGGTACGTGCGGACCCGCGCCAACGTGCTGTCCGGCGTGCACGTCCTGCCGACGCGGCGGATGCCCCTGCCGACGGACGTCAGCTCCTGGGACCCGGCCATGACCCGCATCGACGGGCAGTGGCACGTCGCGTTCGTCGAGAGCCCCGCGCAGTCACCCGCGTTCGTGTTCCACCCGGCGCTGGCGCGCGGCCGGACGCTGGAGCGCCTGGCGCCGGTCGGTGCCGACCTGACGCTCGACCAGACCGAGGGCACGATCATCCAGCGGATCCAGGGGCAGTGGTACGTGCTCGCCAGCGACGGCGACGCCCGCGTGTACCGCAAGTACGACCTCGCCATGCGTCCACAAGGGACACTCAATGCGCCCTACGGCACGAACATCCCGCACCCCATGGTCTTCCGGTACCGCGACCGCTACTGGATGGTGACCTTCGAGGGCACCCAGTTCGCAGGACCCGTGCTCGGTTACGGCACCCACGGCGACTTCATCGTGATGACGGAGTAGGGAAGCGGCCGTGCAGGCGCGCGAGTTTCAGGCTCAGGTGCAGTTGCAGGCGGTCGTTGCCGTCCTTGAGGCTGGTGCCGGTCAGCGACTCGACGCGTTGCAGACGGTAGTACAGGGACGTGCGGTGGAGACGCAGGGCACTCGACGTCTCCACCGCACTGCCCGCCAGATCGAGATACGTCTCCAGTGTCTCCAGCAGCGGCACGTGTTCCGCCGACGACAGCAACGCCGCCACCCCGGGATGGATCGCGTCGGCGGACACGTGTGCCAGCATCCGGTACACGCCGAGGGAAGCCCACGTCGCGACCGGGCCCGCGGCCGGGACCCGCTCCGCGACCACGGACGCGTGCAGCGCCTCGGCGTACGACCCGGCCGCCTGAGCCAGCGACGGCCTCGGGTCGCCGACACCCACCACGGCGTCCGGGAACAGCGCCGGCACCTCGGAGAGCGCTATCCGGCCCGCGCACAGCAGCACCCCGTGATCCGCCCGGACCAGGTGTCGCGACGGGAACCGCTGCCGCGCCACCAGCAGTCCTCCCTCCATCGTTTGCCGGGGGCCGCGTACGACGAGCACCGTCACCGGCAGTGGTGGGAAACCGCTCTCCTCGACCAGCACCTGGGCGCCTGTCGGGTCGTCGCCCAGCAGCACGCCGGACACCGCGGCGAGCTCGCGTTGGGTGGTCAGCTCCGCGGCCAGCGCCTCGTGCAACAGCGTGAGCGCCAGGTCGGCCGCCGTCGCCGTCGCCTCGGCCACCGCCGACGACGGCATCGGTGGTTCGTCGATCAGCCACAGGAAACCCAGCAACCGCTCTCTGTGCCGGACCGGCACGCACACCCGGGGGAGAACCCCGCCGGACGCCGGGATGCGCAACGGGCCACGGGCCTCGAAGATGCCCGCGGTGCGGAAGTGGTGCCGCACCGCGTCGGCCGTGTGGCGGCGGAGGATCGAGTCGCGGCGGACGTCGTCCATCGGGCCGTTCTGGGTGCTGTACGCCAGCACGCTCTGAGCGTGGTCCTCCAGCAGCACCGGGCGGCCGATGCGGTGCGCAAGATCGTCGACGGCGGGCTGCGGGTGCATGCGACCTCCGCTTTTCGACAGGTGTAGGAGCCTACGCAGGACGTTCCCTACATCGGATCGATGATGTGGGTCAAGCGCGCGGCTAGCGTCCCGGTGTGTGACTCGCCGCCCTGCCCTCGTGGTGACCGCCCTGTTCGCCGCCGCCGCACTGACCGCCGGCATGACCGCCGGGCCCGCGCTCGCCGCGCCGCCCGCGGCACCGGCCCATCCCTGGCAGTTCGACCACTGGCCGCAACGGCAGCCGTGGCAGCAGACCGACGACTCCGCCGCCCGCGTAGCGGCCTCGGAGAGCGGTTTCCCCGCGCCGATCGACCCCCAGGACTGGGTCAACCCCGACCACATGACCTGGGAGAGCGACTACACGAAGGTTCCCGGCACCGACTGGGCCGACCCGTCGGTCACGGGATCCGTGCGGACCTTCAAGGGCGCGCTGGTGCTGCTGGACTACCCGAACCAGCCGTTCGTCGTGACGCAGCCGCAGGGCTCGACGGTGTTCGCGAACCCGAGCAGCGAAGCGCACGACATCCCACGCGACCAGGTCGCGCGGTTCTACCAGGACTTCCTCAACAAGCCGAACGAGCTCAACCGCGGCCACACCATCCACGAGTACTGGATGGAGGACTCCGGCGGCCGCTACGGCGTCGACCTCACCGCGTTCGGTCCGTACACCATGCCGGGCAAGGACCACGAGTACGCGATGGAGTTCCAGGAGGGCGCCGCCTGCCCGGCCGGGGACACCTGCAACCGGAACATCCGCACCGACGGGCGGGCCGCGTGGGTGGCTGACCAGGGACCCGAGGTGCCCGCGGGCTACGACTTCGTCTTCTTCCTCTCCGCCGGCCAGGACGAGTCCTCGACCTGGCAGGAGTTCGGCATGATGAAGTTCGCGACGCCCGACGACGTGACCGACGCGTTCGGCCCGCCGGACCCGGCGCTGCCGAACTGGTCACCGACCAGGTACGTCGACTGGACCTCATGGGCGTCAGGTTCGACCATCTGGCCCAACGCGGGCGGTGGCTCGTCGACGCAGGCCGAGAGCTCCGGCATGGGCGTGTACGCGCACGAGCTGAGCCACATCCTCGGCATCGGCGACAACTACAACAACCCGTACGGCAACCCGCCGCGCCGCGCCTACACGGGTATCTGGGAGATGCTCTCCCGCGGCTCGTTCAACGGACCGGGCGGCCCGCACAGCCGGTGGGTGATCCCGCCGACCGGCGGCGGCTCGATGGGCGCGCAGCACATGCTGCGCAACAAGATCGACCTGGGCATGGTCGACGAGCAGAACGTGCTGCGGCTGTCGCGGGAGGCGCTCGGCGACTCCGGCATGGTGATCGCGAAGATCACCGCGCGGACAGTGCAGCCGGGGCCGAAGGGCCTGTCGGGCGTCAACATCGCGATGAGCGAGGACCTGGCACCGGGCTGCGACCCCAGGCAGGACCCGTTCTGTGACGGCGGCGGCTACGACAACTACACGGTCGAGGTCGTCGACCGCATGGGCGCCGACTCCTTCACCCCGGACGCGGGCGTGCTGCTCGCCAAGACGAAGGACCAGGACCGCGCGCCGTTCGAATGGGTCATCGACGCCAACCCGCAGGACATCGGCATGACCGACTACGTCCTGCCGGACGGCACCGAGGTGCCCATCACGATCGGCGACTACCGGCAGCTGTCCGACGCGCTGTTCCACGCGGGCACGAACTCCGGCAGCGAGTTCGAGTACGTCGACGAGGCCAACCGCCTGCACTTCTACGTGCTGGACGTCAAGCGCGACCGCACGGGCGTGCTGTCCTACACGGTCGCGATCCGTTCGCTCGACGGTGCCGGGCCGCAGCAGCGGGGCGTGAAGGTGCTCCCGACGCTCGGCTTCGCCGACCGTGGCGGGCTTGCCACGTGTGAGTTCCCGCTGTTCAACACCGGCGGCGACGCCGCACCCGCCGGGACGCACCCGGAGGACGTGTCGAAGTACACCGGCGGCGACGTGTACCGCGTGTCCGCGTCGGTCACGGGCGACGGCTGGGCGGTCTCGGTGCCCAACGCGTTGACGACCGCGGACTTCGGCGGCCACGTCAAGGTTCCCGTGCACGTCAAGAAGACCGGCAGCGGCCCGGTGGCCACACAGGTCATGCTCACGGCGACGTCCGAGAGCGACCCGGCGAAGAAGGCCACCGCCGGCTGCACGGTGATCGGCCGATGAGGGGGCGGGCGGCGCTGGCCGCGATCGCACTGACAGCCGCGGTCGTGGCCGTGCCGCCCGCAGCCGCGGCGGCGCCGGGGGACGCGACGGTCGTGCCCGTCCAGGTGACCGGCGACCCGGCGAAACGGTTCAACCTCGTCGTCATGGGCGACGGGTACACGGCGGCCGAGCTGCCGACGTTCCGCGAGCACCTGGACAAGCACCTGAACGTGCTCTGGACGATCGAGCCGTTCAAGTCCTACCGCAGCTACGTCAACGTGTACGCGGTGGAGATCACCTCCGCGGAGTCCGGTGTGGACTGTGACCCCGGGCTGGACTCCGGAACCGTGGACACCCCGCTGGGCATGGGGTTCTGGGGTGGCTGCAACCCGAACAGCGTGCAGCGGCTGCTGACCGTCAACGGGACCGCCGCCAACCGGTACGCGGACCTGGTGCCGGGCACGACCCGCGCGAACCGGCAGCTGCTCGCGCTGGGCAACAGCGACACCTACGGCGGCGCGGGCGGCGCGAACGCGACCGCGTCCGGTGGCAACGCCATGTCCGCGCTGATCACCCCGCACGAGCTGGGGCACTCGCTCGGCGGGTTGCAGGACGAGTACGACTACTACGCGCGTGGTGAGCGCGGGGCGCCGTACACGGGCGGTGAGCCGTCGTCGTCGCACCACACGCTGCTGACCGAGCAGGACATGGCCGCACAGCAGCGGAAGTGGTGGCGCTGGCTCGGTGAGACCAGCGAGTCCGGCGGCCCGATCGGCCGCTACGAGGGCGGTCTGTACTCGGGCACGGGCGTGTGGCGACCGGCCGCGCACTCGATGATGAAGACGCTCGGCTACTACTTCGACCAGATCAGCCGCGAGCGGATGACGCAGCGGATCTCGGCGAAGACCAACATCCTCGCCGACGCGACGCCCGCGTCGGCACCGGTCGGGGCGGACCGCGTGCTGTGGGTCGAAACGATGTACCCGGTGTCCCATCAGCTCGACGTGACGTGGACGGTCGACGGTGCGGTCGCCGCGACCGGCACCCGTGACTTCGACCCCTCCGGCCTGGCGCCGGGCGTGCACGAGGTGACCGTGACGGTCACTGACCCGACCGAGTTCGTGCGCGACCCGGCCATCCGCGGGTCCGCCGCGCTGACGCAGCGTCGCACGTGGACGGTCGACACCGCGCTGACCACGCCGGACGTGCCGGTGCCGGTGGCGTTCACGGACTCGACGCCGACCGCTCGCCCGGTCGGCGGCGCCGACGTGGTGTACGCCGAGGCCACGCATCCGACGTCGGCGGTGCATGCGATCACATGGCGTCTCGACGGCACCGAACTCGACACCGGTGACAACGACCGTGCCGTGGACCTCGCTCCGCTGACGCTGACGGGCACGCACACCTTGACCGCGACGGTCGGGGCCGACGTGCGCACGTGGTCGGTGGACGCCACCGACCCGCGTGTGACGTACGAGCTGTCGGATCCGTTGCTGTCACGAGGTTCCTCCTTTGTCTACAATGGACCGTTCACGATGGGGTTGGACGGTGTCGACGACGTCCCAGGTTACGTCGTGCGCGAGTTCCGCACCGACGGCGACGGCTGGTTCAACTACTTCGGGTGGCCGACCGATCCGGACGCGCCGTTCCTGTTCACCCCGCAGGGCACGGAAATCGACGACCTCGTGTACGGAAAGCTAGGCGTGCCACGGCTTTCCCCGTGGGACGAGGTACCGACCAGTTACGGGACCCACACGATCGAGTACCGTTCGATCGACCCGAGCGGCAACATCGGCCCGGCGTCGGCGTTCGACGTGACACTGCTGCCACCACCGCCCGTGTGCACGACGACGATCACCGGACGGCACGACGGCCCCCTGGTCGTGCGGGACGGCGTGACGTGCCTGGACGGCGCCACGGTGCGCGGCCCGGTGACCGTGACCGGCGGCGGCGCGCTCGTCGCCACGGCCGCGACGGTCGGCGGACCGGTGAGCGCACGCGGGACCGTGACGCTGTTCCACAGCACGGTGGGCGGGTCGTTGACGGTCACGGACGTGCGCGGCGAGGTCCAGGTGCTCGGCGGTGCGGTCCGCGGCCCGGCGACCCTGACCGGAAACCGCTCTCCCGTCTTCGCCGGTGTCACCGTCGACGGGCCGCTGACCTGCACCGGGAACGCGACGGCGCCCGACGACCTGGACATCCCGAACACCGTGGGAGGCCCGTCGACGGGGCAGTGCTGACGCTGCTGTCACCAAAACCGATCCGCGTTCACACCCTGTTCGTGCGGTAGCGTGCCGCACCACCGGGCAACCTCGTGGCTTTCCGAGGCGTCATACCGGTCAGGAACGTTGATCAGGTCTGGGGGCCGCGTTGAAGCTCGTCCATGTCGGAGCACTGCTGTCCGTGCTCGTGGTGTCGGTCGCGTGCAGCACCACGGAGGCCGCCGCGCCACCGCCGAACCTCGCCGACCGCGGCACCGTGATGACCACGGTGACGCCGACCAAGCAGGACCTGACCAACTCGGTCAGCCTCGCGGGCACGGTCACCATGAGCCCGGTGTTCGGCGTGGTCGCGCCGGTCGCCGGGGAGATGCGGTACCTCGACGTCGAGGCGCCCGAGAGCACGCCGACGACACCGACGCGTGTCGGGTCCGTGTGGGCCGACGGAGAACCGCACTGGGTGGAGGTGCCCGCCGGGGCCACGTTCGCGGGGCGGCTCGTCGACGACAGGGCCTCGGTCACCGCCGGGATGCCGGTCGTGTCGGCGAAGCTCGGCGGGTACGGGATCGTCGCGGAGATCGAGAGCGACAAGGCCTACCAGATCGCGGACGGGCTCACCCAGGTGCGCGGGCAGATCAAGAACGGGCCCGGGCCGTTCCCCTGTGGGGTGCGCGGGACCATCGCCGCACTGCCCGCCGGGACCGTGCCCGCGCCGCCGCCCGCCGATCCCGCGCCGCCCGCCGGGGAGCAGCCGGGAAAGAGCGCTCTCCCACCGCCGCCGCCCGCGCCCGAGGAGGAACAGCCCGAACAGCCGTCAGGTTCCGAGGCGTCCGGGTTGCGGCTGGTGTGCACGGCACCGAGCGGCACCAAGCTGATCAACGGCGCGGCCGTGACGCTGGAGATCGTCACCCAGACCGCGGCCGACGCGCTCGTCGTGCCGGTCGAGGCCGTCGCGGGCGGGCAGGGCAAGGGACAGGTCGAGGTCGTGGCCGACGACGGCACCACGAAGATCGTCGACGTCGTGCTCGGGCTCACCGACGGCAAGGTCGTGCAGATCAAGTCCGGCCTGACCGGCACGGAGAAGCTGGCCGTGCCCGGGCCGAACCTGGCGCCCGCGACCGAAGAGAACCCGGGTGGCAAGTGAGCGAGCCGCTGATCCGGGTCACCGGGCTGACGAAGACGTTGACCGGCCAGGACGAACCACGCACGATCCTCGCCGGCGTGGACCTGACCCTCCACAGTGGAGAGAGCATCGCGGTGCTCGGGCGGTCCGGCTCCGGCAAGAGCACGCTGCTGTCCCTCATCGGGCTGTTCGACCGCCCGGACGCCGGGCAGTACCTGCTGGGCGAGCGTGACATCACGCGGATCCCCGAACGGAAGGCCGCCGCGCTGCGCAGTTCCGAGTTCGGGTTCGTGTTCCAGCGGTTCTTCCTGCTCAAGCACCTGACCGCGGCGCAGAACGTCGCGATGGCGCTGGTGAACGGCCAGGGCTGGCTGCCGCGCCGCAAGCGCAGGGCGAAGGCGCTGGCCGCGCTGGAGCAGATGGGGATCGGGCACCTCGCGAAGCACAAGCCGCCCCGCCTGTCCGGCGGTGAGCAGCAGCGGGTCGCGATCGCCCGCGCGCTGGTGCGGGAGCCGAAGATCCTGCTCGCCGACGAGCCGACCGGCGCGCTCGACACCGACACCGGGAACCTGGTGGTGGAGGCGCTCCGTTCCGCGACCGACCGCGGCTGCGGGCTGGTCCTCGTCACCCACGACCACGACCACGCGGCGAAGATGCAGCGTGTCCTGCACCTCGACCACGGTGTGCTGTCACCCGCGGGGGTGCGCGCATGAGCGGAGCCAGTCATGGGGCACCGTGGTTGCTCGGAGCCTGGGAGGAGCAGCCATGATGAGGCTTTCCGGCCGCTTCCGGTCCGCGCTCATCATCGGCGGGCAGGGCATCCGTGCCCGCAAGCTGCGCACGTTCCTGTCGATGATCAGCCTGTTCCTCGGCGTGCTCGGCGTCGTGGCCGCGCAGGCGGGCCAGGTGATCGCGTACCGCGCGCTGGTCGCGTCGACCGAGCTGACCATGGGTGTCGACGGCACGCAGCAGATCTACGTGCAGTCCGCCGAGAACACGGGCCGGCTCGTGATGGAGACCGTGGCGGGCCGCGACGACGCGGTGGCGCTGCTGGGCACCAACGCGATCATCGGCGAGCCGAACGTGCGGCCGATCAACGAAGGCGGCGCGCCGTTCGACGGCAGCGGTGGCGGTTGGGGTCCGTCGATGACGCAGTGCGACGCGCAGGGCAACTGCGTCGACCCCAACGAGGGCAAGCCGTCCGGGCAGGCGATCGAGCTGCGGGTCGTCGCGCTGACCGGCGACGTCCGGCAGTTCCGGCCGTTGCACCTCCGGTCCGGACAGTGGCTGGACTTCGAGGGCGCGCCGTCCATGGCGCCGCGGCTCGTGCTGAACGAGGCCGCCGCCAAGGGTTTCGCGATGTACCAGGTGCCCGCGGAGATGCGGTTCCAGGGCGCGACCGCGAACTCGACGCCGCGGATCACCGGCGTGGTCGACGACGGCAACAGCAGCCCGCAGGCCTACGTGCGGTCCGACGAGCTGCTGAACTGGATGCCGGTCGACGCGCTCGCCAACCCGATGTTCGGCAGCCCGGAGCTGCTGGCCGCGCCGACCGCGACCGACTTCATCGACACGCTGCGCAAGAAGGTGTCGGCGCTCGGCGACCACGACTCGTTGTACGTCAACACGATCCGCGCCGAGGACATGATGCCGGGCGAGATCCAGATGATGCGCTGGGTGTTCCTCGGCGTGTCGATCCTGGTGCTGCTCATCGGTTCGGCGGGCATCCTGAACGTGGGCCTCGCGACGGTCGGCGAACGCATCGAGGAGTTCGCGCTGCGCAGAGCCGTCGGCACCCCGAGGTTGCTGCTGGCGGGCATCGTGCTGGCGGAGACGTTGCTGACGGGCCTGTTGACCGCGGTGGCGGCGATCGGCGCGGGCATCGCGGGGCTGGCGGCGGCGGGCAGGCTCTTCGGTGACCGGCATCCGATGCTGGCCAACGTGACGTTCCCGTGGGAGGCGGGCGTGGCCGGTGTCGCGGCGGGGCTGATCGCGGGCGTGCTGGGCGGCCTGGTGCCCGCGGCGCGGGCGGCACGGATCCCGATCGCGACCGTCATGCGTGCCTAGCGTCGTACTCCCTGGCGACCTTCTTCGGCACGCACATGCGCCAGGCCTCGGTGACCAGCTCCCGCAGTTCGTCCTCGTCGATCGCGGCGAGGTCGACGTGGATCCAGCGGTAGCGCTGGTCGCCGACGCTCGGCATGGAGAACTTGTGCGGCTCGGCGGCGATGGCGGCGTCCCGTTCCTCCTTGGGAAAACCGCAGCCCATGGTCAGCTCGTCCCGTGACAACGCCACGTAGACGAGCTGGCCCACGTTGAACTTCACCTGGTCGCGGACCAGGCGCTCGACCGTGCGGGGCAGGCTCTTCGCGATCGCGCGCACGTCGTCGGCGGTCACCATGACTGCCATTATGGGCCCGTGGAGTGGGCTGAGGCGATCCGCGCGCTGGGCGGTACCCCCGTGCCGACGGAGTTGGCGGCGCGTTATGCCGAGCCACACCGGAAGTACCACAACCTGACGCACGTCAGGCAGGTGGTGCGGGACGCCGTCGCGCTGACCGAGGGGCGGGACCGGGCGCTGGTCGCGCTGGCGGCGTGGGCACACGACGTGGTGTACGACGGGCGGCAGGGCGAGGACGAACGGGCCAGCGCCGCGTGGGCACGGGCGAACCTGACGGCGGTCAGGTTGGGCGAGGAGGACGTGGCGCGGGTCGAAGGGCTCGTGCTCGCGACCGCCGAGCACACTGCCCCACCGGGGGACCGGACCGCGCAGGCGTTGCTGGACGCGGACCTGGCGGTTCTCGCCGCGCCGCCGGCGGACTACGAGCGCTACCGGCGGGCGGTGCGTGCCGAGTACGCCCACGTCACCGACGAGCAGTGGCGCGTGGGGCGGGCCGCGGTGCTGCGTTCGTTGCTGGACAAGGACCCGCTGTACCGGCTCGCCCACCACTGGGAGACCGCCGCACGTCGCAACCTCGCCGCCGAACTGGCCGCGTCAGAGGGTTGACGCGACCTCGGCCGGTGACGGCATGGCCGCGATGTCGCGTGCCAACGCCCGTGCGGTCGCCCGTTCCGGACCGTCGGCCAGCAACCGCGTCACCGCCGCGCCGATCGCGCCCGGGGTCTGCTCGTCGTTCGCCAGCGCCAGACCCGCTCCCGCACGCTTGATCATGGCGGCGTTGAACGGTTGGTCGGCGCCCTGCGGGAGAATCAGCTGTGGCAGGCCCGCGGCGAGCGTGCCCAGCACCGTGCCCGCTCCGCCGTGATGCACGACCAGGTCCACGTGCGCGAACACGGCGGCCTGCGGCACGAACCGCTCCAGCCGCACGTTCGGCGGCAACTCGCCGAGCAGCGACGGATCGCCCTCCGGGCCCACCGCCACCAGAACGTCCACGTCGTGCGCCGCGGTCTCCAGGACGGCCCGCCGGAGCACCTCGACCGCGCCGTACGCGACGGTGCCGAGCGTGACGTACACCGTTCGCTCCCGCGGCGGTTCCCACGACGGCATGGACGGCGCCCACGGGACCGGGCGGATCGATCGCCGTGACGACGGCACCGCGCCCGGGTCCTGGAGCGCGGTGGGCATCGGGTCGAGGTAGCCGCCGGACAGGGTGGGGTCGGCGCCCGCGATCTCGTAGAAGCGCGTGGTCGGCGGCAGCCACTGCCCCAGCCCGAACGCGACGGCGCGCACGCCGAACTCGGCGGCGACCACCGCCGCGCCGATGTCCAGGACCTCGTGCACCACGAGGTCGGGCCGCTCCCGCTCGAACACCTTCCGCAGGTCGGGCACGACGAGCCGTATCGTCGTCTCACCGAACATCCAGGCCACGAACTCCGGGCCGTGCGCGTCCGGGTGGTTGCGGCGGGTCTCCTGCTCGACGTCGTGCAGGACCGTGCCCTCGGCGACCCCGCGTTCCGTGCGCACCGGCAGCGCGTCGAGAAACGGGTCGCCGGTCGCCACCACCACGTCGTGGCCGAACTCGGCGCAGGCGAGTGCCAACGGCAGCATCGGGTACAGGTGCCCGTACGCGGGCAGGCTCGCGAACACGATCTTCACGCCACGATCCTCCCGCCGACGTACACCGCGCGCACGTCGCGCAACGCGGCCGGATCGGTGCACGGGTCACCGCCGACCACGACGAGGTCCGCGTCGAAACCCGGTGCCAGTCTGCCTTTCCGGCTCGCCAGCCCGCACACCCCGGCCGCCACCGACGTCACGGTACGCAGCGCGTCCAGCGGCGGCATGCCGATCGTCACCAGCTGCCCGACGGCGTGCGGCAACGGCGAATGCGGCTTCGGCGGGCCGACGCCGGCATCAGTGGCCGCCACCACCAGCGCGCCGTCCCCGACGAGCCTGCGCAGCGTCGCGATGATCGTGGGGACGCGTGCCATCACCGCCGCCGGAGGCGCCATGCCCTCGACCGGCACCATGCCGACCGTCGCGCCCACCACGACCTGCCGCGCCACGATCTCCGCCAGCAGGTCCGGGCGGTCGTCCACGCCGTCCGCCGACCAGAACGACGCGTGTTCGATCCCGTCGACCCCCGCGGCGAGCGCGGCGGCGATCGCGGCGCTCGCGTGCGCGTGCGCGGTGACCGGCAGCCCGTGCCGGTGCGCCTCGTCGACGATCGCGCGCAGCTCCTCAGCCCCGAACTGGGGCAGGTGCTGGTGGGTGCCCGGGGTGAGGGTGCCGCCGCTCGCCATGACCTTGACGACGTCGCACCCGCGTGCCACCCGCTCGCGCACCGCCGCCCGGACCGCGGCCGCCGTGCTCTCGACCGCGCCGCCGAGGAAGTGGCAGTGGCCGCCCGGCGTGGTGATCGGCGGCCCGGCCGCCACGATCGTCGGCAGGCCGGGGGTGTCCCGCAGGTCGAGGGAGAGGTAGTCGCGGTCGCCGAGGTCGCGGACCGTCGTCACGCCGCACCGCAGGCTCGCCAGCGCCGCGGCCGTCATCGCGGCACGCACCCCGTCGGGCGACCGGGCGGCGAGCGCGCCGACCGGGTCGGGGCTCGCGTCGAACCCGAGGTGGACGTGCGTGTCGACCAGGCCGGGCAGGACGGTCACGTCGCCGAGGTCGGTCACCTCGACCCCCGGCACGGCCGCGCCCACCGCCATGACGTGGCCGCCGTCGAGGACGACCAGCGGGTCGTCGACGAGTCGTTCGCCGTCGAAGAGCCGCGCGGCCCGCAGCGCGGTGAGCGGCCGGGTGGTGGTCATACCCGGTGAGTCGCGAACGGCCCGGGGAACGCGACGCTCCCCGGGCCATTCGTCCCTTATGGACGGCCGATCAGTTCTGTGCGTAGTCGCGCGCCACGCGCAGTAGCTCCACCAGGCCGTCCGCGTACTCCTGCGACTCGGCGTGCGCCTCGGGGAACGGCGGCTGGAAACCGACGCCCTCCCACTGGCCCGTCTCGGCGTTCCAGCGGTCGTTGCCGATCTCGAAGTCCCACGCGAAGACGCCCAGCTCGTAGTACAGCTGGTCGGCCGAGTTGCCCGCGGCCGAGTACAGGACGTCCGCGACCGGGCCCGTGCGCGACGGCCACGTCACCGTCCCGCGCGACGACGAGATCGCGCCCACGATCCGCTTCGCCGACGCCTGGAACAGCGCCGCCTCCTCGGCAGACGGCCTCGGCAGCGTCACCCGTCCGGGCATCGCGTACGCGCCGGGCGGCCACATGAAGTACCCGCCGTAGCTGTGCACGTTCATCGCGAACCGGATGTTGTCGTGCGCCTTCGCCAGCTCGACGACGTTCGCGGACTCCGCCTCGGACAGCTCACCGGTGCCCGCGTACGTACCGGACAGGCAGTTGGTGGCGGACGCGCCGGTGTACCCGTCGAACACGGAACCGACCGTGTAGTTCCGGTTGACGTCGACGCCCCACGCGTCGGCGTACCTCGGGTCGCGCCGTTCCCCGGCGCAGTGGTTGACCATGTTCTTGCGCTGGAAGTTCGCGTCGTTGAACGAGTAGTTCGCACCGTCCGGGTTGACCGTCGGGATCACGAACACCTCGACGTCCTCAAGCAACTGCCTGGTCGCCGGGTCGGTCGCGTGGTTGGCGAGCAGCCGCTCCGCGAACTCGAGCGTCACCAGCGGGGTCGCCCACTCGCGGGCGTGTTCCTGCGAGTACGCCAGCACCCCGATGCGGGAACCGTCGCGGTGCGCGCCGATCCGCAGCGCCTGCACGGTCCACGGCCTGCGGGACACGGACCCGTCGAGCCCGTCGTCCATCGTGACCGGTCCGGCCACCGGCATGACCTCGCCCGCCGACCCGTCCTCGACGAACGCGGTGAAGCGCTGCGGGAAGCGGGCGCTGATCAGCGCGGCGATCTGGTCGGTCGTGGAGATGACGGCACCGGTGCGGTCGGTCGCGAGCGACACGGTCAGCACGCGGTCGCGCCACGTCGCCCGCGCCGGCCGGTTCGGCCTGCCCGGGTCGACCGACCTGACCTGCCAGCCGTTGGGTCCCTGGTCACCGAACTTCGTGGACTCCACGACGACCGCCGCGGTGGCCGGGTCACCGAGGTACGCGGTGGCCGTGCGGCGGTAGCCCTGCGTCTTGTTCGGCAGGTCGACGACCTCGACCAGGTCCGGGTACTGGCGCCCGAGCCGGGCGATCCTGGCCTTGATGTCGGTCGGTGTCATGTAGGCGTCGATGAAGTCCTTCTGGTACCCACCAGGAAGCTCCGGCGGGGTCGCGCCCGGCCACGCGGTCGGCGTGATCGCACGGGAGACGCCGCCGAGGCTGGACGTCGCGGTCACCGTGACCGGTTTCGCGGGCAGCGCCTGCGGTTCGGCCACGTGGTACTGGTATTCACCCGCGTCTTCGAAGCGCTGCAACGCAAAGGAGCCCGTCGCGCCGTTCTCGGCGGTCCAGGCGACGGTGATCTCGACGTCCGGGTCGGCGACCGCGGTGGTGGCGACGAGCGTCTGCAGGAACGTGGTGCCGTCGGCGCTCCACCAGTTGGCGGACAGGAAGTGCAAGGTGTCCGCGCCGGCCGTCCGTGCGGCCCGTGCCGACTGCGCGTACCGGGCGGTGCCGTCGCCCTCGCGCTGGATCACCTGCACGGTCCTGGCACCGCGTGCGGTGAGCGCGTCGAGCTGGTCCTGGGTGACGACGAGGTCCACCAACAGTTCCGCGGGGCGCGCGGCGATGTCGGCGCCGCTCGCCACGAGCTCGTCGAACATGGACTCGGCGGGCAGCTGGACCCGTACGAGCGCGAGTTCCCCGGTGGACTCGGGGGCCGGGGCCGCGGTGGCCGAGAACCCGGCGGTCACAGTGGAGAGAACGAGTACGGCGGCGGTGACCAAACCCCATCCGCGTCTGCTACGTCGATGCTCTGCTCGATGGTTCGCTCCGCAAGCTCCACTCATGGACGCCTCCCAGACGGGTGAGTGACTGCGTGAATCATTCACCACGCTGGGCGCCAGTCAAGGCATCGAATCAAAAACACAAACCTGTCACCGTGTTGGCGTAGGCGCGCACGAGCGGCGGCACGGTGTACCGGCCGGACCCGTGCTGCGTCACGAGGTGCCGCGCGGCGAGCCGGTCCAGGCCGGGGACGGGTGCCGTGATCTCCTGCTGTGTCAACAACAACAGCGTGTCGCGGGACAGGTCCGCGCAGGACAGGTCCAGTGCCGCGCGCAGCCCGACCGTGGGGTCGCCGGGGACGGACAGCTCGGCGAGCACGTCCCCGCCGCGCAGCGCGTCGACGAGGTCGCCGACCGTCTGCTGGGGCCGCGCGGAGAGGTTGGCGGCGGCGATCCGCAGCGCGAGGGGCAGGTGGTCGCACAGCCGCGCCAGCTCGCCGAACTCCGCGTCGGCCGGGCCGAGCACGGTGGACAGCAGCTCGGTGGCGTCGTCGGGGCGCAGCGGGCCGAGCGTCACCCGGTGCACGCCGTGGGTCGCGACGAGCCCGCGCATGTCGTCGCGGCTGGTGATCAGCACCTCCGCCGGCGACGGCCCGGGCAGCAGCGGCCGCACCTGGTCGGGGTCACGCGCGTTGTCGAGCACGACCAGCATCTCGCGGTCGGCGAGGGTGGTCCGGTAGCGCGCGGCCCGCTCGTCCTCGCCGTCGGGCACCGGCACGCCGAGTGCCTGCAGGAACCGGGCGAGCACCTCGGTGGGCGGCAGCGGCGGACGCCGGTCGAACCCGCGCAGGTCCGCGTACAGCTGACCGTCGGGGAACTTCTCGCCCGCCACCACGCCCCAGTGCAGCGCGAGCGCGGTCTTGCCGACCCCGGCCGGGCCGACGATCGCGGTGGTGCCGCCGCCCAGCTGCGACAGTTCCGCGGCGCGCCCGACGAAGCCGGGCGACACGGGCAGCTGCCGCGGCACGATCCGTTCGGCCGGCGCGAGGATCTGCCGTTGCAGACGGCGAAGCTCCGCGCTCGGCTCCTCACCGAGCTCGGTCACCCACAGCTGCCGCACCCGCTGGAACGTCGCGAGCGCCTCGGCCTGCCTGCCGGTGCGGTGCAACGCCGTCATCAGCTGCCGCCACGGCCGTTCCCGCAGCGGGTGCACCTCGACCTGCTGGATCAGCTCGGCCACCACCGACTCGTGCCTGCCGCAGGCCAGTTCGGCGTCGACGGCGTTCTCCCACGCGTCGAGCCAGCGTTCGGTGAGCCGCTGCGCGGCCGCGGTGACCAGCTCGGTCGGCGGCACGTCGGAGTACGGGTTCCCCCGCCACAGCCCGATCGCCTGTCGCAGCAGGCGGGCCGCCGTCTCCGGGGCGCCGTCGTGCAGGGCCACCAGCCCGCGCCGCGTGAGGTCGTCGAACCGGCCGACGTCGAGCTGGTCGGCGGTCACGTCGAGGCGGTAGCCGTGCTCGTCGGTGACGAGGACCTGGCCGTGTTCGTCACCGATCGTGCGGCGCAGCCACATGACGTTCTGGTGCACCTGGGTGGTGGCGCTGTCGGGTGGCCTGGCGCCCCACAGCTCGTGCACGAGCTGGTCGACGCGCACGGTCTCGCCCGCGCGGATGAGCAGCGTCGCGAGCAGCGCCCGCCGCTTCGTCGACGCGATCGCGGCCCAGTCGGTCTCGGCGCTGTCGGTGGACACCGCCAGCTCGAGCGGCCCGAGCAGGCGGAAGCGGAGGTCAGCCGGCATGGCTCTGCACGCTCGCGAGGTGGCCCATGAGCGACAGCGCGGTCGCCGCACCCGCGTGGTGGCCGCTGCGTTCGCAGGCGGCGAGCGCGTCCTTCGCGTACCGGACGGCGTCGGTGTGCCTGCCGCGCGCGGCGGTGACGCCGGCGAGCGCGGTCAGCGACCACGCCTCCCGCAGCAGCAGGCCGTGGCGGCGTGCGGCGGCGACCGCGGTGCGGGCCCACACCTCACCGGTGGCGGGTTCGCCGCTGCGGACGTGCAGCCGGGCCAGGCCCAGCAGCGCGTCGACCCGCCCGGTGACGAAACCGGACGCGGCCGCCGCGGACAGGGCTTCCGTGTAGGCGCGGCGCGCTTCGGCGTACAGGTCGAGACCGCTGAGCGCGTCACCGAGGACGGTCAGCGAGTCCACCCGCACCTGGTGTTCGCCGCCGTCCCCCGCCAGCGCGAGCGCACGGTTGGCGTACTCGCGGGCGGTGGTGAAGCGGCCGGCGTCGCGGTGTCGGGCCGCGATCGTGCGCAGCACACCGGCCTGCGCGGCGTCCCAGCCGAGACCGGCGCCGAGCGCCAGCGCCGCGGTGTGCTCGGACAGGTCGGTCGGCAGCCCGGCGAGCAGGCGCGCCCACGCGAGCGCGTCGCCCACCACGCACTGACCGCGGAAGTCGCCCAGCTCCGTGTACAGCGCCAGCGCCTGCTCCTGGTGCGTCACGGCCGCCTCGAGAAGCCCCTCGTGTTGCATGGCGAGCCCGATGTTGTGCAGCTCCCGCGCCTCCCCGGCGCGGAACCCGATGGCGCGGTCGAGCGCGAGCGCCTCCGTGAGCACCCGCCTGCCCTCCCTCGGCCTGCCCAGCCCGACCTCGGCGCGGCCGACACCGTTCAACGCGGTCGCCTCGCCCTCCCCCCAGCGGGCGCGCCGCGCGAACACCACGGCCTCCGCGTAGTGGGCGCGCGCGTTGGCGTAGCGGCCCTCGCACCACCCGAGCAGACCGAGCGAGATCGCCATCGCGGACTGCCCGGCCGCCGAACCCTCCGCGACCGCCAGCGCGAGCCCGGCCCGTGCCGCCGCGGCCCAGTCGCCGCGGCGGGAACGCATCGAGAAGTAGCCGCGCAGCGCGTCGACGAGCCGCCACCCGCCGACCGCGACGAGGTTCGCCCGTTCGGCGTCGAGCCAGGCCAGCGCGGCGGCGCGGTCGGCGAACGGCACCGGCGCCGCCGGGACCGTCGCGCCCGGCACCCGGGCCATGTGGGGACTGACGAACGTGGCCGCGTGCAGCGCGGTGGCCAGGTAGTGGTCGGTGAGCCGCGCGCGTGCCGCCGGGTCGTCGGGCGCGAGGCCCACCGCGTACCTGCGCAGCAGGTCGTGACAGGTGAACCGGCCGCGGCCGGCGGGCTCGACCATGTGCGCGGCGGCCAGCCGGTCGAGCACGGCCGTGGCGGCGGGCACGGGCAGGCCGGCGAGCGCGGCGACGGCATGTGTCGTGAACTCGCGGCCCGGGGTGAGCCCGAGCAGCCGGAACACGTGCCGCGCGGACTCTGGCAGCGCCCGGTAGGAGGCGTCGAAGGCGGCGCGGACCGCGGCGTCGCGGTGCGCGAACCCGTCGAGGTCACCGGCCCGCAGCGCCTCGACCAGCGCGGACACCGGGGTGCGGGCGGCGAGCTCGCGTGCCGCGATCCGCAACGCGAGCGGCAGGTGCCCGCACAACGCGGCCAGCTCCGCCACGTCGGCGTCGGCGCGGCCGAGCAACGCGACGGCGGCGGCGGGTTCGAGGACGGGCAGGCGCAGCAGGTGCGCGCCGTGGGTCGCGGCGAGCCCGCGCAGGTCGTCGCGGCTGGTCACCACGACCATCGCGCGTGAGGGGCCGGGCAGCAGCGGCCGGACCTGGGCGGCGTCACGTGCGTTGTCGAGCACGACGAGCAGCCGGCCGCCCGCGACCCGCGACCGGTACAGCGCGGCCCGGCTGTCCTCGTCGTCGGGAACGGCGTCGGCCGGGACACCGAGGGCCTGCAGGAAGGTGGCGAGCACGGCGCCGGGTTCGGCGGGCGAGCCGTGGCCGTAGCCCCTGAGGTCGGCGTAGAGCCTGCCGTCGGGGAAGTCGTTCCGGCCCGCCCAGTGCCGCACGAGCGCGGTCTTGCCGATCCCGGCGGGCCCGGTCACCGCGACGACGGCGGGGCTGTTCTCGTCAGCGAGCGCGTCCAGCGCGGTCAGCTCCGCGGCGCGCCCGACCAGCTTCGGCACCTCCGGCACGAGGTGCGGGCGCGGTCTTCGCAGGTCGTCGTACAGGAGACGCAGTTCGAGCCCCGGCTCGATGCCGCTGTGGTCGACGAGGATCGTGCGCAGGCGCTGGTACGCGGCGATGGCCTCGTCGCGGCGCCCGGCACGGTCGAGCGCGAGCATCAGCTGGCGCCACGGCCGCTCCCGCAGCGGGTGGGCGTCGACGTGGCGTTCGATCTCCTCGACCAGGCCCGCGTGCCTGCCAAGGGCCAGGTCGGCCTCGACACGGGACTCCCAGGTGCCGTGCCACAACTCCGTCAACCGCCGACGGATGCCACTGACCAGCGGCGACGCGGGCACGTCGGCCAGCACGGGGCCACGCCACATGGCGAGCGCGGTGCCGAGGAGTTCGGCCGCGTGCTCGACGTCGCCGTGCTGGAGCGCCTCCCGGCCGAGCGCTGAGCGCTGTGCGAAGACCCGGGTGTCGATCTCCCCGTCGCCGACGACGAGCCGGTACCCGGGGCCCGCCGTGACGAGCGACTGCGCGTGGGCTTCGCCGAGCATGCGGCGGATGCGCAGCACGTAGCCGTGGATCTGGGTGGGGGCACTCCTCGGCGGGCGGTCGCCCCAGAGTTCGAACAGCAGTTGGTCGACGCTCAGGACGTCCCCGGCGCGGATCAGCAGCGCCGCGAGCAGCGCCCTCGGCTTGGCGGCCCCGATCGGGTGCCAGTGGGCGCCGTCGTGCGCGGCGATGTTGCCCAGCATGCGGTAGCGCACGGCCCCACCTCCCTCACCCTTTCTGACACCTGAGCGCGCTGTGAGGTTGCTTCCGACATCAGGTCTAGTCCCAATGCCGTTCAGTTAGGGCGTGGGTTGGGCTGTCAAGGGTCGGCTGGGGTGGTGATGTTGATGCTGATGGTGGCCTTGTAGCTGTTCCGGTC
>NZ_JBITMQ010000006.1:0-63932 GCF_044466355.1 Actinophytocola sp. NPDC049390
GGGGGCGGCGGGGCGGGCTTCGGGGGGGGGGGGGGGGGGGGGGGGGGGGGGCGCCCCGGGGGGGGGGGGGGGGGGGGGGGTGGGGCCCCCGGGGGGGCGGGGGGGGGGGGGGGGGCGCGCGGCCGGGGGGCCGCCCCCCCCCCCCCCCGCTGCGGGACTTCGTCGACGCGTTGCGGGCGGCGGGGGCGTCGGTCGTGGAGGTCCCGGTGTACCGGTGGACCGGGCCCGCCGAACCGGCACCGCTGTCCCGGTTGCTGGACGCGCTGGTCGCCGGGCAGGTGGACGCGCTGACGTTCACCAGCGCTCCGGCGGCGGCGAGCGTGCTGCGGACGGCCGCGGAGGAGGACCGGCTCGAACGGGTGCTGGACGCGCTGCGGTACCGGGTGCTGGTGGTGTGCGTCGGGCCGATCACGGCGAGCCCGTTGGCGAGGGTGGGGGTGCCGGTGATCCAGCCCGCGCGGGCACGGATCGGTGCGCTGGTGCGGGAGCTGGCGGTGGCGCTGCCGGCGCGGGCGACACGGGTGAAGGTCGGGCGGTGCCACTTGGAGGTGCGGGGGCAGGCGGTGCTGGTGGACGACGAGCTGCGGCCGGTGCCGCCCGCGCCGATGGCCGTGCTGCGGGCGCTGGCGGAGGACCCGGGGCGGGTGTTGTCGCGGCGGGTGCTGGCGGGGGTGCTACGGAAGCACTCGGGGCGGGAGGACACCGTGGACGTGCACGCGGTGGAGACGGCGGTCGGTCGCCTGCGTGCCGCGCTGGGCACCCCGAACCTGGTGACGACGGTCGTGAAGCGCGGCTACCGGTTGGCGGTGGAACCGGCATGACGCCTGACCGCCGATCGGACGCACTGAAGGACCCCTTCAGCGCGCGGCCCCGGCGGAGCTGCTCCGGCGGGCCGGGGTTGGCCTCCGGCCCCCGGTTTCCAGCCTACGGCAGGGGGTCGACGCTGTCGGAGCGTCGCGGTGTCGCCTGTGGACAGACCGTTCCCCTGTGGACAACCTCATGACGGGCCACCTCGACTGTCGGCCCTCCGGGCTACGCCGGAAATCGGGGGCCGGAGGCGCGGCCTGCGTGCTCGTCGCGCACGGGACGCGCGATCCCGCCGGAGCCGCCGTCGTCCACGAGTTGGCCGAGCTGGTCCGGCGGCACGTGCCCGACGTCCGGGTCGCGTACGCCGACGTCCGGCAGCCCGACGTCACCGCCGTTCTGCGTGACTTCCCCGGCCCGGCGGTCGTCGTGCCCGCGTTCCTCTCCGCCGGTTACCACGTGCGCGTCGACATCCCCGAGCAGGTCGCCGCGTCCGGTGCGCACGCCGTGATCACCCCGCACGTCGGGCTCGACCTCGTGTCCGTCGCCCGGCACCGGCTCCTCGCCGCCGGGTGGGTGCCGGGGCAGCCGGTCGTGCTGGCCGCGTCGGGGTCGTCCGATCCGCGGTCCCGTGCCGAGGTGTACGACGCCGCGTGGCGGCTCGGCGCGTCCCGCGTCGGGTTCGTCGCCACGTCCGAGCCCGCGCTCGCCGACGTCCTCGAACCGGGGGACGCAGTCGCGAGCTGGTTCCTCGCGCCCGGCCTGTTCCACCGGCGGGCCGTCGCGGCGGGGGCGGCGGTGACGGCAGCGCCGCTGGGCGCGCACCCGGCGGTCGCCGCGTCGGTCGTCCGGCGGTACCGGCACGCGTGCGCACCGAACGCTCAGTGCGTGACGTGTGCCAGGCCGGTTACGCGCAGGAGTTCCAGTGCGGACGCGGTGCGGGTGCCGGGCGCGGCCGAGTAGACCAGCACGAACTGGTCGGCCTCCGGCACCAGCAGGATGTCGCAGTCCAGTGTGAGCGGGCCGAGCCGCGCGTGCTCCACGGTCACGGTGCCGGACCGCAGCCGTCCCGAACGCCCGGCTCGCCAGTGCCGGTCGAACGCCGCGCTGCCCGCCCGCAGCTCGGCGACGAGCCGGGTGAGGTCCGGATCGGCCGGGTACCGGGCGTGCGCGCTGCGCAGGGACGCCACGCAGTCGGCCGCCGACGGCGACTCCGGGTCCGGGGTGGGCCCGAGGAACCGCTGCCGGATGAGGTTGCGCCGCTCCGGCGGCCACGCCGAGAAGTCGCCGAGCAGCGCGGCGGCCAAGGGGTTCCACGCCAGCACGTCCGACTTGGCGGACAGCACGAGCGCGGGCAGGTCCGACATCCGGTCCAGCAGCCGCAGCACACTCGACCGCACCGGCATCGGGACCCGGCCGTCGCGCGGCGGCGGGGTCCCCGCGAGCCGGAACAGCATGTCGCGGTCGTCGTCGGACAGCCGCAGCGCCCTGGCCAGCGCACCCAGCACCTGCGCGGACGGCTTCGGGCCGCGGCCCTGCTCCAGCCGGACCACGTAGTCGACGCCGAGGCCCGCGAGCTGCGCGACCTCCTCGCGGCGCAGCCCCGGCACCTGCCTGCGCGTCCCGGACGGCAGGCCCACGTCGGCCGGGGTGACACGGGACCGCGCGGTGCGCAGCACGGCCGCCAGCTCGGCTCTGTCCACACCACCATCGTGCCGGAATCCGGGGTGGTACTGGCAGGTCCTGGCGTTCGGCCGCGCGTCCGGGTGAGGCTGGCGGGCATGGGAGACACCATCCTGTCGCTCGGCATGCACCCGAGCGCGATCGACTTCAGCCGCTACCCGGGCATCACCGAGGACATGCTGACGGCCCGTGTCGAGGCGGGCGAGGCGCAGCTGCGTGCGGCCGGGTTCGACATCGTGCCGTGCCGCCTCACCTCGGACGACCCGGACGACGCCGAGAAGAGGATCCGCGCGACCGTCGCGGAACGGCCGGTGCGGGTCGTGGTGATCGGCGCGGGCCTGCGGATGGTCGAGGAGTACACGCTGCTGTTCGAGAAGGTCGTGAACTTGCTCGTCGACCTCGTCCCGGGCATCCGGTTCTGTTTCAACACCTCACCGGAGACCACCATCGACGCCCTGCGCAGGTGGGCGCGTCCCAGCCACTGACACGAGCCGGTGCGCGATCTGCTCGACCGGCTCCGCCGAGCGCCTGCCGTCGACGACGAACGCCGTGCCGAAGCGGCGCCGCAGCGACCGGACCCGCCAGTGCGCCCGGGTGGGGAAGAGCGCCTCGCCCTGCCTGCTCATGATCCGCACGACCGGGCCCCTGGCGGTGTCGACGCCGTCGACCGCGTGCCATGGCAGGTACACGGCCTCCGGACGGCGGCCGAGGCCGGTGCGGACCCACAGGCCGGTGTGGTCGGCGGCGAGCTGCGGACCGAGCAGGCCCTGGTACTCGCGCACGACCAGCACGGTGAAGTACAGCTGGAGCGCGAGCGGCGGCGCGAGCAGGAGGAACAGGGCCGTCCCGAGCCACACGGAGGCGGCGAGCTGGGCCACGAGTAGCGCGACCAGCAGCGCCGTCACCGCCAGCAGCATGGCGTACAGGGCGGTCGTGTTGCGTTTGGTGCGCACCACCACTGGCGCGTGACCAGGCACTTCAGGAACGAACGACACCAACGGGCCCCTCCTCCGGACGCCAGGTTGTGACGCCGGAGGAGGGGTCCGCGTTCCTCAGAACCCCGCGGTGATACGCGTGAAGTCCCAGTTGTTCTGGGAGATCCCACTGCAGTTGCTCACCACGCCGCCACCGGGACATGGCCGGTCGCGGTTGACGGACCAGAACGCGAGCCTCCCCAAGCCTCGTGCCTTGGCCCAGTCGCGGATCGAGGTCCAGGTGGCCACCGACGTCATCTCCTGCTGGTCGGACAGGCCGTTCATGCCGGAGATGCCCATGTGCGCGTACGCCTGGGCGTCGGTCCAGCCGAACGCGGACTTGAGCTTGTTCTTCAGGCCCTCCGCCGCGTTGATGGTGTCGGTGCCGATGTTCGCCGAGCCGAAGTCGAACGGCATGATCGTGAACACGTCGATGCCCGCGTTGATGGCGGCGGCGCGCTCGATCAGCTGGTTGCCGTAGTAGTTCGGGCCGGTGGTCGTCGTGCCGAAGGTGACGATCGTCTGGATGCCCGGGTTGTTCTGCTTGACGATCTTCAGCGCGTCGAGGATGCGGTTGCGGACGGTGTCGTTCTCGAACTCGTCGGAGTTCTCGATGTCGATGTCGATCGCCTTGAGGTTGTAGGCGTTGATCACCTGCTGGTACGCGCCGGCGAGAGCCTGCGCGGTCGAGCAGTTCGGGCCGAGCTTGTTGCCGCTCCACCCGCCGAACGACGGCACGATGTCACCGCCCGCGGCGCGGATCGCGTTGATCGCCTGCTGGTCCACCCCGCCGGTCAGCGGACGGGTCGAGTCCCATGCGGGCGTGCAGCCGCCGCCGGAGAGCACGAACGCCATGGTGAACCACTTGACGCCGGTCGCCGACATGACCGTCGCGGGCGCGGGCGGGTCGCCCCAGCCCATGTACAGGTACGGCGCGCCGCGGCCGCCCGTCGGCTGGGTGCAGCCGGTGGTCGTGGCCGAGACGGGGCCGCTCTTCGCCGACTCGCCCGAGCCGTTGTACGCGGCGACCGTGTACGTGTGCGAGGTGCAGGCGCCGAGGCCGCTGATGGTGGCCGACGTGCCGGTGACCGTGGCGCGCACGGTCGTGCCCTCGTACACGCGGTAGCCGGTGACCGTGCCCGACGAGCCGCCCCACGACAGTGAGATCGAGGAGTTGGTGGTCCCGGTGACCGACGGCGTGCCCGGGGTCGACGGGGCGCCGGGGTTGCCACCGCCGCCGTCGCACGGGTCGCCGTTGAAGCGGCAGTTCTGGATGCCGGCGAAGTTGCCGGGGCTGCCGTTGAACCCGAACGTGGTCGAGGCGCCCGCGGCGAGCGTCGGGGCCCACGACGGGTTGCGGAACGTGTAGTGCTGCCCGCTGCTGGTGCGCTGCGCGTCCCAGGAGCTGGTGATCGAGTAGCCGCTGGGCAGGTCGAACTCGATGGTCCAGCCGTTGATCGCGGCGCTGGACGCGTTCTTGACGGTGACCTTGCCCTCGAAGCCGGTGCCCCAGTCGGACACCTTGGTGAACGTGGCCGTCAGTCCGGGCGCGGCGCTCGCCGGCGCCGCCGTGACCAGGCCGAGTACCAGTGTGGCGGCGGCCAGACCGGTGAGCCATCTTCGCATCGTGGACTCCTTCGCGCAGGAACGAAGAGCACCCCGTGGATCTCCCGCGCACCAGTTTGGTCTAGACCACCGCTCCTCGGCAAGGTCTGGACCAATACAGCGAGACAAACCGGACTTCTCCGTGCATGCGCAGTGGCTTGCCGGGCCCGTGAACCGCGTGCGACCGTGACTTCGTGGAGCCCACCATCTCGCGGAGCACCGTTCTGGCCGCCGGCCCCGAGGTCGTGTGGGCCATCGTCACGGACCTGCCCAACATGGGGGAGCTGAGCCCGGAGAACGTCGGCGGGCGGTGGGTGGGCGGGGCGACCGGACCCGCCGTCGGCGCCCGGTTCCGCGGCGTGAACCGCGGCCCCGGCAAGGAGTGGCGGACCACCGTGCGGGTGGTGGAGTGCGAGCCGCCGCGCTGGTTCGTCTTCGACGTCCGCTCACCCATCGGGCTGCGGGTGTCGCGCTGGGCGTACGAGATCACGCCGACCGCGGACGGCTGCGTCCTCACCGAGCACTGGTACCGGGTCGGCAACAAGTTCGTGCAGCGCTACCTCGGCCCGATCGTGACCGGCAAGGCCGACCGGCCGGGGTTCAACGCCTACTCGATCGAGCAGACGCTGGCGGCGGTGGCCAGGAAGGTGGCACGCGTAGCCTGAGGGGCATGTCCATCACGGTTCTCGTGCGGCGCCCCGGACCCCGGCTCGCGGACGGGCTCATCTCGCACATCGAGCGGCTGCCCATCGACCCGGCACTCGCGTCGCGGCAGTGGGAGTCCTATGTGGAGGCGCTGGCCGCGCAGGGCTGGCGTGTCGTCGAGGTCGAGCCCGCCGACGACTGCCCCGACGCCGTGTTCGTCGAGGACCCCGTTGTGGTGTACGGGAAAACGGCCGTCCTCGCCCGGTCCGGCGCCCCGGAGCGGCAGCCCGAGACCGAGGGCCTCGCCGCGGCGCTCGACGGGTACGACCTGCGGCGGATCGAGGCGCCCGGCACGCTCGACGGCGGGGACGTGCTCAAGATCGGCTCGACCGTCTACGTGGGCCGCGGCGACCGGACCAACGAGGAGGGCATCCGGCAGCTCGCCGCGCACCTGCCCGACGCCACCGTCGTGCCGGTGCCCGTGACCAAGGTGCTGCACCTCAAGTCCGCCGTCACCGCGCTGCCGGACGGCACGGTGATCGGCTACCCGCCGCTGGTCGACGACCCGTCGGTGTTCGCCCGGTTCATGCCCGTGCCAGAGGAGGGCGGGTCGCACGTCGTGCTGCTCGGCGGCAACCGGGTGCTCATGGCGGCGAGCGCACCCGCCACGGCCGAACTGTTCCGGGAGCTGGGCCTGTCGCCGGTGGTCGTCGACATCAGCGAGTTCGAGAAGCTCGAGGGCTGCGTCACGTGCCTGTCCGTGCGGCTGCGTGACTCCGCAGCGCTGCCCTGACGCACGACGCCGGGTCGCCTTCGTGGTAGATCCGCTCCGACGCCTCGATCCCGTCGAGGAACTCCTGGTACCGGACCGCGAGGTACAGCCTGGCCAGCGGTGCGCCGACCACGAGCGCGCGGGCCGGGTCGCTGCCCGGGCGCTCGGCGCGCCACGCCGACACCCACGCGGCGTGGGCGGCAGGCGTCCGCGCGGTGTCGCCGAACTCCGTGACCCGCAGCCCGTCGAGCACCGGCGCGCCGACGTGCGCGTCGGCGAAGTCGAGCACCGCGGGCGGGCCACCGTCGCTGCGCCAGTTCCCCGAGTGGAAGTCGCCGTGCACGACCGTGGCCGGCAGCCCGCAGTCGGCCAGTGCCGCCCAGCCCGGCAGCAGCGCCCTGGCACGCGCCACCTCGTCGGCGGTGAGGCCGAGGTCACGGTCGAGCAGGGCGTCGATCTCGGCGGGGTAGTCGCGGTGCCGGAGCCATGTCGGCGGGGTCAGTGCGGCCTGAGCGGCGACGTACCGGTGGATGCCCGCCGCGAGCACGTCCTCGGACGCGTGCCAGCAGTCCTCGCCCGGCAGGTGCGTGAGCAGCAGTTTTCCCTCGCCTGACGCCAGGACCTCGGGCACCAGCGTGGGATCCACGGCCGCGAGCTCGGCCATCACGCGTGCCTCGTCGGTGGCGAACGCGGGCAGTGCCTTCAGCCACACCGGGCCACGCTCGGTCGGCAGCCGGAACAGCGCCGCGAGGTTCCACGTCTTGCGCTGCGTCACCGGCCCGGTCACCGCGACCCCGCACCCGGCCAGCGCCTCGTGGGCCCACGTGAACAGGTCGCGCAGCCCGTCGACGGTCGCGAAGTGCGCCCGCGACGGGTCGTCCCCGTCGAGTTGCGCCGCGGGGAGCGACACGGTCGTGCCCGCCGCCTCCACGTGGTAGGTCACGTGCCCGCCGCGTGGTACCTCGCCGCCGTCGACCCGCATGAGCCGCACCACGTACGCGGGCACGCCCAGCACCGCGGACAGGTGCGCGGTGACCGTCTTGACCTCGGCCCACCACGGTGCGGCTAGCCCGCCTCCCCGGATTTCAAAGTGTTGGTCCCGACTCAGCGCAACCGGCGGACCGCAGGCGGTTGGTGGCTGAGTTGCGTCACGTTCCCCTGAGGTCACTGCCGATCAGGCCAAGACTCAGCGGCAAAGATCCACAGGACTCGTCCTAGATTGGCAGCCGTGACCACACCACGAATGGAGACCGTCTGCGTCGGCGCGGGGCGCGGTCCCGAGCAGCCGGGCACGCCGATGAACGTGCCGCCGGTGTTCGCGTCGAGCTTCCGCTCCGGCGGCGAGCACGAGTACTCGCGCAACGAGGGCACCCCGACCTGGGAGGCGCTCGAACAGGTCGTCGGGCAGTTGGAGGGCGGCACGGCGACCGCGTACGCGTCGGGCATGGGTGCCGCGGCCGCCATCGTGGACCTGCTGCCGCCCCGGTCCCGCGTGGTCGTGCCCGCCGACTCCTACACCGCGGTCCGCCAGCTCGTCGCGGCCCGCGGGCACACCGTCGACCTGCGGGACATCACCGACACCGACGCCACCCTCGCCGCCGTCGAGGGCGCCGCGCTGCTGTGGCTGGAGTCGCCGACCAACCCGCTGATGGACGTCGCCGACCTGCCCGCGCTGTGCGCCGGTGCGCGGGCCGCCGGGGTGCCGGTCGCGGTCGACAACACGTTCGCCACGCCGCTGCTCCAGAACCCCCTGGCGCTGGGCGCGGACATCGTGATGCACAGCGGCTCCAAGTACATCGGCGGCCACGCCGACCTGCTGATCGGCCTGGCCGTCGCCGCCGATCCCGACCTGGCCGCGCGGCTGCGCACCAACCGCGTGCTGGCGGGTGCCACACCGGGTGGCATGGAGGCGTTCCTCGCCGTGCGCGGCGTGCGGACCATGGCGCTGCGGGTGCGGCACGCCCAGGAGTCGGCCGGGGTGCTCGCGGAACGGCTGGAGCAGCACCCGGCGGTGTCCCGCGTCCGGTACCCGGGCCTGCCGACCGACCCCGGCCACAAGCGGGCGGCGGCGCAGATGTCCGGGTTCGGGGCGATGATGTCGTTCGAGGTCGCGGGCGGCGCCGCCGAGGCCGACGCGGTGTGCGCGGCCCTGCGCGTGGTCAACGCGGCGACCAGCCTCGGCGGCGTGGAGTCCACCGTCGAGCGGCGCGCGAAGCTCGCGGGCCAGGAGCACGTGCCGCCGTCGCTGCTGCGGTTGTCGGTCGGCTGCGAGCACGTCGAGGACCTGTGGGCGGACCTCGACGCCGCACTCGGCGGCTAGACGTACCTCGCGCGCAGGCCGGGGGCGAGCTTCTCCACGGCGTACCGGAGCGCGGGCCGCGGCATGCGGCCCGCGTTCTCGTCGAGGAACGTCAGCAGCGCGGGCTCGTCCACCAGGCCCGCGTACTTCAGCGCGATGCCGACCGGCTTGGCCACCACGACGTCCTCGTCCGGCAGGAGGAGCTCGGCCAGCCGGAACAGGTCCGGCAGGTGGTCCGGGGTGCCGTACCGCGCCCAGTACAGCGGCGCGGTGATCGCCGTCCGGCGTTCGTGCGGGTCGGCCGAGCGCGCCAGCGTGAACAGCCGGTCGTGCGGGCGGTCCATCAGGTAGCGGCCGACGACCCTCGGCGCGGCCCGGTCGACCATGTCCCACGTGTCGATCCGGTCGTGCCGTGCCAGGTACAGGTCGCAGAGCGCGCGCCGGTCGTCGTCGGTGAGCTTCGCGGAGCGGGCCATGAAGTCCAGCACGCACATCGCGGACAGCCGCGCCTCGTACTCCGGCCGGTCGAGCAGCGCCGACACCTCGTCCAGCGTCATCCCGGCGTGCGCCTTGGCGAGGTCGAACAGTGTCTTCATCCGCACCCCGATGACCGGGTAGCCGGCCGGGAGCCGGGCGCTCGTCTTCGCCCGGTCCTCGGCTGTCGCGTGCGCGTGGAGGTCGGTCAGGATCGCGGGGTCCACTGGCCGGCCCTTTCCTCGAGGGTGGGTGCGTGGCTCGGCAGGTCGGTGGTGACCGGCGGGACACGCAGCCCGTCGAGGATGATCGTCAGGTAGCGCTGCCGCAGGTCGGCGACGCGGGCCGGGTCGCCGACGCCGACCGAGGCCAGCTGGCCGAAGAGGGCGCCGAGGTCGCCGATCTCCAGGTCGGCGCGGATCACGCCCGCACGGTGGGTCCTGGCCAGCAGCTCGTCGTTCAGCTTGCCCGCGCGCGCGGACATCTCGTACAGCTCGGGCGACGGGGTGAACGTGCCGGCGAGCGCGTTGGTGATCGAGTGGGTGTCGGCGGCGACGACGTCCCGCATGAAGGTCGCGAAGACCTCCCAGGGATCTCCACCGGACGTGATGGCGTCGACCGCTTTCTCCACGATGGCGGTGTAGAGCGCGAGGCCGTCCGCGCACAGCTTGCGGAGCAGGTCCTCCTTGCTGGGGTAGCGCCGGTACAGGGCGCTGATCCCGACGCCGGCCCGCTCGGCGACCGCGGCGATCGGCGCCGTCGGGTCGGCGACGAACACCTCGCGCGCGGCCTCGACGATCAGTCCGTCGTTGCGGGCGGCCTGTGCCCTGCGGCCGCTGAGCGGAGCCGACATCGGAACCCTCCTTGGAACGTGTCGTCAGGTTAGTGGGCGGCGTTCTTCGCCTTGCGGGGCAGCAGGAAGCCGAGTCCGAAGGTGACCGCGGTCAGCGCGATCGCGACCAGCGTGACGACCTTGGCCGCGTCGACGAACGCCGGTGCCGCGGGCGCGTCGACGTTGGAGAAGAACACCGTGCCCAGCACCGCGATCCCGAGCGACGCGCCGAGCTGCTGCACCGAGGTCAGGATCCCCGATGCCGAGCCCACCTCGTCGTCGGCCAGGTCGCCGACGATGATGTCGAACAGCGGCACGAAGATCATGCCCATGCCCGCGCCGAACACCGCGAGCGGCGCGACCGGCGGACCGTCGACCGACAGCGAGAAGTACAGCCAGGTCAGTCCGGCGGTCATGAGCCCGAGCCCGAGGTGCAGCACGCGGCGGCCGAGCCCGGCCAGCACGCTCGCGCCGACCGCGGAGCCGACGAACGCGCCGACCGCCCAGGGCGCCATCGTGAGGCTCGCCTTCAGGGGCGAGTAACCCAGACCGAGTTGCAGAAAGAGACCGACCGCGAGCGAGAACCCGGTGATCACCCCGAAGAAGGCGACCACGAACACGACACCCGAGCTGTAGGACCGCCGGGCGAACACGGACAGCCGCACGAGCACCGGACCGTCGCCGCGCTGGGTGGCGGCGAAGACGGCGAGCACCACCACGGAGGCGGCCAGCATGCCGAACGACCAGAGCGGCCAGCCCAGCTCGTGCCCCTGCGTCAGCGGGTAGACCAGCAGGAACATCCCGGCGGCGGCGAGCAGCGCGCCACGTACGTCGAGCCGCTGTCCCCGTGCGGCGGGCGGGCTGTCCGGCAGCACCCGCGCCCCGACGGCCAGCGCGAACGCCCCGAGCGGGATGTTGATCGCGAAGACCATCCGCCAGCCGGTGCCGAACACGTCGGCGTCCACGAGCAGCCCCGCGACCACCGGCCCGAGCACGGTCGCGAGCCCGATCACGGGCCCGAGCAGCGCGAACGCCTTGCCGACCTCGGCCCCGAACAGCTCGCGGATGAGCCCGAACGACTGGGGCACCATCACCGCGCCGAACCCGCCCTGCAGCACGCGGGCGACCAGCAGCGTCTCCGGTGAGAACGCGACCGCGCACAGCAGTGAGGCGCCGAGGAACCCCAGCACCCCGACGATCATCATGCGCTTGCGGCCGTACATGTCGCCGAGCCGGCCGCCGACCAGCAGCCCGACGGCCATGGCGAGGGTGTAGCCGGCGGCGATCCACTGCAGCGTGGCGGTCGAGCCACCGAGGTCCGCCTGGATCGCGGGCGCCGCGATCGTGCCGACCGTGGAGTCGAGGAGGTTGAGCAGGTCGGCGCCGAGGATCGCGAACAGGCCCAGCCAGCGCCGCGGGTGCGCGGCGGGTGCGACCAGGACGGGCGCGTCGAGGGTGGCGGTCACGGTGACTCCTTTGGAACGGAATGCTTGGTTCCGTTCGAGAGTAACAGAACGGAATGCTTCATTCCAATAGGGTGGCTTCAGAAGTTCGACAGGCCCGCGGAGCCGCTATCTGACCAGGGCGTACGCGATCGCCAGGAACTGCTCCTCCGCCGGGAACCCGCTCTCCATGCCGACCTGGATGTCCCACTCCGGTACGCGCTCGTAACCCAGCCGCTCGTACAGCCGGACCGCGCTCGGCATGAAGTCCATCGTGTGCAGCGCGAGGGCGCCTGTCGTGCGCGTGGCGCAGTACGCCATCAGCGCCCGGCCCGCTCCGGTGCCCTGTGCGGACGGGTGCACGGCGACCGCCCGCACCCAGGCCCAGCCCGCCGGCAATGGCACCGGTGCGCGGTCGGGCGGGAAGAGTCTCGCCGTGCCGACGACCTTGTCGCCCGCCATCGCGACGATGGCGTCGCCGCCGTCGTCCAGGTCCAGCACGCCCGCCAGGTAGTACTCGTGCATGGCGGGCGTCAGGTCGTTCGCGTACGGGCGGTAGGCGTCGGTGAGCAGTGACCGGACGGCGTCCCGCTCGTCGATGCGCATCGGGCGTACGTGGGTCATGGTGTCGTTGTACCGGCGCCGAGCATCCGCCGGTACCGATTTGAGCTGGCGAGGTCTGCACGAGAACGCAACTCGGTATGCGTGGGGGCGCGACTCGCGGTGTTGGGGGGCGTGACTCGCGGGGGAAACGTGAGGAATGTTCTGGTCACCAAACGTCACAGGGGGGACCGTTCGGGGGTGGGTGACCGAATGGCATATCGGCACGTCCTTTTCGGTCGCTCGTGGCGATCGGGTGTGAACTCCGCTGACCGCCGTGTTCTTGCTGCGGGTAGTCGATGTGCGACGCGGTGATGGTAACCGCCTTGTAAATAGGCCGTTCGTCGTACGTCGAGTAGCCCGTCGAACGCGAAGCGTCGTAGTGCGGTGCATGATCAATTACCAGATATACGAGACTGTGATGAAAATTTCCCCTTTGGATCATCGTCGCTGGTCCGGGCATCGGGCGGGTCGTGGTGAGAGGTTTCGTCACTCTCTGCTTAATGTTTCGTTGTGAATCTCCCCCTAGAATCCCGCCGGATCCGATCTGGGACGGAGAGCAGATGACCATCACCGCGAGACCCGGCCTGGCCGCACGGACCGGCGCCGGAGAAGTTCTCGACGCCGTCGACCGGTGGGCGGCGCGACTGCCGGCCGCCACCGCGGTCACCGCACCCGACGGCGTGCTGACCTTCGCGGAACTCCAGGAAACGATCAGGAACATGGCCTCGGCGCTGCGTGCCGCGGGCGCGGGCCCGGGTGTTCCGGTGGGACTCGGGTTCGGACGCTCGAAGCTGACCGTGCCCGCGCTGCTCGCGGTGTGGCACACCGGTGCCACCGCGGTGCCGCTCGACGACCGCCATCCCGCCGACCGGCTCGCGTTCATCCTGCGGGACGCGGGCGTTCAGTTGCTGTTGGGCGAACTTCCCTTCGCCACCACCGCGTCCACCGTCGACCTGACCGCGACCGCAGCGCACCTGCCCGCGCACGCCCCGGCACCCGGCGACCTCGCCTACATCGTCTACACGTCCGGCACCACCGGCAGGCCGAAGGGCGTCGAGATCGGCTACCGCGCCCTGGGCACCTTCCTCGACGCGATCGCCACGCTCGGCCTCACCCCGGGTGGGGTCGGGTTCAACCCGCTGTCGCCCGCGTTCGACGGCTGGTTCTGGTGCACCCTGCTCTACCTGCTGCACGGCCAGGGCGTGGCCATCGTGGACACCGACGGCACCGATCTGGCGAGCGCGCTCGCCTCGGTCGCGCCGAGGACCGTGTGCATGAGCCCGTCGCTGTACGCCGCGTGCCCCGACGACATGCCCAGCGTCGACGTGTTCGTGGTGGCCGGAGAGGCCGCGACCCCGGGCTTGCTGCGCCGGCTGCGGGGCCGGCGCGTGCTGAACGTCTACGGCCCCACGGAGACCACGATCGCCGCGACCTGGGCCGACAGCGCCGACGGCGACGACGTGCGCACGATCGGCCGCGCCATGCCCGGCTACCGGACCTACGTGCTGGACGCCGACGGCGCGCCCGTGCCGCCCGGCGGGGACGGCGAGCTGTGCGTCGGCGGGCCTGCGCTCGCGCACGGCTACCGCAACCTGCCGGACCTCACGGGCGACCGGTTCGTGCCCGACCCCTCCGGCGACGGCCGGATGTACCGCACCGGCGACCGCGTGCGGTTGCGCCCCGACGGGCAGATGGAGTTCCTCGGCCGCGTCGACGACCAGGTCAAGATCCGCGGGTTCCGCGTCGAGCTGGGCGAGGTGGAACGCACCGCCGCCGACGCGGACGAGGTCCGCGCCGCGACCGCGTTCGTGCTCGCCACCGGCGACGCGCTCGGGCTCGCGGTGGTTCCGGAACCGGGTGTCGACCCGGTGGCCGCGGTCGAGGCGGCCACCGGTCGTTGCCGCCACCTGCTGCCGGACTTCATGGTGCCGTCCGTCGTGGACGCGGTCACCGAGCTGCCGGTGACCGCACACGGCAAGGCCGACCGGGCCGCGCTCGCCGAGCAGGCGGACGCGCGGCAGGCGGTGTCGGGCGGCAGGCCACCGGCGACCGAACGGGAACGGCAGGTGTGCGACGTGTGGAGCAGCGTGCTGCCGCGCCCGGTGTACGACGTGGACGCGAACTTCTTCACCTCGGGCGGGCATTCGCTGCTGGCGTCACGCGCGGTCGTGGCGCTGCGCAAGGCGACCGGGCTGCGGCTGTCGATCAAGGACCTGCTGACGCACCCCACGCCCGCGGAGCTGGCCAGGAAGCTCGACCGGTTGGCCGAGTCGTGAGCGGACCCCACCCTCTGACGCAGGGCTGGTTGGTGCCGTTCGCGCCGGTGGGGGAGCGGCCGGTGCTGGTGTGCCTGCCGCAGGCCGGTTCCGGGTGCGGGGCGTTCCGGTCCTGGCAGGAGCACCACGACGACGTGTCGGTGGTCGGCGTGCAGCTGCCCGGCCGGGAGAACCGGTTCACCGACGAGTTCGACGGCACGTTCGCCGACGCGGTCGCGGAGATCGTGGCCGCGCTCACCGCCGCCGTCCCGTCCGGGCTGCCGATCGTCCTGTTCGGACACAGCCTCGGCGGGCTGCTCGGCTACGAGGTGGCGCGGGCGTTGCCGAACCCGCCGGACGCGCTGGTGGTGGCCGCGTCCCGGCCACCGCACCTGAGCGGCCGGGTCGCGGGCAGCATGGGCGCGGCCGACGGGGTCGCGACCGCGACGAACCTGTTGGCGGGCAAGGAACTCGACGACGACGTGCGCGAGCTGGTGCTGGAGGTCCTGCGGCAGGACGCGGAGCTGTCGGCGACCTACACCGACCCGGCGGGCGCACCGGTGCCGTGCCCGCTGCACGCGTGGGGCGGCGCCGCCGACGAGGTCGTCACGGCAGAGCACGTCGGCGGCTGGGCGCCCTACGCGGACCGGACGTTCCACACGCGACAGTTCGCGGGCGGGCACGACTTCTGCCTGCGGGCACCGGAGGCGGCCGCCGCGGCACGCGCGCTGCTGACCGCATCGGTGTCCCATTCGATGTCCCCATCGATGTCCCAGTCGCGGCAAGGGGTGTGAGCGTGCGGATCGACCTGAAGGACCCGGGGCTGTTCGAGCGGGACGAGTTCGGCGAGGTGCTCGCGTGGCTGCGCACCAACGAACCCGTGTACTGGCACGAAGAGCCGGACGGCCCCGGCTTCTGGGTGCTGACACGGTACGCCGACGTCGTGCACGTGTACGGCGACGACGACCTGTTCAGCTCGCAGCGCGGGATGCGGCTCGACAGCAGTCCGGAGGCGGTCGACGCGGTCGCCGGGCGGATGCTGATCGTCACCGACCCGCCCGACCACACGCGGTTGCGGCAGGTGGTCGGGCGCGCGTTCGGCCGGTCGGCCATGCCGCGTATCGAGGCGGTCGTGTCGCGGGTCGTGCGGACCGTCGTGGCCGACGCCGTCGAGCAGGGCGAGGTGGACTTCCTCGACGTGGCCAAGAAGATCCCCAACCACGTGGTGTGCGAGCTGATGGGGTTGCCGCGTGAGCACTGGGAGTGGGTCGGCGACACCACCACCGAGGCGTTCGACGCGCCGGCCGACACCGACCGCGTCGCCGCGTACGGCGAGCTGTTCCTGCTGTTCACCGAGCTGCTGATGGAACGCCGCGAGGACCCGGGCGACGACTTCATCAGCATGATCGCGCAGGCGCGCCAACGGGAACGCGGCGGTGCCGAGGGCCGCGAGCTGACCGACGAGGAGGTCGTCTTCAACTGCAACGGCGTCCTCGCCGGGGCGAACGAGACGACCCGCTACTCGATGGCGGGTGCCGTGCTGGAACTCGTCCGCGACCCCGCGCACTGGCAGTGGCTGCGCACAGCGGGGCAGGCGGGCATCGCGTCGGCGGTCGAGGAGGTGCTGCGGTGGACGTGCCCCGGCGTGCACGCGCTGCGCACCGTGACCCGCCCGACCGAGATCGGCGGCGTCCCGATCCAGGCCGGTGACCGGGTGACGATCTGGAACGCGTCGGCCAACCGGGACGAGTCCGTGTTCGACGACCCGGACCGGTTCCGGCCCGACCGCAGCCCGAACAAGCACGTGACGTTCGGTGCGGGCAGGCACTTCTGCGTGGGCGCCCGCGTGGCACGTCTCGAGCTGACGGCGTTCCTCACCGAACTGGTGTCCAGGGTGGACCGCATCGAGCTGACCGGCGAGCCGAGGCATAACTCGTCGAACTTCACATGGGGCCTGCGGACCCTGCCGGTGCGCCTGGTGCCGGGGTCCGCATAACCTCAGCCGGAACCGGGCACTCCCCGGCATGGCGGACATGCCCACCCTCGACCGGCTCGACGAGCTGACCCTGCTCATCGACCACGGAGAACCCGTCTACCTGCGGTACTCGCCCGGTCCGGAGGCCGACGCCCGCCACCCGAGCAAGGACCACGAGAGCGGGCTGCTCATGTCGGGGGTGTCGGCCAACCCGCTGCGGCCGCCGAGGTGGTGGACCCGGCCGCCGGTGGACTGGGTGGCCCGGAGCGTCTGCCAGTACCTGCGTGAGCTCGACGAGGGCGCGCGGCCGTGGGTGCTGACCGGCAGGGTGATCGACTTCGGTCCCGACAACGAGCCGTTGCTCACCGACGTCACGCCGATCGCCTGGCTGTCCGACGAGCTGCTCGCGGCCGCGCACAAGCACTACAAGGAGCAACTTGACGCTGGTCAGGCAACGCACCCCGGTTGACCCGGTGCGGCGCGGGTACCCGCGCCGCATGGTGAGCATGGGGTACTTCCTGTCCTGTGAGGAGTCCGGGCCCAGGGAACTGGTGCGGCAGGCGAAGCTCGCGGCCAACTCCGGGTTCGAGCGGTTGTGGATCTCCGACCACTACCACCCGTGGAACGACGAGCAGGGGCAGAGCCCGTTCGTGTGGTCGGTCATCGGCGCGTTGTCCGAGGCCGTCGACCTGCCCGTCACCACGGCCGTGACCTGCCCGTCCGTCCGCATCCACCCCGCGGTGCTCGCCCAGGCCGCCGCCACGGCGGCGGTGCAGCTCGACGGCGGGTTCGTGCTCGGCGTCGGGTCCGGCGAGGCGCTCAACGAGCACATCCTCGGTGACCCGTGGCCGAGCGCGGACGTGCGGCTCGCGATGCTCGAGGAGGCCGTCGAGGTGATCCGGCTGCTGCACGGCGGCGGCAGCCGCAGCCACCACGGCAAGTACTACACGGTCGAGAACGCCCGGATCTACACGCTGCCGGACGAACCGGTGCCGATCTACGTCTCCGCGTTCGGTCCGAAGGCGGTCGAGCTGGCGGGGCGGATCGGTGACGGGTTCGTCTGCGTCATGCCGGACGCCGACCTGGTGAAGGCCTACCGCGAGGCCGGTGGCAAGGGCCCCGCGCAGGGCGGGTTCAAGGTCTGCCACGCGCCGACCGTCGAGGAAGGACTCGACACCGCCTACCGCGTCTGGCCCAACGAGGGCCTGCCCGGCGAGCTGGCGCAGGTGCTTCCGCAACCGAAGCACTTCGAACAGGCCAGCACCCTTGTCACCCGTGACATGCTGTCGCTGCCGACGGGACCGGACCCCGAGCCGTACCTGACACAGGTCAGGGCGTTCGCGGACGCCGGCTTCGACGAGGTGTACGTGGCCCAGATAGGGCCCCGGCAGGACGAGTTCTTCCGGTTCTGGCGCGAGGAGGTAGCCCCGCGACTGTGAGCACGTTCGGTGTCGAGGAGGAGTTCCTGCTGGCCGACCCGGAGACGGGCCGGCCGGTTCCCGCTGCCACGGAGGTGCTGAAGGCCGCGTGGGAGGAACCCGCGCCCGGCGCCGTGCACCCCGAGCTGTCGCAGACGCAGGTGGAGGCCGCGACCGTGCCGTGCGCCACGCTCGACGAGCTGGAGCACGAGCTGATGGCGGGCCGGGCACACCTCGCCGCCGCGGCCAGCAGCTGCGGGGTGTGGCTCCTGCCGAGCGGCACGTCCCCGCTCGGCGGCGCCGCGGAACCGGTGGACGAGCCGCGGTTTCGCGACATCGCGGACCGGTACGCCGAGGTGGCGCGCGACTACCAGGCGTGCGGCTGCCACGTGCACGTCGGTGTGCTCGACCGGGAGACCGCGGTCGCCGTGAGCAACCACCTGCGGCCGTGGCTCGCGACGCTGCTCGCCCTGTCGGTGAACTCGCCGTACCACGACGGCCGGGACACCGGGTACGCCAGCTGGCGGATCGTCCAGCAGTCCCGGTTCCCCGGCGCGGGCGTGCCGCCGTGGTTCCGCGACGCCGACGACCACGACGAGCGGGTGGCGCGGCTGGTCGACAGCGGTGTCCTCGTGGACGAGGCCCAGTCCTTCTGGCTGGTCCGCCCGTCGCCGACGTGGCCGACCGTCGAGCTGCGGGTCGCCGACACCGCGGTCGACGTGTCGGGTGCGTTGCTGCAGGCCACGCTGTCGCGGGCGCTGGTCGAGACCGCGCTCAACGACCTCTCGCTCGGCCGCGAGGCGCCGCCGCTCGACGACCAGGTGCTGGCCGCGGGGGTGTGGTCGGCCGCGCGGTACGGATTGGGCGGGGCCGGCGTGCATCCGGTGCGTGCCTGCCGGGTACCCGCGACCGAGCTGCTCGACGAGCTGATCGTCCGCGTCGCGCCCGCACTCGCCGAGGTCGGCGACCTGGCCGCGGCACGGGAGCTGTTCGCGGGCGTGCTGCGGCGGGGCACCGGCGCGGAACGTCAGCGCGCCGTCGGGGAGCCACTCGACGTGGTGCGGCTGCTGGCGATTGGAGTGTCGTATGAGGACTGAGGCGCGCGCGGTGCTCGCCGCGGTGTTACCGGAACCGCGCGGACCGCTGTCCGCCGCGGTGGTCTCGGCGCTGCGGGACGGTGGCCTGCCGTCCGTGGACGTCGCGGCCGCCGACCCGTTCGGCGCGGACCTCGCGGTCGCGCTGCACACCTGCTACGAGCTGCACTACCAGGGTTTCCGCGACGTGGACCCGGACTGGGAGTGGTCGCCGTCGCTGCTCGCGTTCCGCCGCGAGCTGGAGCGGGTGTTCGAGGCGGCGCTGCGCGCGGCGGTGCCGGCCGGCGACGCCACCGTCGCCACCGTGCTCGACGAGCTGCTGGTCGAGCCGGTGCCGGGCACCGGGGTGTCGCACTTCCTGCGCGACGAGGGCGAGTGGTGGCAGTTCCGCGAGTACGTCGTGCACCGCTCGATCTACCACCACAAGGAGGCCGACCCGCACGCGCTGGTGATCCCGCGCCTGTCCGGCCAGGCGAAGGCGGCGCTGGTGGCGGTCGAGTTCGACGAGTTCGGCGGCGGCCACGGCGACCGCGTGCACGCCCAGCTGTACCGGGACCTGATGGCCGCCACCGGCCTGGACGACGGCTACCTGCGCTACTTCGACGACGTGCCCGCGCCGGTCATCGCGGTGGTCAACATGATGTCGATGTTCGGCCTGCACAGAAGGCTGCGCGCGGCGATGGTCGGCCACTTCGCGGCCGCCGAGATCACCACCGCACCCAGCGCGGCCCGCCTGGTGAAGGCCGTCGAACGCCTCGGCGGCGGCCCCGACGTCACCCACTTCTTCGCCGAACACGTGGAGGCCGACGCGGTGCACGAGCAGGTGCTGCGCCACGACGTCGTCGGCGACCTCCTCGACCGCGAACCGGACCTGGCCGCGGACGTCGTGTTCGGTGTTCAGGCCACGGAGTTCCTCGAGTCCCGCTTCGGCGACCACGTACTGACCGCGTGGCGCGCGGGCCACACTTCGCTGCTGACGGCGCTCTAACCCTGGTCCACGCGCACCCGCTCGCGGTGGCTCGTGTCGCACAGCGGGTAGCGCTTGCTGCGGCGGCACGTGCACACCGCGACGACGAACCGGTCCGACGTCACGGTCTCGCCGTCGTCGGTGACCAGCTCGACCGGGCCCTCGACGAGCAGCGGCCCGTCCGGTACGACGCGCACCCTACGCGGCCGTGGGCTGGTCACCGCGAATCACCACCAGTTCCTCACTGTGCTGGCCCGGCTCGATGAGGCCGAGTTCGACCAGTTCCCGTCGTCGTCGGTGCATGACGGGCCCGAACGGGACGTCCGCGCGGACGACCACCTGTGCCTTCAGCCCGCCGCCGCGCAGCAGGTGCAGCGTCCGCTCCTCGTCGCACAGTCCGGAGTGGACCATCAGCAGCGTGCCGGCGGGTGCGAGGAGCAGGGGAGCGTTGACGCACAGGCGGTCCAGCATCTCGCGACCGTCCTCTCCGGCGTCCCACGCACGATGCCTGCCGCGCGGTGTTCCGCACTTGCCGGGCACGTACGGCGGGTTCGCGAGGATCAGGTCGAAGGTGCGGCCCGCGACCTGCTCGAACGCGTCACCGCGCGTCACCTCGGCGCGGACACCGCGCAGCGCGGTGTTCACGCGGGCGACCCACACGGCTCTTCGCGAGACGTCGACGGCCGTGACGGAGCGTGGACCGGTGCGTGCCGCCGCGATCGACAGCGCGCCGGTGCCGCAGCCGACGTCCAGTACCGAGGCGCCCGGGCGGATCCCGGCGTCGGCGAGCGCGTCGGTGAGCAGCCAGGTGTCGTGCTGGGGGCGGTACACCCCGGGTAGGCGAGTCAGTGACATGCGTGAGAGTGCCTCCCCCTCACCCGGTCAAACCCGTCCCTCGACCGGGTGAGAACGCGGTTACGCACGCATATTCGGCCGTGCGAAGGGCAAGCCCGACCGGCAAGTTTCCACTGTCGACAATGGAAGGTGAGCAGAGTGATCGCTCAGAACATGGTCAACCAGCTGTACGACTGCCAGGTCGTCGACCCGAGGGGCGAGAAGATCGGTGCCGTCAAACGGGTCTGGCTGGATGGTCGCACGGGAGACCCGCTGTGGGCGTCCGTGCACACCGGACTGTTCGGCCTGAAGGAGTCCTTCGTCCCGTTGCAGCGCGCGGAACTGCGCAACGACCAGCTGCAGGTCCCGGTGGACAAGGAACAGGTGAAGGACTCGCCGAGGATCGAGGCGACGCACGACCACATGACCGACGAGGAACAGGCCGCGCTGTACCGCCACTACGGGTTCGGACCGCAGGGTGGCGCACCGGGACAGACCTCGCAACGGCAGACCTCGCAGCGACAGACCACGCAGCGCCAGACATCGCAGCGACGCCCGGGTTCCAGCCTCCAACCGGAGGAGTACCCCGGTCGTGGCCGAGAACACCGGGGTGACCCGCGGTCCACCCGGGACGACGCGATGACCCGTTCCGAGGAACGGCTGAACGTCGGCACCGAACAGGTGGAGACCGGGAAGGTGCGGCTGGTCAAGCACGTCGTCACGGAACAGCAGCAGGTGCAGGTCCCGGTGAAGCGCGAGGAGGCGCGGCTCGAACGCGAGCCGATCACCGATGCGAACCGCGGCGACGCGATGCGGGGCAAGGACATCACCGAGGCGGAACACGAGATGACGTTGCACGCCGAGCGGCCGGTGGTGAAGAAGGAGACCGAGCCGGTGGAGCGCGTGCGGCTCGCCAAGGAGGAAGTCACCGACACCGAGACGGTGTCCGACACCGTCCGCAAGGAACAGATCGACCTCGAGGACGGCCGCAGCCGCGACGACCGTCGCCGCCGCAGTTGACCGCGCACAAAACCGGGGCCCCGCAAGGGGTCCCGGCTGCGACGGTGGGGAACAGGGCGAGCAGGATCAGCCGAGCGCGAACCGCGCGCTCGGCAGCGTCACGTAGACCTCCAGCTCACCGGTGACGTCGGTGAGACTGAGCACCCGCTGGACGGGCTGCGTCGGCGCGGCGAGCACCAGCCTGCGGTGCTCGGCGGCGCTGCGGTCGCCCGCGGCTCGCAGTACCTGCACGCCGACCAGTGCGAGGAAGCGCACCTCAGAGAGGTCGACCAGCACGTTCGGGACCTGACGTCGTTCGGTGTCGGCGAGCGCGTCCCGCAGGACCGCGGCGGTGCACAGGTCGACCTCGCCGATCGGGTTGACCTGTTCCAGGTCGTCCCGCACGCGGATCTGACGCACCGTGAGGTGCCGGTAGATGGTTTCCCGGTTCGTGACCGGCGGAGTTGCTTTGTTGCTCATCGGATCTCCCCGAATTGGTGACCGTGAGCGCTTGAAAGAAGAGCCCACCACCGAGAACCCGTTGGTGGTGCGGCTGGCGTGCCGCCTGCCGCCATGGCAGAGGTCCCGCTACAGCGTCTCGACTACCTGGCTGTCTGCTCAACCTCATCCCAGCATCGCACGGTGCTGCCGAGGTGTCCACCGGGGCCATGTCATGCCTGGACAGCGGCTCCGGCGCGGCGCACGGCCGCCACGATCTCGGCGTTCGTGGCGCCCTTGACGAGGTACTCGCGCACGCCGAGGCGCAACAGCTCGTCGACCGTGCCGGAGTCGTCGTAGGCGGAGAAGGCGAGCAGTTGCGTACGCGGTGAGCGGGCCCGGATCTCCCGCGCGGCGTGCGTGCCACCGCCACCGGGCATCCGCACGTCCAGCACCGCCACGTCCGGGTCGTGCACCTCGGCGAGGGCGATGGCCTGCACCGCGTCCTCCGCGATCGCCACCACCAGCAGGTCCGTCTCCGCCGCCAGGACCTCGGACAACGCGAGGCGGATCATCGGGTCGTCGTCCGCGACGAGGACCCGCACCGGCGCCCGCACGTCATACGTCACGAGACGCCTCCGGAGGTGGGTCGGGCAACCAGAACCGGACGGTCGTGCCCTCTTCACGGGAACTGGTCACCGACCACCAGCCGCCCGCGGTCTCGGCGCGCTCCCGCATCTCGATCAGCCCGAAGTTCCGCTTCGGGTCGGTGTTGACCTGGTCGGGGAAGCCGCCGCCGTTGTCCTGTACCTCTGTCAACGTGCCGCCGTTCGTGCTGGTCAGCCGGATGTCGACACGGGAGGCGCCCGCGTGCTTGCGCACGTTCGCGAGCGCCTCCTGACAGATCCGGAAGATCGTCACCGCGGTCGCCGTCGGCGGCTCACCGGACAGGTCCCCGGTCAGCTCGGCCGTGATCCCCCAGGTCGAGGTCACGTCTCGCAGGTAACCGGACAGCGCGGGCAGCAGCCCGTGCTCGTCGATCGCGGTCGGCCGCAGGTGCACCACCAGGTTGCGCAGCCTCATGATCGACGCCCGCACCGACTCCTCCAGCTGCCCGACCGTCGCGCGTTCCTCGTCGGGCAGGCGGCCGGCGAGCAGCTGCAACCGCATGCCGACGGCCACCATGGCCTGGATCGAGTCGTCGTGCACGTCCCACGCGATGCGGCGGCGCTCCAGCTCCTGCGCCTCGACCAGGTGCCCGAGCAGCCTGCGCCGCTCGGCGAGCGCCTGCTCGGTGTTGCGGCGTTCGGTCATGTCGCGGGTGACCTTGCCGAAGCCCCGCAGCTTGCCACTCTCGTCGAAGAGCGGGGTGATGATGACGTTGGCCCAGAAGCGGGTGCCGTCCTTGCGGAGCCGCCAGCCCTCGTCCTCGAGCCTGCCCTCCGTGATGGCCTCGCGGAGCTCCCGCTGCGGTTTGCCGTCCGAAATGTCCTCGGATGGGTAGAAGATGGAGAAGTGCTGGCCGAGGATCTCCTGTTCCTCGTACCCGCTGATCCGCTGCGCGCCGACGTTCCAGCTGATGATGTGGCCCGCCGGGTCGAGCATGAAGACGCCGTAGTCACGCACCCCCTGCACCAGCAGGCGGAACCGTTCCTCGCTCTCCCGCAACGCCTGCTCGGTGTTGCGGCGTTCGGTCATGTCGCGGGTGACCTTGCCGAAGCCCCGCAGCTCCCCGCTCTCGTCGAACAGCGGGGTGATGATGACGTTGGCCCAGAAGCGGGTGCCGTCCTTGCGGAGCCGCCAGCCCTCGTCCTCGACTCTGCCCTCCGCCACGGCTTCCCGCAGCTCGCGCTGGGGTTTTCCCTCGGCGACGTCCTCCGGCGGGTAGAGGACGGAGAAGTGCTCGCCGAGGACCTCCTCCTCGCGGTAACCCTTGATCCGCTCGGCGCCCAGGTTCCAGGTGATGATGTGCCCGGCCGGGTCGAGCATGAAGATGGCGTAGTCCGAGACGTTGCGCACGAGCAGCCGGTACGCGTCATCGGCGTGCATGGTCCAACTGTGCCCTACGTGCTCGCGGTACTGCCCGTCAGGCTGGAACGCCGTTCGGGGGTGTGGCCAGCTCACACCACACCACCTTCCCACGACCACGACGGGACGCCCCCCAGGCGGAGGAGATCTGCTCGACCACCCGCAGGCCGAGTCCGCTCGTCGGCGTGACCCGGTGCGAGACGGGGAGGAGGGGACTGTCGTCGCACACCTCGGCCCGGATCCGGTCACCGCCATCGATGAGCCGGACCACGGGCGTGCCATGCCCGTGCAGGAGCGCGTTGGTCACCAGTTCGGACACCGCCAGCACGAAGTCGTCGTGCGAACAACTGCTGCGCCACGCCGCCAACGTCGACCGCGTGAACTGGCGTGCGAGCGCTGCGCTGGTGTCCCGCTCGGCGAGACGGAGCTCGGCCACCACTGGTACACCTGTCTCCACCACACAACCTTCCGTCAGCGCCCCTGTTCCGGGCGAGATGCGGATGCCGATGGCGGGTTGGTGCAGATGCACCAGTTCGTCGAGCCGACTCAGTCCAGCAGGCCTTCCCGGCGCGCGATGGCAACCGCCTCGAGCTTCGAGCGGGCGCCCAGCTTCTCCAGGACGCGCTGCACGTGGTTGCGGGCCGTGTTCAGCGCTACGCCCATGCGGGCCGCGACCTCGGCCGTGCTGGCGCCGTCCGCGAGCAGGTCCAGCGCCTGCCGCTCCCGGGTGGTGAGCGTCGCACTCGGGGTGCGGCCGGTCAGGCGGTTCAGCACGCCCGCGAGGAACTCGGCCCCGAACACCGCCTCGCCGTCGGCGACCCGCCGGACCGCGTCCTCCAGCTCGTCGAGACCGGCGGACTTCAGCACCAGGCCGGAGCCGCCCGCCTCGGCGACCCTGGCGGCCACGCTGGCGGTCGCCTCACCGGTCAGCACCAGCACGCGGGCGCCGGACCTGCTCAGCGCGCCGATCGAGTCGATCGCGTCGCCGTCGGGCAGCCTGCGGTCCAGCAGCACGACGTCGGGTTCGTGCCTGCGTACGGAGTCGACCGCGGTGGCGATCGAGTGGGCACGTGCGACGACCTCGATGTCGTCGGCGCGCGCCATCGCGAGGGCCATCGCCTCGGCGACCATGTCGTGGTCCTCAACCAGAACCACCCGGGTCGGCGCCATGGACAAGGTTCTCCCGCGTCGGTGAGGTCGGGTCGGTCCCCCAGTGTCCCTGTTCGCCGACGGGCTACCCCACCCGGTGTCCGTTTAGCCGTCCGACGGCCCGGCTATTCCGCTGACATGACGCGCTCGCTGTGGCTCGACACCACGCAGGGGACGGCCCGCAGGGAAGCCACGCTGCCCTCGACCGCCGACGTCGTGGTGCTCGGCGCCGGGATCGCGGGCATGACCACCGCGTACCTGCTCGCCGAGACCGGCCGGTCGGTGCTGGTGCTGGAGGCGAGGGAGATCGGTGGTGGCGTCAGCGGCAACACGACCGCGAAGCTCACCGCGCAGCACGAGCTGATCTACCACCGCATCGGGTCCGCGGCCCCGGCGTACGCGCGCAGCCAGCTGGCCGCCCTCGAATGGGTGGTCACCACGGTCGCCCGTACGGGTGTCGAGTGCGACCTCGAACGGGTCGACAGTCACGTCCACACGACCGACCCGGCACGGCTGCCGATCCTGCGCGAGGAGGTCGCGGCCGCCGTCGACGCGGGGCTGCCCGCCGACTTCGTGGAGAAGATCGACCCGCCGCTGGACGCCGTGGGGGCGGTGCGGTTCCGTGACCAGGCACAGTTCCACCCGCGCAAGTGGCTGCTGGGGCTCGCCGAGCTGACCGAGGCGGCGGGCGGGCGGATCATCGAGGGCGTGCGCGCGACCGGTCTGCGGGAGGGCGACCCGTCGATCGTGCGGACGACGGCGGGTGCCGTGCGTGCGAAGGACGTCGTCGTGGCCACGCACTACCCGGTGTTCGACCGGGGCATGTTCTTCGCCCGGCTGGAGCCGACCCGTGACCTCGTCGTCGCGGGCCCGGCGGACCGCGAGGTCACCGGCACCTACCTCGACGAGACGACCCACCACTCCGTGCGCTCCGTGCCGACGCCGAACGGTCCGCAGGTGATCGTCGGTGGCGAGCACTACCGCGTCGGCGACCACGTCGACGTCGAGGCGCGGTTCGCGCGGCTGGCGGACTGGGCGCGGGAGCACGTGGGCCTCGATGAGGTCCGCTACCGCTGGTCGGCGCACGACATGTCCACTCTGGACAGAGTGCCGTACGTGGGCCGCTACCACCCGAGGGCGTCTCACCTGTGGGTGGCGACGGGCTTCGGGCAGTGGGGCATGACCGGCGGTACGGCCGCGGGGCTGCTGCTGCGTGACCTGGTGGCCGGGCTCGACAACGAGTTCACCCGGTTGTACGACCCGAACCGGTTCTCACTGCGTGCCGCGGGTTCGCTGGTGTCCGCCAACGCGACGGTGGCGAAGTTCCTGGCGGGCGACCACGTGCGCGCGCTCACGAAACCGGGCCTCGCGAACCTCGCTCCTGGCGAGGCGGTGGTGACCCGGCACGGCACGTCGATGGTCGCCGCGTACCGGGACGACGGCGGTGACCTGCACACCGTGGGCGCGCACTGCACGCATCTCGGCTGCCTGGTGGCGTTCAACAACGCGGAACGCACCTGGGACTGCCCCTGCCACGGCTCACGGTTCGATGTGGACGGTCAGGTCGTCCAGGGTCCGGCCGTACGCCCACTGCGTGCGATCCCCACAAAGGAAGAGGAAGCCCGATGACCGAACCAGTACCTCCCAGCCCGAACCCCCTCCCACGACCAGGCGAACCCGCACCGGGCCCGGGCCCAACCGACCCACCACAACCACCGGTACCCCCAGGCCCAGACCCAAGGCCCCCCTCAGAACCAGACCCCCTAGGCCCAGCAGGCCCATAACCCCGCGAGTCGCGCCCCCAAACCCCGCGAGTCGCGCCCCCAAACCCCGCGAGTCGCGCCCTCAAACACCGCGAGTCGCGCTCTCGGACACCGCGAGTCGCGCTCCCGGACACCGCGAGTCGCGTCCTCAGACACCGCGAGTCGCGCTCCCGGACACCGCGAGTCGCGTCCTCAAACACCGCGAGTCGCGCTTCCAGACAGCGCGAGTCGCGCTCTCGGACATACCGAGTTGTCGGCTTCGTGCACATCGCCAGCGCACGGCGTCTGCACGAAACCGACAACTCGGCATGCCTGGGGACGCGACTCGCGGTGTCCTGGGACGCGACTCGCGGTGTTTCTGGGCGCGACTCGCGGTGTTCTGGGGCGCGACTCGCGGTGTTCTGGGGCGCGACTCGCGGTGTTTCTGGGCGTGACTCGCGGGGTTAGGTCAGGTTGTCCAGGAATGGGTTTGTGAACTTGTTTTTCGGGTCGTGGTGGGTGCGGAGTTCTGTGAAGTCGGTCCACTTTGGGTAGCGGGGGCTGATTTCCTTGGTGTGGAACAGTTTTCCCCAGTGGGGGCGGGCGCCCAGTGGGAGCAGGGCCGACTCGATGGCTGGCAGCAGGGCCGTTACCTCCGGGACGTTCAGGTGCCACGTGAAGTGGATGGCCAGTACGTCTCGTCCGCACGCCGGGGAGAGCCACAGCTTGTCCGCCGCGACCGTGCGCAGCTCCGTGATCTGCAGCAGCGGTGCGATCCGTGGCGCCATGTCCCGCAGTCGCGTCAGCGCCTCCACCGCCGAGTCCCTGGGCAGCAGGTACTCGCTCTGCAGCTCCGCGCCGGCGCTCGGCTTGTGGCCCAACCTGAAGTGCGGCAACCGGTCCAGCCACGGCCCCGGTACGCCACCCTGCTCGGTCACCGCCGCCACCGACTCGCCCGCCAGCATGTGCACCGGCTCAGGAGCGGCCTTCGCGTCGAAGGGCAGGGACGCGGGGCCGGTGCTCTTCACCCACACCTGCGCGGGCCCGGTCCAGTCGGTGAACACGCTCACGCTGTAGCCGCACGCGAACACCCCGTCCAGCTCGCCGACCACCGACGCCCACGGCACGTCCACCCACACCTGTTGCCGCACCTCGAAAGTCGGCCGGACGTCGAGCGTCACCGTGGTCACCACGCCGAGCGCGCCCAGCGCCACCACGCTGCCCGCGAACTCCGGGTCACCCCGCCACAGCGTGCGCGACCCGCCCGACGCGGTCACCAGTTCCAGCCCGGCCACGGCCGTCGACAGGCAGCCGTTGCCGTCACCGGAGCCGTGCGTACCGGTCGCGATCGCGCCCGCCACCGAAATGTGCGGCAGTGACGCCATGTTCGGCAGCGCGAGCCCGCGCTCGGCCAGGAACTCGGCCAGCACCCCGTACCGGACCCCGGCGGGTACCGACACCTGGTTCCCGGTCACGACGATCTCGGCAGGCAGGTCCTCCAGCGACACCAGCGTGCCCGGCCCGTCCGCCAGGTCGTTGAACGAGTGCCGCGACCCCAGCGCACGCACCCGGTCCCGGTCCGCCACGAGTTCCCGCAGCGCGTCGACCGACCGTGGCCGCGCGACCTCCCGCGCCCGGTACGCGATGTTGCCGGCCCAGTTCTGCTCCACCTACGCGTGCTCCTGTCTGTGCGCGAGAGCGGCCGCCTGGATCCTGCTCTTCACCCCGAGCTTGCGCAGGATGTTGGAGACGTGCACGCTCGCCGTCTTCGTGCTGATGAACAACTCCGCCGCGATCTCCGCGTTCGTCTTCCCCTGCCCCACCAGGGAGAAGATCTCCGCCTCACGGGCGGTCAGCCCCAGCGGCGGCACGGTGCCCGACGTGACGAGCCTGGCCCGTCCGGCCAGGGCCGCGATCCGGTCGGCCAGCGGTGCGGCCGACAGCGTCGACGCCGTCGCGGCCGCCGACGCCAGCAGCTCGCCGGCCCGCGTGCGGGCGCCCCGGGCCGCCAACAGCGCCTCGGCCTCACGGAACCGGGCGTACGCGGTCACGTACACCTCCGGCCCACCGTCCACCGCGGCCCACGCCGCCGCGTCCGGACCGCGGCGTTCCGCCTCCGCCAGCGCCACCGCGCGCAGCGTGCGCGGCAACGCCACCGCACCCCGCGCCTCGAGCGACGCCCGGTGCGCACGGCCCGCCGCCAGCAGTTCGTCGGCCGCCGCCGTGTCCTGCATCGCCATGGCGAGCCAGACGCCCGTCGCGACGAGCCGGGCGACCAGCCACATGTCCTGCGCGGCCAGCGCGGTCTCCAGGCCCGACCTGACGACCGTCAGCCCGTCGGCGTGCCTGCCCTCCGCACCGGCGAGCCGTGCCCGCAGGTGGGCCAGCTCGGAGCCGTACTGCGCGTCGTCCTGGCCGTCGAGCACCGCACCCGCCCTGGTCAGCAGCTCGGCGGCGGCACCCGTCTCGCCCCGGCGCAGCAGCACCTCGGCGCGCGGCAGGTCCACGAAGATCCAGTTGAACGGGTCGGCGGCCGGGTCGTCCGGGTCGCCGGAGGTGTCGAGTGCCTCGTCCCACCGGCCCAGCTCGGCGAGCGCGCGCACCACGTTGCCGACGATCGGCAGCAGGTAGATCGTGAAGCCCAGCTCGCCCGCCCGGGCGACGCCGTCGCGGGCCAGCGCCAGCGCCTCGGTCTGCCGGTCCGCCCAGATCAGGCTCTCCGCCGTGTTCACGTACCCGACGCCGACGAACCGCGGCACCCCGGTGCGCGCGCCGAACTCGCGGTGCCGCGCCAGGTACGTCATGCCCTCCTCGACGTGCCCGAGCATGACGTGCGCGGTGCCGAGCGCGGTCAGCGCGCGGTTGCGGGGCACCAGGTCCTCGTCCGGGCTCTCGGGCGCGAGCGGCAGGATCCGTTCACCGTGCCGTATCGCGTCCAGGTGCCGCGCGCCCAGCATGTCCAGCATCATCTGCCACGCCTCGACCCGCAGCCGCGCCGGTGAGCCGTCCGGCATGAGCCGCACGGTCTCGGCGCTCGCGTGCCGCGCCAGCTCCCAGTTGCCGACGCTGCGGGCCTGGTAGGAGAGCTGCTCGTAGGCGTGCGCGATCCGTTCGGGAGCACGCAGGTCGGCCAGCCGCTGCCGGGTCAGCTCCACGGCGCGCTGGTTGTGCCCGGCGAGGCTCGCTGCCTCGGCCGCCCGCTCGAGCAGCTGGTCGTGGTCGACGCCGGCCACCGACTCGGGGCCGGTGACGTCCGGCCAGCGGCGCAGTGCCCGTTCGTAGTGCGCGTGCGCGGCCGCGGGGGCGTGCCCGTCGGAGGCGCCCGCGGCGGCCAGCACCGCAGCGGCCAGCGCCGGTTCCGCCTCGCCCGCCGCGTCCCAGTGGTGGGCCAGCTCGGCCGCGTGCGACCTGGCCAGCTCGGGACGTGCGGTGAGGCCCCGCGCGACGGCCGCGTGCGCCTGACGTCGTTCGCCCGGCAACAGTTCCCGGTACAGCGCCTCCTGGATCAGCGCGTGCCGGAACGCGTAGGCGTCCGGTTCGACGATCACCAGCTGGCCGTGGTCGATCAGGTCGCGGACCGCGCCGTCCAGGTCGTCGGCCGGGACCAGCGCGGCGAGCAGGTCGTGTGGGACGGTCCTGCCGACCACGGACGCGAGCCGCGCGAGCCGCTGCGCGGGCGCGGTCAGCCGGGCCATGCGGGTCATGATGATCTCGCGGACCGTCCTCGGCACGGTGTTGCCCTCGGCCAGCAGCTCCTCGGTGAAGAACGGGTTGCCCTCGGCACGGGCCATGAGCGTGTCGACCAGCTCGGTGGGCGGCGGTGTGCCGAGGATGCCCGTCGCGAGCGCCGCCACGCCGTCGCGGTCCAGCGGTGGCAGGTGGAGGCGGGTGGTGTGCCGGGACCGGGACAGCTCGGCGACGAGCGCGGCGACCGGGTGGTGTGCGGGCACCTCGTCCGCGCGGCAGGTGACGATGATCAGCACCGGCGCGGTCGCGAGCGCCCGGTGCAGGAACAACAGCAGGTCACGGGTGGCGGCGTCGGCCCAGTGCAGGTCCTCGACCACCAGCACGACCCGTTCGCCCGCGGCGCGGATCGCGTCGGCGATCCTGCGGTACTCGGCGGCCCGGTCACCCGCCGCGGGGCCCGCGGTGCCGGTGAACAGGTGGGGGAGCGCCTCGACGAACGGCGCGTACGGGATGTCCGCCTCGAACTGCAGGCAGCCGCCGGTCAGCACGGTCGCGCCGGTCCGCTCGGCGAACGCGCGGACCAGCCGCGTCTTGCCGACGCCCGCGTCGCCGTCGACCAGCACCAGCCGTGTGTGCTGTTCGCTCCGCGCGGCGGGCTCACAGGCGAAGAGGGCGGCGAGCTCGGCTCGCCGCCCGACAAGTTCCGGCACCGACACCCGCGCCACGCGGTGCAGTATGTCCCAGATGTGGTTTCGCCCATAGCCTCCATGCATGGACGTGCGCCAGTTGCAGTACTTCCTCGCGATCGTCGACCACGGGAGCGTGCACCGGGCCGCGCAGGAGCTGTTCGTGGCGCAGCCGTCCGTGTCGCAGGCGCTGCGGGCGCTCGAACGCGATCTGGGCACCGAGCTGTTCCACCGCACCGGCCGCAGCCTGGTGCTCACCCCGGCCGGGGAGCGGCTGATCGACCCGGCGCGCGAGGTGCTGCGCGGGGTCGAGCTGGCCCGCGCGACCGTCGAGGCCGTCCACGGGCTGCGCGCGGGCCGGCTCGTGATCTCGTCCATGCCGTCGCAGGCGGTGAGCCCGCTCGCGGCGATGATCAGCCGGTTCCGCGCCGAGTACCCGCTGGTGGAGGTGGCGGTCCGGGCCGCGGCCACCCCGCCGGAGGTGATCGCCGCGGTCCGCGCGGGCACCGCGGAGCTGGGCATGCTCGGCGCCCCGCACCTCGGTCCCGAGCTGGCCGGGCTGGCCGTGCACCGGCTGGAGACGCAGGCGTTCGTGCTGGTCGCGGCCACCGAGGCGGACCTGCCCGCCGGTGAGCGGGTGCCCGCGGAGGCGTTGGCGGGGCAGCGGCTGATCGTCGGCCAGCCCGGCACCGGCATGCGCCGCGTCGCCGACGACATCCTCCGCCGGGCCCGGGGCTCGCGGATCGCGGTGGAGATCGAGCACCGGGAGGCGGTGCTGCCGCTCGTGCTGGCGCGGGTCGGCGTCGCGGTGCTGTCCGAGTCGTGGCGGGAGATGGCGAGGGCGGCGGGCGCGGTGGTGCGCGACCTCGCGAGCGACGAGGTGCTGCGGGTGTGCCTCGTGCACCGCGACGGCCGCCTGAGCCCGGCCGCGGCCGCGTTCCTGCCCTGATAGGTGCTGCCTATCGCTCCGACAGGTAGGTGGTCTTGGCCCGGGACACCCCGTATCCGTTTGACTTCTGGTCATGACCGACCACCGCATCGCCCTCATCCCCGGCGACGGCATCGGCGCCGAGGTGCTGCCGCCCGCCCGTGCCGTTCTCGACCGCGTCGGCGCCCGCCACGGCGTCACGTTCAGTTACGACGAGTTCGACTGGTCGTGTGCTCGTTACCTCGCCGAGGGGGCGATGATGCCCGCCGACGGACTGGACCGCCTCCGCCACCACGACGCGATCCTGCTCGGCGCGGTGGGCTGGCCGGGCGTGCCGGACCACGTGTCGCTGTGGGGTCTGCTGATCCCGATCCGGCGGCGGTTCCGGCAGTACGTCAACCTGCGGCCGATCAAGGTGTTCGAGGGCGTGCCGACCCCGGTCCGCGGCGCGGAGCCGGGCATGGACTTCGTGGTCGTGCGGGAGAACGTCGAAGGCGAGTACTCGGAGGTCGGCGGCCGGTTCAACCGCGGCTTCCCCGACGAGATGGCCGTCCAGGAGGCGATCTTCACCCGCCCGGGTGTCACCCGGATCCTGGACTACGCGTTCGAGCTGGCGGCAACGCGCCGCGGCCACGTCACCTCGGCGACGAAGTCCAACGGGATCGTGCACACGATGCCGTTCTGGGACGAGCTGGTCGCCGAGGCCGGTGCCCGTCACCCCGGCGTCGAGTGGCGGCAGGAGCACATCGACGCGCTGGTCGCCAAGATCGTGCTCGACCCGTCGCGGTTCGACGTGATCGTCGGCTCGAACCTGTTCGGCGACATCCTCTCCGACCTGGCGGCCGCGGTGGCGGGCAGCATCGGCATCGCCCCGGCGGGCAACATCGACCCGACCCGCGAGTTCCCGTCGATGTTCGAGCCGGTGCACGGTTCCGCGCCGGACATCGCGGGCCAGGGCGTGGCGAACCCGCTCGGCGCGATCTGGTCGGCGGCGATGATGCTCGACCACCTGGGCCACCCGGAGGCGGCTTCCTCCGTGATGGACGCGTTGACGAACGTGCTGGCGACCTCCCCGGTCCGGACCAGGGACCTCGGCGGCACCGCGTCGACCGCCGAGTTCACGAAGGCGGTGCTCGACGCGCTGCCGGGCTGACGCCCGCCCCGCGGTCCAGCGCCGTGCGGGCCGCGGTCGCCGACGCGGCGTGGTCGGCCATGTCCGACCACGGATCCCTCTTGCGGCGCCGGCGAACGCGGTCCGGGGTGAACCCGTCCGGCTCCACCCGGCTCAGCTCGTCCCACGTGACCGGCGTCGCCACCCCGGCCGCCGGGCGGGCCCGCAGCGTGTACGGCGCCACGAACGTCTGGCCGTACGCGTTCCGGTTGACGTCCAGGAAGATCCGGTCGCCGCGCTTGTTCTTGCGTTGCGCCGTCGTCAGCAGGTCCGGATCGGCCGCGGCGACGTGATCCGCCAGCTCCGACGACAGCGCACGCGCCTCCTCCCAGCCCGCACTCCGGTCCAGCGGAGCCGCCACGTGGAAGCCGCGCCCACCCGTCGCCTGCACGTACGGTGTCAGCCCCACCTCGCGGTACACCGACGCCAGCCGGCGTGCCACGTCCCGCAACGTGCGCACCGGCACCCCGGACGGCGGGTCGATGTCGATCACGAGGCGATCCGGGTGCTCCAGGTCGTCCATCGTGGACAGCCACACGTGGAACTCGATCGTCGCCTGGTTGGCCAGGTAGACCAGCGTGTCCTCGTCGTCGCACACGACGTGGTGGATCGTGCCGCCCTGTCGTTGCGGCACCTCCTCCACCCGCACCCAGTCCGGGAAGTGGTCCGACGCGTCCTTCTGGAAGAACCCGCCGTCGCCGGTGTCGTCGCCGATGCCGTCCGGGTAGCGGCGCATCGTCAGCGGCCGACCCGTCAGGTGTGGCAGCATCTTCGCCGCCACCCTGCGATAGTGCTCGATCACGTCCCCTTTGGACAGTCCGGCGTCCGGGAAGAACACCTTGTCGAGGTTGGACAGTTTCACGGCACCTCCCGTACCACGTCGGTCGGCGACTTGTCGTCGCGCAGTCCCGTGAACCTGGGATGGCGTAGCCGCCCGTCCGTCGTCCACTCGGTGAACCCGATCTGCGCCACCAGCTCCGGCGCCACCCAGTGCACGTCCGGCTCACGCACGCGGTCCGCGAACGGGCTCCGGTCGACCGCCAGCCCGCGCATCCGCGCCCGCAACGACAGCAGCGCCGACCGGTCGTAGCCGGTGCCGACCTTGCCCGCGTACCGCAGCCGGTCACCGTCGTAGTAGCCGACCAGCAGCGCGCCGAACCCAGCCCGTGAGCCCTTCGGGTCCGTGAACCCGCCGACCACGAACTCCTGGTCCCGGACGCACTTGAACTTCAACCAGTCCGCCGAGCGGCCCGGCTGGTACCGCGAGTCCACGCGTTTCGCGATCACGCCCTCCCAGCCGCGCCGGCAGGCCTCCTCGAAGTAGGCCTCCCCCTCCGTGTCCCGGTGTGCCGACAGCCGCAGGGGATCGGTGAACGTGAACGCGCGTCGCAGGATGCGCTTGCGTTCCCGCAACGGCGTGCTCCGCAGGTTCTCGCCCTCGTACGACAGCAGGTCGAACAGGTAGTAGTACACCCGCACCCCGGTCGACGCGATCCGGTTCCGGCCGGTCAGGTTGATGCGTGGCTGCAACGCGGCGAAACTCGTTCTCGCACCGTCGAACGCGACGATCTCCCCGTCCGCCACGAAGCGCGGGCCGCCGTGCGCAGCGAGTGCGTCGGCCAGTTCGGGGAAGCTGCCGTCGATGCGTTTCTCGTTGCGGGACCACAGCTCCACCGCGTCACCGTCGCGTGGGGCCAGTGCGCGCACGCCGTCCAGCTTGCGCTCGAACAGCCAGCTCTCCGACGAGAACCGGCGGTCCGTGAGTGTCGCGAGCATCGCCTTCGGCGCGCTCACTCGAAGTCCTCGTTCACGTGACCGGACAGCACGGACTCCGGTTTGGTGCGCGCGGGTTTCGCCCTGCGGTCGGCGCCCTTGTCGTCCTTCTTGACGAGGAGCCACTTGTCGCCGCCTCCGGTACGGGTCATGGAGAACGCGCCCGACAGCTTCTCGCCGTCGAGCCACACCGTCAGGTGACCGTCCTCGACGGCCTGGGACATGGGCGCAGGCGTGTTCCGCCTGACGCCTGTCAGGTTGCGGTAGGTGCCGGTGTCCCACACCACGACCGTGCCCTTGCCGTAACCCTCGGCGATGCGACCCTCGAACTCGGCGTACTCGATCGGGTGGTCTTCGGTGCGGATCGCCAGCCGCTTGTCCCTGGGGTCGAGCGACGGGCCCTTCGGCACCGACCACGACACCAGCACCCCGTCGACCTCCAGGCGGAAGTCGAAGTGCAGGGTCGACGCGTCGTGCCGCTGGACGACGAACCGGTCGCCACCCCGCCCGCGCCCGCGGCGCCCGGCGGGTTCGCCGGACGCCGCGGTGTCGCGCTTCGACCGGTACTCGGTCAGCTTGTCCTTGCTCATGGCCGGTGCCGGAGCAGCGCTCCGACGCCGTCCCGCAGCGGCACCGGCTCGCCGCGCACGTCGGCGCTGACCAGGTCGGCACCCACCAACAGCGCGGCGGCGGGCAGTGCCTCGTCGGCCTGTGCCCGGCCGACCTGCCGGGCACCGACGGCACGCAGCTCGTCCTCCTTGAGCGCCACCGTCCTCGGCTCGGCGCTCGTCCACACCACCGTGTCGTGGAGGGCCTGGTCGGCGCCGAACACGACGGCGGCCGCGTTGCCCTCCCGCAGCGCGGCGGTCGTCTCGGCCAGCCCCTGCACGGCGAGGCCGCGGTCGGCGGCCAGCGCGGCGCGGAACTGCTCGACCACCTCGTCCTGCTCGGCCCGCGACCGTTCGGCGGCGAGGCTCGCGACGATCCGGTCGAAGTCGGCGCCCTCGTTCTCGCGCCGGCCGGAGGGCGCGGCCAGGATCTCCCGGCACCGGGGCGGCAGCTCCTCCGCCACCTCCGCGACCACGGCCGACTCACCCGCGACCACCAGCAGACGGGCGCCGACCTCGTCGACCAGCCGCGCCAGCTCCTCGGCGACCCTGCGAACGTTGCGGTGCACGGTCTCCTCGACGTTGTGCTGGATGCGCAGGTGCGACCAGCCGCCCCCGCGGACCTTGTGCACCGGGTGGTCGTCACCCTCCGTGCTGTGGTCGGTGCGCACCACACCGTCGGCGTCGACCGCGCGCACGTCGGCGCCGGTCTTGTCGACTCGCGCGGCGACGTGCGGAACCTGACCGGTGTCAAGTTCCACGAGCGGCAGCAGGTACGGGCACAAACCCACCCTGGTGACCGGTGCCGGTGGCGGGCCCGCGAGCGTGCGGTCCAGCAGGACCTCGCCTCCCGCGGCGATCAGCAGCCTGCCGACGCGCCCCTCGCCGGGCGGGGCGTTCCGCACGGCCTCGTCGAGCGCGGCGAGCGTCTGCTCGTCGGCGCCCTTCTCGGCCAGCTCCCCGCGCGCGGCACGCCAGCGCAGCTCCTGCTCCCGTGCGGCGTTCGCGGTGTCGTGCGACCCGTCCAGGTGGACGGTCGCGAACGGGCCCTGGTGCGCCAACACCCGGCGCAGCTCACCGGTGTTCATCTGTGCGCCTCCTTCCGGTCCGGCGCACCGGGTACCCCTTCGCGGCGGTGGTCATTCCAGTACGAGCGCGGCCACCCGTTCCGGATCGGCGAGGATGTCGATCTCCGCGATCCGCCCGCCGACCACCGTGAAACCGAACACGACCTGCGGTTTCCCCGCGCGCCGGAGCACCATGCCCGCCGCGCCGTTGACCAGCGCGGGCTCGCCCGTCGCGGTCTGCCCGGCCCGCCGGAACAGCAGCGCCTGCCCGGCCACGGCCTCGGCCCCGCGCACGGTCCGCAGCGCACCGCCGGGCACGGCACCGTTGTCGGACCGCAGCACCACGTCCGGGTCGAGCACGGCAACCAGCCGGTCGAAGTCACCGGCGTGGGCCGCCGCGAAGAAGGCGTCGACCACCACACGCTGCCTGGACAGGTCCGGGTCGGGCGTGGTCGACACGCCCCGCACCCGCCGCCGGGCGCGGCTCGCCAGCTGCCGGGTCGCGGCACTGGAGCGGCCGACGACCGACGCGATCTCGTCGAAGGGCAGCCCGAACATGTCGTGCAGCACGAACGCGAGCCGCTCGGCCGGGTCGAGCGTGTCCAGCACGACCAGCAGAGCGAGCCCGACGGAGTTCGCGAGCAGCGCCTGGTGCTCCGGGTCGAACCCGTCGGCGCGGCCGACCACGGGGTCCGGCAGGTGCGGTCCGGCCGGTTCCTCGCGGCGGGCGCGCCGTGACCGCAGCATGTCCAGGCACACCCGGCCCACGACGGTGGTGAGCCACCCACCGAGGTTCTCGACGTCGCTCGTGTCCGTCCTGGACAGCCGCAGCCAGGCCTCCTGCACGGCGTCGTCGGCCTCGGTGAGGGAGCCGAGCATGCGGTACGCCACCGCGCGCAGGTGCGTGCGATGCCCCTCGAACCGCTCGGCGAGCCAGTCGTTGTCGTCCATCAGTCCTCCGTGGTGGTCCTACCGCACTGACGCGCCGGACGCGAGGAATGTGACCAGCCGCTGGTCGCACGGGCGGCCGCGGGCCGGGGAGCGGCTACGGTGCGTGGGTATGGGTTCGATCATTCCGCCGCCTCGGCGGCTCATTCGGCATGGCGGCACCGTTCCGTTCCCCGGCCGCGTCGCTCTGACCGGGGTGACCGGCGCGGATCGGGCGGCGGAGAACGTCGTGCGGTCCGCGCTCCACCGGGCAGGGGTGTACCGGATCGAGGTGCCCGACCCCGACCTCACGATCCGCTTCGCCCGCGGGCCCGGCGCGCCGGAGGAGTACCGGGTCGTCGTCCAGGCGGGAGAAGTCCTGCTCGAAGGCGCCGACGACACCGGAACCTGCTACGCCGCACACGTTTTCGCTCGCCTGCTGGCCGACGGGCTGCCCGCCGTCACCGTCGAGGACCGGCCCGGGATGGCGTGGCGCGGGTCGATCGAGGGTTTCTACGGCACCCCATGGACGCACCGGGAACGTCTGGCCCACCTGGACTTCCTCGGCGCCCACCGCATGAACGCCTACGTCTACGCCCCCAAGGACGACCCCTACCACCGCGACCGCTGGCGCGAGCCCTACCCGTCCGACGAGCTGTCCCGGCTCGCCGAGCTGGTCGACCGGGCCAACGCCAACCACGTCAGGTTCGTCTTCACCGTCTCGCCGGGACTGTCCATCCGCTACAGCGAACCAGCCGATCTCGACGCGCTGCTCGCCAAGTTCGCGGCCGTGAAAGCACTGGGCTGCGAGCACTTCTGCGTCGCGCTCGACGACATCGACCCCCGGCGCTGGCACGACCCCCGCGACGAGGCCGTGCACGGCCACCTCGGCGCGGCGCACGCGTGGCTGGTCAACCGGGTCCGCGGATGGGCAGGGGTGCCGGTCCAGTTCGTGCCCACCGAGTACCACGGGCTCGCGGAAACCCGGTACAAGAAGGAGGTCCGCGACCTGCTCGCGCCCGACACCGCCGTCTGGTGGACCGGTCACGACGTCGTCCCGGCCACGATCACCGTCGACGAGGCGCGGCAGGCCCGGGAGCTGTTCGGGCACCCGATCCTCGTGTGGGACAACTACCCCGTCAACGACTACATCCCCGGCCGGGTCCCGCTCGGGCCCTACGACGGCCGCGACAACGGGCTCTCCGCGCACGTCGAGGGCGTGCTCTCCAACCCGGCCAACCAGGTCGCCATGAGCACGGTCGCGTTGCGCGCGTTCGCCGAGTACGGCTGGGACGACACCGGTTTCGACGCCACCGCCGCGCACCGGCGCGCACTCGCCGACCTGGCCGGCGGCCGGGCGGACACGCTGGCCGCGCTCGTCGCGTTCGCCGACCTCAACACCCGCGACGACCGGCTGCACCACGAGCAGGCGCCCGAGCACGCGGCCGCTCTCGCCACGATCCGTGCCGATCTCGACAACGGGAAGCGGGAGGACGCGCTGTCCCGGCTCACCCTGCTGGCAGAGCGGCTCATCGCCATGCCGGAGCGGGTCGCGGCCGCCGACGCGCGGTTCGCCGTCGAGGCGCAGGCGTGGCTCACCGCCGCCCGGTTGTGGGGTGAGGCGCTCGCCGCGCTCGTGCCGGTGATCGAAGACGGCACCGGGCACGATCACGTGCGACGGCTGATGGCCGCCGCCGCGGGTGTGCGGGACGACCGGCGGCCGCACCACAAGGGCGGCGTGCACGTCGGCGACGGTGTGCTGGACGCGTTTCTCACCGCGGTGCTGGACGGGTCCTGACCGTGTGTGGCAACGTTGCCACACATGCTGGCCGACGGGGTCCACCTCTTCCGTGACACCTGCAACGTCTACGTCCTCGTCCGTGACCGCGACGCGGTCCTGATCGACTTCGGCGACGGCGCGGTGCTCGACCACCTCGCCGACTTCGGTGCCGACCGGGTCACCGACGTGCTCGTCACGCACCACCACCGCGACCAGGTGCAGGGCCTGCACCGGGCGGTCGCGCACGGCGCGCGGATCTGGGTGCCGCCCGTCGAGCGCGACCTGTTCGACAAGGTCGACGCGCACTGGCAGCAACGCCCCGTCCACAACTACTACGACCTGCGCCAGGACCGGTTCTCGCTGCTGGAGCCGGTCCCGGTCGCGGGCACGGTCCCCGAGTACCGCACGCGCCGGTTCGGCGGGTTCGACGTCACGACGGTCCCTACGCCCGGCCACACCCTGGGCTCCGTGTCCTACCTCGTGGACGTCGACGGCAGGCGGCTCGCGTTCACCGGCGACCTGATCCACAGCGCGGGCAAGGTGTGGTCGCTCGCCGCGACCCAGTGGTCGTACACGGCGCTCGAAGGCGTCAAGTCGACCGTGCTGTCGCTCTACGACCTCGGTGCCCGGAGTCCCGACCTCGTGCTGCCCTCGCACGGCGACCCGATCGACGACCCGCGGGCCGCGTTCGACCTGCTGGAACACCGGCTGTTGGCCTACAACGACTCCCGGCACGACAAGCCCTGGGACGCGCGCGGCCAGTGGGAGCACCCGTTCGAGGAGCTGAGCCCGCACCTGCTGCGCAACCGGACCAGTTTCGCGACGAGCTACGTCCTGCGCTCGGACACCGGTGCCGCGCTGCTGATCGACTTCGGGCTCGACATGATCGTCAACCTGCCGACCGGGGACGACCGGTCGTCGCGGCGGCCGTGGCTGCCCTCGCTCGGCCCGCTGCGCCGCGACTTCGGGGTCGAGCGGGTCGAGGTCGCGATCCCCACGCACTACCACGACGACCACGTGGCCGGGTTCAACCTGTTGCGCGAGGTCGAGGGCACGCGGGTGTGGTCGGCGGCGGCGGTCGCGGACGTGCTGACCACGCCGAACCGCTACGACCTGCCGTGCCTGTGGTACGACCCGATCCCGGTCGACCGCGTGGTGGAGACCGGTGTTCCCGTGCGGTGGCACGAGTACGAGCTGACCATGTACCCGCTGCCCGGGCACACGATGTACGCGGTGGCCATCGCGTTCGAGGTGGACGGGCAGCGGGTGGTCGCGACCGGTGACCAGCAGACGACCACGTGGCGGCCGGGGGAGCGGACCGAAGTCCTGAACCTGCAGTACAAGAACCGGTTCCGCATCGACGACTTCACCAGGAGCGCTGCGCTGTACCGGAAACTCCGGCCGGACCTGATGATCAGCGGGCACTGGGAACCACGCCGTGTCGACGACGCCTACCTCGACCACCTGGAGGAGAAGGGCGCCGAGCTGGCCCGCATCCACCGCGAGCTGCTCCCGCTGTCCGAAGTGGACTTCGACGCGGAGGGTGTCGGCGCCTGGCTGCGGCCCTACCAGGTCACGACCGGCGCGGGCGTCCCGTTCCCGGTCGAGGTCGAGGCCCGCAACCCGTTCGCCGACGCCGACGAGGTGACGATCGCCCTCGTCGTCCCCGACGGCTGGCGCACCGAACCGGCGTCAGCCACCGCCGAGGTGCCCGGCCGCGCGACGGAGACCTTCGAGTTCGTCGTGACACCGGGGGAAACACCGCGCAGGCGTGCGCGCATCGGCGCGGACCTGACGGTCGGCGCGACCCGTTTCGGCCAGCACGCGGAGGGTTTGGTGGACGTCCGATGAAGGTGACACTCAACGAGAAGCGCGCGGTCGTGACGATCGAACACGGCGGCGTCCGGTGGTTCCAGCTCCGTCTGCTGTCCTCTGTGGACACGTTGCGGGGGCCGGACGAGACCCTGGCCGTCACCGCGACCGAGCACGGCGACCGGATCGTCACACGGGCGACCAGCACCCGTTGGGACGAGCGTGTCACCGTCCTCGAGACCCATCCCGACCGCCTGGAGATCACCACCACCGTACGGGGCCGCGGCGACATGCTCACCGCGCACCTGCTCGGCGGCCACCGCCCTCCGGCGGGCTTCCTGCCCAGCGGCTCCGCGCTCGACACGGTGTTCTCACCCAACCCCGACCACCCACGCCGCGTCCTGCGTCCTGCCGTCGAACCCGCCGTCATCGCCGTGACCGGCGACGGCGCCGAACCCGGCGTCGGCCGCTGGCTGTTCTGCCCGGCGCCCTGGTGCTACGCGGTCTCCCGTGCGGACCGCTGGACCGCCATGGGTCTCGCCGCGCCGATCGACGAGCAGACCTTCACGTCGTTCCACTACGCGGCGGGCACCGACGGTTTCACACTGCGCCTCGACTACGAGGGCCACACCCGCGTCGACGGCGAGTTCACCTTGCCGACGCTGGTTTTCCAGTTCGGTCACGACACCCCGCAGGACGCCATCCGTGCCCACGGTGACTACCTGCGGGACCGCGCACTCGCCCCGCCGGTCCCCACCGAACGGCACCGGCACTGGCTCGAACCGATCTTCTGCGGCTGGGGCGCACAGAGCGCACGTCCCGGCGTCACCCAGGACGAGTCGACGCAGGTGAACTACGACCGCTTCCTCGCCCACCTCGCCCGCCACGACGTCGTCCCCGGCACGGTCGTCGTCGACGACAAGTGGGCCGCGCACTACGCCACCTGCCGCGCCGACGAGCGCAAGTGGCCCGACCTGCGTGGCTGGATCGCCAAGCAGCACGCCGAGAACCGTCGCGTCTTGCTGTGGTGGAAGGCCTGGGACCCCGACGGCGCGCCGCCCGAGGCGTGTGTGACCCTGCCCGACGGCACCCCGGTCGCGCTCGACCCCGAGCACCCGCTCGGCGAGCAGGCCGTGGTCGACGCCGTCACCCACATGCTCGGCGACCTCGACGCGGACGGCCTCAAGGTCGACTTCCTCGCGAAGACCCCGAGCGGGACCGCACTGCGGCACGCGGGCCGCCGCTGGGGTTCCGCGCTGCTGCACCACCTGCTGAAACTGGTGTACGACACGGCGAAGTCGGTCAAACCCGACGCCCTGATCGTCACCCACACCCCGAACCCCGCGTACGCGGATGTCACGGACATGATCCGGCTCAACGACATCCGCATGCTCGACGCGATCGACCCGGCGGGCCCGGTCGTGCCACACATGCGTTACCGCGCCTCGGTCGTCACCGCCGCGCTGCCGGGCATGCCGGTCGACAGCGACGGCTGGTGCCTGCCCGATCGCGCGGAATGGCGTGCCTACCTCGACATCCAGGCAGAACTCGGCGTTCCCGCGCTGTACTACACGGACCGGATCGACCTCTCCGGCGAGGAGCTGACCGGCGAAGATCTCGCCCAGGTGGCACGCCTGTGGGGGACTTACCGACACACCCTTGACGAGCCCACCACGTCGTCCTAGCGTGTGGCAACGATTCCATGTGGGATCGTTGCCACATCTTTCCCCTCAACGACGCGGAGGAAGTGCCATGCGATTCCCACGGGTGGCGGCGTTATCGGCGGCATCAGCGCTGGTCCTGGCCGGTTGTGGCGGCGTCGGCGGCGGTGACGACGAAGGCGCGGGTGGCGCGGTCACCCTCACCACGATGGGCTTCGGGCTCGGCGACGAGATCGCCACCGTGCGGGCGGACCTGGCGAACAAGGCCATCGAGCCGTCGAAGGTCAAGGTCAGCGAGAACGCCTTCGACCCGCAGCAGTTCCTGTCGGCGGTCGCGTCGGACAACCCGCCGGACCTGGTGTACATGGGCCGCGAGAAGCTCGGCACGTACGCCGCGCGCGGCACCATCGAACCGCTGGAGAACTGCGTCGAGAAGGAAGGCATCGACCTCGACCAGTACCGCGATCCGGCGCTCGAGGAGGTCACGCTCGACGGCAAGCTCTACGGGCTGCCCGAGTTCTACAACAACCGCGTCATGCTGATCAACGACGCGTCGGTGCAGAGCGCCGGGCTCACCCCGGACGACGTCGACCCGAGCGACCGGAACAAGCTCGCCACCGTCACCGACCAGCTCACCAAGCGCGACGGCGACAAGCTCGCCCGCATCGGCTTCGACCCGAAGATCCCCGAGTTCCTGCCGGTGTGGGCCAAGGCCAACGGCGTCGACATGCTCAGCGAGGACGGCAAGACCGCCAACCTCGACGACCCGAAGCTGATCGCGGCGCTGGAGTACACGGTCGGGCTGATCAACAAGCAGGGCGGCTGGGGCTCGTTCAAGGCCTTCCGCGACTCGTTCGACCTGTTCGGTGACAAGAACCCGTTCGCGACCGACCAGCTCGCCGCGTTCCCGATGGAGGACTGGTACCTCAACGTGCTCTCCGAGGTCTCGCCGGACCACAAGCTCACGGTGAAGCCGTTCACCGACGAGCAGGGCAAGCCCATCGACTTCGTCACCGGCTCCGCGTGGGCGATCCCGGCCGCGGCCAAGCACAAGGACCAGGCCTGCAAGTGGATCAAGACGATGACGGACTCGGCGACCTGGATCGCGGCCGCGGAGGCCCGCGTCGAGAAGCGCAAGGCCGAGGGCACCGCCTTTACCGGCGTCTACACCGGCAACGAGGTGGCCGACGAGAAGATCTTCGGTGAGCTGGTGCAGCTCTCCGACAGGCCGGTCTACGACAACGCCGTGAAGGCCGTGCTGGAGGCCCAGGAGCACGCGTTCTCGCTGCCCGCGTCGCCCGCGGGATCGGAGTTCCAGACCGCCTGGCAGGACGCGGTGAACCGGGTGCTGTCCGGGCAGCAGTCCCCGGCCGACGCGATGAAGCAGGCGCAGCAGGAAGCCCAGACGGCACTCGACAACGCGGCGAAGTAGTCATGCTGCCACCGGCCACCGACCGCGTGAGCGTGAGCGAGCGAGCGGACGCCGTCTGGACTGACGAGCACGGAGATCCCTGCGCGAGGAACGAGCCCAGGGATCTCCGCGCGCAGGAGGGAAGACGGCGTGCTAGCGAGTGAGCGGAGCGAACAATCAAACACCGCGCGCGTCCGCCGCTGGGCGCGTGGTTTCCGGGACCGGGACACCTGGGCCGCGTACGGGTTCATGACGCCGTGGCTCATCGGGTTCGTCGTGTTCCTCGCCGGCCCGATGATCATCAGCCTGGTGCTGTCGTTCACCGACTACGACGGGTTGCGCGAGACCAGCAACGTCGGCATCGCGAACTACGAGCAGCTGCTCAGTGACCCGAAGATCCGCAGGAGCCTCTCCAACACCGTCATCTACGCGATCATGATCGTGCCCGGCACGATGGTCGTCGCGCTGGGGCTCGCGATGATGCTCTCCCGGGTCGGGCGGCGCTCGGCAGGGGTGTTCCGGACCCTGTTCTACCTGCCGGAGGTGACACCGAAGGTCGCGGTCGGCGTGCTGTTCCTGATGCTGTTCAACGGTCAGGTCGGTCTGGTGAACGGTGCGCTCGGGCTGGTCCGCATCGACGGCCCCGACTGGAGCACCGACCCGGCGTGGGTGAAGCCGGGGCTCGCGCTCATGCACATCTGGTCGGTGGGCGGCACGGTGATCATCTACCTGGCCGCGCTCAACAACGTGCCACGTGACCTGTACGAGGCGGCGGAGCTGGACGGGGTGTCGGCGTGGCAGCGGTTCCGGCACATCACCGTGCCGATGATCAGCCATGCGTTGTTCTTCACGCTGATCGTGCAGACCATCAACGCACTCCAGACGTTCGACGAGGCGTACGCCGCGTTCTACGGCAGTTCCGCGTCGGCCACCTACTCGTCCGACGCGGCGCTGTTCTACCTCGTGTACCTGTTCCAGCAGGCGTTCCAGTTCCTGCACATGGGTTACGCGTCCGCGATGGCGTGGCTGCTGTTCGTCGTGATCATGGTGATCACCGCGATCCAGATCAAGGTGAGCAAGCGGTTCGTCTACTACGAGGGCGGTGACCGCTGATGGCCACCACCACGACGGCGCCCGCCCGCCCGGCACCCGTGCCCGAACGCGGCCCCAAACCCGTGCCGGCCACGAAGAGCAGGGTGTTCTTCTGGATCGGGCTGACGGCCGCGTCGGTGGCGTTCCTGTACCCGTTCTGGTGGGTGCTGACCGCGTCGCTCAAGCCGCGCTCGCAGGTGTTCGACAACCTGATCCTGCCGAGGAACTGGGCGTTCGCGAACTACCTGAGGATCTGGGACGCCGCGCCCGTGTGGACGTGGTTCGTCAACAGCGTCACCGTGTCGCTCGCCGCCGCGGTGGCGGTGACGTTCTCCAGCGCGATGGTGGCGTGGGCGTTCGCCTACTACCGGTTCCCCGGCCGCAACGGGTGGTTCGGGCTGGTGCTCGCCACCATGATGCTGCCGGGCGCGGTGACGATGATCCCGGTCTACCTGATCTGGAACTCGGTCGGCCTCGCCACCACGCAGGTCCCGCTGTGGGCGTCGAACCTGTTCGGCAGCGCGTTCTACATCTTCCTGCTGCGGCAGTTCTTCCTCGGCCTGCCACGCGACCTGTTCGAGGCGGCGAAGATCGACGGCGTCGGGCACTTCGGCCTGTTCTGGCGGATCGCGGTGCCGCTGTGCAAGCCCGCGCTGATCGTGACGTTCGTGTTCGAGCTGAAGGCCAGCTGGTCGGACCTGCTCAAACCGCTGATCTACCTGCGGGACGTGGAACTGTTCACGTTGCCGCGCGGGCTGAAGGCGATCTCGGACCGCTTCGGGCAGGCCGGCGAGCAGCAGTGGGAGATCGTGCTCGCGGGCAGCGTCATCACCGTGCTGCCGATGGTGATCGTGTTCTTCCTGGCCCAGCGGCACTTCCTCCACGGCATCGCCACACAGGGGCGCAAGGGATGACCGCTCCGGGGGTGCTGGCGCTCGACATCGGGGGGACCAAGCTCGCGGCCGGGCTGGTCGACGCGACGGGGCGGGTCCGCTCGTTCCTCGTCGCGCCGACCCCGGACGGCCCGGGCCCCGCGCTCGACGTGCTGTTCGCGTTGGGACGCAAGGCGGTCGCCGACGCCGGCGCGGACTGGCCGGAGGTGGCGGCGGTGGGCATCGGCTGCGGCGGCCCGCTCGACGCGGACCGCGGTGTGCTGCTGTCCCCGCCGCACCTGCCCGGCTGGGTGGACGTGCCGGTGACGGCGCTGGCCGCCGCGGCGTTCGGGCGCCCGGTGGCGCTCGACAACGACGGCACGGCGGCGGCCGAGGCCGAGCACCGTTTCGGCGCCGGGGTCGGCACGTCGCAGATGGTGTACCTGACGCTGTCGACCGGGGTCGGCGGCGGCGCGGTGCTCGACGGGCAGGTGTACCGGGGCGCGACCGGCAACGGCGCGGAACTGGGGCACGTCGTCGTGGACTGGCGCGGGCGCGCGTGCCGGGGGTGTGGTGGCCGGGGGTGCCTGGAGGCGTACGTCTCCGGCACGTCGATCGCCGAGCGGGCCAGGGAGCTGCTCGACGACCGCAGTTCGCTGTCTGCCCTCGACTCGTTGACCGCCGCCGAGGTCGCCGCGCACGCGTCGGCCGGTGACGCGCTCGCGTCGCGGGTGTGGCGGGAGACCATCGACGCGCTCGGCACCGGGCTCACGTCGATCGTGAACATGTTGGAACCGGAACTCGTCGTGCTGGGCGGCGGGGTGACCCGCTCCGGCGACGCGCTGATCGTCCCGGCCAGGGACGCGGTGCGTGCCGCCGCGATGACACCCGGCGGCAGGTCCGTGCGGGTCGAGAGGGCCGCGCTCGGCGACCGGGTGGGTGTGGTGGGTGCCGCGGCGGTGGCGATGCGCCGCTTCTTCAGGGAAGGGATGTCGTGAACGAACTCGCGGACCAGTTGGCCGACCACGTCGGGCTCGCCTCCCGGGTGGGAGAACTGCTGCCCGAGCTGTCCACAGTGGCCGACCTGCTGATCAGGACCTACGAACGCGACGGGCGGCTGTTCACGTTCGGCAACGGCGGCAGCGCGGCCGACGCGCAGCACCTCGCCGCCGAGCTGATCGGCCGCTACCAGCGCACGCGCAGGCCGCTGCCCGCGCTCGCGCTGACCGTCGACCCGTCGGTGCTCACCTGCATCGCCAACGACTTCGGCTACGACGACGTGTTCGCCCGCCAGGTCGCGGGCTTCGTCCGGCCGGGCGACATGGTCATCGCGTTCTCCACCAGCGGACGCTCCGAGAACGTGGTGCGCGGCCTCGCCGAGGCGAGGAAGATGGGTGCCACCACGGTGTTCTTCGGTGGCTCCGGCGGCGGGCCCGCCGCGGAACACGCCGACCACGCGCTCGTGGTCGACTCCAAGCAGACCGCACGGATCCAGGAAATGCACCTGCTGCTCCTGCACCTGCTCAGCGAGCGGGTCGACGCATGGGCCGCCGGGGAGGGGTGACGAGATGGCTGAGGAACGCCTGCTGCACATGATCGGCAACGCCCACATCGACCCGGTGTGGCTGTGGCAGTGGCCGGAGGGGTACCAGGAGGTGCGCGCCACCTTCGCCTCGGCCATCGACCGGATGGAGGAGTACCCCGAGTTCGTGTTCACCTGCGACTCCGCGCTGTACCTCGCGTGGGTGGAGGAACACGATCCCGACCTGTTCGCCGCCATCGGCAAGCGGATCGCCGACGGCCGGTGGCAGCAGCTCGGCGGGTGGTGGATCGAACCCGACTGCAACCTGCCGGGCGGCGAGTCGTTCGTGCGGCAGGCGCTGTACTCCCAGCGGTACCTGAAGTCGCGCTTCGGCATCACGTCCACGGTCGGCCTCAACGTCGACCCGTTCGGGCACAACGCGTCGCTGCCGCAGGTCCTGCGCAAGTCCGGAATGGACTCCTACGTGTTCATGCGGCCCGGCCCGCACGAGATGACGCTGCCCGGACCGTACTTCTGGTGGGAGTCACCCGACGGCACGCGCGTGCTGACCTACCGCATCCCGCACGAGTACTGCAGCTCCGGCACCGATCTCGGCTACCAGATCGACAAGTCGCTCGCCCAGCTGCCCGCCGACGCGCCCGAGCTGATGGTGTTCTACGGTGTCGGCAACCACGGCGGCGGCCCGACCAGGGCCAACCTCGAGTCGATCCGCCGCCTCGACGCCACCGGCGGGCTGCCCCGGCTGCGGTGCTCGTCGCCGCGTGACTTCTTCGACCAGCTCGTCGCGTCCGGTGTGGACATTCCGGTGCACGCCGGTGAGCTGCAGCACCACGCCGTCGGCTGCTACTCGGCGCACTCCGGCGTCAAGCGGTGGAACCGGCGCGCGGAGAACCTGCTGGCCCGCGCGGAGAAGTGGGCGTCGGTCGCCACGGTGCTGTCCGACGTGGCGTACCCGGCGGCGGACTTCGAGCGGGCGTGGAAGCTGGTGCTGTTCAACCAGTTCCACGACACGCTCGGCGGGGCCGCCATCGAACCGGCCTACGAGGACAGCCGCGACCAGTACGGGCACGCCGTCTCGCTGGCCGGTGAGGCGTTCAACCGGTCCGTGCAAACGCTTGCGCGGCGGATCGACATCCGCCAGGAGCCGGACATGACTCCGCTCGTGGTGTTCAACCCGCACCCGTGGCGGCTCGTCGCCGACGTCGAGTTCGAGTTCGGCGGGTTCCCCGCGTTCGGCGCGCGTGCCGTCGACGACTCGGGTACCGCCGTCGCCGTGCAGCGCACCCGGTCCAGGGCGACCGTCAACGGGTGGCGCCGACGGCTGGCGCTCGCCGCGGACGTGCCGCCGCTGGGCTACCGCGTCTACCGGATCCACCCGTCCGGCGACACCGAGGGCGCACCCGGGATCACGGCGACGGACACCCGGCTGGAGAACGACTTCGTCGCGCTCGAGATCGACCCGGAGACCGGCTGGCTGCGGTCACTGTGCGACAAGGTGTCCGATGTGGACGTCGTATGCGGCGGCTCGCACGGCGTGGTGGTCGACGACCGGTCCGACACGTGGGGCCACCGGGTGCGTGCGTACGACAAGGTGGCGGGGGTGTTCGCGCCGCGGTCGGTGCGGCTGGTCGAGAACGGGCCCGTTCGCGCGGTGCTGCGGGTCGTCAGCGAGTACGGGTCGTCCACGCTCACCGAGGAGTACGTGCTCGGCGTCCGCGACCGGCACGTCGAGGTACGTGTCACGCTGGACTGGCACGAGAAGCAGAAGCTGTTGAAGCTGCGGTTCCCGACCGTGCTGTCCGCTGTGGACGCCACGTTCGAGATCCCGTACGGGCACCTGGCGCGGCCCGCGAACGGCAGCGAGGAGGCCGCGCAGGCGTGGGTCGACGTGTCCGGCGAGCTGCCCGGGGGCCGTCGTGCGGGGCTCGCGGTGCTCAACGACGGCAAGTACGGGCACGACGTGCTCGGCGGCGACATCGGCGTCACCGCGGTCCGCAGCCCCGTGTACGCGTGGCACGAGCCGAAGGAGCTGGACCCGGACGAGCTGTACACGTTCCAGGACCAGGGCCGCCAGGAGTTCACCATGCGGCTCGTCCCGCACGGCGGCGACTGGCGCGACGCGTCCGTGGTGCGGCTCGCGGCCGAGCTGAACCAGCCCGCGTTCCCGCTGATCGAGTCCTATCACGACGGTGACCTGCCGGCGGTCGGGTCGTTCATGTCGGTGTCCGACGGCAGCGTCGTGCCCGCCGTGCTGAAGGTCGCCGAGGACGGCCCGGACGCGCTGGTGGTGCGTGCCTACGAGACCGCGGGCCGCGCGTGCGAGGCGACGATCGAGGTGCTGGGCCGTCCGGTGACCGCGTCGTTCGGACCCGCGGAGATCAAGACGTTCCTGGTGCCGCGCGACGGGGAGGCGCCCGTGGCCGAGACGGACATGATCGAGTGGTGACCCCGCCGTTCACCGTCACGGTGCTGGGCCCGGCGGAGGGGCTGGCCGTCGAGCAGGACGTGACGCCGCACGACGGCGGCCGGTTCGCGGTGCGGTTGACCGTGACCGCCGCGTCGGCCGTCACCGCCGGTCTGCGGGTGTCGCTGCGGCTCGGGCGCTCCGATGACCCCGGCTGGCTCGTGCCGGGCGTGTTCTACGGGGAGAACCGGGTCGACGGGTGCCGGGTGCGGTACCCGAGGTTCACCGTGGACAGTCCGAACGCGACGGAGCTGGAGTCGGACACGTGGTCGTTCCGCGCCGACCGGTGCGCGACGCCCGCGGTGTTCGCGTGGGACGCCGACGGCGGCGCCGCGCTCGTCACCGGCGAGTGGTCGCCGCTCGGGCAGGCCGGTGTCGGGTTCGCCGTCGAGGACGGCCGCCCCGAGCTGCGGCTGCACTTCCCGTACCGGGAGGAGCCGGTGGTGTACGACGGCACGCCGGTGCCACACCCACCGGACCTGCCGTCCCACACGTGGGAACCGGGTGAGCAGGCCGTCCTCGAATTCGACGTCTACGTGCTCGGCCCCGACCGGCACTCCTACACCGACGTGCTGCGCGACGTGCACCGCCGGACCGCGGCACGCGACCTCGACACGGTGCCGTGGGTGACGCTCGCCGAGGCGGCCGACCTGACGGCGTGGGGCCTGTACCGGTGGCACTACCGCGAGGAGGACGCGGTCCTGCTGGAGACCGCGGCGTTCGACCGGCACGCGCTGGGGGAACGCGGCGACCGGCAGGCCATGCACGTGTCGTGGATCAGCGGCGTCCCGTACGCGTACGCGTTGCTGCGCCACGGCCGCCGCGTCGGCGACCGGACCTATGTGGACGCGGCGAGCGCGGTGCTGGACAACATCACCGCGAACCTCACACCGGGGGGCACGTTCTGGGGCCAGTGGACCCGTGAGAACGGCTGGAACGCGGGCTGGACGCCGGACCGGCGACGTGTGCACGCCCGCACGCTCGGCGAGGCGACGGTGTTCCTGCAGCGTGCCGTGGCGCTGGGCCGGGCACCGCGGTTGTGGACCGACGCCGTGCGGTCCAACCTGGACGTCGCGTGCGCGGGCCAGGACACCGACGGCTCACTGGGCTCCGGGTACGACGTGGAGACCGGCGAGGTGGTCGACCGCTTCGGCACGAGCGGCCTGGCGTGGATCCCGGCGCTGGTCGCGGATGGTCGCGTGACGGAGGCGCAGCGAGCGGGCCGGTTCTACGCACCGGCCGTGCGGGACGAGTTCCTTTATGGTGCGCCAGAAGACGTCGACCTGGCACCCACGTCGGAGGACGGGTACCTCGCGATCATGGCGTACGTGTCGCTGTACGAGGCGGACGGTGACCCGGCGTGGCTGGAGCTGGCGTGCCAGGCGGCGGACTGGACGCTGACGTTCCGGTACACCTACGACGTCGACTTCCCGGCGCACACGCTGCTCGGCGCCTACGAGTTCCGTTCGCGGGGCGCGGACCAGGCGTCGCCCGCGAACCAGCACCTGCACTCGTACGGGTTGATCTGCCACGCCGAGCTGACGCGTCTCGGCAAGCACACCGGCGACGACTACTACACGCGGTCGGCGGAGGAGACCCTGGCGTGCTTCCGCCAGTTCGTGGCCCGCGAGGACGGCGACTTCAACGCGTACCGGGGGATGGTGACCGAGCGGTACTACCAGACGGCCTGCTACCAGCCGAAGGGCATGCTGCTCACGCTGTCGCACGCGTGGTGTGTCGGCGTGCTGCTGCTGGCCTGCGAGGAGAGCCTTGGCTGAACTGGTCGTGTACGGGGCGACCGCCGCCGGTGTGTGCGCGGCGGTCGCCGCGGCCCGGCACGGCGTCGCGGTGACGTTGCTGGAACCGGGCAGGCACGTCGGCGGCATGGTGTCCGGCGGTCTCGGCTACACCGACATCGGCGATCCGCGCGTGATCGGCGGCATGGCCGCGGAGTTCCGCGCGGCGGTCGCCGCGCATTACGGCACCGGCCGGTACGCGGGCCCGGAACCCCGTGTGGCGGAACAGATCTTCACCCGGTGGCTGACCGAGGCGGGCGTGGGCGTGGTCTTCGACGCGGCCCTGCCGGAGATGTCCGACGCCGCCGTGTACGTGGACGCGAGCTACGAGGGCGACCTGCTGGCGGCGGCGGGCGTGTCGTATCGGGTGGGCCGGGAAAGCCGGTCGCTGCACGGGGAGTCGTTCGCGGGGCGCACCGAACCGGCGCCGGGCAAGCACCAGTTCGCGCCGTACCTGAACCCGTTCTCCGCGTCCGGCGAGCTGCTGCCGCTGATCGACCCGGGCGTCGAAGCGCCGGTCGGCGAGGGCGACGGGCGTGTCATGGCGTACGGCTACCGCGTCTGCCTGTCCACAGCGGACGATCGGATCCCGTTCACCCGCCGCGACGGCTACCGCGAGGAGGAGTGGGAACTCGCGCGCCGCTGGCTGGCGCTGGGCTCGCCCGGCGACGTCGTGGGCCTGGTGCGGAACCTCCCGAACGGCAAGTGCGACGGCAACTCCATCGGGCCGCTGTCGCTGAACCTGCTGGACGGCACGCACCAGGACTACCCGACCGCGACCCCGGCGCGACGCGCGGAGATCGTGCGCCGCTTCCAGGAGTACACACAGGACTTCCTGTACTTCATGGCCACGCGGGGTGCGCTGGACGGCTGGGGCTGGGCGGCGGACGAGTTCGACGGTGGGCTGCCGCACCAGCTGTACGTGCGGGAGGCACGCCGAATGGTGGGCGAGTACGTACTGACACAGCACGACCTCGGCCCGGCGCCGCGGTACGACGCGGTGGCGATGGGTTCCTACCACATGGACATCCGGGAGGTCCGCCGCACGTGGCGCTGGGTGTACGAGCACCCGGACCCGATCCCGTCGGTGTACAACGAGGGCTACCTGTCGGTTCCGGTACAGCCGTATCAGATCCCGTACCGCTCGCTGGTGCCGCGCTACAGCGAATGCCAGAACCTGCTGGTGCCGGTGTGCGTGAGCGCGTCCCACCTGGCGTTCAGCTCGGTCCGCATGGAGCCGCAGTACGAGATGCTGGGCCACGCGGCGGGGTTGGCGGCGGTGCAGGCGTTGAAGAAGGGCGTCGCGGTACAACGGATCGACGTGGCTGAACTACAGGACCGGCTCCGCGACGAGGGACAGGTGCTGGCGCTGTAGCGGGCGGCGGCCCGTCAGTCCGCGACCACTTTCCGCGTCGACCCCCGGCGCTCGAACGTCGGCGCCAGCCACTCCGTCTTCGGCGGCCCGGTCAACTCACCGGACAACCGGGCCAGCAACAGCTCCGCCGCCCGCGCCCCCATCGACACCACCGGCTGCGACACCGCCGACACCGCGGGCTGGACCATCGTCATCCACGGCAGATCGTCGAACGCCACCAGCGACACGTCCCTCGGCACCCGCAACCGCCGCCGCTGCAGCTCCTGCCACACCCCGGAGGCCATCAGGTTGTTCGCCGCGAACACGGCCGTCACGTCCGGCCGCGCGTCCAGCAACGTCGACAGCGCGCTCGCGGCATCACCGGAGCCGAACCCGACCCGCGCCACCAGCCGCTGGTCGAACCGCACCTTCGCCGCCCGCAGCGCCGCCTTGTACCCGGCGAGCCGCCCCACGCCGGTGGTCCACTCCAGCTCGTCGATCACGAACGCGATGCGCCGGTGACCGAGGTCGAGCAGGTGTGACGTGGCGGCTCGCGCCCCCTCCTCGGAGTCGACAAGAACCGCGTCGCACTGGCTCTGTGCCATCTGCCGGTCCACCTCGACGACCCGCACGCCCTGTGCGGTCAGCTGCGCACCCGCCTCCGGGGTGAGCGGTGTGACGATCGCGCCGGGCACCCGCATCGCCAGGAGCGTGCGGGCGCCCGCCAGTTCGCGGTCGGCGTCGCCGTCGTCGTTGACCAGCACCATCTGGTAGCCGGCCTCGCCGAGCACCTGCTCGATCCCGGCGGCGAGGTCGGCGTAGAACTGGTTGCGCAGGTCGGAGATCACCACCCCGACCAGCCTGCTCGTGCGCCGCTTGAGGCTGCGGGCGATGTCGTCCGGCACGTACCCGAGCCGTGCCGCGGCGGCCTCCACCCGCAGCTTCACCGACGCCGCCGCGTACCCCTGCCCGGTCAGGGCGCGCGACGCGGTCGACGGCGACACCCCGGCGGCCCTGGCGACATCGCCAATGGTCGCCCGCCGGGGCACCCCGTCGACCTGGTGGTTCATGCCGTCCCCTCACAAGCTCCGCTCATGACTGATGGTTCGCTCCGCTCACGCCGCGGCCTCCTGCCACGGCCGTGCCGAGCTGTCGACCACCTCGGCGAGCCGCTTCAGCCGGTCCACCGCACGCGACCGCAGCAGCGGCGCCGGGTCGGCGAGCGTGTCGCTCCAGATGGCCCGCCCGGCGAGAAAACCGGACGCACCCGCGCTGCACGCCGTGCGCACGGCACGCGGGAAGTCCTCGATCGTCACGCCCTGCGACAGCACCACCCACGGCACCGGCACCGTCGCCGTGATCCGTTCGCACACGCGTGCCACCTCGGCCTGGTCGCCGAGGCCGCGTCTGGGCACCTGCGCCTTGTACAGCGACGGCCGCAGCGCACCCAGCTCGGCCGCCGCCTCCAGCTGCAGGCGGTCGAAGTCGTCGTCCGAGGTCGGGCGGACCACGCCCTCGAGAATCGACAGCAGCCCGGCGTCCGCGCAGCGCCGCACGAACTCCTGGGCCATGGCGAGCCGCTCGTCGCGGTGCTCGTCCGGCCGCCACACCAGCAGCAGCTTCATCGCGACCACGCCGCGTTCGCGGACGTGCGCCGGCGTGATCGCCTCGTCGAGCGAGGTCTCCACCACCGGCCCGCCTTCCGGCGGGTGCCGGAGCCGGTCCGCGGCGAGGATCAGCCCGCACGTCGGCGGCAGCAGCCGTTCGCCGAGCACCTGGTCGAACCCGAACTCCCGGTCGATCAGGAACCCGCTGGCGTACGCGCCGAGCTCGGTGGCGACCGCGAGCTTGAACTTCGTGATGTCGCTGTCGGGCACCGGTGCGGGGGAGTGCTCCCCGAGCAGCGCGCGCAGGCTCTCACGCTGGTCCATCGCCACCATGGCCAGACCACCGGACGGCCGCGCCAACTCGGTCAGGCTTGTCATGCCACCTCCCGTACCCGGGGCAGGAAGCCGCCCCGGTAGATCGCGTCGTATCGGTCGGCGAGGAGATCGTCACGGGTCAGGACATCGCTACGCAGGACCGGTGCGGGCAGTCCCGTCGCGACGCCCGCGAGCAGCGCGGCACCCGCACATGCCGCGTCGGCGGTCGTCGTCGTCCGCACCGGACCCGGCATGACGTGGGCTTTCACCGTCATCCATGCCGCGCCTCTGCTCGGTCCGCCGAGCACGGTCACCGTGTGCAACTTGGTGTCCGTGAGCTCGGCGTGGTGCTCAGCGAGCCACCGGGCGTGGTACGACGCGCCTTCGAGCGCGCCGACCAGGACGTCCGGCAGCCCCTGCCCCGGCGCGAGATCGTGCACCGTGAGTCTTCGGTGCGGATCGGGCGCGGGCGCGCCGAGGCCCTCGAGGTAGGGAAGCACCACGATGCCGGTCGGTCGCCGGTCGACCGCCTCGGTCGCCTTCTCCAGGCCGGCCACGTCCCCTGCCGGTGACGCGAGCGAGCACAGCCATTCGAGAAGCCGGCCACAGTGCGGAAAACCGGACACCATGGCCCACCGCGTTCCGTCCGCGGTCCGGTTCCAGGACGTCCCGGTACCGGCCGCGGTGCGGGGGGCCACCCGCTCGGACACCGTCACCACCGCCTCTGCCGTTCCCAGAGAGTCCACCACATCTCCCGGCTCACGCGCGCCCGCCGCGTGTGCGGCAACCAGGTGATCGTGGCCCGCCACCACGACCGGGGTGCCTACTGGGAGTGGTCCCGCCGCGGCCGACCCGACCTGCTGTTCGGCCAGCTGCCCGGCCCGCACCCCGGCGAGGTCGAGGAGATCGTCGTCCCACCGGTCCGCCACCTGGTCGTAGGCCCCGGAGCGGCCCGCGAACGTCCGGTGCGCGAGCGGTGTGCCCGCCAGCACCGTGGCAACCAGCTCGGGAATCCCCACCCACACGCGCATCTCGTCAAGCAGTGCCGGCTGGTGCCGCCGCAACCACAACCACGACGCGAGCGGCGTCCGAGCCGAGACGTGCACACCGGTCCTGACGAAGATCGCTTCCCGCCCCACGCGCTCGGCCAGCCACCCCGCCTCGCCGGACGCCCGCTTGTCGTGCCACCAGAGCATCGGCCCCATCGGCAGCAGCTCGTTGTCGAGGGGAAGGCCGCCCTCCGCCACCCCGGTGACTCCGACCGCGTCCGGCGCGCCTGACGTTTCCACGCAAACCCGCAGGTCATCCAGCACCCCGGCGACAAGGTTCCCGGCGTCCACCGGGGTAGGGCGACGGCGCTCGACCACGGCGGTACCGTCTAAGGTGTAGACGCCGACCTTGCAGTTGGTCGTACCGACGTCGACGCCGGCCAGCAGCCCGGACACGTTTTTCCCTTCCCCAGAGGTGTGGCAACGTTGCCACATTCGCGAGCCATCCTCACCACCGGGGTCGCCAAAGGTCAAGTCAGTCCGAAGTGGATGGTGTCGTTCGTGCCGCCACCGCCCGCTGGTTCACCGCGAGCCGCAGGCACAGATCCCGCAACCGCGTCACGAGACACGCACGACCCGCCGATCGCCCGCGTCCACCGCCCGCCGTGCCAGCCCGGTGGATGTCGGATCAGTATGTGCTTCTGCAAATCTCCACGGACATGGGCACCGGCGTGACCTGGACAGCCTGCTCCGGCTCCGGGATGCCGAGTTCGCGGTACAGCACTGAACGGAGGATGCGGGCGGCCTGCCCAGGTCGCGCCGTGAGCCGGGCGTCGAGTTCCGCCTGCCAGGTGCCGATGGACACCGACCCGATCTGTCCGGCCAAAGAGGTGCTCGGGCGGAGACGTTGGGCGAACCGGTAGAGGAGGTCGGCGGAGCTGCCGGGGCGGAGATCCTGTTCCGGGGAACCTGTCACCACTGTCGGTACCCCGATGGCGGCGCCGTACCTGGTGACCGACCCGTGGTCGCCGATCAGTACGTCGGCCGCCGCCAGTGCTGCACGCCAACCTTCCTCGGGTGGGAGCAACAGCAGCCCGCGCCGCGTGGCGTCGGCGAGCCAGGCCCGCACCTGGAACGGTCCGTGTACGTGCCAGATGTTCGGGTGCAGGACCGCGGCGACGCGGTACCGGGCCCGGGGGAGTTCCGTGACCAGGTCGTCCAGCAGCCGGGGATGCCGGCCGAGCGTCGAGTCCGGCTGCCAGCTGGACGACACGACAACCAGGCGGTGCGCCGCCGCAAGCCCCAGTGCCTCGCGGTAATGGCCACGCAACGGTAGCGACGCCATCAACCGGTCGTAGCTCACGTCGCCGGCGACGACCGCAGCGGACACAGCCTCTGGGCAGGTGTCGCGGAGTTCGGCGATCTCCACGTCGTGGGACAACGCCAAGACGGTGGGCAACAGCCTGCCCTGGTCGATCAGCGTTCGGTGGTCGAGTGCGGCCGTCGGATTCGCGTGGACTCCCGCGCTTCCGGCGCGCGGGAACGACCGGCCGACCGTCGCGCCGTACGACAGCAACACGATTTTGCCGTGCAGTTGCGCGAGGCCCGTCGGGCTCGCGGCGAGGATGAGATCGAATTCCGTGTGAACCGCCTGTTGCCACGGGATTACCAGCCCGCCCAGCGCGCGCACGAATTCCTCCGCGCTGTGACAGACCGAGCCGTTCGGTTCGAGCGGCACGGTGAACACCGTCGTCACCCGATGGTCCGTCGCGAGTAGCGGCAGCACGTCGGCCAACCGGGTTCCGGTCACGACGTACGGCACGACGACGAGCACCGAGCGGGCCGTCGGGTGCAGGGCGCGCTGGTCCGCCCCCATCCCGACCGGTCCGTTGACCCACATTCAGACCACCTCCGCGATGTCGATGAGCAGAGCGTGGCCCGCCGTCCTGGCCGTCGGACTTTCCCGGAACTGTGCGGACGCTTTCCGTCGAACGGAAATCCGGCAATTGACATCGACCCGGTGGACGGCGCGGGCAAATGCACGGGAAAAGGCGGTCCAAGGGCGGTCAATCGGGTTTCTGTGTGCGGTCAATGACTTCTTCGTGCAACAATTGCGTCACGTGGCCTCGCTGATCTCCGTGAATAAGTAGCATCCGACCCGGTAGAAGCAGTTCCGGCCAGCTTTGTATGGGGCGAAAGCTGGGTGAACGCGATGCTGGGAATCCTGGGCACGACTGCCTTGCTGCTGGACGGTGGTCCGGACGAGAAGTGGGGGAAGCCAAGGGAAAGAGCCGTTCTGGCGACACTGGCCGTGCACGCCGACCAGGTTGTGCCCATAGACAAGCTGCTCCGGTGGGTGTGGCCGGGTGATCAGCCGGTCCCCGCCAACCCGGGGCCGACCTTCAACACCTACGCCACACGGATCCGGCGCGCGCTCGAACGGCTGCCGCGGCCGCCGAAGCTGCGCGCGGCCCAAGGCGGGTACCGCCTCGAGGTCGATCGATCGAGTATCGATCTCCACCTCTTCCGCGACCTCGTCGCGCAGGCGCGCGGACACGTCGACGACAACCCCGCGAGGGTGGTCGAGCTGGTGGAGTCGGCGATCTGGCTGTGGCGCGGACCGCCGCTGGCCGACCTCGCGAGCGAACCAGCACAGGAATGGCGCGAGCGGGTGGTGCGGAACGACTGGCTGGCCGCGCACACCCTCCGTGCGCAAGCATTGCTGGACCTGGAACGGTATGACGAGTCCGTCGCCGCGCTCGACGAGCTACAGGCCGACTTCCCGGACGACGTGCAGCTCGCGAACCTGCGGCTGTCCGGGCTCGTCGGCGCCAAGCGGTTCTCAGACGCGACGCGCCACTACCTGTCGACCTGGCAGCGGTTTCGCGCAGACGGCGACGAGCAGTCCGCCCAGCACCTCCGCAGGCACTACAACGCGCTCATGGCGGAGCAGACCACCCCCGTCACACCGCAGGCCACGATCGTGCCGCGCCAGCTGCCGCACGACGTCGCGGACTTCGTGGGACGCGGGGAGCAACTCGCCGCGCTAGACGAGGCCTGCGCGGGCGGCAGCGGGGTGGTGATCCTGGACGGGCCGGGCGGAGTCGGCAAGACGGCGCTGGCGGTGCACTGGGCGCGGCGCGTCCGCGACCGCCATCCCGGTGGTGACGTGCTCGTCGACCTGTGTGGTTACGCGCCCGATCGAGGCGCCGTGGATCCGGCAGCCGTCGTCGACGACGTCCTCGTGCTGCTGGGGCAACCACCCGAGCCGAACCTGTCGCGCAGGCAGCGCGAACTGTTGCTGAGCTCGTTGCTCGCCGACCGGCGGATGCTCGTGGTGCTCGACAACGCCAGGGACACCGAGCACGTGCGGGACCTGGTCGGGGTGTTCTCGTCCTGCCGGGTGATCGTGACCAGCAGGCAACGGCTGTCGAGGCTTCGTACGTCGACGGGTGCCCGCCGCATCACGGTGCCGCCGATGGATCCGGTCGAGTCGGCCGAACTGCTGTCGGTGCAGGCAAGGGGCCGGATCCCGGAGATCGAGCGGCTGGTCGGTCTGTGCGGGGGCCTGCCACTGGCGATCATGGTGCTCGCCGAGGACGTCGCCGGCCGCTCCGCGGTCCAGGTCGCCGAGTTCGCGGCTCGGCTCAGCCGCAGGAGACTGCTGGTGGTCGTGGGTGACCAGGGTGAAGGCATGTCGCCGGTCGAGGCGTGCTTCGCTTCCTCCTACCGTGCGCTCGGCGGGCCGGAGCGCCGGCTGTTCCGGCTGCTCGCGCTTCATCCCGGGCCGGACATGTCGGCGGAAGCGATCGGGGCGTGCGTCGGGCTCTCCGCGGCGGACACGACGCGCAACCTCCGGGCGCTCGTCGGCGCCAACCTGCTCGAACAACCGGAAGAGCTGGACCGGTACCGCATCCACGACCTGCTCCGGGAGTTCGCGGCGCACCGTCTCGAGCGCGACGAGCCACCCGAGTCGCGGCGAGCCGCACAAGAACGTCTGCTGGACTTCTACGTGGCCAGTGCGACGGAAGCCGCGCGTGTGCTGTACCCCGGTTACACGCCGCCGCCGGACCAGCCGACCCGGCCGGCGCGCGGCTACCCCGATGCGGCGGAGGCACTGGCCTGGTTCCACCGTGAACGCGGAGTGCTGACGGTCGCGGTCCGGAGAGCACACGAAACCGCATGCCACGACAAGGTGTGGCGGCTCGCCGACCCGCTTGCCACGTACTTCGACCGGACGGGCTGCCACATCGAGAGCCGAGCCGTGCGCGAGCTGGCCGCGTGGTCCGCCAAGGCGATCGGTGAGCGGGAAGGCGAGGCATCGGCGTTGGTCGGCCTCGGAATCGCGCAGATGGCGCTCGAGGACCACGCGTCGGCGCGACGTTGCCTGGAGACCGCGCTGCGGATGGTCGAGGACCTGGGGAACACGCGCGGACTGGAGTCTGCGCTGCACCAACTCGGTAGGCTCGCGATGCTCCGTGGCGACATGGTGGACGCGCTCGACTGGCTCAACCAGGGCCTCGCCATCGCGGAGAAGGCCGACGACGGTCCTGCCGTGAGCTGGTTCAACATCACCATCGGCCGCGTGCTCCGGCTCCTGGACCGGCACGCCGACTCGATGATGCGCCTACAGCAGGCACGGTGGCATGCCATCCGGGCCGCCGAGCGCAGCGCCGAGTCGCACAGCCTGCAGGAGCTGGGACTCACCTTCCAGGCGATGGGTGACCTGTCGGCGGCGGCGGCGCACAGCGAACAGGCGCTGGAGATCTCGGAGGCGATCCCGGACCTCGCCGCCTCGGCGCGGATCTGCATGACGTTGTGCCGGATCAACACGGAACGGCGCCACTTCGCGAAGGCCGTCGCGTTCGGCCGCCGGGGGGTGGCCATCCTGCGTGGCAGTCAGGACTTCTCCAGCCAGGCGGGTGCCATCGACGCGCTGGGCGACGCGCTCTACGCGGCAGGCGAGCCGGACGAGGCGATGGCCGCCTGGCACCGGGGCGCGGACCTGTACGAGTACGTCGGCGCGTCGGACCGCTCGTCGCGCACCCGGACGAAGATCGAGGAGTCGTGCTACGCACAAACCCGCACGGTGCCGCTGGCCCGCACCGGCTCGGTGACGCCTGATGTGGTGGTGGACCCACCGCAGTGGTTGTCCCAGCCCGTACGCCACCACACTGAAGGGGGAACTCGATAACCGGTTGGGCGGCATTATGCGCGACTGAACGCCGGGCGGTATGTCCCTGACCGCTCGGCGCAGCTCGGTTGGTGTTAGACGCTCACTTCCGGAAACTGACTTAGACAGGTTGCGGCGCGACCGCTGGTGCCATATCACTTCGGGGAGTTAGATCCCTCGATCCCCGAAGGAGTTCTCCCTTGAAGCGGACGTCCTTGGCGCGCCTGTTGTCAGTGGTCGGCGGCGTGTCGCTGATGCTTGTCTGTTCAGCGCAGGTCGCGCTCGCGCAAGCCGGGCATTTCCCGCTCTACTAAGAGGACGTCGCGTCTGGCGTGAACCTCGACAGGTAGGTGGTCAGGTCGTCGTGGGAACAGTCGACGAACGCGGCCAGCTCCCGAATCGCTGATGGTGTTACTTCAACCACTCCGTTGGGCTCCTGACTCAAGCGAGTACGTGCCCACTGGAGCATAGGTCTGAAGCGTTGTTCCGTTGTGTCGTCGAGAAGCCGGCGCAGGTCTATTTGCAGCACCAGATGCTGTAAATAGACCTGCGCCTTCTGCAGAGCCTGCCCCAGCAAGGAGGGGGCACCGATGCCCAGTGCATGACATAGTTCGACCAGTCTGGTGACCGTGAGCTGCCTCAGACCGTGCTCGTACGCCAACAACGTCCTGTCACCGATCCCGGAGGGCAGCCGGGCCACGAACTCGGTTCGCGACCACCCGAGGTTCTCCCGTGCACGCCGCAGCTCCTCGCCAATCGCCCGCGTGATGATCTTGTCGGATTCCTCGGTGCTCGTCATCAGCTCCTCCCGCGACGATGAGGAGCTGGGCGGAGAGCCAGTTCATGATGCGTCGACGGTTGAGTCATCCGATCGACCTCCACCTCGATCCGACAACAGGCGCGTGATTACGTAAACGTGTCTGTGCACCGCTTCGCAAGGGGACGACTCGCTGAACGCCTTGTCGGATCCACCGACTGTGACCAACCGCACCGCCTCGAGCGGCCTCATGGGTCCTCCTTCACGGGTTCCGGTGTGAACTTCGAGAGGTAACCCGCCAGTTCGGTGTGCGTGCGGCCGAGGAAGGCGGCCAGTTCGAGCACGGCTGCCGGTGTCAGCTCCACGACTCCATCCGGTTCCTGTGACAGACGGTTCTTCGCCCATTGCCGCAGCGGGCGGTAGTGGCGGTTCTCGTCGGCGATGAGTTCTCGCAGGTTCACCCGCAGGACGAGGTTCTCGAGATGGATTCGGGCCCTCTCGAGTGCCTGGCCCAGGATGATCGAGGCGGGTACGCCAAGGCCCTCCGCCAACTCGACCAACCGGAGGACGGTCATCTGCCTCAGGCCGTGTTCGTACGCGAGAAGCGTGCGATCACCGATGCCCGACGGCAGCAACTTCACGAACTGAGCACGCGACATCCCTTTCGTTTCCCTGGCACGTCTCAGTTCCTCACCGACGGCGTGCGCGATGGCCTTGTCTGTGACCTCGTCCTCCGTGTTCAGTGGCTCATCGCTCACGTAACACGCCGTGGGAGTCGAGGGCGACGGAGCGCGGCACGCTCCAGCGGACGGTTCATCAGGTCTGGATCCCCTCCGTCGTCGCTCGCGGCCGACGTCGAGCGAGACAGCAAGTCGAAACGGTCACGTTGTCGCGGCAGACCCAACTCGATCATGCCCCCTCCGGCCGGGTTCTTCGCCGTCCCGGTCCTTCGTGGAGTTCGTGTCCGCCGCGGCATCAGGTTATGTCCGCACCTGTCGAATCAGCCGCTCAATGTCACCCAAGGTAGGAAAGGATTCGACCGTCCGCGTTAATTCGCTCACAATTCCGGCTACGTGCCGTCTACCTCACTACTCCATACGTAGACGCGGAACCTCGGGGCGGCCCTGACGGTGAACACGTTGCGTGACTTGGGTTTGCTCCATCGCGCCGTGGGTCGATGTCATGATCTTCCAGTGCAGGTCGACAGGATATCGGCGGATTTCCGGATGTTTCCAGCCAGGTTGACCACGCGGGGGAAACCAATTTTGACGCCAGCGTATAACGTAGCTGGGCGAAACGGAAACACGTCGGGGGGGGGGGGGGGGGGGCGCCCCCCCCGCCGGGGGGGGGGGGGGGGCCCACCCCCGGGGGTGGTTGGGGGGGGCGGGGGGCGGGGGGGGGGGGGCGGGGGGGGCGTGGGGTTGCGG
>NZ_JBITMQ010000006.1:63942-70331 GCF_044466355.1 Actinophytocola sp. NPDC049390
GCGGGTGTTTCCCCGCGTGGTTGCCCGGGGGTTTAAAACTTTTTGGCCCCCCCGTATTACCGGGGGGGGGGCGGGCGGGCCCGGGGGGGGGGGGGGGGGGGCCCCCCCCCCCCCCCGGCCGGGGTATCGAGGTACTACTCCGCGGGTTTGACGTTCGGGATGCCGTTCGACGGTGGGGCGTCGCCTGCTGCCGAGTCGTCTTCCTTGATCGGGGCGTCGCCCAGGTCCGTTACCAGGACCGGGGTGAGGTCCTTGCCGACGCCGTCCTGGATCTCGACCACCGACATGCCGGAGATGCCCAGGTGGCTGTCGCCGGTGTAGCGGAACGGGGCAAGACCAGGGCCCTCGAAGTCCTTGCCCGACTTCTCGATCGCCTCGACGACGCCCTCGCGGGTGGGGTCGGGGCCCGCGGCCTGCAGCGCCTGGACGAAGGTGTACGCCTGCGCCATGCCGTACACGCGGTAGTTGGTCAGCTCACCGTCGGCGCCGTGCTCGTCCCAGACCTTCTGCCACAGCTTCGTCCACGGGTCCTCGGGGGCGTCGACGCCGGGCAGGTACTCGGTGCTCATGACACCGTTCAGCATCGACGCGCCGTCGGTCACCGCACCCTCCGAGAACCTCGCCAGCAGCGAGCCGACGAGCGCCGGGTCCGAGCCGACGTTGCTGTAGAACCACGTCGGCTTGAAGTTGAGGCGGAGCGACACCAGCTGGCTGAGCGCCGTGTACGACGGGACGTTGAAGCCGAGCACCAGGTCGACGTCCGCCGCCTGCAGCTGGGCCATCTGCGGTGCCACGTCCGTGTTGCCGGGCGTGTACTTGGCCACCGCCACGATCTGCTTGTCCAAGTACCTGCGGGCGCCCTTCTCGCCGTCGCGGCCGAAGTCGTCGTCCTGCAGGAACAGGCCCACCTTCGCGTCCGGCATGTTCTTCGCGACCCACTCGCCGATGATCTTGCCCTCGATCTCGTAGTCGGGCTGCCAGCCGAACGTGAACGGCTTCTCCTTCGGCCAGTCGCCCCACTGCAGCGACCCGGACGACACGAACAGGTCGGGGACCTTGGCGTCGTTCAGGTAGTCCACGACGGCGCTGTGGGTCGGCGTTCCCAGACCACCCACCATGGCGAAGATCTCGTCGTTCAGGACCAGCTCGTTGGTCACCTGACTGGTGTTCGTCGGGTTGTAGGCGTCGTCCTTGACGACGAACTCGATCTTGCGGCCGTTCACGCCGCCGTTCGCGTTCACGTAGTCGTAGTACGCCTTGTGGCCGCTCGGGATCTCGCTGTACCCCGGTGCGGCGACACCGGTCAGCGGGAAGTGCCCACCGATCTTGACGGTCGTGTCGGTGATCCCGACCGTCGAGCCCTTCTCCTCGCCCTCGGGTCGCCCGCCCGCCCCGCACGCGGCCGCCGTGACCGTCACGGCGAGGAGTAACGCCGTACCCGTGTACCAGCGCTTCATGAACTTCGCCTCCAGTGGATGAGTTTCCGCAACCCGCCTGCGAGACCTGCGGGTGCGAGCAGCACGACCAGGACGGTGACCAGGCCGTAGATCAACGGCGCCAGCTGCGCGGCCTGCACGTCGGAGAGACCGAGGCCCGTGCCCGCCTCGGTCACCACCTGCGGCAGGAACGTCAGCAGCGCCGCCCCGACCAGCGCCCCGACAAGACTCCCCAACCCCCCGAGCACCACCGCCGACAACAGCAGCAGCGACAACGTCAACGTGAACCCGCTCGGTGCCGCCAGCCGCGCCGACAACGCCATCAGCCCACCCGCGAGCCCCGCGCACCCCGCGCTCACCACGAACGCAAGCACCCGCGCCCGGCCGAGGTTGATCCCGGCCAGCTCGGCCGCCACCTCGTCGTCCCGCACGGCCTGCCACTGCCGCCCCACCCGGCTGCGCGACAGGTTCGCGAGCAGCACGAACACCACGATCACGGCGAGCCAGCCGAGGTACGCGAGGTACCTGATGGGTGTCAGGTCCTGCCCGGTGACGAAGTACGCGGCGTCCGCCAGCCACGCCGGGATCTCCGGCATCCGCACGTTCAGCCCCTGCTCGCCGCCGAGCCACTCGCCGAAGTACACCGGGATCCCCGGTACGGCCACCGCGAGCGCGAGCGTCGCCCCCGCCAGGTACGGGCCGTGCAACCGCGCCGCGGCGACCCCCACGACCGCACCGACCAGCAGCGTGATCACCACCGACAGCAGCAGGATCACCGGCAGCGGCAGCGCTCCCTCGCGTGACTGCAGCATCAGCGCGGTCGAGTACGCGCCGACCGCCATCAACGCGCCGTGCCCGAGCGACAGCTGGCCGTTGAGTCCGGTGAGGACGGTCAGGCCGGCCGCCGCGATCGCGTAGTACGCCATGGCGGCGAACTGCGCGTTGCGGAACTGGCTGGTGTTCTCCAGCACGAGCACGACGACCACGAGCGCGCCGAGCGCGAGCAACAGGTGCCTGCGGCCCATGGTCAGACCCTCCGCTCACGGACGCTCGCGAACAGGCCACCGGGCTTTCCCAGCAGCACCCCCATCAGGATCACCAGCGCGGCGAGCGGCACCAGCTCCGCCCCGACGTACCCGCTGACCAGGCTCAGCGACAGTCCCAACAGGACCCCGCCGACCACCGCGCCGACCGGGCTGTCCAGCCCGCCGAGCACCGCGGCGACGAACCCGTACACCACCACACCGTCCATGTAGGACGGGTGGACGAGGCCGCCGCCCGCGATCAGCAGTCCCGACAGGGAACCCACGAACGCGGCGAGCGCCCAGCCGAGCGTCAGCATCCGCCCGACTTTCACGCCAAGTAGACGGGACACCTCCTGGTTGAACGCCGACGCCCGCATCCGCAGCCCCAGGTCGGTGCCCCGGAACAGCAGCACCAGCCCGACCATGACCGCGCCGACCGCGAGGATCGTGAACACCCCGAACCCCGTCAGCGCGATCGTCGTGTCGCCGATCTGGAAGCCGCGCAACCCGAACGGCGCCGGGAACGACCGGTACCGCGAGCCGAAGACGATGGCCGCCAGCGCGTGCAGGACGATGAACAACCCGAGCGTCAGTATCACCGCGTTGATCTCGGACTTGCCGGCGGAGAACCGGACCACGAACCGTTCCACCACCGCGCCGAGCACGAGACCCGACAGCAGGGCGACCGCGAACCCCAGCCAGTACGAGTAACCGGCGTCGATCAGCACCAGCGCGACGTACGTGGTGACCATCGCCATCGGCGCCTGCGCGAAGTTCACGATCCGGGTGGCGCGCCAGATCAGCACGAGTGCCAGCGCGAACGCGGCGTACACCACGCCCAGCGTCAGGCCGGTGAGCACGGTGGTCAGCAGTTGCTGCACGAGGCCCCCTGTCAGAATCCGAGGTAGGCGTGGCGGAGACCGTCGTCCTCGGCGAGGGTGGCCGCGGCGTCGCGCGCCACCACCTTGCCGAGGTTGAGCACGACGCCGTGGTCCGCGATGGACAGTGCGCTGCGCGCGTTCTGCTCGACGAGCACGACGGTCAGCCCCTCGTCGCGCACGAGCCCGCGCAGCAGTTCGAAGATCTGCACCACGATCCGCGGTGCGAGGCCGAGCGACGGCTCGTCGAGCAGCAGCACCTTCGGCCGGGACAGCAGGGCGCGGCCGATCACGAGCATCTGCCGCTCGCCGCCGGACAGCACGTGCGCGAGCCCGTCGCGGCGTTCCGCCAGCACGGGGAACAACTCGTAGACCCGTCCCAGGTCCGCTGCCGTCGCCCGCCGGCGCGACCCGAGCGCGCCGAGCCGCAGGTTCTCCTCGACGGTCAGCTCGGCCAGCACGCCCCGGCCCTCCGGCACGTGCGCCAGCCCGAGCGCCGGGAGGTCCTCAGTGGACACGCCGGTGATCGTCCGCCCGGCGAACGACACCGTGCCGGACCGGGCCCGGACCAGCCCGGAGATGGTGCGCAGCAACGTGGTCTTGCCCGCGCCGTTCGCGCCGAGCACCGCGGTGATCTCGCCCTCGGCGGCGGCGAGGCTCACACCGTCGAGCGCGCGGACCGGGCCGTAGCCGGCGGACAGGTCATCGACGGTCAGCACCGGTCACCACGTCCTCACCGAGGTAGGCCGCCTGCACCGCCGGGTCCGCCCGGACCTCGTCCGGCGCGCCGCGTGCGATCACCTTCCCGAAGTCCAGCACCACGATGTGGTCGCACACGCTCATCACCAGGTCCATGTGGTGCTCCACCAACATCACCGACGTGCGGCCGGTCAGTCCGCGCACCAGCTCGCCGATCTCGGCGATCTCCGCGGCGGACAACCCGCCCGCGGGTTCGTCGAGCAGCAGCAGCTCCGGTTCGGCGACCAGTGCCCGCGCGAGCGCGACCCGCTTGCGCACCGGGTAGGGCAGGCTGCCGGGGTAGCGCGCGGCGACGTCGGCGATGGCGAAATCCTCGAGCACCGCCATCGCCCGCTCGGCGAGCGCCTTGTCGTCCTTCGCGCGGCGGGGGAGGCCCAGCAGCGACGGCCAGAACCCGGTCTTCGCGTGCCGGTCCGCGCCGACGAGCACGTTGTCCAGCACGGTCATCCGGCTGAAGAGCCCCAGCTCCTGCAGGCTGCGTGCGATGCCGAGGCCGGCGAGCTGGTGGGGGCGCAGGCGTCTCAGTTCGGTGCCGCGCCAGGTGAGCGTGCCGCTGTCGGGCCGGACGAACCCGCACGCGACGTTGAACAACGTGGTCTTGCCCGCGCCGTTCGGGCCGATGACGCCGAGCACCTGCCCGGGCGCGACGGACAGCGACACGTCGGACAGCGCGACGAGCCCGCCGAAGGTCACCGAAACGCCGGACATCTCGAAAGTCTCTGCCACGCACGGCTCCCAACGCTGGGGTTCAACGTGGGTAGAACTTTGGTCGCACCGCACGATCGAGAACATGGGCACGGTGCCCAAAATCGGTGGTGCGAACGGACCCAAACTGGGCGTTCGGACTGGTCCTTCTGTGCACTCGCGTGCAACCCTGCCGACATGGAAGCCGCCAGGGTGCCCACGTTGGAGCCCGCGATGGAGCGGGAGATCGAGCGTGCTTGGGCCTCGTTGCTCGGCCAGGCCGACGCCATCGCCGACGACATCACGCTGACCCTCATCGAACGCGATCCGTACTGGTCGGAGCAGCGTCCGGACCGCCAGGCCGACCTGCGCGCGAGCACCCGCGAGCACATCCGCCGCGGGATCCAGACCATGGCGGGCATCCCCGACCCGGAGCAGCGCACGATCGACGTGTGGCGGGAGACCGGGCGGCTGCGCGCGCGGCAGGGCGTGCCCATGGATCGTGTGCTGTCGGCGTACACGCTCGGCACCCGGACGCTGTGGGAGGCGCTGCTGCGGCAGGGCTGGGACCACCACGTGGAGATCGGCGAGCACCTGCTGCTGTTCGCCGGCCAGAAGCTGTGGGCGGCGCTCGACGTGCAGAACGCGATCCTCGTCGAGTCGTACCGCCGGGAGACGACCCGCTTGCAGCGGCGTGACCTGCAACGGCAGCAGAGCTTCCTCGACGGGCTGGTCGAGGGTCGCGGGGCCGACCCGGAGTTCGCCCGCGAGGCCCGCGAGGCGCTCAGCCTCGGCTCGGACGACTCGGTCATGTGCGTGGTCGCGCCGTTCTCCGACCCGCTGGACGAGCCGCTGCGGACCCCGGAGGACCGGCTCGAACGGGCGGGGATCGTGTCGCACTGGCACGTGCGCGGCGGGAACTACTTCGGGCTGGTGTCACGCGGTGGGCTGACGGCGCGGGATGTGTGCGACCAGCTGTCGCCGTGCGTGGCCGGGCGGGTCGGGGTGGCGCCCTGTGCTGACGGGCTGGCCGGTTTCGCGACCGCCTACCAGCTTGCTTCGCGGGCGGCGGAGTCGTTGCCGCGCGGGGAGCATCGACTGGTGACGCTCGCTGATCGGCTGCCGGAGGTGTTGCTCGCGGGTAGCCCCGAGGTGGTGCCGGTACTGGTGGCGGGAACGGTGGGTCCGATCCTCGCCCAGCCCCCGCAGCTGGCGGACACGTTGTTGGAGACGTTGGCGGCGTTGCTGGCACACGACGGGTCGCCCACACACGCCGCTCAGGCGCTGTACTGCCACCGGAACACGGTGATCTACCGGATGAAGCAGATCGAGTCCATCACCGGCCGGGATCTCGCCGACGCACACGACAAGTTCGAACTGACGCTGGGCCTACTGGCCACCGGCCGCCACTCCGCAGGACGACGTTGACACCCCGCGAGTCGCGCGCTCCAACACCGCGAGTCGCGCGCACGAACACCGCGAGTCGCGCGCTCCAACACCGCGAGTCGCGCGCTCCAACACCGCGAGTCGCGCGCTCCAACACCGCGAGTCGCGCGCGCGAACACACCGAGTTGTCGGTTTCGTGCAGAACCTCTGGCACGAAACCG
>NZ_JBITMQ010000006.1:70341-161243 GCF_044466355.1 Actinophytocola sp. NPDC049390
GCTCTCGCCCCCGAACACCCCCCCCCGCGCCCCCCCACCCCCCCCGGCGCGCCCGCCCACACACCGTCGTTTTTGTTTTTTTTCCCCCCCCCCCCCCCCCCCCCCCCCCACAACTCAGTATGTGTGACAGCGCGACTCGCGGTGTTCTGGCGCGTGACTCGCGGGGTTAGCCTGCGTGGGGGCAGGTGTCTCGGTATTCCTCGATGCTTGAGTCGTTCGGGGCCGGGCACAGGAACTGTTCGTAGCGGGTGTCGTTGTCCACGAACCGCTTCAGCCACGAGATCATGTACTTCGCGACCGTCGTGTTCGACGTGTTCGGGAAGAAGTGGCTCGCGCCGTCCATCTCCATGTACGCCTTCTCCGTCGAGGACGGGATGGAGTTGTAGAACGGGATCGAGTGCGTGGTCACCGAGGCGATCGAGTCGTTCTCGCCGCCGATGATGAACGTCGGGACCTGCAGCGTGGACCACGTCTTCTGCGTGTTCCACGGGGCCAGCGGGATGGCCGCCTGCAGGGTCGGCTGGTCCTGCGCCGCCTCCAGGGACCCGCCGCCGCCCATCGAGTGGCCCGCCACCGCGAGGCGGGACGCGTCGATGCGGGAACGGACCGAGCTGCTGCTCGTCAGGTACGACAGGGCCGCGCGCAGCTGGTCACCCCGGCTTTCGGGCTGGTCGTAGATCGAGTTCGTGTCGATCGTGATGACCACGAAGCCCTGCGACGCCAGGCGCGGGCCCAGCCACGCGATGCTCGACTGGCTGGCCGTGAAGCCCGGTGAGATCGCGAGCGCGCCGAAGGCGCCCTCCGCGGTGCTCGTCGGGTAGTAGATGGTGCCGCCGCCGAAGCCCGGCACCAGGCTCGACACCGAGGTCTGCGACACCGAGAACGGGCCGCGCACGGCCTCGATGCTGTTCTCCGTCGGGTCCGGGCCCCGCTCGTAGGGGTTGTCGACAGCCTGTGCCGTCGGTGCGATCGCGAGTGCCGCGACCGCCGACAGTCCACACAGGATCCGTGTGGTTCTCCGCATGTGCCCTCTCCGTTCGCCGTTGAACACGGTCGGTGACCGACTGTGGCAAACGGACGCCGGTTGCCGCATCGGTGCAATCACCGGTCCGTGGTGGTGATTCGGCCGACACGGCCGGGCCGGACGTACGATCGGCGACCGTGAACCCCTCCGCCGACGAGATCGTCCGCGCCGCCGCGCACTGGATCGATCGCGGCATCCGCCTGGACACCCGTACGTTCGCCCACGAGCTGGGCATCTCCCGCAGCACGCTGTTCCGTCGCGTCGGCAACCGCGAGGAGCTGCTCGGCGACGCGCTGTTCTACCTCGCCGACCGCACCATGGCGGCCGCGGTGCGCCAGTGGGAGCGGGTCGAGGGGGCCGCGGTGCGCAACGGCGCCGGGGAGCTGCGCTGCCTCGTGGTCATGCGCGACTACCGGTCCGCCATCGCGGGCAACAAGGGCTTCCGGCGGTTCCTCGACGACGAGCCGACCGTCGCGATCCGCGTGCTCACCGACCCGCACGGGCGGGTGCAGCCGAGGGTCATGGCCGCGCACATCGAGCTGCTGCGCCGCGACGTCGAGGACGGCGGGTTCGTCCCCGCGGTGAGCCTCGAAAGTCTCTGCTACGCGATCGTCCGGCTCGGTGAGGCGTTCCTCTACTCCGACGTCCTCGCCTCTCGCGCGCCCGACCTCGAGGCCGCGTCGACGCTGCTCGCGGCGCTGGTGGAGGGCCGGGTGCCGACCACCCCCTTGTGAAACACTCGCGCTTGGTGTTTCATCGAACTCGACTTCGAGGAGGCGCCGATGCCGGTCCGGACGGACGTCAGCTGGCCACCCGGACTGCCGGGATCACTGGTATATCCCGAAGTTCCGGCCGGTGCGCTCCTGCTCGGCGCGGCCCGCCGCTACGGCGACAAGGTCGCCTTCTCCCGGGGCGCCGAGTCGCTCACCTACCGGGTGTTGGGGGAGCGGGCGGCCCAGGCCGCGCACGGGCTGATCGCCCGCGGCGTGCGGCCCGGCGACCGTGTGGCCCTGCGGATGCCGAACTGCCTGGAGTACCCCGTCGCCTACTACGGCACGCTGCTCGCGGGCGCGGTGTTCGTGCCGGTGAACCCGCTGCTGCCGGAGTCCGCCGCCGCCAGGCAGATCGCGGACGCGGGCGCCGGGGAGGTGCTGACCGCCGAGGACGTGCCGGGACTCTGCGCCGGGCAGCCGACGACACCACCGTCCGTCGACCTCGACCTGGACGAGAACCTCGCGCACCTCGCCTACACCGGCGGCACGACCGGCGAGTCGAAGGGCGTGCGCCTGCCGCACCGCAACGTCGTGACCAACACGCTGCAGTACGCGTGCTGGATGTCCGGGTCGCTGCCGGCGCTCGACGGCAACGGCGGCGTCGTGCTCGACCAGGTCGGCTCGGACGAGGAGTACCCGACCCGGCTCGGTCAGTCCGTCGCGATCAACCTGACGCCCTGGTTCCACGCCATGGGCACCATCGCGGGCCTGAACGCGTTGCTGCTGCTGGGTTTCACGACCGTGCTGCACGACCGGCTCGACCCCGGAGCGTACCTCGCCGACGCGGAACGGCTGAAGATCACGTCGATCGGCGGCGCGCCCGCGTTGTTCGCCGCACTGCTGAACCACCCGGCGATCGAGACGACGGACCTGACGAGCGTCAGGACGATCTCGTCCGGCGCGGCGCCCATGCCGCTGGAGATGATCAACCGGATGCGTGCGCTGGCGCCGGACGCCGTGGTGACCGAGGGCTACGGCCTGACCGAGGTGACCATGGGTGCCGTGCTCGGGCCGGTGCACCGGTCGGGCGTGCGGAAGGTGGGCACCGTCGGCGTGCCGATCTTCGACACACAGGTGCGGATCCTCGACCCCGAGGGCGCAGAGGTGCCGACCGGCGAGCGCGGCGAGGTGTGCGTCAGGGGCCCGCAGGTGATGGCCGGGTACCACAACCGTCCCGACGCGACGGCCGAGGTGATCCGGGACGGCTGGCTGCACACCGGTGACGTCGGCGTGTTCGACGAGGACGGTTACCTGTCCATTGTCGACCGCATGAAGGACATGCTGCTGTACAAGGGTTACAACGTCTACCCGCGTGAGCTGGAGGAGATCCTGGCGGCGCAGCCAGGGGTCCTCGCGGCGGCCGTGGTCGGCAAACCGGACCCGGCCGTGGGCGAGCTGCCGGTCGCGTTCGTGGTACCCGCGGGTGACGCGGTGACCGCGGAGTCGCTGATGTCGGCGGTGAACGAGCAGGTCGTCGCGTACAAGCGGTTGCGGGACGTCGTGTTCGTCGACCAGATCCCGGTCTCGGCGGCGGGGAAGGTGCTCAAACGCGAACTGCGCGGCCGGTTGTCGTGACCGGCTACCCGCTGCGTGGCAGGGATGCCGTGCTCGGCGGGCTGCGGTCGGTGGCCGGCGGCGCCGTGCTGGTGCGCGGCGCGGAAGGGCTGGGCAAGTCGGCGTTGCTGACCGCCCTGCGTGCCGCCGCCGGTGTACGAGTCCTTGGCGTGCGGGGACTGCGGGCGGAGCGCGCGCTGCCGCTCGCCGCGCTGCAGCGGATGTTCGGCGCCGCGTTGCCCGACGGTGCCGCGGTCCACCGCCTGCTCACCACGATGTCGATGCCCACGTTGTGCTGGGTGGACGACGCGCAGTGGCTCGACGAGGAGTCCCTCGCGGCCCTGGCGTACGCGGCGCGGCGGCTGACCGGACACCCGGTCGGGGTCGTGCTGGCCTCGCGGGCGGCGTCGGAGCTGTTCGAGTCGGTGGAGCTGGCGCCGTTGACCGACGACGCTGCCGACGCCCTGCTCCGGGACCGCGGCGTCCCCGCCGGGGTGCGGCCGCAGCTGGCCGAGCTGGGCGGTGGCAACCCGGCGGACCTCGTGGCGCTGGCGGAGTCGCTGACCCCGGCCCAGGCCGCCGGCCGGGAACCCGTGTCGCCGGTGCTGATGTCGCGGCTCTCCCGGTACGCGGCGCACCTGGCGGAGCTGTCGGAGACCGACCGCGTCCGGCTCCTGGCGAACGCCGCGGAAGCACCAGCGGACATGAGCAAGGCGACCCGGTCGACCTGGTACGCCGCGGCGTCGCTCGCGGACCGCAGGGCGGCACACGCACAGCTGGCGTCCACTCTGGAGGGTCCGGACCGCACGTGGCACCGCGCGATGGCGGCCGCGGCCGAGTCGGCCTCGCTCGCCGACGAGCTGGCCACGGCCCCCGCCGCCGACCACGCCACCGCGGCCCGTCAGCTGGAGCGGGCGGCGGCGCTGACGGCCGACCCGGCGTTGCGGGCCACCCGGCTGCTGGCGGCGGTCGACGCGGCCTGGCAGGCGGGCAGGCCGGGGTGGGCCAGGCTGCTGTTGTCGCGGGTGGACTCCCGGCTCGGCGAGGTCGCGTTGCGGCACGGCGAGATCGAGCTGCGCGACGGCGACCCGGCCGTCGCCACCCACGAGCTGACCACTGCCGCCGCACTGCTGCCCGACCCCGCACCCGCGCTGCTGATGGCCGGCGAGGCACGCAGGCTCGGTGGCGACCTGCACGGCTACCGCAGGCTCGCTCGTCGTCTGTCCACGAAGGACGACCTGGTCCAGGCCCATTTCCTCGGCTTCACCGCGATGTTCGCCGGTCGGCACGACGACGCCGCCGAACCACTCGACGAGACCGTGCGGCGGGGCATGGCGGCCACGGACGTGGCGGGTGCGGTCTGGGCCGCCGAAGCCGCCTTCGCGCGCGGCGACGCCGAGCTGGCGCACGAGTGCGCGGCCGCCGCGGTCGGCCGGGCGCGGCTGCAGAAGCGGCACGCCGAACTGCCGTGGGCGCTCGTCTACCTCTCCCTGTCCGCCATCGCGCTCGACCGGCTGCCCTGCGCCAGGGCCGCGTCCCGCGACGGGCTGCACGCGCCGCACAACCTGCGCATGGAGCACCTGACGCTCCTCGGGCTGGCCGCCGCGCTCCTCGGCGACCGGGCTCCGGAGCTGGACGAGGCGGCCGACGGGATCGCCGAACGTGGGCTCGGCAGGCCCGCAGCGGTGGCCGCCTGGGCGCACGCCTGCCTCGACCTCGCCGAGGACCGGCCCGACGACGCGCTCGGCAGGCTCGAGGACCTCGCCGCCGGGGTGGCGGGCGACCAGCCTGCCGTCCGTGTGCTTGCCACGCCCCAGCTGGTGGAGGCGGCCGTGCTCGTCGAGCGGGAGGACCGGGCACGGGAGGCGCTCGGCATCTTCGACCGGTGGACCCGCGCCGGCGGCAGCCCGTCCTGGAGAGCGCTCTCCCACCGCTGCCACGCCCTGACCACGCCGGACACCGACGACGCGGGCAGGCACTTCCGCCAGGCCATCGAGTGCCACCGGCGTGCGGGCAGCGGCATGGAGCTGGCTCGGACGCAGCTCCACTACGCGACGCTCCTGCGCAGACACCGGCGGACCCGTGACGCTCGCGACCAGTTCCGCGATGCCCTGCGGGGCTTCGAGAAGGCGGGCGCCACCCGGTACGCCGAACGTGCCCGTGCCGGGTTGCGGGCCACCGGCGAGACCGTCGCGGCCCCGCACCAGTCGCTCGCCGGGCTGACCCCGCAGCAGGCGGCGATCACCCGGCTCGTGGCGGCGGGGGAGACCAACAAGGAGATCGCCCGCAGGCTGGTGATCAGCCACCGGACCGTGGACCACCACCTGCGCAACATCTTCACCACGCTCGGCGTGCGATCCCGCGTGGAGCTGGCGCGCCGCGTCGCGGTCAGCGAACGAACGCGCTCAACCCCGTGACCGCGCGGCCGACGATCAGCTGGTTGATCTCCCGCGTGCCCTCGTAGGAGTACAGGGCCTCCGCGTCGGCCATGAAGCGCGCGACGTCGTTCTCCAGCAGGATCCCGTTGCCGCCCAGCACTTCCCGTGCGAGCGCCACCGTCTCACGCATCCGCGTGGACACCACGGACTTGGCGAGCGCGGCGTACTCGTCCTTGTTGACGCCGCGGTCCTGCAGCCCGGCGAGGCCGACGACCATCGCGAGCGACGACGTCACGTTCCCGAGCATGGTCGCCAGGTGGTCCTGCACCAGCTGGAAACCGGCGATGGGCCGGCCGAACTGGACGCGTTCGCCCGCGTACCGCAGCGCGGCCTCGTAGGCACCCATCATGCAGCCGACCGCGCCCCACGCGACGCCGCCGCGTGTCTGGCGCAGCACGTCGTCGCTGGTGTCGCGGAACGAGTTCGCCCGCTGCAGCCGGTTCTCCTCCGGCACAACACAGTGACACTTCCTGGGGAGCGATCCCCCAGACCCCCGGGGGCGGTGAGCGTGATGTCCGCGTTCTGCACGGTCCGCAGCGCGACCTTGCCCTCGATCCTGGTCGCCGTGAACCCGGGCGTGCCCTTCTCCACGACGAAACCCTTGACCTGGTCGTCGGCCTCGTCGCGGGCCCACACGATCACGAGGTCGGCGAACGTGGCGTTGCCGATCCACCGCTTCGCGCCGTTGAGCACCCAGCTGTCGCCGTCGCGGCGGGCCGTGGTCTCCAGGCCACCGGCGACATCGGACCCGCCGTGCGGCTCGGTCAGCGCGAACGCGCCGATCTTCTCCATGCGTGCCATGGCGGGCAGCCACCGCGCACGCTGCTCCGGCGAGCCACACCGGTGGACGCTGCCCATCGCCAGTCCGGTGTGGACACCGTAGAAGGTGTTCATGGACGGGTCGACACGGCCGATCTCCAGCGCGATGAACCCGGTCAGCAGGCGGGTGCCGCGGTGCGCCGCCATCCCGTCGTACATGAGGCCCGCGGTGTCCAGCGCCCGGAACCCGTCGACCACCTGGAACGGGAACTCGGCCCGCGACCAGTAGTCGGTGGCGATGGGCGCGATCTCCGCCTGCAGGAACTCCCGCACGCGCAGGACGATCTCCCGCTCCTCGTCGGACAGCTGCTCCTCGAAACCGAACAGGTCACCGGTGTGCGCCGCAAAGGTCATGGCACCAGAATGAGCCGGATCGGGTTGCCTGTCTTGTCGGTGAGCGCACGCACGGCCTCGGGCGCCTCGGCCAGCGGCAGCGTGCCGCTGATGGACTTCGACAGGTCGAGCCGCCCGTACCGGATCAGGTCGACGAGCCGTTCCACGTCACCGGGCGCGGAACCGTAGTGGCCGATGACCTTCAGCCCGCGCACGCTCAGCGCGATGCTGTTCTTGACCGTGAGCGGCTCCGGGGTGAGGCCCACGAGCACCAGCCGTCCGCCCCGTGCCAGGCACTTCAGCGCCTGCGACCGCACCGCGCCGACCCCGGCCATGTCGTAGGCGACGTCGAGACCGCCGCCGCCGGTGGCCGCGAGCACCTGCTCGCCGAAGTCGGGCGCGGTGGGGTCGAACGCGAAGTCGGCGCCGAACTCCAGCGCCCGCTCCCGTGCCGACGCGAGCGGATCGGCGGCGACGATCGGTGCCGCGCCGAGCATGCGCAGCAGCTGCACGGCATGCGCGCCGAGCCCGCCGATGCCCCAGACACCCGCGGGACGCCCGGGTTCGGCCCGTCCCGTGCCCGCGACCGCACCCCACGGCGTCGACACGGCGTCCGGCACGATCGCGGCCTGCTCGAAGGGAAGCGAGTCCGGGATCGCGACCAGCGTGTGGTGGGTGGCGATGGCGTACTCCGCCCAGCCGCCGTCGTAGTCGACACCGCGCGTCCGCACGGCGAGGCACGGCTCGCGGAAGCGGGTGCACTGTGGACACCGCCCGCACCGCTCGCCCGCCGCGAGCGTCACCCGCGTGCCCGGCTGCCACTGCTCCGGCACGTCCGGTCCGACGACGTCGATCTCGCCCGCGACCTCGTGCCCCAGTGTCACTTCCGGTTCGCTGAGGAAGGCAGGGGGCAGGCTGCCGTCGATGAGGTGCACGTCCGAAAGGCACACCCCGGCGGCGCGGACGCGGATCCGCACCTGCCCCGAGCCCGGTTCCGGCACCGGGACCCGCTTCATCTCGAACGTTCCGGCACTCGGGTTGAGGCGTCCGGCAAGCATGCTCACTAGTCCGCCTCCCCGAATTCAAAAGTGCTGGTCCCGACCCAGCCGCACCGGCGGACCGTAGGCGGCTGAGTGCCGTCACGTTCCCCTGAGGTAACTGCTGATCAGGTCAAGACTCACCCGCAAAGATCGACAGTACTCACCTTAGTGCGCGCGCCTCGGTAGGACCAGGGCGACCAAACCGCCCGCCGCGACCAGCGCCACGCCGACCCAGACCGCGGGTCGTGCGCCCGCCACGAAGTCCGTTGGGCTCGCGTAACCACCTTGCGCCGCGAACACCGACGCGAGCACCGCGACGCCGACCGCCACACCGAGTTCGCGGATCGTGTTGAGCACACCGGACGCCACGCCGTGCTCGTCTGAGCCCACGGTCTCCAGTGCGAGCGTGCTCATCGGCGCGAACTCCAGTCCCAACCCGACCCCGGCGAGGACGAACGGGACGACCAGCTGTCCGTAGGCGACGTCGGTGGTGCTGACGGCCGCCAGCCAGGCCAGTGCCACCACGAGCAGGGCCTGTCCGGTGACGATCAGCGCCCGTGCGCCGAACCGGCCCATGAGCACGAGCCCGGCGAGCGGCGCGACGACCATCGGCGCCATGGTCCACGGCAGCGTGCGCAGCCCGGCCTCCAGCGGGCCCATGCCCTGCACCACCTGGAGGAACTGCGCGAGCAGGAACACCGCGCCGAACGCCCCGGCGGAGAACAGCAACGCGACCCCGTTGACCGCGCTGAACCCCCGTGAGCGGAAAAGCCGCATCGGCAGCATGGGCGCGACCGCTCGCCGTTCCCACGCGACGAACGCACTGAGCAGCACGACACCACCGACGAGCGCGGTCAGCACCCCAGCCGACGTCCACCCGTGGTCGGACGCGTGCGTGATACCCCAGACCAGGGCCAGCATCGCGCCGGACGACAACACGAGACCCGCGGGGTCGAGCCTGCGCGCGCCGCCGTGGGACTCACGCAGCACCGCGGCCGCGAACGGCAGCGCGACCAGCCCGACGGGCACGTTGAGCCAGAAGATCCACGTCCAGTGCAGCCCCTCCGCGACGGCCCCGCCGACCACCGGTCCGATGGCGACGCCGAGCCCGGAGATGCCGCCCCAGATGCCGACGGCCGCGTTCCGCGCGCCGGGCGGGACCGCGGCGGCGAGCAGCGTGAGGGACAGCGGCATGACGGCCGCGCCCGCCGCGCCCTGGACCGCGCGGGCGGCGGTGAGCTGCCACGGTTCGGTCGCGAGCGCGCACGCCGCCGACGCGGCCGTGAACAGGGCGGTGCCCGCGAGGAAGAGGCGTCGCCTGCCGATCCGGTCCCCGAGCGCGGCGAAGGTGAGGAGCAGGGCGGCGAAGGAGAGCGTGTAGGCGTTGACGAACCACTGCAGGTCGGTGAGCGAGGCGTTCAGTGAGGTCTTGATGACCGGCAGCGCGGTGGTCACGACGAGGTTGTCCAGCGTGACCATGAACATCGGGATGCTGACGGCGGCCAGGACGGCTGCCATCGGTCTGGTTCTGGTGACCCGTTCTTCGACGAGCGTCACACGTTCCCCCTTGGTTGTTATCGACTGATAACTAGCAAGGTAGTAATCGACTGATAACATGTCAACGTGTCCAAGACGAGGCTGTCCGCGACCGAGCGAGCAGAGCAGATCGTGTCCGCCGCCGTGACCGCGTTCTCCTCCGGCGGCTACGCGGGCACGTCCACCGACGACGTGGCCCGCCTGGCCGGGGTGTCGCAGCCGTACGTGATCCGGCTGTTCCGCTCCAAGCAGCGGCTGTTCCTCGCGGCGGTCGAGCAGGCGTGCGGCCGGATCGAGAGCGCGTTCCACGACTCCGGCGCCCACGACCTCGCGGGCCTCGGCGACGCCTACGACCTGCTGCTCGAACAGCGTGAACTGCTCGGCATGCTGCTGCACGGCTTCGCGGCCAGCTCCGACGAGGAGATCGGCGCGGTGGTCCGCGCCCGCTTCGGCCGCATCTACGACACGATCCGCGAACTGACCGGCGCCGAGCCGGAGGAGGTCACCCAGTTCCTCGGCTCGGGCATGCTGCTGACCGTGCTGGCCGCGATGCGCGCCATCGGCCCCGGCGCGCCGGAACCGAAGGGCTGGCTGGCCGACATCGCGTCGGTGTACCCGTCGCTGTGCGGCCCGGTGCCCTGAAAGACGCTTTCAGTGCACTGAGCTAGATGCGCATGGGGCCGTCGCCCTCGCCGCGGCGCAGGCCCTTCAGGATGCGTTCCATCACGTCAGGCGACAGGTCGTCCGCGGCCGCGATCTCGGCGGGCGGAGGTGCGGCGGCGGCCGCCGCGCGGGTGGTGCCGCGGCGTGGGAGCGGGACGACCGTCGCGTCCATGCCCTTCGGGAGCGGCACCTCGCACCACAGCAGCTGCTTGCCCGTCGACAGGAGCTGCACACCGCTGTTCGGGCCCGCGAGGGATCTCGGCACGTTCAGCTCCGGCACGGAGCGGTCGTCCTCGATCTCCACCGCCAGTGCGTTGCCGGACAGGCGCAGGCGGAACAGCAGCATGGTCGGCGTCGAGGTGGGCTTCGCGTCGCCCACAACCGCCTTGACCAGTGCCTCCGCCGTGCGCCGGACCTCGGGCACTATCGACTCGACCCGCCACTCGGTGAGCGTGAACCGCACGAAGAGGTCTGCGCAGTTCACGGCGCTCGGCAGCGCGACGAGCTTCAGGTCGTCCACCTGCACCGTCTGATCGCGCACGGATTCCTTCACATCCCAACCTCGGGGGAGACCCGGTGATCTTGCCCCGCAACCCTGCGTGGGGGCAATGCCCACGCAGGCAGCAGGTTACTGCCATCCCGCAAGTCCCCTGTAGCCGCGTGGTGGCCGGTTACCCACCGGTACTTCCCGCATCGCGCTGACCTGCGCAGAGAGGCGGTGCAGGCCGTTTCGTCACACCGAGCGTAACCCTGAGTCGCTAGATGAGCCCCTCCTTGAGCGCGTACGCCACCGCGTGCGCCCGGTTCTTGAGCTGGAACCGGTTCGTCACGTCGTGGATGATGCTCTTCACCGTCCGCTGCGAGTAGCACAGCTTCTCCGCGATCTCCTGCGTCGACAGCCCGGACGCCACCAGCCGCAGCACCTCACCCTCCCGGTTCGTGATGCCCGCGAGTTGCAGGCCGCGCGGCTCCAGCACGTGCCGCTGCAGCCGCGACACCCGGTTCAGCAGCCTGCCGAGCAGGTCCGGCGGCAACGCGCCCTCACCCGCCGCGGCCGCCTTCACCAGGCGCACCAACACCTCCGGCGTCGCCTCCGCGCGGCGCGCGACCGCGCACACGCCCGCCTCGACCGCGGTCAGGATCTCCGCTTCCGCCATCTCACCGGAAACCAGGACGATCCGGGTGAAACCGCGACCCTGCAGGACTCTCAGCAGCTTCGCCGCCGGCTCGTCGAACCGGTCGGCGGCGACGAGCGCGACCGTCGTCGCCGGGTCGGCGTCGTCACCGGCCAGCCAGATCTCCTGGCGGGTGCGCAGTGCCGCGGACACCCCGTTCTGCAGGATCGGGTCGGTCGCGCGGACCAGGACCTGGGTGCGGGTGGTTGCCATCATGTCGTTGTCTCCCCACATCAGCCGAGCTGGTCGGCGTAGACGATGACGTTGTCGAGGTAGCTGCGCGCGGCGCGGTCGAACGCGCCACCGCAGGTGATGAGCCGCAGGACCGGTGTGGTCGCGCCGTTCCAGATCCTGTTCGCGGGCAGTGCCGTCTTCGGGGCCTGCTCCTTGCCGGTGACCACGAAGGTCACCGCACTGGTGCGGTAGTGGACGACCACCTCGTCGCCCGCCGCCAGCTCACGCAGCCGGAAGAACACGTCCGGCCCGTTCGCCTTCGAGTCCACGTGCGCCACCACGACCGCGGGCCCCGGCGCGCCCGGACGCGGCCCCGGCGAGTACCACGCGGCGAGCCCGAAGTCCGGCGTCTGCATGGCGCCGTCGTCCTTGAGCCCGACCGGCACCAGCGCCGCGTCGACGTTGATCGCCGGGATCGTGATCCGCAGCGGGTCACCGGGATCGGCGGGCGGCGGCGTTGTGGCGGGGGCGGTGGTCGCCGCCACCTCCCGCAGCTGGACGCCCACGAGAACCACGGCGGCGACCGCGACCAGCACGGCCGCCACCCACGTCACGACCTTCATGACGGCCGCCGCTCGCTCCGCCGGATCACCAGCAGCGTGCCCGCGGCGGCGAGGCCCAGCAGGGCGAGCGCGGGGACGATGAGCAGGAACCAGTTCACCTCGTCAGCGGGGCCCGCGCCGGTGTCGATGCGGTTCGGGGTCGGCACGCCCGACGGCGGGTCCTGCGGCTGCTGCACCGGCGGTTGCGGCGTGGTCGTGGTGACCGGCGGCTCGGTCGGGTCCGGGTTCGCGATGTCCGTGGGACGGGTCGGTTCCGCTGTGGGGCTCGCGACGTCGGTCGGGGTGGTCGGCTCCACGGTCGGGCTCGCGATGTCCGTCGGCGGCTCCGCCACCGTCGGCAGCGTGATGTCGCACGTGACCTGGACCTCGCACCGCTCCGGAGTCGCGGTCGGCGACGCGATGTCCGTGGGGCCCGCGAACGGCGGGGCGGCGGCCGCCACCTCGGCACCGGACAGCAGCGTGCCCAGCAGGATCGTCGTGGTCAGCACGGCCTTCTTCATCGGGTTCCTCCTGGTTGACGTTCGTGTCACCAGGTAGGAGCCGAGGCCCCGGCAGACCCTTACAACTTTTCCTCAGAACTTTTTTCTAGCCGATGCAGTACACGGTGATCTTGCTGGAATCGGTGGCGGAGTTGCCCGCGGCGTCGGACACCGTGACGGTCCACGCGACCGCACCGGTGTTCTCGAACGGGCCGAGCGCGGCGCGCCAGGCCCCGCGGACGAAGGTCATCGGCTTGCTGCCCGTCACACCCGCCGGGTCCGTCCAGCTCAACGTCGCGGTCTCGACACCGACGTTGTCGGCGGCGGTCGCCGTGACCGGGGTCGTGTTCGGCTCGCCGCAGCCGAGGGCGGGGATGTCGCCGCCCGCGTCGGCTGACACCGTCGGTGGCGTGGTGTCCCGAGGCGGTGGCGGCGGCTGGACCCTGGTCGTCGTGGTCGTGGTGGTGCGTCGGCTGGTCGTCGTCGTTGTGGTGGTGGGCCGCGTCGTCGTGGTCGTCGTGGTTGTGGTCGTGGTGGTCGTCGTCGTTGTCCTGCTCGGCGTCGTGGTGGCCGTCGGCGCGAGCGTCGTCGACGTGGTGGTTGTCGTCGCGGGCACGGTGTTCTCGAGTGCGAGGGGTTCGCCCTCGACGGGGCCGTCAGCGCGCCAGTACACGACCGCCGAGCCGAGGGCCAGCAGCGCGAGCACCGCCACCCCCGCCGCGACCACCCGGCCGCGCCGTGACCGCGTCGGGTCCGGTGACGGCGGCGGCACCGCGGGTGGGAACAGCACCCGGTCCGCCGACGCCAGCCGCACCTCGGCCATCACGCGGTCCTTCAGGAACAGCGGCGCCGGCAGCAGCGGCACACCCGCGAGCAGTGCCAACGGGCTGACCGCGACCCGCCGTCGTTCCGAGCAGACGTCACACGAGTCGACGTGCCGGGCCACGCGCTTGCGCATGAGGGGGGAGAACCGGCCGTCCCAGTCCGACAGGAGCGCGTCGAGTTCGGTGCAGTCCTCGCGGCCGAGGCGGGCGATGAGCAGCGCGCCGAGCGACCGTTCGACCTGGTCGCGCAGCCGGGTGAGCAGCACGTACGCGTGGTTGGCGCTGACACCCATCGCCTCGCCCAGCTCCGCGCCGTCCAAGCCCTGGCGCACGTGCAGGTCCAGCAGCGCACGGTCGCGTTCGGACAGTCCGGCCGCCGCCGACCACACCAGGTCCCGCAGTGCCTTCTGTTCGGCCGCGCGGTGCGGTCCCGGCTCGGTGTCCGCCATGTCCTCCACCTCGTCGAGCACGACGCGGCCGCGGACACGGACCCTGCGCAACGCCACACTGCGTGCGATGGCGTACAGCCAGGGCCGGAGCCGTTCCGGGTCGTTGAGCTGACCGAGGCGTTCGGCGGCGAGGACGAAGGTGTCCTGGACGGCGTCGGCGGCCTCGTCACGGTCGCGGAGCACCGACCAGCAGAAGTCGTGCAACCGGTCGGCGTAGCGGTCGTAGACCGCCCCGAACGCCTCCCGGTCGCCCGCGAGCACACCGGCCACCAACTCGGTGTCAGTGCGTTCACTCAAGGTTCGACCTCCGGGGTGACGGCAAGCGACGTGCATCGACAAGGAGCCCCCGAAGCGAGGAAACCTTACGACTTTCCCCCATACCGGCCGTACCGCCATCCGTCGCACGAATGTCTGCCCGAAAGGGCATGCTGGACCCCGTGATCGAGACTTCCGAACAGGGCGACGTCGCCGTCCTGACCATGTCCCGCGGTCCGGTCAACGCGCTGGACCTCGAGTTGCTCACGGCGTTCCCCGGCGCGCTGAGCGACGTCGCGGGCGCGGCCGCGGTCGTGCTCACCGGTGCGGGCCGCTGTTTCTCCGCGGGCGTCGACCTCAAGCGGATCGTCGACGGCGGGCCGTCGTACGTCGCGGAGTTCCTGCCCGCGCTGAGCACCGCGATGCTGGCGCTGTTCGACCACCCTCGTCCGGTGGTGGCCGCCGTGAACGGGCACGCGCTCGCCGGTGGGTGCGTGCTGGCCGCCGCGTGCGACGTCCGGGTCATGTCGGGCGGCACCATCGGCGTGACCGAACTGGCCGCCGGCGTGCCGTTCCCCACCGTGCCGATGGAGATCATGCGGCACGCGGCGGGCTCCGCCGTCGACCGGCTCGTGCTGACCGCGGAGAAGCTGCCGCGCGAGGAGGCGTACCGGATCGGGCTCGTCGACGAGCTGACCGACGACCTGGTGCCCGCCGCGCTGGCGCGCGCGAACGCGCTCGCTGCCGCGCCCGCCGAGGTGTACGCGCTCGCCAAACAACAACTGCGCGCACCCGCGCACGAACGGATCGCGGCCCGGCGCGAACGGGACGATCCGGGCGTAGCGGAACTGTGGAGCGCGTCGGCCACGCAGGAACGGTTGAGGGGTTTCCTGTCCCGGCTCGCGGCGAGGTAATCTTGCCGCGTCCGCTCGACTCTGGGAGGTGAGACCCATCAACGCTGTTGCAGGCTGGGTGCTCTCACCTCGCGCGGCCTAGGAGAGCCGGGGAGCGCCCACAGCGAAAGGCGCTCATGACATCTGATCTCAGTACCGACCTCGTCGCGCGGCTGCGTGCCGCGGGCTGCGTGTTCGCCGAGGACGAGGCCAAGCTGCTCCTCGAAGCGGCCGCCACCCCGCTCGAACTGGCCACGATGGTCGGCCGTCGCGCCGAGGGCGTGCCGCTTGAGCACGTGCTCGGCTGGGCCGCGTTCCTCGGCCTGCGCGTGGCCGTCGACCCGGACGTGTTCGTCCCCCGGCGGCGCACGGAGTTCCTTGCCCGCCAAGCGATTCGCCTCGCCCGCCGCGGCGCCGTGGTCGTCGACCTGTGCTGCGGGTCCGGCGCGGTGGCGGCCGCGATCGCCGTGGCCGTGCCGGACGTGGACCTGTCGGCCGCGGACGTCGAACCCGCCGCCGTCCGCTGCGCCCGCCGCAACGTCAACGGCGCGGTGTACGCGGGCGACCTGTACGACGCCCTGCCGACGCGCCTGCGGGGGCGGATCGACGTGCTGGTGGCGAACGTGCCGTACGTGCCGTCCGGAGACGTCGCGTTGCTGCCCCCGGAGGCACGGATGTACGAGCCACTGGTGGCACTCGACGGCGGCGGCGACGGATTGGACGTGCTACGACGCGTGGTCGCCGGAACCGCGGAATGGCTGGCGCCAGGCGGTCACCTGCTGTTCGAGATGAGCACCAAACAGGCCCCGTCAGCTGCCGACCTGCTGACGACAGCAGGCCTGACCCCACAAGTGACAACAGACGAAACCCTGGCCGCGACAGTGCTGATAGGCACCCGCTAAAACAACCCCCGCGAGTCGCGTTCCCCCGCACACCGAGTTGTCGGTTTCGTGCAGGTCATTTGTGTGCACGAAACGCACAACTCGGTATGTCCGGGCGCGCGACTCGCGGTGTCTGGGAACGCGACTCGCGGTGTCTGGGAACGCGACTCGCGGTGTGTGCACGGTGTTTATTTGCCCATCGATCGTGTGGTGCTTCCCCCGGTTCGGCGGTACATCGCTTTGGTTACCCCCTCCTACGCTGGCTTGGCTTGGAGGTTCCCCTGGTGACCAGTACCGAACAGCACAGGCGCAAGTACGACGCGCTCGCCGAACGCTACGAGGAGATCTATTTCTACGTCGCCGACCTGGGCCGGGAGCTGGTGTCGCGTGCCGCGCCGCCGCCGGGCACGCGACTGCTGGACGTGGGCGCGGGCCGCGGCGCGGTGGCCAGGGTCGGGCTCGCCCGCGGCTGCACCGTGACGGCGGTGGACGCCTCGGCGGGCATGGTGGCCCGGCTTGCCGCCGATCACCGCGACATGCTGGTGCTCCAACAGGACGCGGGTGCGCTCCGGTTCCCCGACGGTTCGTTCGACCTGGTGACCGCGGGTTTCCTGGTGCAGGTGCTGGCGGAACCTGAGATGGCGCTGGCGGAGTTCCACCGCGTGCTCGTGCCGGACGGCATGGTGGCGTTGTCACTCGAACGGCAGGTCGTCGGCCGTCTCGGCTGGCTCCACGACCTGAACCGCGAGTACTTCGGTGGCGGCTCCGGCGCGCCGTTGTCCCCGGACCGTCTTGACGAGTTGCTCGTGGCGGCGGGTTTCGACGAGCCGGAACGCACCATGGTCAAGGTCCCGAGGCACCTGCCCGACCCTGCGGCACTGTGGGACTGGCTCGCACTGCAGGGCGTCCCGGAAGCGCTGGACGACCTCCCGTCCCCCCACGCCGTCACGTTCCGCGAACGCTTCTTCCGCGGCGCCGAGGACATGCACCGCAACGGCGGCATCACCCTGGAGTTCGCCGCCACGCTCCACACCACCACACGCCCCTGACCCCCGCTGGCCTCGCGAGGTCAGCGGCTGGCGCGGGTGGTGATCGGGCGTAGGGCTTCCGCCGCTGCCCGGACGGCGTCCGGCGGGACCGCGGCCAGGACGCGTTCGTGGACTTCCATCGACACAGCCATGGCTTCTCCGTCAGCCGGGTGCCTTTTTCCGTCAGGTGGACCCATCGGCTCCGCGCGTCCGACTCGTTCTGTTCGCGGGCCACATGACCCGCTGCCGACAGGCGTTGCAGCGCGTTGCTGGTGCCGCCCGACGTCAGGTACAGCGACTTCGCCAGCTCGCTCAGGCGCAGGCGGCCACCCGCTCGCAGCAGGGCCGCCAGTACGTCGAACTCGGCGTAGGTCAGGCCCAGGTCGCTCAACGCCGGCTTCATCGCCTGCTCGAACACCAGGCTCAGCCGCGAGACGCGTTTGGCCAGCGCCAGCCGGGCGATGGCCTCGGGGGCCATCCCGTCGTCGGCCCACCGCTCCGCCAGCCCGGGTCGACGTGCTCGTCGAGGACGGCCGCATCGCCGCCGTCGCGTCCGGGCTCGGCGCGCCCGACGGCGCTGAAGTGGTCGACGCGACCGGCATGCTCGTGCTCCCCGGCTTCGTCGACACCCACCGGCACACCTGGCAGGCGGGCATCCGCGCGGTCGGGCCCGATCTCACCTTTCCCGGCTACCTCGACCTCGTCGTGAACACGATCGCGCCGCGCTACCAGCCCGCCGACGTCCACGCGGGCACGCTCGCCGGCGCCCTCGAACGCCTCGACGCGGGCATCACCACCGTCGTCGACTGGGCCCATATCCAGCACACGCCCGACCACACCGACGCGGCGCTCGACGCGCTCGCCGAGGCGGGCATCCGCGCCGTCTTCGGCTACTGCGTCACCGAACCTGACGTCGCCGCCGCCCGTCGCGTGCGCGACCGCGCCAGGTGGTCTTGTGACCATGGCCATGGCGCCCTACGGGCCCGAGATCGTGGGCGAGGAGCAGGCGCTGCGGGAGTGGCACGTCGCCCGCGAGCTGGGCCTGCCCGTCACCGTCCACATGGGAGGCCATGGCGCCGAGAGTGCCGAACGCGGGCCGGACTTCCTGCGCCGCAACGGGTTCCTCGGCCCGCGCACGAACTACGCCCACGGCAACAGCTACTCCGACGACGCGCTCAAGGTCATCGCCGACAGCGGCGGCACCATCGCCGTTTCGCCGGTCGTCGAGGCGGCGCTGGGGTTCGGCGCACCGGTCACCGCGCGCGCAATCGCCGCCGGGGTGCCGACCGGGCTCGGTGCCGACACCGTCGTGAGCGGGCCCGGGGACATGTTCAGCCTCATGCGCGGCGCGTACGCGTTCGCGCGGCTCGAGGACGGCGGCTTCACCACCCGTGACGCACTGCGCGCCGCCACCGTCGACGGTGCGAAGGCCGCCGGGCTCGACGACCTCGGCTCGCTGCGCCCCGGCAACCACGCCGACCTCGTGCTGCTGCGCACGGACCTGCCCGCGCACGACCCCGTCGGTGCGATCGTGCTGTCCCTGGACACCAGGGCGGTCGACACCGTGGTCGTCGGCGGCCGGATCGTGAAGCGCGATGGAGTCCTACTGGACGCTAAGTGGACAAAAGTCTTGCGGGACGTGGCGGTATCAGCCGATCGGGTGGTTGTCGCGGCATGATTGCCGGGTGCTCGTTGTGTTCGTCGGTCGGCCGGGCACCGGCAAGACGACGCTCGCCCGGCTGACGGCCGCCGAGTTGACCGCCGCCCACCTCCGGATCGACGCCATCGAGGCTGCCGTCATCCGCAGCGGGCTCGCGAAGCCGCCGCTCGGTCCTGTCGGCTACGTGGTCGCGCACGAGGTCGCCGCGTCGTGCCTGGCCGTGGGCACGTCCGTGGTGGTCGACGCGGTGAGTCCGGTGCCGGAGGCGCGTGCGGGCTGGGTCGGGCTGGCGCGTGGCGCCGGGGCGCCGGTGCGGATGATCGAGGTGGTCGTGTCCGACCCGGCCGAGCACCGCCGCCGGGTCGAGGAGCGGCGCAGCGACGTCGACGGGCTGGTCGTGCCGACGTGGCGGCAGGTCACGGCCGTCGCGTACGAACCGTGGAACACCGGACGCGACGGGCCGCGGCTCGTGGTCGCCAACGACGGCTCACCCGACGACGCCATGGTCCGCGTCCGGGCTTACTTGAGCACAATTTAAGCAGACTTTCGCGCAAGTTGTACGAAAGTCTTGTCTGGAACCGACACATCCGGTACCCCTTGAACAGGAACCGCACAGAAGCGGTCACGTTTCAACAGAGCGTGGGGTTGCTGATGAAGTCGTCCCTTGTCACCGCCGCCACGCTCGCCGTGGCCCTGGCCACCGCCTTACCCGTCCCCGCGACCGCCGACGCACCCGGCCGGTGGACCGTCACCGGCCCCGACCGGGCCCTGACCGCCCAGGTCGCGCTCGACGGCGACGGCACCCCGACCCTGAGCGTCAGCCACCGCGGCACCCAGGTGCTCGCACCGGCCCCACTCGGCCTGCGGACCACCGGCGCGGACCTGTCGACCGGTCTCCACCTGGTCGGTGACCGCACCCGCACGGTCGACGAGCGGTACACGATGACCACCGGCAAGCGCCGCGAGCGGGCGACCACGATGACCGAGCGCCGCCTGTCGTTCGCGGGCGACGGCGGCGCACGTGTCGACGTCGTGCTGCGGGTCGCGCCCGACGGCGTGGCCTACCGCTACGAACTGCCCGCCGCCGAGGAGATCACCGGCGAGGCGTCGGCGTTCACGCTGCCCGCCGACGCGCCCGCGTGGTTGCTGCCCTACAACGCCTGGTACGAGGCCAACCGCGTCGCGACGACGGCCGGGGGCGCCGCGGCGGGAGACTTCGGCAACCCGTCCCTGTTCCAGGTCGGCGACAGCTACGCCCTGCTCACCGAGTCCGATGTGGATGGACGGTACTCGGGCATGCGGCTGCGGCACGCGGCCGGCACGTCCACCTACCACGTGGTGCTCGCCGATGAAGAAGTCACCGCGCGGCAGACCCCGTGGCGCACCGCGATCATCGGCGACCTCGGCCGCGTCACCGAGTCCACGCTGGTCGACGACCTCGCCACGCCGGCGAAGTTCCGCGACACCTCGTGGATCCACACCGGCAAGGTCGCGTGGTCGTGGCTGTCGGAACACCAGAGCCCGTCGGACTTCGAGCGGCAGAAGGACTTCGTCGACTTCGCGGCCCGCAACGGCTGGTCGGCGGTGCTCGTCGACGAGGGCTGGAGCGCCGAATGGGTGCCCGCACTGGTGCGCTACGCGCGTGCCCAGGGCGTCGAGGTGCTGCTGTGGTTCCACTGGAACCGGCTCGACACGGCCGAGAAGCGCGACACGATCCTGCCGATGGTGAAGAGCTGGGGCGTGCGCGGCGTGAAGATCGACTTCATGGAGTCGGACTCGCAGGCCCGCTACCAGTGGTACGACGCGGTGCTCGCGAAGACCGCCGAGCTGCGCCTGATGGTCAACTTCCACGGCTCGACCATCCCGCACGGCCTCGCGCGTACCTGGCCGCACATCATGACCATGGAGGGCATCCGCGGCGCGGAGAACTACCCGCCCGCCGCGAACAACCCGGTGCAGGCGTTCACCCGCAACGTCGTCGGGTCGATGGACTACACGCCGGTGTCGCTGGACGTCGGCACGCACGAGGCGTCGGTGGCACACGAGATCGCGCTGCCGGTCGTGTACGAGTCGGGCTGGACGCACTACGCGGACAAACCGGAGGCCTACGAGCGGTACCCGGAGGCGCTGCGGTTCCTGAACCAGGTGCCCTCCGGCTGGGACCAGACCCGGTACGTGGCCGGGCATCCGGACGAGGGCACCGTCCTCGCGCGACGGTCGGGCGACCGGTGGTTCGTCGGCGCGATCTCGGTCGGCGAGGCACGCACGATGACCGCACCGCTGGACTTCCTCGGCGGCGGCACGTGGACGGTCGAGCTGGTGCGCGACGGGTCCGCCGAACGCGGTGACGTCGTGTGGTCGCGGCAGCGTGTGGCGGCCGGGGACACGTTGTCGGTCGACGTCCCCGCGAACGGCGGGTTCGCCGCGATCCTCTGCCGGACGTCGTCGTGCTCGAAACCGCTGCCGGACGTACCGTCGGGCAGCGTGGCGGTGACTCCGTCCACAGTGGATGCCGAACCCGGCTCGACGGTCGAGGTGACCGGCACGTTCACGCTCGCCGAGGGCACCGCGAACGACGTCCGGTTCCGCGCCGCCGCACCGGACGGCTGGCAGGTCGACGGGCCGGTGCTGACCCGCGACCGGATGACGGCGGGCCAGTCGGTGACCGGCCGCTGGACAGTCCATGTAGGACAGTCGCGCGGCTACGTCGACGTGCCCGTGTTCGCGGAGTTCCGGGCGCCCGACGGGTTGTGGGCGGACCGGGTGCACGTCGAGGAGGCCGTGCGCGTGTTCGTGCCGCCGCCGCCGCTGACCGGCACGCCCTACGTGAGCGACCTGACGTTCGTCAGCGAGACCAACGGCTGGGGCCCGGTCGAACGGGACCGGAGTGTCGGCGAGTCGGCCGGTGGCGACGGCAACCCGATCACGATCGGCGGTGTGGTGTACGAGAAGGGCCTCGGCACCCACGCCCCCGCCGCGATCCAGGTCTACCTCGGTGGCCGCTGTGCCACGTTCACCGCCGCGGTGGGCCTCGACGACGAGACCACGCAACCGGGTTCGGTGACCTTCCACGTGCTGGCCGACGACACCGTCGCCTACGACAGCGGCGTCCTGCGGCCCGGCCCGGCCACGCCGGTGACCGCCGACGTGACCGGAGCCCGCATGCTCACGCTGAAGGTGACCGACGGCGGCGACGGCAAGAACTTCGACCACGCCGACTGGGCTGACGCCCGCCTGAGCTGTCAGGGGTGACAGGAGGAAAGCGGGGGGCCCGGCGATCCCGGGCCCCCCGCTGCTCACGTCAGCTCACCCGGTACGGACCCACCTCCGGGTGGATCCCCCTGGTGTTCACCGTCATCGACCCGGAGCCGGGGACCTCCGTGGCCGGGCAGCGCAGGCCCCACCTCGGCGGCGTCAGGTTGATCAGGTAGTCGTCGACCGCGGCGTTGACGCAGTCGCTCGGCCCGCCGTCGCCGTACGCCGTGTGACCCCAGCCCTCGTACGTGATCAGGCGTGCGCCGCTCTGGTGCGCGGCCGTCAGGTTCCACTCGTACACCGTCGCCGGGTCGTGGACGTTGCCGATCATCACCAGCGGCGGTGCGTCGTCGACGTCGAGTCGCCGCTGCGGGTTCGTGGTCTCGGTGCCGCTGCCCACACACGTCATGGCGTGGTCGACGTACGGGGACCACTCGACGTTCGGGAACGCCCGGGAAAGCTTGCCGCGCAACAGCTTGTAGTGGCCGTAGCTCACGACCGGGTAGTTCCAGTCGCTGCACCAGATCGACGGGTACGGCATGTTCGTGACCTCACCGAACGACGCGGTCGCGTCGGCGGTGCCGTCCCGCAGGTCGGCGAAGTACGTCGCGAGGCCGTCCCACGAGGACGGTTGCATCACGCCGAACGCCGACGACGCGAGGTCGTAGAAGTCGATCGGCTGCCCGTCCGGGTCGGTGAGCGTCCCGGCCCTGGCCTTCTCCTTGAGGTCCGCGTACACGGCCGCGGTGTCCTCGCCGTACAGCGCGCACGCGGGTGTGGTGTCGCACCACCGCGCGAACTCGGTGAACCCGCGCTCGACCGGCGCGGTCTCGCTGCGCATGAAGTCCCACGCCGTCCGCATGCTGTGGTCCATGTTGCCGTCCATGACCAGCGCGCGGATCCGGTCCGGGAACATCTCCGCGTACTGCTGGCCCATCAGGCTGCCGTACGAGTAGCCGACGTAGGTCAGCTTCTCCTCGCCGAGCGCGGCGCGGATGGCGTCCATGTCCCGCACGGTCGCGAGGTTGTCGACGTGCTCGGCGAGCCCGTCCGAGTTGGCGCGGCAGCTGTCGTGCAGTGCCCGGTTGACCGATGCCAGGTGGTCGAACTCGGCGGAGCTGGTCGGGTGTTTCGCCTCTTCGGACCGCCGCGCGAGGTCCGCGTCGCACAGCAGCTGCGAGGAGTTCGCGATGCCCCGCGGGTCGAACCCGACCTGGTCGAACCGTGCGTTCACGGCGTCGGTGAAGAGGTCGCCCGACTTCACGGCTCCGACGCCGGAGCCACCCGGCCCGCCGGGGTCCATGAGAAGCGAGCCGATGCGGTTGGCCCGGTCCTTCGCCGGGCGCCGCGCGAGTCCGATGTGGACTTTCTCGCCGTCCGGGTCCGCCCAGTCGAGCGGCACCTCGATGGTCGCGCAGTCCACGCCCTCGGCGTCCGGACACGGTTTCCAGTCGACGCCGCCCCGCGCGGCCGCCGTGCCCGGCACGAGCACGATTCCCGTGGCGGCCAGTGCACCCGCCAGGAACGCGAGCAAACCTCGCTTATGCGTCATGTGCAATCCCCCGATGTCATGATCAGCACTCTGTGTGCTGCCCATGATGCCCTCAGTTGTCGTCCGTCGCCAGGAAGCAGGTCAGGAGTCCCGGCAGGATCCGGCCACCGCGTCCCAGTCCGGTCCCACCGAGACGACGCTTGACGGGACTGGGAGGAGTTCGGTGGCGATGCACGAACGAACGGAAGAACGACTCGCCGCGATGCTCGACACCGGCCGCCGCGAGCTGACCGATCGGCTGCTGGCGATCCGGAACGAGCGCGCGACGGCGGTGGCGACCGCGTACTCCGACGACGGCCTGGTGAGCGCCACGGTCGACGGGCGGCTCCGGCTGGTCGACCTTTCCCTGGACGAGCGGGTGTTCCGTACGTCGGACTCGGCCGCGCTGGCGCACACCATTCTCACCACGGTGCACGCGGCGGCCGACGCGACGGTGCCACGCGCGGGCGGTGACCATGGCCGGGTCTGACGGGCTTCGCATGCGACCCGCCGAGACCGCCGACTCGATGTCGAGGCTCGGCACGGCCGGCCAGAACCTCACCACGTCCTGGTCGTCGGCCCGCACGTCGATCGCCGCGCTCGAGGGCCGGCTCGGCAACGGACAGCTCGGGGCCGCGTTCATGGGCCGCTACCGTCCTGGCGCCGAGCAGGCGGCGCGGACGGTGGCGCGGTGGGTGGCCCAGCTGACCGATCTCGCGCGAGGCGGCAGCCAGGCCGTCGACGGCTACGTCGGGACCGACCGAGCGGTCGAACAGGACATCGGGAGGCTGCCGTGACCGTCGCCGAGCCGACGCATCCACTGTGGACATTCGTGAAGTCGCACGGGATCGAGTGGCCCGCCGACGTCGAGGAGGTGGCCGCCGACCTCGGCGCGGCCTGGCACGCCGCCGCCGACGGCCTGACCGAGGGCGGCACGACGGCGCGAGCCGTCGGCGCCGATCTCACGTCGTCGTGGGCGGACACGTCGGGCGGCACCGCGCAGACCAGGGCGGCGGAGATCGGTGCCGGACTCGACCACGTCCAGCAGGGGCTGCGCCGGCAGGGTGACCAGGCCATCGCCTACGCCGAGAGCCTGATCCGGACCAAGCAGGGCATCCAGCAGGTCATCGCCACCTTCGCCCCGTTCTGGGACCTGCTCGACCCCCGCAACCGCAACCAGATGGAGCAGTGGGTCATCGACCTGGTCAACAGCGCGGGAGAGAAGGCGACCGAGGCGATCCGCTGGCTGCTGACGGTCGAGTCGCAGGGGCCCCAGACCGAACCGTTCTCGTGGGAGGGCCCGAACGACTCCGGCCGGCTCGGCAGTCTCAGCGTGGACGGCGCGTTCGACCACGGCCGGTGGTCGGCGTTCGGTGGCGCGTTGCAGGGCGAGTACGCGGTCGGCCCGCGTGGCGAGGCCCAGGTGAACGCGCCGTGGTCGCGCGACCCGCTCGTGGACGCCGAGGTGCGGCTCGGGGCGAGTGCCAGCCTCGACAGGATCGACGTCATCGACTCGGGGCCGGTGAAGCTCGGCTTCACCCCCGAGGTGTCGGTCGGCCCCGGCGCGACCTTCACGTTCGACCCGAAGTGGGAGAACGGGCGGTTCGATCTCAACGCCAGGATCGGGGCGTCCCCCATGATCGGCGGCAGCCTCGGTACCGACTTCTCGATCGACTTCAACGAAATCGGCAAGAGCCTCTTTCCGACGGGGTGACACATGGACGAACTGACGCTGCCGACGGGATGGCTGCCCGTGCCGCCGGCCGAGGTCGGCCTCGACGCGGAGCTACTCGCGATCAAGGCCGACACCCACGGATCGGGGTTCACCGCGACCATCGTGGTGGACGGCGCCGGACTGGCGCCCGGCGAGACACTGGCCGACCTGGCCGACCGGTCGGCCGCGGCGCTGCCGACCGGGATCGTCGTCGGGCGCGACGCGGCCGGGCCACGCCTGACCCAGTCGCTGCGGCTGACGCACCTCGCCGACGACGTACCGAGGCGGGTGGTGCGGGTCGAGGAGTACCTGGCGTTGCCGGACCGGAGCAGGCCGGGGTGGACGGGCGTGCTGCGCGCGGTGTCCACCGCGACGGTCGAGCAGGCTGACGCGGTGGCGGCCGACTTCACGCGGCTGCTGGCCGGTCTCGACGGGCTCGCCGCGAACGCGTAGCACGCGGCGGTGGTCGCGTCCGCGAGCCACCGCCGCGCGGGCCTCAGCGTGTCGTGACGCGGAACAGGGTCGTCGTGCCCGAGACCTCGTTCGCCACGGCCACCATCGGACCGTTCTCCGACGGGATGAACGTGACGCCCTCGGGGCCGAGGTCGCCCGCCTTGGCGAGGTCGCCGCCGTCCTCCACCGACTCGGCGAAGTTCCTGTTGTTCTCGTAGGCGACGAAGCGGGCGTGCCGCGGGTCGGTGATGTCGTACACCGCGATGCCGCCGACCCGTTCGAACCCGACGAACGCGTACGTGCGGCCGTCGATCTCGCCGAGCGCCATGCTCTCCGGCTCCGGGCCCTTGTCGTCGCTGCGGCCGTCGAGGTCCGACTCAGTGTGGTTGGAGTTGAAGAACTCCGGGTTCGCCGCCGCGGTGACGCGCTCGAAGTCGTCGCCCGAGTCGAAGACCTGGCGACCGTCGGTGGTCCAGATCGAGAACGAGCGGCCGCCGAAGGCGTACAGGCGTTCGTAGCAGCTGCCGTCGGCACGCAGCCCGTCCGCCGTGGTGACGTTCAGCCGACCGAGGTCGGCGTCGGTGGTCACGGACCCGTCGAACACGTCCGGGCACAGCGGCGGCAGGCCGTCATCACCGAGGTCCTTCACCCGTGCGGGCTCGGTGTAGTCGCCCCACTCGCGGGCGTCGCCCTCGTTCGCGGTCACCAGGTAGGTGCGGCCGCGGGAGGTGTAGGACTCGATGCCGTCCGGCAGGTACAGGCCGGACACCGCAACCTCGCGGATGTGCACGGCGTCGTCGCGGTCGGACGTGTCGATCCCGTTGCCCGGCTCGCTGTGGTCCTTGGCACCCAACGGTTTCAGCGCCGTCACGCGGGCCGAGCGCAGGTCGACCACCGCGATCGCGTTCGCCTCCTGCAGCGTCACGTACGCGGTGCGGCCGGTCCGCTCGACCGTGACGTACTCCGGCTCCAGGTTCGCCGAGACGGGGAACTCCTCGTTCACGGTCGGCCCGAAGACCCGCACGCCGGCGGGCACACCGCGCTCGAAACGGTGGAAGTCGGCCGTGCGCACGGACTTCTGGCCCGGCGCGCGGACCGAACGCGGCACGTCGACCACCGCTACCGAGCCCTCCGGGTCCACGCCGTAGTCGTCGGCGGGCTCGCCCTCGTTCGCCACGACCAGCCGGTCGCCCTTCGGCGTGAAGGTCAGCATGTCCGGCAGTGCGCCGACGCGGACCGCGCCCAGCGCCCGGCCGTCGCCACGCGCGTCGAAGAAGACCACCCAGCCGTCGTCGGTCTTGGTGGCCGACTCGACCGCGACCGCGCCGAGACCGTCGGCACGGACGTCGACCGAGTTCGCGACCGCGCCGTCCGGGACCGTCGAACCGTCCGCGGCGCGCACGCCGACCGTGGCCAGGTCGAACAGCTTCGCCGGGGCCGACGGGCGGGCCGCGTCGAGCACCTCGACCTTCGCCCGCGCCGCGTTGACCACGAACAGCCGCCGCGACCTCGTGTCGTAGGACACGATCTCGGCGGCGCTCTCGTCGAAGATGCCGGTCGCGTACGTGCCCAGCGGTGTGAGACCGACCGCCGTGCCGTACTCGCGGTCGGTCAGCCGGTACTCGCGGTCACTCGCCGAGGCGGGGGCGGCGACGCCGGCGACCGTGACGACGAGCGCGCCGCAGGCCGCGACGCGTAAGAGGGAACGCAAGGGGAGTCCTCCGTGTTCTCAGTGCCCACCACAGCACTCGTGGGGTTGTTCGATCTCGCTCGGCCGCAGGACGCCGCCCGCGGCCGGTTCGACGAGCAGGACGAGCCTGCCCGCCTGGTAGGTCGGCCGCAGGTAGCCGAGCGTGTCGACGGGCGTGTCCGGCCCGACCGGCACGCCGATGCCGACGACCTCGTCGATCTCGGACCGCGCCGTGAGCTCACCGGCCGGGTGCACGCCGGTCAGCCGGTCCTGGCCGGGGAACCGGACCGCCCGCGCGCCGTCCGGCGGGCCGTCTAGCGCGGCGGCTCCTTCCCCGGGGACGCCCCGGGCGACCAGCACGGTCCGCGCGACCACGGCGGTGCGGTCCACATGCGTGCACACCACGTCCGCGGTCACGTCGTCCGCGCAGGAGGCCGGGGGCGACCACCACATCAGATGACGTCCACGAACACCGGGTTCGCGTAGAACCACAGGTCCGACCACGGGTCGGCGTCGCCGACGACGTCCATCACCGGGTTGCCCGCCGAGTCGAGGCGGTTGCCGTCGCTGCCGCGCAGCCGCAGGTAGAACGCGCGGTCCACGTTGCGGAAGACGTGCGTGAACCGGACCCGGCCGCGGGCCCCGCCCGGTACCTCGAACGTCTCCACGAGCTTCGTCTCCGGCGCGGTCATCGCGTCGCGGTCGGCGGCGGCGCCGGTCAGCGGGCCCGCGATCAGGTCCACCTTCGCGAGCTTCGGCACGCTGCCACCGAAGTTGGGGCGGGACGCCAGGGTCACCTCGATCGTCACCTCGACGTCGGTGCCGCGCCGCACGAACGTCCGGCCACCGATCGACACGCCGCGGTTGTCGCCGTCGGACTTGGCGCGCACCCGCAGGTCCAGGCCGTCGACCAGCCTGCCGTGCACCGCGACCACCTTGCCGGAACGCAGCCCGCGCATGATGTCCACATAGGACCGCGAGGTGGCGCCGACGAGCGTGCTGCTGTACTGGCCCGGCCAGAAGTCGCCGTACACCTGGCGCTTGCCGGTGTCGACGGGCGCGCCGCGGCTGCCGGTCCGGTTGTAGTCCTGACCGCCCTGCACGTACGTGTCGCCGAAGTTCTGGTGGCTGTCGGAGGTCGCGGTGATCGTCCACGGCTTGCCCTCGGCGAGCAACGAGTCCCACAGGCCGCCGAGCTTCGCGGTCATCCAGTCGAAGCCGCCGTAGGTGCGGTACGGGTTCTCGGCCGCGGTCGGCGCGTAGCCGGGGAAGCTGTCGGCGCCCGGTGACGCCTCGTAGAAGCCGCGGCCGTCGGCGCGTCCGCCGTTGGCCGCGGAGATCGCCGCGGCCTGGTGACCTGGCGCGCCCTCCATGCCGATCGCCACGTCCGGCGCCGTGTCGCGCCAGCCACGCAGCTCGTGCGGGCTGTCGACGCCGCGGCGGGCGGGGTGGTTCGCCAACATGAGCGCGATCTCGGTGCGGCCCGCGAACACCTGCGCGTCGAGGTAGCGCAGGGCGGCGAGCGCGTACGGCTCACCGTCGGCCGAGGTGGCGCGCTGGATGAGCCCGAGGCCGCCGTTCGCCACCGGCGTGGACAGGATGCCGCCGTCGTAGGCCGCCTCAAACGCGCGGAGGATGTCGACCGTGTGGCGGCCGGGCGGCAGGAAGACGGTCGCGTGCTCCGCGCCCGGGATGTTCCATTCGAGGCCCTGGTAGACCAGCATGTCCCGGTACTGCTCGCGTGCCCGCTCGATGTCCGGGCTGACCTGGTCGATCGAGAACTTCTGGTGCGCCACGCCGCCGTGGTCGGTGATCACGAGCCAGTCGAGGCCGTACTCGCGTGCGTTGGCGACCTGCGTCGCCACCTCGTACTGGGCGTCGGGGGAGTACTTGGTGTGGATGTGGTGGTCGCCCGCGAACCAGCGGTCGCCCGACTGCCACGGGTTGCGTGGCCCGTGGTGGTGACCGTGGTCACTGTCGGCCGCCGCGGTCCCGGTGCCGACGGCCGCAGCGCCCGCGGCGATGCCCATCCCGGCGAGGAACCGGCGGCGCGCGATCGACAACGGCCGGTCGTCGGCCTCGTCGCGCCAGCTGCCCTCGACGGGCTCCAGCTCGTGGTGGTGGTGATCGTGTCCGGCGCCCATGGCTGCTACTCCGTTCGTGGCGTGACCAGCGCGAAGTATCGCTTTGCCCGCACAAGCAAGGGCCCCTTCCGGACTGAACACCCGGTGAACAGTCGGCGCTGTCGCGGGACTCGTAAAATCGACCGGTCAACTCTCGTTCGAAAGGGGGACGCCCGTGACCGCGCAGGTCGAGACGCTCGAGTTCCAGTCCGAGGCACGCCAGCTCCTGCAGCTGATGATCCACTCGGTGTACTCGAACAAGGACACCTTCCTGCGTGAGCTGGTGTCGAACGCCTCTGACGCGCTCGACAAGCTCCGGCTGGAGGCCTACCGCGACAAGGACCTCGACGTCGACACGTCGGATCCGCACATCGAGCTGTCGACCGACCCGGTCGCCCGCACGCTCACGGTGCGCGACAACGGCATCGGCATGGACCGCGACGAGGTGGTCAGCCTCATCGGCACCATCGCCAAGTCCGGCACGGCCGAGTTCCTCGCCAAGCTGAAGGAGGCGAAGCAGAGCGACGAGCTGATCGGCCAGTTCGGCGTCGGCTTCTACTCGAGCTTCATGGTCGCGGACAAGGTCACGCTGGTGACCCGCAAGGCGGGCACCGCCGGGGGCGTGCGCTGGGAGTCGACGGGCGAGGGCACGTACACGGTCGAGCCGGTCGAGGACGCCCCGCAGGGCACCTCGGTCACGCTGCACCTGAAGCCGGAGGACACTGAGGACCGGCTCCACGACTACACGGACAAGGCCAAGCTGACCGAGATCGTCAAGCGGTACTCGGACTTCATCACCTGGCCCGTCCGCCTCGGCGAGGACACGCTGAACTCGATGAAGGCCCTCTGGGCGCGTTCGGACGCGACCGAGGAGGAGTACAGCGAGTTCTACAAGCACATCAGCCACGACTGGCAGGCGCCGCTCGAGTCGACCCGGCTGGTGGCCGAGGGCACGTTCGAGTACCAGGCGCTGCTGTTCCTGCCGGCCAGGGCGCCGTTCGACCTGTTCATGCGGGAGCGCAAGCGCGGTGTGCAGCTCTACGTCAAGCGCGTGTTCATCATGGACGACTGTGAAGCGCTGATGCCCGAGTACCTGCGCTTCGTGAAGGGTGTCGTCGACGCGCAGGACCTGTCGCTGAACGTGTCGCGGGAGATCCTGCAGCAGGACCGGCAGATCGAGCGCATCCGGCGGCGGCTGGTCAAGAAGGTGCTGCAGACGATCAAGGCCCTCCCGGAGGAGAAGTACCGGACGTTCTGGGGCGAGTTCGGCAAGGCGGTCAAGGAAGGACTGCTGGACGACACGGAGAACCGCGAGGCGATCCTGGAGGTCTGCTCGTTCGACTCCACCCACTCGGCGGAGGAGCAGACGAAGCTCGCGGACTACGTCGAGCGGATGAAGGACGGCCAGGAGGAGATCTACTTCCTGACCGGCGACTCCCGCGCGGCCGTGGAGAACTCGCCGCACCTGGAGGCCTTCCAGGCCAAGGGGTACGAGGTGCTGGTCCTCACCGACCCGATCGACGAGATGTGGGTCGACGCGGTCGGCGAGTTCGGCGGCAAGAAGTTCCAGTCCATCGCCAAGGGCCAGGTGGACCTCGCCGACGAGAAGGATCCCGAGCAGGACAAGGAGTTCGAGGGCCTGCTCACCTGGCTGAAGTCCACTTTGGACGAGCAGGTGAAGGAGGTCCGGCTCTCCACGCGCCTGACCACGTCCCCGGCCTGCATCGTCGGCGACACCTACGACCTGACCCCGACGCTCGAGAAGATGTACCGGTCGATGGGCCAGGCGTTGCCGCCGATCAAGCGGATCCTGGAGCTGAACCCGAAGCACGAGTTCGTCATCGCACTCCGGGACGCACAGGCCGCCGACAGGCCCGACCTGGCCGAGGTGGCCGAACTGCTGTACGGCATGGCCTTGCTCGCCGAGGGCGGCGACCTGGCAGACCCGTCGCGCTTCACGAAGCTGATGGCGACGAGGCTGTCGAAAACCCTGTGATACTGCGACGTTTCACCGCGGCGGACGCCGATCCGCTGGCCCGCCTGCACGGCGACCCCGCGGTGATGCGTTACGTCGACCCGCCGGAGTCGCGGGCAGTCGTCGAGTCGTCGACGCTGCCCGCGACGAGCACGGGGCTGGACCCGGGGGACGTCGAGCTGGGCTACCGGCTGCTGCCGTCGTACTGGGGTCGTGGCCTGGCCACGACGGGCGCCCGTCTGCTGGTGCGGCGGGCGTTCGCGGAACTGGACGTGCCGAAGGTGGTGGCCACGACGATGGCCGTCAACACGGATTCCCGGCGGGTGCTGGAGAAGGCCGGGTTGCGGCACGTGCACACGTTCCACGCGGACTGGCCGGACCCGCTGCCCGGCGCGGAGCACGGCGACGTGGTCTACGCGCTGACCAGGTCGGAGTGGCTTCAGGCGAAGTAGTGCCCGAGGTCGAGGTCGGCGATGAGCCCTGGCTCGACGGGCGTCCAGTCCAGCAGTTCGCGGGTGCGCGCACTGGAGGCCGGGTTGTCCGTCGTGGCGGCACCGGCGAGCCACCCGAAGTGCGCCTCGGCCTGGTGGGCGGGAATGCTCTCGACCGGCACTCCGAGGTGACGCCCGACGGTCTCGGCGATCAGGCGGAACGGCACCCCTTCGTCGTCGACGGCGTGCAGGCGGGACCCGGCGGGCGCCTTCTCCAGCGCGAGGCGGTAGAGGTGCGCCGCGTCGAGGGTGTGGACGGCGGGCCACCGGTTGGCCCCGTCGCCGAGGTACGCGGAACGCCCGGCCGTCCTGGCGGCGGCGATCACGGTCGGGATGAACCCCTGCCTGTCGAGCGGGCCGTGCACAGTCGGTGTGAGCCGGACGACCGAGGTCCGGATCCCCCGCTCGGCGAGCGCGACGACCAGGTTCTCGGTGTCGACGCGGGGGCCGCCCGGGAGTGTGTCGCCCTCGGTGCCGGTGCGGCCGAGCCCTGCCATCAGCAACGTCCCCGACGTCCCGACGAACGGCTTGCCGCTGCCCGCGAGCCCGTCGGCCATCGCCCGCACGGCGGCCAGGTCGGCGTCGGCGGCGCCCGCGTAGTCGCCGGTGACCATCAGGTCGTGCTTGAAGGCGAGGTGGACCACCCCGTCGGCGGCCGCGGCGGCGTCGCGCAGCCCGTCGAGGTCGTCGAGGTCACCACGCCGCACCTCGGCACCCGCCGCGACGAGCGCCTCGGCGGAGGCGTCGGAGCGGGCGAGGCCGACGACCTGGTGACCGGCCTTGAGCAGTTCGGGAACGAGGGCGGAACCGAGATGCCCGCTGGCCCCGGTGACGAAGACACGCATGGGAGAACCTTTCGCTCAGTGATGACACTTGGTGTCGTCGGCGACGCTAGCACTGATGACACCAAGTGTCATCCCGTAGGCTGGTCCCATGGCGAGGTGGGAGCCGAACGCACCGGAGCGGCTGACGCTGGCGGCGCTGGAACTGTTCGTCGACCAGGGCTACGACCAGACGACGGTCGCGGAGATCACCGAACGAGCAGGCCTGACGAAGCGGACGTTCTTCCGGCACTTCGCGGACAAGCGGGAGGTGTTGTTCGCGGGCCAGGACACCCTGCTCACGCTGTTCGCGCAAGCCATCGCCGACGCACCCGCCACAGCGGGCCCGCTGGCGGCGGTCCTCGCCGCACTGGAGGCGGCGGGGGAGGTGGCGTTCGCCGAGGAACGACGCGAGTTCGCACGGAAACGCCAGTCGGTGGTCGAGGCCAATGACTCGTTGCGGGAGCGTGAGCTGCTGAAGGGCGCACGGCTGACGTCGGCGATGGCGGACGCGCTTCGTGCGCGCGGGGTGGCGGACCTGACGGCGAGGCTGGCGGCGGAGGTCGGGAACGTCGCCGTCGTGACCGCCTTCGGCCGGTGGGTGGACCCGGCGTGCCGGAAGGACTTCGGCTCCCTGGCCCGCGAAACAATGGAAGAACTGCGGAAGGCGGCGGCGTCACTCCAGTGAGGCACCGGCCCCCGAACTGAAGGACCCCTTCATCACGTTGAGCGCACTGAAGGACCCGCCTCGGCCACGGCCCCCGGCCCCGAAAACCGGCCTAGCCGCCACCAACGACAAAACCGGTCCAACCATCCACAAGCGACTCACTCAGGCAACGCGCCGGTGAACCAGTCAGCCGCCTGCAGCGAGACTTCCTCCAAAGTCCCCGGCTCCTCGAACAGGTGCGAAGCCCCGGGCACGATCCGCAACTCGGACGGCGCGCCGAGCACACTCCGGGCCCGCTCGTTGAGATCCGCCACCATCGGGTCCAACTCGCCCACGATGAGCAGGGTCGGCGCCCGCACCTCGGCCAACGCCGCTCTGGCGAGATCCGGCCGCCCACCCCGCGACACCACGGCACGCACCGCGTCCGGCCGGGCGGCCGCCGCGACCAACGCCGCCGCACCACCGGTGCTGGCACCGAACAACCCCAACGGCAGCCCGGCGGTGGCAGGCTCGGCACGAAGCCGGTCGACAGCCCCCACCAACCGCTCCGCCAGCAACCCGATATCGAACCGGGGCCCGCCGTCCGCGCGGTCCTCGTCCTCGGTCAGCAGGTCCATCAGCACTGTCGCGAGTCGACGCTCGTTCAGGAACGACGCCACCGCGCGGTTGCGTGGGCTGTGCCGGGAGCTGCCGCTCCCGTGCGCGAACAGGACCACCCCGACCGCACCGTCCGGCACCTCCACGTCGGCGTCCAGGTGCGCGCCCGCCGCGTCCAGCACGAGCTGCGTCATGACGGTGTCCTCCTCAGCTGCGCGAGCGGCCGCAGCGCGCTCGTCTCGTCGAACCACAGGAACGCGTCGTAGCGGTCGCCCAGCACCGTCGGCACGTAGTTGCCCCACCGCTCCCGCGCCGGGTGGTACACGACGCCGATCGCGCGGTGGTCCAGTTCGTCGGTCAGCAGGGCGGGCCGCGACGGCGGCCACACGAACAGGGCACAGGGTGGCGCGTCGTGGTGCAGCACCGCCTCCAGCGAACCCCTGCGGGCCGGGGGAACCGGCATCGTCTCGACGGGTGCGCCCCACGCGTCGGCCGCGACCACCGTGCCCTGATGGCTGCCGAAACCCACCAGCACCACCTGGTCCGCGCCGTGCCGCTCTCTCGCCAGCTGACCGATGTTGACCTCGCCCGACTCCGCCATGGACGTCGCCCGGGCATCGCCCACATGGGTGTTGTGGGCCCACACGACGCCCTTCCCGTCGTGGTGGGCCAGCAGCCGGTCCAGGGTGTCCGCCATGTGGTGGTCCCGGACGTTCCACGACTGCCGCCCGCCCGCGAGCATCGCGCGGTAGTAGCGTTCCGCGCCCGCCACGACCTCCGCGTTCTGCCACACGGTCAGCGCACCGTGCTCACGCAGCCGCACCAGCAGGTCCACGACCTCGTTCTCACAGGTCTCCGGCACCAGCCGGGTCGCCATCGCGTAGTCCTGCCCGCTCTCCCCGTACGGCTCGAAGCAGCGGTACGCCGACAGCGCGGCGGGCACGTCCTCGGGTGCGTGCTCGCGCAGCCAGGTCAGGATCGCGCGCAGCGACTCCCACAGCGAGTACACGTCGAGCCCGTGGAACGAGACCGGTCGCTCGGCGGTGCGGTTGTGGTCGCGCAGCCACCGGCAGAAGTCGGCGACCTCCTCGTTCGCCCACATCCACGTCGGCCAGCGGGCGAACTCGGCGAGCGCGGCCCTCGGGTCCGCGGGCGCGTCCGGTTCGGCACGCACGGACCGGTCGAGGCGTTCACAGTCGGGCCAGTCGCCCTCGACGGCCACGAACGTGTAGCCGCGTTCGGTGATCAGCCGCCGGGTGAGCGCCGCGCGCCACTGGTAGAAGTCGTGCGTGCCGTGGCTCGCCTCGCCGATCATCACGACGCGGGCGTCGCCGATCCGCTCCAGCAGCACGTCGAAGTCACCGGGGTCGGTCAGCGGCGCCGACAACCCGGCGATCTCGTCACCGTAGCGTCTCATCCCGGTCGGCCTACCCGGACCGGAAGCGGCTAAACCGATCGCGTCGGTCCGCTGGCGCTGCGATCATCCTCGGCATGGAGGAGGAGCACTTCGACGTGCGGGCGGCCGATCTCGGCGCCCTCAACTCGATGACCAAGTACCCGTCGATCCCGACCTACCACACCCTGGACCCGAAGAACGGCAGCCTGACCGAGGGCGAGACCGTCCCGTTCAGCGGTCCCGTGCTGGGCACCGAGAAGGTGGACGGCACGAACGCGCGCATCATCTCCCTGCCCGACGGGAACTTCCTGCTCGGCAGCCGCGAGGAGCTGTTGTACGCCAAGGGTGACCTGATCGGGAACCCGGCGCAGGGCGTCGTCGCGGCGCTGCGCGAGGTCGCCGAGGGGCTGGCGCCGGTCGACGGCGACGTGGTGCGGGTGCACTTCCTGGAGGTGTACGGCGGCAAGGTGACCGCCGCGAGCAAGCAGTACACCGGTACCAAGGCCGTGGGTTTCCGCCTGTTCGACGTCGCGGTGATCGCCGACTACCGCGCTGTGCTGGGCAGGGAGGCGGCGGCCATCTCCGCGTGGCGGGACGGTGGCGGCCAGCCGTACCTCGACGAGGACGCGCTGACCGAGACCGCCGCCCTGCACGGCTTCCCGCTCACCCCGCGACTGTTCCGGGTGGACGGTGCGGACCTGCCGCGTGAGCTGGACAAGACGCGTGCGTTCCTCGCCGAGCACCTGCCGGAGACGCGCAGCGCGCTCGACGACGAGGCGGGCGGCCAGCCGGAGGGCATCGTGCTGCGCGGCCCCGACCGTGCCGTCATCGCCAAGGCACGGTTCGCCGACTACGACCGGACGCTGCGCCGCCGTTCACGGTGACACGTCACGCAGAACGGCCTGCAACGCCGCCAGCGCGCCGCCGAACGAGCCCTTCGACGGTGCCGCGTAACCGACCATCAGCCCGGTCAACGGCTCTGTCGCGCGGATCGCGTGCGGGCTGACCGGCTCGATCACCAGTGAGTGCCGCGCGGCCGAGGCGGGGACCGCCGCCTCGGCCGACGCGGACAGCGGCACGAACAACGCCAGCCCGGCGGGGATGCCGGGTGGCTTCAGGTGGTCCGGCAGCGCGGCGACGAGCCGGTCTCGCCGGGACCGGTACTCCAGCCGGCACCGGCGCACGTGCCGGTCGAACGCGCCCGAGCTGATCAGGTCGGCCAGCGCCAGCTGGTCCAGCGTGGATGGCTGCACCCCGCCGCGTTCCACGGCCGCGACCACCGGGTCCACCAGGAACCTGGGCAGCACCAGCCACGCGAGCCGCAGTGACGGGGCGAGCGTCTTGCTCGCCGTGCCCGCGTACACCACCCGTTCGGGTGCGAGTGCCTGCAGCGCGCCGACCTGCTGGCGGTCGAAGCGGAACTCGCCGTCGTAGTCGTCCTCGACGACGACCGCGCCGGAGCGGGTCAGCGCGGTGCGGCGCCCGGGTGCCATGGTGACCCCGAGCGGCGCCTGGTGGGCGGGGGTGACGACGACCGCCGGGCTCGTCAGCTGCTCGACCACCAGGCCCTCGTCGTCGACGGGCACGCCGACGACCCGCTGCCCGGCGGCGGCCGCGAACTGGCGGAAACGGTCGATCGACGGGTCCTCGAACGCGGTCTCGGTCATGCCGAGATCGGCGAACGCGTGCCCGAGCACGGTGATGGCGTGCGTGAACCCGGCGACCACCACGATCCGCGCGGGGTCGGCGAGCACGCCGCGGCTGCGGCCGAGGTACGCGGCGAGCGTGTTCCGCAGTACGAGCGACCCGCGTGGCTCGCCGTAGCCGAAGACGTCGTGCGGGGCGTTGGCGAGGACCCGCCTGGTCGACGCGAGCCACTGGTCACGCGGGAACAGCGACACGTCCGGCCTGCCCGCCATCAACGTCCACCGGCGCGTCTGCCTCGGCGTGAACCCCGGGTCCGGGGACGCCAGCGGCGCGGCACCCGCGGTCGCGACCCGCGTCGGCGCGCCCTGGCTGGTCGACAGGTAGCCCTCGGCCGCCAGGTCGGTGTACACGCGGGTCACCGTGCCACGCGCGACCCCGAGGTCGGCGGCGAGCGCGCGGGTCGACGGCACCACCGAGCCCGGCCGCCACCGGCCGTCCCGGATCGCCGCCCTGATCGCGTTCGCGAGCTGCGTGCGCCCGCTGCCCGGAGTCCAGTCGAGGTGCGCGTCGACCGACGAACTGGTCCACGAATCCGCCATGGAACTGGACCCTACGCGTGGACAAGTTCGGGCTAGCGTTGATCACATGACACAGCGAATCTCGATCATCAACGGCATGCCCGGCCCCTTCAAGGCACTGAACGCCATGGCCGGGGAGGTCGCCAAGGCGGCGGCCGACGCGGGCGTGGACACCACGGTCCTCGAGCTGATCAAGGTCAGGGCGTCGCAGATCAACGCGTGCGCCTTCTGCCTCGACATGCACACCGCCGACGCGCTCAAGGACGGCGAGGACCCCCGACGGCTGCACGTGCTGGCCGCCTGGCGCGAGACCGACCTGTTCACCGAGCAGGAACGCGCCGCGCTGGAGCTGACCGAGGTGCTGACCCGGCTCGCGGAGACGAACGACGTGCCGGACGACGTCTACGAGCGCGCCACGGCGGTGTTCACCGAGACCCAGTACCAGGTCGTCGTCTGGATGGTCATGGTCATCAACGCCTACAACCGGGTCGTCCTGCCCGGGCACCCGAAGCTGCCGAAGAGGGCCGCGTGACGGCCGCGCTGCTGCGGTCGCTGCACGTCCCGGGCACGCCGCTGGTGCTGCCGAACGCGTGGGACGCGGGCACCGCGCGCCTGGTGGTCGAGGCCGGGTTCCCCGTGGTGGCCACGACGTCGGCCGCGGTGGCCGAGTCGCTCGGCCACGCCGACCACCACGGCGCGCCCGCGGCCGAGATGTTCGCCGCGGCCGCCCGGATCGTCCGCGCGGTCGACGTCCCGGTGACCGTCGACGCCGAGTCGGGCTACGGCCTCCCGCCCGCCGAGTTCGCGGAACGGCTGGTGGCGACCGGCGCGGTGGGCTGCAACCTGGAGGACACCGACCACGCGAGCGGTGGCCTCACCCCGGTGGCGGACCAGGCGGACTACCTGGCGGCCCTGCGTGCCGCCGAGCCGGACCTGGTGATCAACGCCCGCGTGGACGTGTTCGTGGGCGCGGCGGACCAGGAGGCGGTGCTCGACGAGGCGGTCGAGCGGGCACGTGCCTACCTGGCGGCGGGCGCGGACTGCGTGTACCCGATCCTGGTGCGGTCGGCCGCGGTGCTGAAATCCCTGGTGGACGCGGTGGACGCGCCGGTGAACGCGACCTTGCTGCCGGGCATGACGATCGCGGAACTGGCGTCCGCCGGTGTCGCGAGGATCTCGCTCGGGCCGGGTCTGTGGCGGCTCACCCAGGCCACGCTGCGCGAGCGGCTCGCGAACCTCACCTAGTCACGAGGGCGTTCGCGATCCGGTGCCGCAGCGCGGTGTCGTGGCCCGGGTTGGTGACGAGGGTGAGCGTGAGACCGTCCGGTGCCGCGCTCGCGGCGATGTCCAGCAGCGTGGCGAACTGGGCGGGGGACTCGTCGGCGAGCAACTCCTCGGCGTGCGACACCACGACGTCGATCGCGCCCGCGTCGCGCAGGCAGTCGACCAGCGCGTCCCAGTTGTGCCCGAAGTACGGCGGGAAGTCCAGCACCCGCGCCGCCTCGGCGAAGAAGGCGGCGCGGGTGCGGCATGCGCGCCCGTCAACGGCGACAGCGGTTGCCGCTTCCGTGGTCACTGTCAGCCAGTGCGCGGGCGTCATGCGAACTCCTCAGAGCCGGTAGAAGTCGGCGTAGTGGTTGGGTGAGAAGTAGACCACCCCGGTGGTGCGGTCCAGGACGATCCGGTACGCGTCACGGGAGGCGCCGCACGCACGCGGGTACACGTCGAACTCGCGGTAGCTGTGGCCACTCGGCAGCTGCCCCTCGCGGTTGTAGAACGTGCCGCCCGCGAAGTTGCACTGCCCGTTCGGCCAGCTGTACCAGCCACGCGTGCCGGGGTAGCCCTTGGACTGCCAGATGTTGTTGGCGGAACGTGCGTCGGCGCACCGGGTCATGGTGCAGGAGCCGTAGACCGCGGCGTCCGCGGCCGGGGCGACGACCACGGTCATGCCGAAGATCGACGCGAGCGCGGCCAGCGTGATCGCGAAGCGTTTCATGAAGGGAATTCGGGTGTGCACGGGAACCTCCAGAGCAGGGGCTGGGGGAAACCAACACCGTGGATGGTGTCCCCTCGACCTTGTCAGGAGGTGGCGGAGATCGACAAGATTGGGTGAACTTTGCGGGTCAGGCGTTATCCCGCGCCCACAACCCGAGCAGGCCCCGGAAGTGCGCCACGAACCGGTCGTGCTCGGACACCGGGTACGTCGAGCGCACGGTCGACACCAGCAGCTCGTCGAACTCCTCCGAGACCACCCAGTCCCGCACCAGGTCGTCCACATGCGACAGTGTGGTGGTGCAGAACTCCTGGTATCGCTCGATTTCGAAGTAGTCGTCGGCGAGTCGGCGGTACTCGCCGAGCTTCTCGTCGTAGGTCCGGTCCGAGTCGGCCACCGCGAAGTAGTTGCGGGTGTCGAGGTCCAGCCGCGGCGTGCGGCCGGTCACCGCGCAGAACGCCGACCACTTCAGCAACGTGGCGATGGCCCACGGGAAGTAGTAGTGCAGCGAGGTGATCGAGATGTCCGGGCACGCGTTCGCGTAGTCGATCGGGTGCACCGACCCGTCGACGACCAGGCTCTCGCACGAGTTGAACTCCCAGCGGAAGAACGCGTTGATCAGCCGGGAGATCGTCAGCACCTCGGCACCGGCCTCCGGCGACAGGAACGCGTGGTCCACGGCGTACCGGTTGTGCATCGGCTCGTCGGGCTGGAAGCGCATCACCATGCTGTCCGGCCCGATCGTCAGCGACCGGGCGAACACGTCGTAGCCCTCGACCGACGCCTGCAGGTGCATCAGCATCTCGCCGGACTGGTCGTAGGCGCGGTTCAGTGTGGCGGGGTCCTTGATGCGGGACACACCGCGCCACGCGCCGCCGTCGTAGGGCTTCATGTACAGCGGATAGCCGATCGTCGCCGCGATCTCGTCCAGGTCGAACGGCTGGTTGTACTTCGCGGCCGTGTAGGCGTAGCGGGCGTTGTCGACGGGGTTCTTGTACGGCACCAGCCACGTGTCCGGCACCTTCAGACCCAGCCGGATCATCGCGCAGTACGCGGCGTGCTTCTCCATGGACTGGAACGTGAACGGGCTGTTCAGCAGGTACACGTCGTCCATGAGCGCGACCTTCTTCAGCCACTCGCGCGGCACGTAGTACCAGTACGCGAGCCGGTCGATCACGAGGTCGTAGCGGGGTTTCGCGCGCAGGTCGAACGGCTCGATCGTGATCCGCTCGGTGCGCAGGACGTGTTCGGTGCCCTCGGCGCGCACCGGTCCGAGCCGCCGGACGAGCTCCTCGAACGCGCGCGGCCAGTCCTCCTCCGTGCCCAGCAGGAGGCCGAGCAGGTGTTCCGTGCGGTCCATCCGGTCCTCCTTCAGCAGAAGCGGGGCAGGTGGTGCGCGAGTTGCGCACGCCAGGACGGCCAGTCGTGCGGGACGTCGTGGCCCCACAGGTCCAGTTCGCACCGCAGGGTCTTGGCACGCAGGACGGCCGCGAGCCCCCGGGTGGAGTCCAGCGAGCCGGTGGTGTCCTCCCACTGGCCCTGGCCGACGACCAGCAGCACCGACAGCCGTGACCGCAGCCAGTCGAGGTGGTCGCCGTCCAGGTGCGGCACGAAGTCGACGGGGTTGGTGAAGTAGGCGGCGTCGCCGCGTTCGCCCCACCCGTGCCACGTCGACGGGTCGTAGTTGCCGGACAGGCCCATGGCCAGCGGGAACAGGTCCGCGCGGCGCAGCGCGAACAGCACGGCGTGGAACGCCCCGAGCGAGCAGCCCACCGTGGGCACCTCGGTGACGCCGCCGCAGTCGGCGTGGATCGACGGCAGGACGCGGTCGATGATCCACGACTCGTACACGCCGTGCTGGTGGGCGCGTTCCTCCAGCGGGAGCGACCGGTTCGACCACGACGCGGCGTCGTGCGAGTCGACGCAGTACAGCTTGGCGCGACCCGCGTCGATCAGCGGCGCGACCGCGTCGACCATGCCGTTGGCCTCGAAGTCCCACGCCCGGCCCTGCTCGGCGGGGAACACGAGGAAGGGCCTGCCGTAGTGGCCGTAGGCGATCACCGTGCCGCCGCTGATCTCGTACTGGTCGCGGCGCATCACGCGCTCCAGAGCCCGCGGAGCAGGTCGGTGAGCGCGGGGTCGAACGCGTCGCGCCAGGCGACGTGGTTGTGCGCGTCCGGCACCTCGACCAGCCGCGTCGCGTAGCCCTGCTTGGTGAGGGTGGCGGCCATCTGCCGGTTGTTGGCGAGGTTCTCCTCGGCCAGCCCGCACGTCATGGTCACCGGCACCGTCTCGTGCGGCACCGTGCGCAACACGTCCGCCACATACACGCTGACCTGTCCGAACCGGCTGAACCGGTGCTGCTCCTGCGGGTCGAGGTCCACGGTCAGGAACGACGCCGACTGCAGGAACAGTCCACCGAACAGACCGGGCAGCGCGCGTTGCGCGTGCAGCATGGCGAGGCCGCCGAGGCTCGCGCCCATGCCGGCGACCGGCCCGGTCATCGCGATCAGCGAACGCAGCCGCGGCAGCACCCGCTGGTGGAGTGTGGCCGCGTAGCGGGGGTTGGCCGCGTACTCGTCGTCGCGGTCGCCCGGGGCGAGCAGGGCCAGCCGGAAGGGCGGCAGTTCGCCCGCGGCGATCATCGCGGCGGCGTAGTCCGTGAGGGCGGCGAGGTGGTCGTACTCCGGGCCGTCGTGCGCGACGAGCAGCGGTAGCGGCTCGTCGGCGGGGGCAGGCGACCAGACCCGCACGTCGACGTCCCGGCCGAGCAGCGGCGCCGCCACCGCCACGTCCGCCGTCTCGCCCGGCGCCCGGTCCGCCACCAGCCACTTCGGCGGCGCGTAGCCGGGGAACTCGACCACCGACTTGTCGCCGAAGGCGCCGGGCGCGCGCAGCGGGTTGCCGGGGTCGCAGACCTCCTCGACCTGCCCGCCCGGGTGGCGCAGCTGGAACCGGTACTCCATGCGGTCCACGGGCGGCCGGGGGAGCGTGAGCCGCCACCGGCCCTCCTCGCGGACGAAGTCCAGCGGGGTGCCCGGGAGCGACAGGGCGGGCAGCAGCCGGGTCGCGGCCAGCGCCGACTCCGCGTCCGGCAACCGGAACACGACGGAGTCGTCGGTCACCAGCGGCTCCGTCTCGGCGATCACTGACCCATCACAGTCACCCCGCGCGGGTGAAGTCAAGGCCGCGATCAGGACGCGCGGACCACCGGCTACCAGTTCGCGTTCGTCATCCGCTGCGTCCCGGTGCGAGGGCTTCGATGATCTCCATGGCGAGCGAGGTGGCGGTTTCGGGTGATACGTCCGGGTTGCCGATCCGGTCGTGCCAGTTCAGGTCGTAGTACAGCTCGGTGACGCCCTGCTCGCCCAGCCACTCCGCGTCAGCACGGATATCGTCGTAGTCGCCCGTGAGCCTGCCCGCACGTGGCCCTGGCCGGACCACCCCGCGCACGACCACCCGCACCCGGTCCGGCTCCGGCGCCGCGTCCCGTACCACGGCGATCTCGTCGGCGATGCGGTCCAGGTCGGTGGCGCTGCGGCTCATCCAGCCCGCCGCGATCCGGCCCGCGCGCCGCAGCGCGGCCGGGACGGCGCCGCCGAGGATGATCGGCGGACCGCCGGGCTGCACCGGCCGCGGCAGCATCCGGCTGGGTGGCACCGTGTAGAACTCGCCGTCGAAGGACGCCGGGTCGTCCGTCCACAGTGTCCGCAGGACGCGGACGTACTCCTCGGCCCGCGCGCCGCGGCGGGCCGTGTCGGCGCCGGTGGCGGCGAACTCGGTGGCCGACCAGCCGACACCGAGCCCGAGGTCGAAGCGGCCGTTGGACAGCACGTCGAGGGTGGCGGCCTGCTTCGCGAGGTACACCGGGGAGACGTAGGGCAGGTTCACGAGCGCGACACCGAGCCGGATCCGGGTCGTCGTGGCGGCCGCGAAACCGAGCGGCAGCAAGGGGTCCAGGACGCTCTGGTAGACGGCGTCGAGCCGGTCGTCCACGCCGACCAGCAGGCGTTGGAACGTCCACAGTGAGTGGTAGCCGAGCTCCTCGGCTCGCGTGGCAACGTGCGTGATGGCGTCCGGGGTGGCCCACGCGCCCGACACCGGCGCGCCCAGTCCGATCTTCATGCCCCCAACGTAAAGCACGCCCCCGACAGTCGCCCACACGCGGGAAGGCCCGCCCGGCGCGAAGCCGGACGGGCCTTCCCGGTGTTCGGCTCAGAGCTCCGCGCACTGGCCCGTCGCCGGGCCGTTCACGGTGTTCTTCCTGCCGTCGTTGCCCGGCGCCGGGTCGTTGCCCGAGCAGGACAGCGGGCCGGTGACCGTGTTGCCCGCCACGATCGCCTCGCCGCCGGTGTTGCCGGTCAGCCGCAGCGGGCCGGTGATCGCCGACGCGTCGACCAGCACGCCCGCCGTGTTGCCGGTCACGGAGACCGGGCCGGCGATCTCGGCCCCCTCCAGCACGACCTCGCCGGTCGCGCCGGACACCGTCACCGGGCCGTAGACGTGCGTGCCGTGCAGCTCGAACAGCGCGGGCCTGGTGGCCGTCACCGGGCCCGCGATCAGGCCGTCGGTCACGATCAGGGACGCGCCCGGCCGCACCGTCACCGCACCGAAGATCGTCGCGGCGTCGACGCAGGTCAAACCATCCGACACGGTGATCGGGCCGAACTCCATGCCCGTGATCGTCTCGTCGCACGCCGGGCCCGGTTGGCCGATCTCCGACCTTGGCGCGGTGTCCGCGGTGATCGGCGAGTTGGCGCCGATGTACGCGGTCAGCATCGTCAGGTCGTTGTCACCGGTCGTGGCCGGGTTCGTGCCGTCTCCCAGCGTGGCGAAGTTGTCGCCACCCGCGGCCAGGAACGAGTTGACCGTCACGCGGTACGTGCCCGCCGGGTCGATCGGCTCGTCGTTCAGCCACATGCCGGTGATCCGCTGCCCGGCCGGGTTGTCCGGCAGGTACATGTAGCGGAAACCGGACGACACGCCGAGGTGCAGCTTCGGCCGCGAAGCACCGGCGGGCTGCCACTGCTCCTCCAGCACCTGCTTGATCTGCGCACCCGTGTACGTCTTCGTCACGACGTCGTTCGCGAACGGCTGCACCGAGAACGCCTCGGAGTAGGTCACGACACCGTCCGGCGCGTACAGGAGGTCGGCACGCAACCCGCCCGGGTTCATGAACGCGATCTGCGCCCCGCCCCGGCCCGCGTCCTTGGTACCCGCGAGCTGCACGTCGGCGATGAAGTTGCCCAGCACCGACTCGGAGCCGCGGTCCTCGGCACCCGTGGACGAGAAGGCCCGCTTGACGTCCGCGGTGATCTTGCCCAGCGGCTGCTTGCCCAGCTCCTCCGCGTTCGCCTTGGCCCTGGCGACGAGGTCGGCGACCTCGGGGTTCGACGGTGCGCCGGTCACGTCGAGCAGCTCGGCGTTCGACGACACGACCGTCTTCGTCGCCGGGTCGATCGACAGCGTGACCTTGCCCAGCTTCACGCCGTAGTCCTCGGCCTGCAGCACCGGGCGGGTCCGGTCCGTGCCCGGCACCGGGATCTGGAACGCGTACGGCTGGTGGGTGTGGCCGGACAGGATGGCGTCGATGTCGGCGCCGGCCCGCGTGAAGTCACCGAAGACCGGGTCGTTCTGCAGGTCCGCCACCGAACCGATGTTCTCCGTCGCCGCGCCCTCGTGAGCCAGCAGCACGACCACGTCGGCCTCGCCGTTGCCCTCGTCGCCGTCCTTCAGCTGGCCCGCCACCGCGTCGGCCTCGGCCACCGGGTCGCGGAACGTGAGCCCCGCGATGCCGTCCGGGCTCACCAGCGACGCCGTCTGCTCGGTCACCACGCCGACGATGCCGACCCGCACACCGGCCACGGTCCGCACGTCGTACGCGGGCAGCACCCGCTCCTCGCCGCGGTACACGTTCGCGCCCAGGTACGGGAAGTCCGCCCGGTCGGTGACCCGGCCGGACAGGTCCGCGAAGCCCTTGTCGAACTCGTGGTTGCCGACCGCCGCCGCGTCGAGGCCCATCAGGTTCAGCGCGTCGAGCGTCGGGTTGTCGTTGTCGATCGCCGAGACGAACGTCGACGCGCCGATGTTGTCACCGGCCGACAGGAACAGCGTGTTCGGGTTCTGCTCCCGCAGCTGGTCCACCAGCCCCGCGAGCTGCGCGGCACCACCGACACCGGACGACGGCGGCTCGAGGCGGCCGTGGAAGTCGTTGATGCCCAGCACCTGCAGGTCGATCGGCGCGAGCGTGCCGGTGTTGATGCCGATGACCTTCGGGTTGTGGTCGCTCGCCCGGTACGGGTCCGCCTGGTAGAACGCCGGGTGGCCGTCGTACTGGAACGCGAACGACTCGTGCGAGTTGATCTGCCAGGTGTCCACACCGGTCACCCGCTGCATCAGCGACGGGGTCGCGAGGGCGTGGTCGAGCGAACCGGACTCGCCGCCGAACACGTAGCTGGCCTCGCCGTTTCCGATGTCGTCGAGCGACGCGTCGTAGAAGACCTGCATCGGGTCCTCGTGCGTGTAGGCGTTGAAGTCGCCCAGGATGATCACGTCGTCGCTGCCCGAGGACGTCTTCAGCGAGTCCACGAACGCGGTCAGCGACTGGGCCTGCCGGACCCGGTCGCCGTTGTAGGCGCCCTGCCCGTCGCCGCTGTCGGCGTTGTCACCGGTGGGGTCGCCGGACGCGGACTTCGACTTGAAGTGGTTGGCCACCACGGTGAACGTGACCTGGCCCGCGGTGAACGTCTGCGCGATCGGCTCACGCGCGTTGAACCACACCGTCTCGTCGTTGATCGTCCGCGAGTCGCCATGCGGCGTCACCGAGCCGGGCTTGAAGATGATCGCCGTGGTGATGAAGTCCTGCTGCTCGGCGGAGGGCAGGTTCGCGGGCGACCGCACGTAGTCCCACGTGCCCGCGCCGTCCTTCTCGTTCAGCGCGGCCACCAGGCGCTTGAGCGCCATCTGCGGGTCGTTCGCCTCGAAGCGGACCGAGTTCTCGATCTCCTCCAACGCGATCACGTCGGCGTCCAGCGCGGAGATCGCGGCGACGATCTTGGCCTCCTGCTTGGCGAGACCCGCCTCGTCGTCCGCGCCGCGGGCGTCGCCACCGAAGTGGACGAAGTAGTTGAGCACGTTGAAGCTCGCGACCGTGATGTCACCGCCGACGGCCTCCGGCGCGGGGGTGCGCGGGTTGGTCGACTTGAACGTGGTGCGCTGCAGCTCCGGGGTCGTCGCGGTCACCGGGGTGGTCGGCTGCAGCCGCCACTCGTTGAACCCGTACGACAGCACGGTCGGCGCGAACGCCTCCACCTGGTCACCCACGCGCAGCGGCGCGTCCGGGTAGACGTAGGGCGGCAGCTGACCCGCCGACGACAGGTTCGCCGACGAGCCGTCGTCGATCAGCAGGCGTCGCAGCTTGTTCTCCGCGGCCTGCGCCGTGGCCTCCGGTGTGCCGGGGCGGTACAGGTCGGTCGGGATCGGCGCGGCCTTGTCACCAGCGGCGAGCACGACCTCGCCGAAGCGGTTGGTGTTGTAGACCTCGGAGACCGTGAAGTCGCCGACCGGCGCCACCAGCATCGACTCGACCGACTCACGCGCGGCCGGGTCGAGCGGCAGGCTCAGCGGGGCCGGGGTCGGCAGGGTCGCGTCGTGGGCGCACACCTGGAAGTCGGCCTTCGCGCCGATGGTGACCTCGGTGAGGCCGTTGAACTCGCTGACCACACCACGCACGCGCACCTGGTCGCCGTTCGCGGCGGCCGGGTGGTTGGCGGCGTCGTTGGTGAAGTAGACGAAGACGCCGTCGGAGGCGGTGCCCGCGGCGGGGGCGCGGTCGCCCGTGCCCGCGGTCTGGACGTACACGCCGTTGTAGCCGCCGGTGCCGTGGTCGGCGGTGACGACGCCCTCGATCACGACCTGGCTGCCGGACAGCGGCGACGCGTCGGTGGTGCCCTGGACCTCGGCGATCGTGTTGGTGACCGTCAGGTCGCAGCCGACCGGGTCGGGGTCCGGGTCACCAGCGCTGTTGCGGGTGCCGAAGGTGTTCTGGGCCGCCTCACGCCATGTGCCGTCGATCTTCTGCAGCGAGTAGCCGACCGGGGTGGCCGAGCCCTCTGCGACGCCGATGTCGGTGGCGGTGGTGCCGTTCGCGGGGCCGTTCGTCGCGGTCAGCGGGCCCTCGTAGGAGAGGAACTCCGCCACTGTGCCGTCGGGGCGGACGAGCGCGACCGCGTCGGGGGAGCCGTTCTGGAGACCGTCGGTCGGGTAGGTCGCGACGACCACACCCGCGTCGGGGACCGTGCCGGACAACGTGCGGGTGTTGTACACGCCGCCGCCGTTGCCGTTGTACAGGGCGAGCTGCCAGCCGGAGAGGTCGAAGCCGACGGGGGCCTCGATCTCCAGCGCCTCGCCGGTGTCCGTTCCGGCGTTGTCATAGTGGATCTCAGACAGGAACGGGGCGGTCGGCTCGACCGCCTGAGCCGTCGACGCACTGACGGCCGCGACCGTGGCGATCGCGGTCAGCGCTCCGACGACTTGGAGCGAACGGACACGTCTACTAGTGGGCATCAGGCCTCCATCAGGCGGGTAGAACCTGCCGGAGCCTAGGTGTGAACGGTGTCGAGAAAAATGCGCGCAGATGTACGTTGCGCGATTGTTAGATGGGTGTCAGAAATTGTTGGCACACAACGGAGTCGCCTGGATACGGCTGGTTACCGTCCGTATGTGCGGATTGTCACCGTAGCGACTGGCCGCAATTCCTGTCGACCCTTTCCGAATATGCCGAATGGCGTAATGCCTTCGTTTTTTCGGCGGAAGACGATCATGGGACACGGTCGACGAGACATCCGATCTCTCGGTTGAACTTTCTCGTTCATGACGTCCGAATGGCTGCTTGACGACGGTGAGACCTCGGATGTTAACTGCTTGTGCAAACCCTGCTGTCTCTTTCGGATCCACCCCTGCACCGAGAGAGGACCGAGTCGTGCGCACCGTTGCCAAGGCTCTCCTTGTCGCGACCGCGGCCATGTCGGTCGCCGTCGCCCCGCTGGCCGCCCCGCCACCGGCGGACGCCGCGCCACTGTCCAAGATCCTGGTCTTCTCGAAGACCGCCGGATTCCGCCACTCCTCGATCGACGAGGGCATCGCCGCGATCACCACCCTGGGTGCGCGCAACGGCTTCTCGGTGACCGCGACCGAGGACGCGAACCAGTTCACCACGGCGAACCTGGCGCAGTACCAGGCCGTCGTCTGGCTCTCCACGACCGGCGACGTCCTGAACGACACGCAACAGGCCGCGTTCGAGTCCTACATCCGGGGCGGCGGCGGGTACGTGGGCGTCCACGCCGCGGCCGACACCGAGTACGGCTGGGCGTGGTACGGCGGTCTCGTCGGTGCGTACTTCGCCTCGCACCCGCACATCCAGCAGGCGAACGTACGCGTCGAGACCACGGCCCACCCGTCGACCGCGCACCTGCCGTCGACCTGGACCCGCACCGACGAGTGGTACAACTACCGCACCAACCCGCGCCCGGCCGTGAAGGTCCTGGCCAACCTCGACGAGTCGACCTACAGCGGCGGCTCCATGGGCGACCACCCGATCACGTGGTGCCAGAACTACCAGGGCGGTCGCGCCTGGTACACGGGCCTCGGCCACACCGAGGGGTCCTACGCGGAGTCGAACTTCACCCGCATGCTGCTCGGCGGCATCCAGTGGGCGGGCGGCGCCGTGACGGCCGACTGCGCCCCTGCCACAGGTGTCACCGATCTGGCCCGAGGCCGCCCGGTCACCACGACGAGCGTCGAACCCGGCACGTCCCACGTGGGCGCGAACGCGGTCGACGGCAACCCGGGCACGCGGTGGAGCAGCGCGTTCGCCGACCCGCAGTCGATCACCGTCGACCTCGGCTCGGTCCGCGACGTCCAGCGGGTGCGGCTCGTGTGGGAGACCGCGTACGGCCGCGCGTACCAGATCCAGTTGTCCGACAACAACTCCACGTGGCGCACGGTCTACTCGACCGCCACCTCGGACGGCGGCACCGACGAGGTGACGGTGCAGGCGCCGGGCCGGTACGTGCGCGTCCTGGGCACACAACGTGCCACCCAGTGGGGCTACTCACTCTGGGAGCTTGCCGTCCTCGGCTCCTGAGTGAGCACCCGGCCGGGGCAGTCGACGAGGCCTGCCCCGGACCGGGTAACCACTACTGTGGTCCGCGTGAGTCTCGCCCGCGCCGACGACGGTGCCGCCCTGTACTACGAGGTCAACGGCACCGGGGACGACGTGCTCCTGCTCATCGCCGGGCAGTCGAACAACCACCACTGGTGGGACGCGCCGCGGCAGGACTTCGACGCCCGGTTCCGGACCGTCGTGTTCGACCACCGCGGCACCGGGCGCAGCGACAAGCCCGAGACCGGGTACGGCACCCGCGGCTTCGCGGCCGACGTGCGCGCGATCCTCGACGACATGGGCGTCTCCGAAGCCCACGTGTACGGCACCTCCATGGGCGGCCGGGTCGCGCAGTGGTTCGCCGCCGACCACCCCGACCGGGTGCGGCGGCTGGTGCTCGGCTGCACCTCGCCGGGCGGCGCGCACGGCATCGAACGCAGCGCCGAGGTCCGCCGCTCCCTCGCGCAGCGGGACACGAGGAAGGCCCGGCAGGCGCTGCTGGAACTCATGTACACACCCGCGTGGCTCGCCACGCACCCCGGACCCTTCACCACGATCGGCGACCGGGACATGCCGCCCCACGCGCGCCGCGGCCACTTCACCGCCAGCAAGGAGCACGACGGCTGGGACGCACTCGCGAAGATCACCGCGCCGACGCTGGTGGTCCACGGTGCCGACGACGTCTTCAACCCCGCGGCCAACGCGCCGTTGATCGCCGACCGGGTGCCCGACGCGCGGGCGCACCTCATCCCCAGCGCGCGCCACGCCTACTTCGAGGAGTTCCGGGAGGTCGCCGGCCCGCTGGTGCTCGACTTCCTCACCCGGACCCCGTAACGATCCCACCGTCCTGAGACGACCCTGGGGCATGTTCGTGGAACTGCGGGTCCACGGGGTGAGTGGCACGCCGCCGGAGGACATGCTCGACCGGCCGCTGGTGAAGCAGGTCGCGGGCGACGTGGACGGCCGGTTCTTCCGGCCGGTCGACAGCGCCGGGAACGAGGTCCGCGCGGCCGACGGCCACATCGTCGAGGGATACCACTGGGGACCACTGACGTCGGGCTCGTGGCGGCAGGCGCTGTGGCTCGCGCTGATCCCGTTCGGGCTCGTGAACATGGCCTACTTCATGCTCCCGGCGGGCGGCGGCCGTGCGGGCTCGGCCGCGCGGACGGTGGCCAGGGCCATGCTGCGCGTGCTGGCGATCGTGCTGACCGGGCTCGTCGTGCTGGGCTTCGCGCAGGCCGCGGTCGACCTGCTCGCCTGGCAGTGGACCGGAGCGGGGTCCCGGTCGGGTGACCCGCGGTGGTGGCTCGCGGGCGCGGTCGCCGTGGTGGTCGTCGCGTTGCTGGTGATCCGGTTCGTCGGCGGCAGGCCGCGCACGGTGCCGGAGACCGAACCCCTGCCCGACGCCGCGGCGAAGACGGGACTCGCGGGCGGGGAGTTCTACCGCGGCGACGAGGACATCCCCGCGCTGCGGCACCTGCACCTGGCCGCGGGACTGACCGTGCTGTCGCTGCTCGCCGGCGGTCTCGCCCGCGAGCACAGCGGTGGTGACTGGCCGTTCTGGGTCGCGGTCGTGCTGCTGCCGTGGACCGTTCTCCACGCCGCGCTCGTCGGTGACCCGGCGGTGCGACGCACCTGGGTGTCCACCCTGTTCGTGCGGCGGCTGCCCGGGGCGGTCCTCGCGGTCGCGATCGTCCTCCTGGGTGCCGCGGTGCTCACGATGCTCGCCGTACCGGAGTACCCGGCACGCGACCGGGGCGTGCTGCCGGGCATCGCGAACCTCGGCATGTGGGTGGCGGGGTTCGCGCTCGTCGCCCTGCTGGTGCTCGTCGCGGCCACTGCCGTGCTCGCGTCGCTGACGGGGAAACCGAGACCGCCCAAGCCCTTCCGCCGGTTCCTCGGCGGCATGACCGGGCCGGTGGTCGCGTCGCTCGGCGTGTTCCTCGGTGTCGGGTTCACCGCCGCGCTCGACTACGGCGTGCTGCGCGCGCTGCGCCCGTCGGACGAGCCGGACGCGATGGCGCTGCCGCTGTTCCACCTGCGGATCGCGTTCGCCGCCGGTGTGGCCGTCGGGCTCGGCGTCGTGCTCGCCGCGGTGCTCGGGACGTGGATGGCGTTGTCCGCCAAGCGGTACCGGCGGTTCGTCCGCGCGGCCGCCGGACCGGGCCTGCTGCCCGCGGACCAGGTGCGGCGCGTGGCACGCGCGTGGTGGGTCGGCCGGTTGAAGTTCTCCGTGCACTGGCTCGCGATCGCCGTCGCGGGCGTGGGCGCGGTGCTGACCGGGGCCGCCATCGCCGAGGCCTGGGGCGACCTCGGCGCGACCGTGTGCAGGCCGAGCGGGGTGATCCTGTCCGACTGCCGCGACCTGCCGGGCCTCGACCCGGTCACCGTCGGCACGGTCGCCTTGCTGCTGCTGGGTGGTTTCCTCGTCTACCTCGGCCGCCGTGCCGTGGGGGACAGCGCGGTGCGCCGGGGGGCGTGCGTGGTGTGGGACGTGGTCGCGTTCTGGCCCGCGGCCGCGCACCCGTTCGTGCCGCCGCCCTACTCGCCCAAGGTGATCGACGACCTGCGCAGGCGCATCGAGTGGCACGCCGAGGGCCCGGCCCGGTTCGTCGTGCTCGCCGGGCACAGCCAGGGCAGCCTGATCGCGGCGGCCGCGCTGACCAGGGTCGACCCGCGCTACCGGCGGCGGGTCGCGTTGCTGACCTACGGGTCGCAGCTGCAGGTCGCGTACGCGCGGGCGTTCCCCGCCTACGTCGACCACCCGTTCCTGTGCTGGCTCCAGGACGACGTGCTGCAGCGCCGGTGGGTGTCGCTGTACCGCGAGACCGACCCGATCGGCGGGCCCGTGCTGAGCTGGCAGCGCACCGACGAACCGGTGTTCAGCTCCGTCCGCCTCGGCTGCGACGAGGCCGCCGACGACGAGACCGACCCGGTGACCGGCGTCCGCCGCTGCGGCGCCGAATGGCGGGTGCTCGACCCGTGGCCCGCGGACGGCGAGTCGCGGCCGCGGCAGGCCATGCGCAGGCACAGCTGCTACAGCCTCGACCCCGCGTGGGACGTCGCGCTCGCCACGCTCACCGCGCGGCACCGTGACGACGACGGTGACGACGACCGGGACGCCGACCGTGACACCGACCGGCCTGCCCCCGGCCTGCTGCGCGCGGAAACCGCCTCGACCTGAGCCACCACGCCACGCGAACCGCTCGTTCCGGGCTTCGCCCGTGTTCCGACTAGGATGGGCAGACCGTATCGACCATCCGTGGTCGGCACCCGGGGAGTGAGGGACGAGCAGGCCAGGTCATGGTTGGTGCGCTCAGCGGGGCACGTGAGAGACCCGCGCCGACGCGGGTGCTGCTGATAGAGGACGACGACGGCGACGCGTTCCTCGTCGAAGAGCTGTTGCTCGAGTCCGGCGCGGCCGTCACGCTGCACCGGGTCCGCACGCTCGCGGAGGCGAAGGCCGCGGTCGAGGACGCCGCGTGCGTGCTGCTCGACCTCGGCCTGCCGGACACCCACGAACTGGACGGCCTGCGCTGGCTGCAGGACAACGTGCCGTCGGTCGCCGTGGTCGTGCTGACCGGGCTCGCCGACGAGTACCTCGGCGAGGAGGCGGTCCGGCTCGGCGCGCAGGACTACCTCGTCAAAGGCCAGGTCGACGGGCACCTGCTCGACCGCGTGATCCGCTACGCCGTCGAACGCGAGCGGTCCGACTCGCTGCAGCGCCAGCTGCGGGACGCGCAGATCTACGCGGAGGAGAACGGCCGCCTCGAACGCGGCCTGCTGCCGACTCCGATCGTGTCGGACCAGACGTTGCGGGTCACCACTCGTTACTCGCCCGGTGGCCAGCGGCTCCTGCTCGGCGGCGACTTCTACGACGTGGTCCAGACCGCCGACGGCGCCGTGCACGCGGTGGTCGGCGACGTCTGCGGCCACGGCCCCGACGAGGCCGCGCTCGGCGTGTCGATGCGCGTCGCGTGGCGGACGATGGTGCTGTCCACCCGCCCCTCGACGGAAGTGCTCTCGGTCGTGAACGAGGTGTTCACCCACGAGAGGTACCAGCCCAACCTGTTCACCACGCTCTGCATGCTCACCATCGACCCGGCCCGCACCACCGGCACGCTGCACCTCGTCGGGCACCCGCCGCCGCTGCTGATCACCGGCGCGGACGTGCGTGAGCTGAAGGCGCCGGTCCGCACGCCGGTCGGCGTCGGCGACGGCGGCCGCTGGCCCGACTGCGAGGTCGAGCTCGGCGAGGCGTGGACGATCCTGATGTACACCGACGGGCTCATCGAGGGCCGCGTCGGCACGGAACGCAGGCGGCTCGACGTCGACGGGCTCATCGGGCTGGTCAACACCGGTCTCGCCGCGGGCCTGCGGGAGGCGGCGCTGCTCGACCACGTGATCAACCAGGTTCGTGAGCTCAACGGCGGCGACCTCGACGACGACCTGGCCGTGGTGGCACTGAGCCATGGCTGACGCGGCGCGCTGGCCACTGCGCCGCATCATCAACGTCAGCGTCGCCGCGCTGGGGGTGTTCCTCCTGGCCGCCGTCATCGTCGGCGGGCTCGCGCTGCGGGGTCTCGGCGACGCCCGTGCGACCGTGGTCGGGCGCATCGACCCCGCGCTGCAGCAGGCGCTGCGGCTCGAGTCCGCGCTCGTCGACCAGGAGACCGGCGTGCGGGACTACGTGCTGGGCGCCGACGAGGACGTGCTCAGCCGGTACACGTCGGGTCTGCGGGAGCAGGACGCGGCCGTAGCGGCGCTGCGGCAGCTCCTCGCCGACCTGCCCGACGTGCAGGACGACCTCATGCGGGTCGTCGACCGCGCCGACGAGTGGCGCACCGAGTACGCCCAGCCGACGATGGTCGCGATCACGACCGGCAGAGGCGTCCCGTCGGACGCGACGATCGCCGAGGGCAGGGGCATCTTCGACCCCGTCCGGGACGCGCTCGGCAACCTCGAACGCGACCTCAACGCGGCCCGCATGGCCGCCACCGACGACCTCGAGAACACCGCGACCTCGGTGAACGGCGTGCTCATCGGCATCGCGGTCGCGTTCGCGATCGTCGTGGCGGTGCTCGCGATCGGGCTGCGGTTCGCGGCGATCCGGCCGGTGGCGCGGCTCGCCGAGGAGGTCCGGACCGTCTCCCGGGGCGACTACGACCACCCGGTCGAGCAGAGCGGCCCGCGCGAGGTCCGCGAGCTGGGCGCGGACGTGAACGTGATGCGGGAGCGGATCCTCTCCGACCTGTCCGCGGTGCGGGTGGCGCACGCCGAGCTGGACGAGCGCACCAAGGACCTGGAACGGTCGAACGCGGAGCTGGAGCAGTTCGCCTACATCGCCTCCCACGACCTGCAGGAGCCGCTGCGGAAGGTGGCGAGCTTCTGCCAGCTGCTCGAACGCAGGTACAAGGGCAAGCTCGACGAGCGGGCCGACCAGTACATCGCGTTCGCCGTGGACGGCGCGAAACGCATGCAGATCCTGATCAACGACCTGCTCGCGTTCAGCCGGGTCGGGCGGATCGTGCGCGAACCGGTCGAGGTGTCCTGCGACGCGGTGCTGGAGCAGGCGCTCGCCAACCTGGCGGACGCGATCGAGCGGACGGGGGCGACCGTCGTCTCCGACGACCTGCCGACCGTGTCGGCCGAGGTCCCGCTGCTCACGGCCGTGTTCCAGAACCTGATCAGCAACGCGCTCAAGTTCCGCGGCGAGGACCCGCCGAAGGTGTCGATCACGGTCCGCCGCGACGACGGTTTCTGGGAGTTCGCGGTCGCCGACAACGGGATCGGCATCGACCCCGAGTACGCCGAGCGGATCTTCGTGATCTTCCAGCGGCTGCACAACAAAGCCGACTATCCGGGCACCGGGATCGGACTGGCGATGTGCCGCAAGATCGTCGAGTATCACGGTGGCGCGATTTGGCTGGACAAGAATGTGGAATCCGGGTCGCGGTTCTGCTTCACTCTGCCGGTGATCGGCGCCGACCGTGCCAGTGACACCGCCGGCGACACCGCCAGCGACACCGCCGACGACAAGGACACCGATGGCTGACCCCACCCCGCTCGACGTGATCGACGTGCTGCTCGTCGAGGACGACGACGGCGACGTGCTGATGACGCGTGAGGCGTTCGAGCACCACAAGATCCGCAACCACCTGCACGTGGTGCGCGACGGTGAGGAGGCGCTGCGGTTCCTGCGGCGCGAGGGGGAGCACGCTGACGCGCCGCGGCCGGGCCTGATCCTCCTCGACCTGAACCTGCCGCGCGTGGACGGTCGGGAGGTCCTCGCCGAGCTGAAGGCCGACCCGGAGCTGCGGGTGATCCCCGTGGTGGTCCTGACGACCTCGGAGGCGGAGGAGGACATCCTCCGCAGCTACACGCTCCACGCCAACGCGTACGTGAGCAAGCCGGTCGACTTCGACCGGTTCATCGACGTCATCCGTCAGATCGACGACTTCTTCGTGACGGTGGTGAAGCTACCGGGATGATCGAGCTGCCGGACGCCTTCTGGGAGGTCCGGTACGTCGGCGCCCGCTACCCGGGCTCGCGTGCGGTGCTGGCACGGCCCGGCCTGGCGGACGGCGCGAACTGCCAGCTGTTCGCGTACGAGGTGCTGCGGCACTTCGGTTACGACCCGCCGGACCTGCGCTCGAGCGAGCTGTGGGACGACGTGAAGTCGACACAGCGGGTCGCGGCGCCGCGCCCGCTCGACCTGGTGCTGGTGAACTCGTCGAAGGACGCGTGGGGCGCGCACATCGGCGTCTGGGCGGGGCAGCACGGCGGCGAGGACAAGGTGCTGCACCTGTGCGCGGAGGCCAGGCGGCCCGCGTTGTGGACGCTGGCGATGTTCGCCGCCCGGCCGAGCTACCGGCAGCTGATCGGCTTCAAACGGGTCGTGGCCCGGTTTGCCCGGCACTGAGGCGGGTACCTGGAGTTCTCCGACGCTGGAGGACTGTCATGATCGACGTGACCGAGCGGATCGCCGCGTCGCCGGAGCAGGTGTGGGCGGTGCTGGCCACCGGGTGGACGTACTCGGGCTGGGTGGTCGGCGCATCGCACGTGCGGGCGGTCGACCCCGGCTGGCCCGCGGTCGGCACCCGCGTCCACCACAGCGTCGGGCCCTGGCCGCTGGTCACGAACGACGCGACGGAGGTTCTCGGCGTCGAGCCGGGCCGGTGGCTGGAGCTGGACGCCCGCCTGTGGCCGTTCGGCGCCGCGCGTGTGCGACTGGAGCTGTCAGCGACCGACGGTGGCACTGGTAGCGGCACTGGTGGCGGCACGGACGTTCTCATGTCCGAGCAGGTCGTGCGCGGTCCGGCCGCGCTGCTGCCGAAGCCGCTGCAGGCCGCGCTGCTCATCCCGCGCAACCGCGAGTCGCTGTCCCGGCTCGCCGACCTCGCCGCCGCCGGGGTCGGCTCGCGCCAGCCGTGATGTCCATGTGCTACCGGTAGATCAATGTATGCGCTGCCGAGATGACGCCGCGGTAGCCCGGGACCCGGTCCCTCGCCAGCGCCGCCTTCGCCGCGTTCGCCCCGGCGCCGCCGTGCACGCCGCCCCCGGGGTGCGCCGCCGCGCCCGCCAGGTACAGGCGGTCGACCACCGTGTCCGCGCGGCCGAGCCCGGGGACCGGGCGGAACACCAGCTGCTGGTGGACCGCGGACGTGCCGCTGTTGATCGCGCCCTCGACCAGACCGGGGTTGTGCGCGGCCAGCTCGGCCGGACCCGCGATCGCACGGCCGACGATCCGCGAGCGAAAACCCGGCGCCTGGTCCTCGATGACCTGCTCGATCCGGTCCGCCCGCCGCTTGAGCCGCGACTCCGACCACGTCTCACCCCGCGGCACGTGCGTGTACGCCCACACCGCCTCCGTGCCATCGGGAGAGCGGGACGGGTCGGCCGTGGTCATCTGCCCGAGCAACAGGAACGGGTTGCGCGGCACCCGGCCGCACGCGAGGTCGTTCGCGACCCCGGCGAGCCCGTTCACGTCCGCGCCCAGGTGCACGGTGCCCGCCCCGCCGACCCCGGGCGCCGTCCACGGGATCGGGCCCGACAGCGCCCAGTCCACCTTGATGGTGGCGTCGTCCCACACGAAGTCGTCGAGGTCGCGCACCAGCCGCGCGGGCAGGTGCGTCTCACCCACCATCTCCCGGTACAGCACCGGCGCCTGCACGTCGGCGAGCACGGCCCGTCGCGCCCTGACCACGTGCCCGTCCGCGTCCCGCACCCCGAGCGCCTGCCCGCCCGCGACGACCACGGACGTGATCGGCCTGCCGCAGTCGAGCCTGCCGTCGCGGGTGGACAGTCGGCGCACCAGCGCGTCCGTGAGCTTTCCGGCGCCGCCCGCGGGCACCGGGAACCCGACCTCCTGGCCGAGCATCGTCAGCAGCCACCCGAAGATCCCCGAGCCCGCGTTGTCCGGTCCGAGGTCGGTGTGCATGGCGTTGCCCGTGAACAGCGCGCGTGCGCCGTCGCCGGCGAAGCGCTCGCCGGTCAGCGTCCGCACCGGCAGGACGGCCATCCGCGCGAACCGCAGCATCCCGCCCGCGCCGAGCCGTCTGGCGAGCCGGGCCGCCGCGCGGACGGGTGGGAACGGGGTGAGGACCGCGTCGAGCACGTCGTCGCGGACCCGTTGCCAGTAGGCGAACTCGGCGTGCCAGGCGTCCGCGTCGGCGGCCGCGAACTCCGCCACCGCCTTCGCGGTCTCCTCGATGTCGCGCGACAGCACCACGTGCCTGCCGTCCGGGAAGACGTGCGCCAGCACGGACGGCGCGTGCCGCCACGTCAGTCCGTGCTCCTCCAGCCCCAGGGACAGCAACGCGGGCGAGGCGGCGGCGAGCGGGTAGAACGCGCTGCACAGGTCGGCGACGTACCCGGGTGCGGCCACCTCGCCGGAGGCCACGGCGCCGCCCGGGGCGTCGGTCGCCTCGCAGACGAGCACCCGCCACCCCGCGTCAGCTAGAAGGTTGGCGGCCACCAACCCGTTGTGGCCTGCGCCGATCACCACGGCGTCGACATCGTCCATCAGCGCCTCCCTCACACGAGTGATTACCCCGCACACGTCAGTTTCCACGTGGCAACGCCGGGTACACGAAGATCGTGTCCACGAACACTGTTATCGACCACCGTTACCGGCTGGGCCCGCGGCTCGGCGGGGGCGGCACGGCGGACGTGTTCGAGGCCCGCGATCTGCGCCTCGCGCGGCGGGTGGCGGTGAAGAGCTGTCGCTCCGCACACGCCCCGCTCGATCTCGTCGCGGAGGCCGAGCTCCTCGCCGGACTGTCGCACCCTGGGCTGCTGACCCTCTTCGACTTCGGCTTCGACGGGCCGCGTCCGTTCCTCGTGCTGCAACTCGCAGCCGGCGGGACGTTGCGCGACCGGCTCGACAGCGGGCCCATGCTCCCGGACCGGGTGGCGGAGATCGGCGCGGTGATCGCCGACGTGCTGTCCTATGTGCACGGTGAGGGCATCGTGCACCGCGACGTGACGCCCGCCAACGTGCTGTTCGACGACGAGGGCGAGTGCTACCTCGCCGACTTCGGGGTCGCGGGCTCGTCCGGCGACACCGACGCGAACGTCCACGGCACGGCCTCCTACCTCGCGCCGGAACAGGTGACCGGTGGCGAGATCGAACCCGTGGTGGACGTGTACTCACTCGGACTGGTGCTGCTCGAATGCCTGACCGGAGAGGTCGAGTTTCCCGGCGACGGCAAGGAGGCGGCGACCGCACGGCTCGTCCACCGCCCGAAGGTCCCCGGCGCGTGGGGCAGGGCGTGGCGCGCGGTGCTCACCGCGATGACCGACGTCGACCCCGCGAAGCGCCCCGTCGCCGCGACGTGCGCGACCCTGCTGCGGGCGCTGTGCACCGGTGAACGGGTGCCGCTGGCCGAGCTGCCCGCCCGGCCCAGGTCGTGGTTCGGGACGTTCGCGTCCGCCGCCTGCAACGCCATGCTGTGACCGCTACAGCCGGTTCGACGCCTCCGACAGCACCGCGCGCAGGATCTCCTCGATCTCGGCGAACTGCGGTTCCTCGCACGTCAGTGGCGGCGCGAGCTGCACGACGGGGTCACCGCGGTCGTCGGCGCGGCAGTACAGGCCCGCGTCGAACAGCGCCTTGGACAGGTAGCCGCGCAGCAGCCGCTCGGACTCGGCCTCGTCGAAGGTTTCCTTGGTGGCCTTGTCCTTCACCAGCTCGATGCCGAAGAAGTAGCCGTCGCCGCGCACGTCCCCCACGATCGGCAGGTCGCCCAGCCGTTCCAGGTAGGACCGGAAGAGGTCGCTGTTGCGGCGCACGTGCGCGTTGAGGTCCTCGCGGACGAACAGGTCGAGGTTCGCGAGCGCCACCGCACTCGCGACCGGGTGCCCGCCGAACGTGACGCCGTGGGCGAACGTGTTGGCGCCGTGCCGGAAGGGCTCGGCGAGGCGGTCGCTGACCAGCATGGCGCCGAGCGGGACGTACCCACTGGTCAGGCCCTTGGCGCAGGTGATGATGTCGGGCTGGTAGCCGTAGCGGGAGGCGCCGAAGTACTCACCGAGCCTGCCGAACGCGCAGATCACCTCGTCGGACACGAGCAGCACGTCGTGCCGGTCGCAGATCTCGCGGACACGCTGGAAGTAGCCGGGCGGCGGCGGGAAGCACCCACCCGCGTTCTGGACCGGTTCGAGGTAGACGGCGGCGATCGTGTCGGCGCCCTCGAACAGGATGGCCTCCTCGATCCGGTCGGCGGCCCAGCGGCCGAACGCCTCCGCGTCCGTGCCGTCGGGACCCGCCGTGCCGTCCGGGGCGCGGTAGAGGTTGGTGTTCGGGACCCGGATGGTCGAGGGGACCAGGGGTTCGAAGTCGGCCTTCAGACCGGGGAGACCGGTGATCGACAGTGCGCCCATGGAGGTGCCGTGGTAGGCGATCGCCCTGGAGATGACCTTGTGTTTCGTCGGTTTGCCGGTCAGCCTGAAGTAGGCGCGGGCCAGCTTCCACGCGCTCTCGACGGCTTCGGAACCGCCGGTGGTGAAGAAGACCGTGTCGAGGTCGCCCGGCGTGAGGGTCGCGAGCCGCTCGGCCAGCTCGACGGCCTTGGGGTGGGCGTAGGACCAGATCGGGAAGTAGGCCAGTTCGCGGGCCTGCTTGGCCGCGGCCTCGGCCAGCTCCTCCCGGCCGTGGCCGACCTGGACGACGAACAGCCCGGACAGGCCGTCGAGGTACCGCTTGCCGTTCGTGTCCCAGATGTAGGGGCCTTCGCCGCGTGCGATGGTCGGCACGGGGGAGTCGGCGTAGGACGACATGCGGGTGAAGTGCATCCAGAGGTTGTCGGCCATGCTTGCGATTACCGCATACTTTCGGTGGGTCGGCAAGTGATTGCCTCTGTGAGGTGGTCTGCTGGCGACGGAATCCGCAGTAGCCCTCCGGGGGGGCCTCGCCGGACGGGCTGATCTCGGGGAGGGCAGGCAGGTCGTCTTTGTGGGCTTTCGCCCGGCTTTGCGCGGGCCTGATCGCCGAAAAGGGAGATCCTTGCTCATATCCGGGTGGGACGTTCCCAAAAAGACGATCATGGTCCGGCCACCTCGAACCCGAATCCGCCGATGATCATGCTCGGTTGTGTATGGGGCGGTTTCCCTCCGGGGGGTCCTCGCCGGACGGGCTGATCTCGGGGAGGGGGCCTCACGATTTTGGCTTGTTGAGATTTGGCGAGGATGGGTCTGCCTGCCCTCCCGTCGACCTCCCTCCGGGCTATCACACCGCGTCAAGGGGCCAGTGTTTCGGGCACCGGGTGCTTCGGGCAGGCCCCTTGACCCGGCGTGATCGGGCTTCGCCAGGTCGACGGGAGGGCAGGCAGGCTGTCTTTGTGGGCTGGCGCCCGGCTTGTGCACGGGGCTGGGGCCCGCTTCGCGGGCCTCGGGCGCTGCGCGCCCGGGACCGGTGCTGCTGCGAAGCGGGCCTGATCAGGCCGCGCTTGCCGCAGGTCCGGAACCACCACGTTGACCACCGGTGGATCCAGGCTCAACGTCACAAACGTGGCGTTCGTGGTGTTGGTGGTCAGGTTGTGCCCCATGAGTAGGTTTGTTTGCGGAGTTTCAGGTACATGAAGGCTTCCGTGCTGGCTACGCCTGGTACCGCGCGGATCTCTTTCAGGATTTCCAGTAGGTGGTCGTCGTTGCGGGCTACCACCTCGGCCAGTAGGTCGAAGGAGCCTGCCGTGATGACCACGTAGTCGACCGCCGGGATCTCGGCCAGGCGGTCGGCGGTTTCCTCCATGTCCGCGGACGTGCGGATGCCGACCATTGCCTGGCGGGGGAAGCCCAGTTGCAGTGGGTCGGTCACCGCCACTATCTGCATCACGCCCGCGTCCAGTAGGCGTTGCACGCGTTGTCGGACCGCTGCTTCGGAGAGTCCTACCGCGCGGCCGATCGTGGCGTACGGCCTGCGGCCGTCCTCCTGCAGCTGTTCGATGATCGCCTTGGAGACGTTGTCCAGATCCGCCATTCAGTCCCTCCTGATACAGCGAAGAGTCTTACGCAATTCGTCGCGAAACGCGAATGTGACAACGGAATCCCTTGTTCAGCGGCGTGTCGCGTGTCACTATCGGTCGCCATGCGAACCAGGGCGCCTACGTTGCTCTCCCCTCAGGCGGCGGCACTGCTGACGGGACGGGTTCGTACGTCCCGGCGGACCGTTCTGCGTGGTCTGGTGGCCGCCACCGCCCTGGCAGCCACCGGCTGTGGCATGCCCGGCACCCGCCAGGACCCCGCCGCCTGCCGCAGCGACGACCTGTCCGCGTCGGACAAGTCGCTCGTCATCTCCAACTGGCCCCTGTACATCGACGTCGCCGAGGACGACGAGTCGGTGCGGCCCACGTTGGACGCGTTCGCCGCGGAGTCGGGGATCCAGGTGACGTACCAGGAGGACGTCAACGACAACAACGAGTTCTTCGGCAAGGTACGCAACCAGCTCTCCACGTGCCAGTCGATCGACCGGGACATCATCGTCCTCACCGACTGGATGGCGGCGCGGCTGATCCGGCTCGGTTGGGTGCAGCCGCTCCGCAAGGACAAGCTCCCGAACGTCGAGGCGAACCTACTGCCTTCACTCCGCGGCCGCCCGTGGGACAAGGGCACCGAGTACGCCGTGCCCTGGCAGACCGGGCTCGCCGGCATCGCCTACAACGGCAACGTCACCCGCGAGGTGCGCACCATGGAGGAGTTGCTGACCCGGCCCGACCTCAAGGGCAAGGTCACGATGCTCTCCGAGATGCGGGACACCGTCGGGCTGATCCTGCTGGAGATGGGGCACGATCCGTCGGACTTCACCGAGGAGCAGTTCAACGAGGCGCTGAACAAGCTCCAGGCGGCCGTCGACGCCGGGCAGATCCGCCGCTTCACCGGCAACGACTACGCCCAGGACCTCGCGAAGGGCGACATCGCCGCGTGCGTCGGCTGGTCCGGGGACGTGATCCAGCTGAACTTCGAGGACGAGAACATCAAGTTCGTGACGCCCGAGGCCGGGGTGATGCTCTGGTCGGACAACATGCAGGTGCCCAACCGCGCCACGCACCAGGCCAACGCCGAGGCGCTCATGAACCACTACTACGAGCCCGAGGTCGCCGCCGAGCTGGCCGCGTACGTCAACTTCATCTGCCCGGTCCAGGGCGCACAGGACGCGATGGTCGCGATCGACCCCGAGCTCGCCGAGAACGAGCTGATCTTCCCCAGTGAGTCCACATTGGCCACCGCGAAGGTGTTCATGGCGTTGAACGAGGCGCAGGAACGGATCTTCGAGCAGGGCTTCCAGCAGGTGATCGGAGCGTAGACATGGCAGATGATCTCGTGTTGGAGAACGTCACCAAGACGTTCGCCGGTGTGACCGCCGTCGACGACCTTTCTCTCACCGTGCCACAGGGCAGCTTCTTCGCGCTCCTCGGTGCGTCCGGCTGCGGCAAGACCACGACGCTGCGCATGGTCGCGGGCCTGGAAGAGCTGACGACCGGCACGATCCGCCTCGGCGACCGGGAGATCACCGGTCTGCGGCCGTACAAACGGCCCGTCAACACGGTCTTCCAGAGCTACGCGCTCTTCCCGCACCTGACCGTCGAGGAGAACATCGCGTTCGGCCTGAAACAGCGCGGCGTCAAGGACACCAGGAGAAAAGTCGGCGAGATGCTGGAGCTGGTGCAGCTGCCCGCGTTCGGCAAACGCAAGCCCGCGCAGCTCTCCGGTGGCCAGCAACAGCGGATCGCGCTCGCCCGCGCCCTGGTCAACGAACCGCGGGTGCTGCTGCTCGACGAACCGCTCGGCGCGCTGGACCTCAAGCTGCGCAGGCAGATGCAGATCGAGCTGAAACGCATCCAGACCGAGGTCGGCACCACCTTCCTGCACGTCACCCACGACCAGGAAGAGGCCATGTGGATGGCCGACACGGTCGCGGTGATGACCGAGGGCCGCATCGCGCAGCTCGGGGCGCCGACCGACATCTACGAGTTCCCGTCGTCGCCGTTCGTCGCGAACTTCCTCGGGCAGTCCAACCTGTTCGCGGCCGAGGTGTCCGGCACCTCCGGCGACGACCTGCTGCTCACCGCCCACGGGGAACGGTTCGCGGCACCCACCGGCCGCGCCCGCGCCGCCGACGGGCGCGTGTGGCTCGGGGTGCGACCCGAGAAGGTGCGGCTCGCGCTGCCCGGCGAGGACGCCCCCACCGAGCACAACCAGATCCGCGGCGTGCTCACCGACACCTGCTACGCGGGTGTCTCCACCGAGTACCTCCTGAAAACCCCGTGGGGACAGGAGATGTCGGTGTTCTCCGCGAACGCGGCCGCGGGCGAGCCGCTCCAGCCGGGCACCGAGGTCGTCGCGCACTGGTACCCGCCGCACTCGTTCGTGCTCGACCGGCCGTCCGGCGAGGGCGACGAGATCACGCGGTACTCGGCCGACCCGCTCGGGGTGGCGCCGTGACCGCGTTCGTCGGCACCGCCGTCGGCACCGGTACGGAACCGCCGCCGCGGCCCGTCGCACACCGCCGCCGCTGGCTGCCGTACCTGTTGCTGCTGCCGGGCGGGCTGTGGCTGCTGCTGTTCTTCGTCGTGCCGTCCGTGCAGCTCGCGGGCACCAGCCTGTACGACCGGTCCGGCAGCCTCGAAACCGGCTACTCGCAGGCCTTCGCGTTCGGCAACTACCTCGACGCGGTCGGCGCGTACTGGCCGCACCTCGTCCGGTCGGCCGTGTACGCGGGGCTCGCGACGGTCATCTGCCTGGTGCTCGGCTACCCGCTCGCGTACTTCATCGCGCAGAAGTCGGGGCGGTGGCGCAACCTGCTGCTGGTGTGCGTGATCGCGCCGTTCTTCACCACGTTCCTGGTGCGCACGCTCGCGTGGAAGTCGATCCTGTCGGACAACGGCCCGGTCACCGGGTTCTTCCGGTCGCTGCCGTTCGTCGGCGACGACTTCCGGCTGCTCGCCACCCCGGTAGCGGTGGTGTGCGGGCTCGTCTACAACTTCCTGCCGTTCATGGTGCTGCCGCTGTACGCGACCCTGGAACGCCTGGACGGGCGGCTGCTGGAGGCGGCCGGTGACCTCTACGCCAAGCCCGCCGCCACGTTCCGCCGCGTGACGCTGCCGTTGTCGATGCCGGGCGTCATCGCTGGCACGCTGCTCACGTTCATCCCCGCGGCCGGTGACTACATCAACGCCGAACTGCTCGGCACGCCCAACGAGTACATGATCGGCAACGTGATCGACTCGGCGTTCCTGGTACGGCTGGACTACCCGCAGGCGGCGGCGCTGTCGTTCCTGCTGATGGCGACGATCCTGGTGATGGTGTTCGGCTACATCCGCGCCGCGGGGACGGACGAGGTGGTCTGAGTGCGGTTCTGGCGCTGGGTCGCGGACCACTGGGTCGCGGTGGTGGGCCTGCTCGTGCTGGCCTACCTGTTCCTGCCGATCGTCGTCGTGTTCCTGCTGTCGATCAACCGGGCGGAGAACCGGCTGTCGTACGACCTCTCTCCCGACTGGACACTCGAGTACTGGCTGAACCCGTTCGGTGCGGCCGGGATCGGGGCCGCGTTGCGGGTGAGCGTGGGCATCGCGCTGGTGGCGACCCTGGTGGCGACGGTGCTCGGCACGTTGATGGCGTTCGCCTTGGCACGGCACCGGTTCCGCGGTCGCTCAACCACGAACGTGCTGATCTTCCTGCCGATGGCCACCCCCGAGGTGGTGATGGGCTCGTCGCTGCTGGCCCTGTTCGTGACGCTGCGGGTGCCACTCGGCTTCTGGACCGTCGTGGTCGCCCACATCCTGTTCTGCCTGTCGTTCGTCGTCGTCACGGTGAAGGCACGCCTGGCCGGGCTCGACCCCCGGCTGCAGGAGGCGGCGATGGACCTGTACGCCAGCGAGTGGCAGACGTTCCGCCGCGTCACGCTCCCGCTGGTGCTGCCTGGCGTCGCGGCCGCGGCCATGTTGTCGTTGTCGCTGTCGTTCGACGACTTCATCGTCACGAACTTCAACTCCGGCACCACGGTCACGTTCCCGATGTACGTGTGGGGCGCGGCGCAGCGCGGGATTCCCCGCCAGGTCAACGTGATCGGCACGGCGGTGTTCGTGCTGGCGTTCGTGCTCGTCGTCATCGTGCAGCTGCGGGCCAGACGGAAGGCCCGGTACGCATGAGGGTCCTGCAGGTCGGCGCGGGTGCGGTCGGCGCGGCGGCCGTCTCGATCGCGGCCAGGCGCACGTTCTTCGAGTCCTACGTGGTCGCCGACTACTCGGCCGGCCGCGCGGACGCCTGCGTGGCCGACGACCGGTTCTCGTCGGCGACGGTGGACGCGTCGTCGCCGGCCGCGGTCGCGGACCTGTGCCGCGCACGCGGGATCACGCACGTGTTGAACGCGGTGGACCCCAGGTTCGTCATGCCGGTCTTCGAGGGCGCGCTGGACGCGGGCGCCGACTACCTCGACATGGCGATGTCACTGTCCACACCGGACCCGGCGGCACCGTACTCGCGCACCGGCGTGAAACTGGGCGACGACCAGTTCGCGCTGGCGTCCACGTGGACCGACCGCGGCCGCCTCGCGCTGATCGGCATCGGCGTGGAGCCGGGCCTGTCGGACGTGTTCGCGAGGTACGCGGCGGACCACCTGTTCTCGGCGATCGAGGAGATCGGCGTCCGCGACGGCGCGAACCTGGTGGTCGACGGCCACGCGTTCGCCCCGACGTTCTCCATCTGGACCACCATCGAGGAATGCCTGAACCCGCCGGTGGTCTGGGAGCGGGACCGCGGCTGGTACACGACGGAGCCCTTCTCCGAGCCGGAGGTCTTCGACTTCCCGGAGGGCATCGGCCCGGTCGAGTGCGTGAACGTGGAGCACGAGGAGGTGCTGCTCATCCCGCGCTGGGTGTCGGCGGATCGGGTGACCTTCAAGTACGGCCTTGGCGACGAGTTCATCGAGGTGCTGCGCACACTGCACAAGCTCGGCCTCTCGTCGGTGGACCCGGTGCGGGTGGGCGAGGTCTCGGTGGCACCCCGGGACCTCGTGGCGGCCTGCCTGCCCGACCCCGCCGGTCTCGGCCCCCGCATGCGCGGGAAGACGTGCGCGGGCACGTGGGTGCGCGGCGTCGACGCGGCGGGTGCGGCGAAGGAGGTCTACCTGTACCACGTGGTGGACAACGAGTGGTCGATGCGCGAGTACGGCCACCAGGCGGTCGCGTGGCAGACCGCGATCAACCCGGTGGTGGCGTTGGAGCTGCTGGCGACGGGCGCGTGGACCGGCACGGGCGTCCTGGGTCCGGAGGCCTTCGACGCGGTCCCGTTCCTGGACCTGCTGACCGAGTACGGCTCGCCGTGGGGGATGCGTGGCCGACCGTGACACCGGACGCCGCCCGCGAACTGCTGCTGTTCCACAGCGGCGCGCATCCCGATGTCCACGATCCTCGCTGGAAGCAAGGGTTTCTCGGCATGCTCCGCCCGTACCGGGGTTTGCATGAGGAGAATTTCCATTCCGTGATGGCTTGCCTGCGGGCCCTCGCGGACGATCTGCAAGGCGACGTCGTCGACCGCGGGGCGGTCGGAGCCCTCTGGGGAATCTGTCACTTCGGTCGGGCGTGGGGAACATGGCCAGGAGGCATGCTGCGCGGCAACAACCTCATTACCGACGAAGACGTCTCCCGACTGGAGAGCTGGATCGAACAGATCTCCTACTCCACCTTCTGCGTCCTCGACGGTGCGATCGACGAGGCATTCGACGGCTACGACCGAGGCGTCTGACCCGTATGTCGCTTCGCGGGCCGACGCTTCCGGTCCGATGGCCAGGGCGTAGTGGCTAGCCGATGTTGTGCATCACGTGCTTCACCCGCGTGTAGTCCTCGAAGCCGTACATCGACAGGTCCTTGCCGTAGCCGGAGTGCTTGAACCCGCCGTGCGGCATCTCCGAGATGAACGGGATGTGCGTGTTCACCCACACGCACCCGAAGTCGAGCGCAGCCGTCATGCGCATCGCGCGGCTGTGGTTCTTCGTCCACACCGACGCGGCGAGTCCGTACTCGACGCCGTTCGCCCACGCGACGGCTTCCTCCTCCGCGGTGAACCGCTGCACGGTGATCACCGGGCCGAAGACCTCGTCCTGGATGATCTCGTCGTCCTGCCGCAACCCGGAAACCACGGTGGGGGAGTAGAAGAACCCGCGCTCGCCGACCTGCGTGCCGCCCGTCTCGAGCGACGCGTGCGACGGCAGCCGGGTGACGAACCCGCTCACCCGTTCCAGCTGCCGCGCGTTGTTCAACGGCCCGTACAACACGTCCGGGTCCGACGGCGGGCCGGTCCGGGTGGCACGCGCCTGCGCCGTCAGCTCCGCCACCAGCTCGTCGTGCACGCCGGGCCCTGCCAGCACACGTGTCGCCGCCGTGCAGTCCTGGCCCGCGTTGAAGTACCCGCCGACCGCGATCGCCTCCGCGGCCGCCGCGAGGTCGGCGTCGTCGAACACCACCACCGGGGCCTTGCCGCCCAGTTCCAGGTGCACGCGCTTGAGGTCCGCCGCCGCGGCCTGCGCCACCTCGCGGCCCGCGCGCACCGAACCGGTGATCGACACCAGCGCCGGTGTCGGGTGCGCCACCAGCGCACGGCCCGTGTCCCGGTCGCCGCACAGCACGTTGAACACGCCCGGCGGGAAGAACTCCGCTGCGATCTCCGCCATCAGCAGCGTCGACGACGGTGTCGTGTCGGACGGCTTCAGCACGACCGTGTTGCCTGCCGCCAGCGCTGGCGCGATCTTCCACACCGCCATCATCAGCGGGTAGTTCCACGGCGTGACCTGCGCGCACACCCCGATCGGCTCGCGGCGCACGTAGCTGGTGTGGTCCGCCATGTACTCGCCGGCCGACCTGCCCTCCAGCACCCGTGCCGCGCCCGCGAAGAACCGGAAGTGGTCGACCGCGGGCGGCATCTCCTCCTCGGCCGTCAGCTGCCTCGGCTTGCCCGTGTTCTGGCACTCCGCGTCGAGCAGGTCCTCCGTCCGTGCCTCGAGCGCGTCCGCGAACTTCAGCATCGCGAGCTGGCGTTCCCTCGGCGTGGTCGTGCGCCAGCCGTCGAACGCCTTCGCCGCCGCCCGCATCGCCTGTTCGACGTCGGCCGCGCCGGACCGGGGTGCGGAGGCGAACACCGCACCGGTGCTCGGGTCGACGACATCGGTGTACTCGCCGTCGACGGGGTCGGTCCAGGTGCCGTCGACGAAGTTCCGCAGAACACGCTTCTCGGTCATGTCTGCCATCTTCGCGACTGAATCCGCAGCAGACAAGTCGTTCGACGACTGTTTCAGCGGCCATTGACCCGCGTCGCCGCGTCCCCGAACGCGAACGACGACGGCTCGCACTCGGCGATGAAGTCCGCCGGGAAGCCTCGTTCGAACTCGACCGCCGACTCCAGCGTGGCGACGGCCTCGGCGGGCAGGACGAGGTCGAGTCCACGGAGGTTCTCCGCCAGCTGCTCGGCGCGGCTCACGCCCACCAGCGGCAGCACGGCGGGCGACGTGGCCCGCAGCCACGCGAGCGCGACCTGTGCCGGTGTGGCACCGAGCTCGTCGGCCACCTTGCGCACGGCGGTCGCGGCGGCCTGGTCTCGCGGGGTCAGCTCGCGGACCCGGGTGGTCCCGCCGGACAGCGCGCCGGCCGCGAGCGGTGCCCATGCCGCCACGCTCATCCCCAGCGCCTCCGCCATCGGCAGCAGCTCCCGCTCGATGTCGCGCCGCAGCAGGTTGTACGGCACCTGCAGGCCCGAGAACGGGGTCCAGCCGCGCCACTCCGCGAGTGTGTTCGCCCGTGCGGCGAACCACGCGGGCGCGTCGGAGATCCCCACGTAGAGGACCTTGCCCGCCCGCACCACGTCGTCGAGCGCACGCATGGTCTCCTCGACCGGGGTGTGCCGGTCCCACAGGTGCACCCACAGGATGTCGACGTAGTCCGTCCGCAGCCTGCGCAGGCTCCGCTCCAGTGACAGCACGAGGTTCTTGCGGTGGTTGCCCGCCGCGTTGGGGTCGGCGGGGTCGCGGGAGAGCGTGTACTTGGTGCCGATGACGAACCGGTCCCGGCGTTCGACGACCGCGCCGAGCACCTCCTCGCTCTCGCCGTAGGCGGACGCGGTGTCGAGGACGTTGCCGCCCGCGTCGGCGTACACGTCGAGGACGCGCCGGGCCTCCCGCTCGTCGCGCAGTGTCATGGTGCCGAGGAGGATCTCCGAGACGCGCAGGCCGGTCCGGCCGAACAGTCGATAACGCATGACCGACACCCTGACCTGCCCCGTCCGCGCGGAGGGAGACCGTGGCAGGGCCCCTCTACACTCGGCAATCATGGCCGAGAACGCACTGGGACGGTTTCTGCGTGCCCGGCGAGAAGCGACCACACCGGCGTCTGTAGGGCTGCCCACCGGGCCCCGGCGCCGCACTCCTGGGCTGCGGCGTGGGGAACTGGCGGAACGCGCCGGTATCAGCGTCGAGTACCTGACGCGTCTGGAGCGCGGCAGCGACCGGTACCCGTCCGGACAGGTCCTCGGTTCGCTCGCCGACGCGCTGGTCCTCGCCGCGGACGAACGCGTGCACCTTTACCGCCTCATCAAGGCGGACAGCGGCGCGCAGTGCCAGCAGGCGAGCACTCCACCCGTGCTGCGACCCACTGTCCGGGCACTGCTGGACCGGCTGGGTGCGACTCCCGCCTACGTTGCCGACCCGGCCGGTGACGTCCTCGCCTGTTCGGACGGCTTCCGTGCCCTCGCCGGACCGCTCGGCCTGCTCGACGAGGAGCGGCCCAACCTCGCGCGGTACGTGTTCGCCGACGCCCGCGCGCGGACCGCGTTCCCCGACTGGCCCGAGATCGCCGACCGCCACGCGGCCGCCGTCCGCGCCGCCGCGGACCTCGGCGACCTCGCGGCGGGCGCGCTCGCGGTCGAGCTGTCGATCACGGCGGGCACCGAGTTCGCCGACCGCTACGAGTCGGCGTCGGCACTGCCACCGCAGACCGGCGTCGAACGGTGGGGCACGCGACGGCTGGCCTACGAGACCCTCGCGCTGCCGGGTGAGGACGAGCACCGCGTGGTGGTTCTACTCCCGGCTTGACCTGCGGAAACAACGTTGTCGGTCGGCTCGGTTACGCTCGTCGCACGTTCGTTCCCACGGGAAGGGGAATGCCGGTAGATTCGAACACATGAACGAATGCAACTGGATATGCCGATGATGGATCGTCGGTTCTGGCGGGTGCGGCGGCTCCCGCGCAAGGGCACGGCGGTGGCGTCACTGGCGTCGCTGACGGTGGTGGCAGCCGGTGTGGCCGCACCGGTCGTCGGCGCGCCGGGGGCTGCCATGGGGTCGGTCACGGAACGGGGTCTGGGGTCGGTCATGGCGTCGGCCGCGGGCCCGGCCGGACGGTCGGATTCGGGTTCGGCTGGGGAGCCCGCTTCGGATTCGGTCGGGCGGTCGGAGTCGGGTCCGGTCGGCTGGCCCGAGTCGGGTTCGCACGGTTGGCCGGGATCAGGTTCGGCTGGGGAACCGATGTCGAGGTCGGCCTCGGGTTCGGCTGCGGATTTGGCCTCGGGTCCGGTCGGCTGGCCGTGGTTGGGTCCGGTCGGTTGGCCGGGTCCGGCCTGGGAACCGGGCACGGGACCGGACGGGGAGCCGTCGTCCGGGTCGGCCAGGGGACCGGGGCCGGCGCACGGGTCCGGGCAGGGCACGTGCGAATGGGCACCGGACGTGCTTCCGTTGCCGGACGGTGCTTTCCACGGTCGCGTGACGGCGGGCGCGGGCGAGTGGCTGGCCGGTGTCGTGGGCGCCGACGGCGCGAACCAGGCGGTGCGGTGGCGCGACGGTGCGGTCGAGCCGCTGGGCGCGGCGTTCGGTCTGCACACGGCGGTCGCCGCGGTCAACGGCGACGGCGTGGTGGTCGGCACCGTGACGGGCCCGGACCGGGCGCAGCACGCGTTCCGGTACCGCGACGGGCACTTCGAACGGCTGCCGGAGTCGGGCGGTTCGTCGACGGCGCTGGACGTCAACGCGCGCGGGGACGTCGTCGGTCACGACGGCAGCAGGCTGGTCGTGTGGCCGACGACGGGACCACCGCGGGTGCTCGCCATGCCACCGGGAGAGGCCCCGTACGGCCGGGCGGCGGTGGACGACGACGGCGTGGTGGCGGCACGCACCGGGTACGTCGCGGACGGCGCGCTGCGCTGGCACGGCTACACGTGGACCCCGGACGGCACGCGGGTTCCGCTGGCCGTGGGCGACGTGCAGGACCTGTGGCGAGGCCAGGTCGTCGGCGGGCTTGGCGAGCCGCACGGCGTGACCATGGCCGCGGTCTGGCGCCCGGGCGGCGAGCCACGTACCTTGCCGGGCGGCACGACGGCCGTGGCGGCGAACGACGACGGCGTCGTGGTCGGTGCGGGCGGCAACGGCCAACCACTGCTGTGGGACGGCGTGCTGCCGACCCCGCTGCCCCCACCGGCGCGGCACGTGCCGGGCGCGGTCACCGCGCTGAACGAGCACGAGGCGGGTGGCTTCGCCGTCCCGGACGACGGCGAGGGCGCGGTCCCGCTGCGGTGGGTCTGTCGTTGACCGTGCCCGGCCGGCCGCACCCGGCCGGGACGGCCTGCGGCGGCGACCTGCCCCCACGGGCACGACGCTGGAGTCCGTGGATGCAGGGCGGCGGACGCCTGACCGGTGGTCAGTGTTCGGTCGACCACTCGATCGTCGCGTGGCCGGGTTCGAAGGTGATCCTCGCCGAGTGGTCGGCGGCGGCTTCCTTCAACAACGCCGGGTCGTGCGGTGCCGGGCCGGTCACGGTGACGGTCAGGCTGGCGTCCGTCGTCGTGATCGTGATCGTCGTGGTCGCCGCGTAGACCGGGAGCACGTCGCTCAGGAAGGTCTCCAACGCCATCGGCGCGGCGGTGTCCGCCGGGCCGGTCACCACCGGCGGCTCCGGCAGTGCCGGCTCGACCGCCGCCAGCACGTCCGCGATCGAGCGGTCGCCGTCGAACACCCGGGAACGCAGCTCGTGCAGCACCCGGTCGACGTCCGCCGTCACCGCGCGCAGGGCGGGGGCCGCCGACGGGTGGCGTGCCGCCGTCGACTGGAGGGACAGGCTGATGCCGAACAGGTCGCGGATGGTCGTCGCGCCGAGGTCCTGCGCGATGCGGTCGGCCTCGTGCAGGCGTGCGATCTGCTCCGAGGAACGTGCGACCCGCGCGCTCTCCCGCAGCACGCGCTGCCGCATCGACTCGACGGCCTGGCCGACCATGATCACCTCGGCGGGCCCGGTCGCCGACACCGGCCGGGACAGGTCGCCCGCCGCGACGGCGCGGACGTTCGAGACGAGGTCGTTCACCGGGCGGACGAGCGAACGGCGCACGAGCGCGATCATCAGGCCGCCGATCACCAGCGCCATCCCGGCGCACAACGTGGTCACCAGGTTCGCCAGTGACTGGGCGTCCGTCCACGTCCGGACCACCACGGCCGTGCGCCGGTCGATGTGCTCCTGCAACGACGTGAGCAGGCCGCGCAGCCCGTCGAAGCGGGCCTTGTCCGCCACGCTGACGGTGGCCGCGCCGCGCAGGGCGGGCGCGGCGACGGTGCGTTCCCACTCGGCCGCGGCGCGGTTCACCGACGCCAGGAGCCGGGCGCCGGCCGGGTCGTTCGTCATGAGGGAGCGCAACCGGTCGACCGCGGTCGCCGCCGTGGCGCGGCCGTCGTCGTAGGGCTGCCGCAGCCCGGCGCCGCCGAGCTGGAAACCACGCACACCCGTCTCCATGTCGACGTAGGCCTTCGCGAGCGCGGCGGCCGACGACTGCGCGGGGCGCAGCGTGCCGCGGATCTCCCCGCTCAGGTCCGCGACGCGCTGGCGGGTCGTGGTCGTCGCCGCGACGGCGATCAGCACGAGCAGCACCAGGCCCCCCACGAGTACGTAGAGGCGCCATCGGAGCGTGCTCGGGCGCATGGATCGATCGTAGTTGCCGTGCGGGACCGCACAACCGTTGCGCGACAAGGGAAACAAACGACAACTCCCACTGGTGGGAAAACCCCGGACCGAACATCGGCTACGGTGGCTGGCATGAACCGGCGCGCGGTGGTCACTGGACTGCTCATCGCGCTGCTCGCCGTCTTCGCCACAGCCACCTCGGCGCACCACGAACCGGGCACGCTGGCACCGCACACGGTCGCGACGACGGCCGCGCCGACACTACCGGCTCCGCTCACCACACCGGAACTGCCCCTGGCGGGCGCGGAAACCGCGGAACCCCCGCCGCTCGCACCGCGACAGGCCCCCGTCGCCGCCGAGCCGGAACCCCTCCCACGAGCCGACCGCCGCCCCGCGACGGACCGCGCACCACCGGCACGAGCCTGACCCCAGGCCCCTCACAACCGCCGAAACCCGGCAGGACCAGCACAAACGCGAATTCTGCCCGCTCCCCAGTACGTCACCGAACCCCCACCCGATCCCGGGGGCCACCCGCCATGCCAGTCTACCGGTGGGGGCCGACAGTGCGGGGGTTCGGCGGGGTTCCTGTGGACAACCGACCCGGTTGTGGACAACTCCCTCGTGCGAAGGAAACCTCCATGTCACGCCACATTCCGTGGCGGGGGCGCGCGCTGCTGTCGTTCGCCGTGCTCGCCGCCGCCGTCTACCTCGTCCTCACCGCAACGCCCCGGCTCGGGCTCGACCTGCGTGGCGGTACCCAGCTCGTCCTCGAAACCCACGACTCGCCGACCGTCGTCGCCGACGCCGAGAGCACCGACCGGACGCTGGAGATCCTGCGCCGCCGCGTCGACGCGCTCGGCGTCGCCGAACCGAACCTCCACCGCAGCGGCGAACGGCGCATCGTCGTCGAACTGCCCGACGTGCGGGACCCGGCGGAGGCCGCCGAGGTCATCGGGCGGACCGCCGCGCTCACCTTCCACCCCGTCGTCCTCGACGGGGGCACCGCGCTGACCGCGGAGGGCGGCGAACCCATCCGGGTGGGGCCCGCCGCCCTCGACGGCAGCGGGGTCGCCAACGCCAGGTCCGGTCGCGACCCCAACGGGGTCGGGCGCGTCGTGTCGGTCGAGTTCCAGGACGGCGGCGGCCGGGCCTGGGAGAAGCTCACCGCCGAGGCCGCCTGCGCGCCGGTCGGTGACCCGCGCCGCCGCGTCGCGATCGTGCTCGACGACGAGGTGATCTCCTCGCCGCAGGTCGATCCGTCCATCGCGTGCGGGGTCGGCATGCTCGGCGGCGCCACGGACATCACCGGCCGGTTCACACAGGCCGAGGCCACCGACCTCGCGTTGCTGATCAACGCGGGCGCGCTGCCGGTGCCCGTCGAGATCGTCGAGCAGCGGACCGTCGGGCCGACGCTCGGGGCCGAGGCCATCGACGTCAGCGCCCGCGCCGCGGTCATCGGGCTCGCGCTCGTGTCCCTGTTCCTGATCGCGGTCTACCGGCTCGCGGGCCTCGTCGCCGTGTTCGCGCTGGCCGGGTACACGGCCGTGTCCTACGCGGCACTGGTCGCGATCGGCGCCACCCTCACCCTCCCGGGCCTCGCCGGGTTCGTGCTCGCGATCGGCATGGCCGTCGACGCGACCGTGCTCGCCTACGAACGCGCCCGCGAGGAGTACAAGGGGAACCTGCCCAGGGCGGCGGATCGGGGGTTCCGCGGCGCGCTGTCCGCGGTCGTCGACTCCAACGTCACCACGCTCCTCGCCGCGGGACTGCTGTTCTGGCTCGCGTCCGGGCCGGTGCGCGGGTTCGGCGTGACCCTCACGATCGGCGTGCTCGCCTCGATGTTCACCTCGCTCGTGCTCACCCGCGTGCTCGCCCACCTCGCCATGACCCGCGCGGCACCGAGGCTGAGCGGGCTCGCGCACGAAGGCCGTGTGCGGCGGTGGATCCGCGGCAGGGACACCGGTTTCCTCGCCGACCCGAAGCGGTGGCTCGTCGGCGCGGGCGCCGCGGTGCTGGTCGCGCTCGCCGGGCTCGTGTTCGTCGGGCCGCGGCTGGGTGTCGAGTTCACCGGCGGCCGGTTGTTCGAGTACACGACCGAGGCGAGCGTCGAGCAGGTGCGGGACGCGGTGGCCGCCGCCGGGTTCGCCGACGCCGTGGTGCAGGAGTCCGGCGACGGGGTGTCCGTGCGCACCGAGCCGCTCGACGAGGCGGGCGCGGACCGGGTCGCCGGAGCCGTCGCGTCGCTCGGGCCCGCCGACGAGGTGCGGGACGAGAAGGTCGGTCCGAGCCTCGGTGCGGAACTGCGGGACAAGGCGCTGCTCGCGTTGGGTCTCGCGGTCGCCGCACAGCTCGTCTACCTGGCCATCCGCTTCGACTGGCGGCTCGGCCTCGCGACCGTGCTGGCGCTCGCGCAGGACGTCCTGCTGCTGCTCGGGATCTTCGCGTGGTTCGGCAAGACGATGGACGGCGTGTTCCTCGCCGCGCTGCTGACCGTCATCGGCTACTCGGTCAACGACACCGTCGTCGTGTTCGACCGGGTCCGGGAGCTGCGCGGGCGGCGGCCGTTCGCGCACGTGGTCGGCGACGCGGTCCTGCAGACGCTGCCGCGCACCGTCAACACCGGCATCGGTGTGCTGTTCGTGCTGGGCGCGCTGCTGGTGCTCGGCGACGGGTCACTGTCCGACTTCGCGCTCGCCTTGCTGCTGGGTCTGGTGATCGGCACGTTCTCGACGATCGTCACGGCGGGCCCGGTCGCGATCCTGCTCGACCGCAGGTGGCCGGGTGCGGGCAGGCGTGCGCCGGTGCGCAGGGAACGGGAGGGAAGCGGTGCCGTGGTGTGAGGCGATAATGGCCGCGTGAGTTTCGACCTCGCGGCGCTCGCCGCGCCGGCCGACGCGGCGGCCGTGCGTGAGATGTACGCCTCCTGCACCCGCGACGACCATGCCGAAGCCGACTTCGACGTGCGGATCGCGCGTTTCCACGAGGCACTGGCGGGGATCTTCCCCGACCACGCGCCCGCGCCCGACTCCCCGTGGGCGACGACCCCGCTGTCCCTGGGCGCGGACCACGTCCTGATGCGACTGCGCATGGGCCCGGTCGGCGAGCAGGCGATCGAGAAGATCATCGCGCTCGCCGACCACCACGGCCTCGCGCTGTACGACCCGCAGTCGGACGAGACGTACCTCCCGCGCCGCCGCTGACCCGAAGGACCCCTTCGGTGCGGGCGGCCTCGGGCGGTTCGCTTCAGTTCATGCGTACGCCGGGCAGTGTCCGGGGTGCCGGGGTGCGGGACCGTGGGCGGTGGGAAAGGCGCAGGCGCATGGCCTTCGTCGTCTGTTCGTCGAGTTCCTTCGTCCACTTGAGCATCGCGGGTGGGGTGTCCCAGCCGATGATGCCGACCAGGCTGCCGTTGGTGACGTAGCCGGTCACCCGCCTGCCGACCATGGCGGGGCTGGCGAGCTGGATGCGGTCCTTCGCGAGCGCGGGCGTCCCGGCACCCTGGATCCGCATCCCGTGCTGCTCGGTCCAGAACCGGGGGAGCGGCGTGTACGGCTTCGCGCTCTCCTGGCCCGCGAGCAGGTTCGCGGCCGCGGCACGGCCCATCTCCACCGCGTTCAGCCAGTGCTCGACGCGGCGGGGTGCGCTGTCGAAGCGCAGGTTGGGCCACCGGGCCGCGTCGCCCGCCACGACGACGTCCCGCACACCGATGGCGTGGCACGTCGGCCCGCACATCACCCCGTCGTCGATGATCATGCCGGAGCCGCGCAGCCACGACACCGCGGGCACGCTGCCCACCGCGAGCACGACACAGCCCGCGAACACCACCTGGCCGGTGGTCAGGTGCATCGCGATGCCGTCCGGCTGCGGCACCCAGTGGTGCACGGCCGCGTTCGTGACCACCTGCACGCCGTTGGCCTCGTGCAGCGCCTGGACCGTCGAGCTGAAGTCCTCGCCGGGCACGTGTCGCAGCAGCGACGACCCACGCACGACGATCGTCGCGTCACGGCCGATCGAGCGGGCCGCCGACGCCACCTCGCACGCGACGAAACCGCCGCCGATCACGGCGACCGGGCCGCGGGAGCGGGTCATGGTCTTCTGCAGCGCCACGGCGTCGGCGACGGTCCGCAGCACGTGCACGCGCGGGTCGTGGCGCGGGGCGCCGGGCAGGTGCCGGGCCTGCGCGCCGGTCGCGACGATCAACCCGTCGTAGCGGATCTCCTCGCCGCCCGGCAGGTGCAGCAGGTGTTCGTCCGGTTCGAGGTGCGACGCGCGGGTGTTGTACCGCCACACCGCGTCCAGCGTGGTGAGCACCGGCAGGCGCAGGTCGCGGGGGCGCATCCGGCCGGTCAGCAGCGGCTTGATCAGACCCGGCCGGTGATAGGGGCGGTACGGCTCCTCGCCGACGATGACGAGTTCGCCGTCGTAGTTCAGCTCCCGCAACCGTTCGGCGGCCCGCAGTCCCGCCGGGCCGGCGCCGACGATGACGATTCGCTCGGCCATCTACCGCCTCTCTTCCAACGCGATCGCGAGGGTCGGGCAGCTGCGCACCGCCGCCTTCGCGACGGCGACCGCGTCCGCGGGAACGGAACGCTGGTAGCGCAGCCCGCCGTTGGGGGTCAGCTGGAACAGCGACGCCGCCTCGTCGGCGCAGATGCCGAAGCGGCGGCAGCGGTCGGAGTCCACGCTGATCCGGTGGCGGGACTTCTTCTTGTTCGTCATGGCCCGTCCTCCGCGAGTCCGGCGGCTTCCAGGGTCTTCGCGGGCACGAGCCGCAACAGGATCACCGTCACCGCGGGCACCAGCAGCGTGAGGCCGCCCAGGTAGACGGCCGACAGGGTGCCGCGCGCGAGCGCCTGGAAGAACGCGTGCAGCACCCCGAGCACGAACGCCGGGTAGGCGAGGCGGTGCAGCCACAGCCACCGCCAGTAGCTCGTCCAGCGCTTGAGCCCCACCGCGACCGCGGCCGTCAGCATGCCCTCGAACGCGAGGATCCCGAACGTGTCGCGCAGCGCGCCGCGGAACGGGATCAGCAGGTCGGCCACCGGGGCCGGGGTCGACAGCAGCAGGAACGACACCCCGTGGACGAACGCGAACGACAGCGTGATCGTCGCGAACACCTGGTGGGACGCACGCAGGGCGTGCCGTCCCGTGAGCCGGTCGAACCAGCCCGTCGAGACCAGCACGCCCCACGTGAGGGTCAGGCACATGAGGGCGTACGCGAGCCGTGCCGACAGCACGGACAGCTCGCGTACGCCGTCATCCGCGTTCGCGGCGAGAACTAGCATCGCCGTCCGGTGTTGATGCAGCGCACGACCCGGTTCATGAGGTCCTCACCCATCACGTTGACGAAGTCGTTGTGGTCGGTGAGCGGGTTGTGCTTCTCGTCCGGGAACGCGTCCAGCGCGAACACCTTGCCCCTCGGGATGTCGTACTTCAGCGTGATCCGCAGCTGCGGCATCGGCTGGAAGCCCTCGGGGCAGCGGCCGACCCGGTTCGCGAACGCGAGGTGCGTGCGGTGGTTGGCGCTGTCGGTCTCGCCGTTGGTGCAGCCGGGGAAGTCCGCGATGCGGACGGTCTGGCTGCCGCGCGGGCACAGCGGGTACTTCGTGGTGATCCGGTTCTCGAACCCGGTGCACGTCCACTTCGCGTTGGCGTTGGCCCCGCCGTTGGTCGACGACTTCGCGTCACCGGTGAGGATCCGGAGGAACTGCGGCGCGGGGGTCACCTTCTGGGTCGGGTTGCCGCGGAACTGGATCTTCACCGACGCCGGGAGGAGCGGGTCGCCCACGTTGTGCGCGTTCAACGGGTCCACGGCGGTCGAGCCCGCGTTGCGGACGCGGATGATCGGCCAGAAGTACGCCGACTTGTCACCGTTGGTGCAGGTGGTGCCGCCCGCGGCGAGGCTCTCGTTGTCGGAGAACCCGTCGGTGGTCAGGTTGCCGACGTAGTCGTGGGTGTGCTGGGCGCCGTTGACGTTGCCCGGTGCGGCGATCATGTTCGCCGAGTTGTTGTGGCCGTTCTCGTTGCGGCCGCAGTCGACCGTGAACGTGCCGGACGAACCGCCGCGGCGGACCCTCGGCTGCGAGTTCAGGTTCGACGGCCGCACCTTGCGGATGTCGATGAAGTCCTGCGGGAACGGGCCGAGCGGGTCCTGGCAGTTCTCGCCGCCGAACTTGCGCATGGTGCCGTCGCGGGGAGCCGCGGGGGCCTGCTCAGGTGGGCGCGGACCGCCGTAGTCCGGAGGCGTGCGGTCCCCGCGGTCGCCGTTGAGCGAGACCAGCTGGTCACCGCCGAAGCCCATCGGGTCCTCGGGCGCCGAGGTGTCGGTCGCGGTGTCCGTGGCCGTGTCCATCGGAGGTTCGGTTGCGGTGTCCGTTGCCGTGTCGGTGGCGGTCTCGGTGGCGGTCTCGGTCGGCTCGGTCTCCGGCGGTGCCGTGTCGGACGACGGCGGTGGCTCGGTGGTCGTCGAGCTGGGGGGTGCGCTGGCCGTCGGGGGCGGTGGCAGACACGCTTGGCTCGCGTTGGCGGCCCGTCGCTGGTCCTGGTCGGCCAGGGCGCTGCCGTAGATGCCGATGCCGACCATGGCACCGAACACCGTCACGGCGGCGGTACCCGCGACGACCAGGCGTTTCCGGTTGTAGCGCGGGTTCTTGTGTCGACCCATCGTTGGTATGCCTCATTTCGTGTGTGCTCGGGACTCAACGCGAGCGCGCGAATCGCACCAGGCCGACGGTCAGGCCGGCCTCCGCCATGCAGACCAGGGCGATCAGCCATCCGTTGATCCCCGCGTCCGCGGTGCTCGTGCTCGCGACAGGCGTCACCTCGGGTGTCGAGGTCGCCGGTCCCAGTGCCGGTTGGGTGGTCGACGCGTCGCGCACCGGCTCAGGTGGCGCGCCGTCGGAGACCAGCCCGGTGTTGTCCAGGTCGGTCATGTGCCCGTCGACCACGTCGTTGACCAGTGAGGCGAACGCGCGCACCCCGTCGTCCCAGCTCCCGGCCCTGGCGTGCGCCGCGACGAGGAACACCTCGCCGAGCGCGCCGCGCAACCGGTTCACGAACGCGAGCTCGTAGTCCGCGCCGGACAACCCGTCGAGCTGGTCCAGCCAGCCCTGCTGCCGCGCGTTCGCCTGGTCGGGCAAGGTCAGCTCGAGACGGGTCGCCAGCGCCCCGGCCTCGTCGTCGAGCGTCTCCAGGTCGTCGGCCAGCCCCCGGCCGATGTCCCTCAGTTCCGCGTTGTCCGCCTGTTCCTGTGCCTGCCGCCCCGCCGGTATCGCCAGCAGGCTCGTCTGCCGCACGCTGATCAGGAACGCCTCGTCGGTCACGGGTCCGGTGGTGGCCTCCTCGTCGTCGTCCGGCTGCGCGGCGGGGGATGCGCCGCCGGCCGACGACGGGAGGCTGGACGCGGCGGAGGTGCCCACCCCGAGGGCCGCACAGGCCAACGGGATGAGCAGCACCAGCAGCGTCACCGCCACGACACGACCGAGCCGCCCTCCCTCCATAGTGGACTCAGGCGCCGCTCGCGGTGGTTCGGCGATCGAGAGGGGCGATCCCCGTGACCCCGGCGAGCCGGTCGCATCGGGTGCTCATGAGTTTTCCTTTCTGCGCAAGGACTTCTCGGGTCACCAGCACGTGCGGTCACCAGCAAATACGGACACGCGAGAATCACGGTTCAATCACAGCGGGGAAACAAGTGTGACCTGGGTCACTTCACTTCTGGTGCCCGATGGGGCAAAGATGTCCGCCGTGAGCCGGCGTCCAAGATTGGAAGTCGTCGGTGCGGACGACGTCTCGGACAGACACGAGGCGTTGGTCAAAATGCTCTACCGAGAGTTCGGCGGAGCGTTGTTCGGTCACGTACTGTACCTGACCGGCAACGACAGGCAATGGGCCGAAGACGTAGTGCAAGAGACCCTGGTCCGCGCCTGGCGCAACGCGGATCGATTGGACCGCGAGTCCATCGGCGTACGCGCGTGGCTGTACACGGTGGCGCGCAACCTGGTGATCGACGGCAGACGCAGTTCGAGCGTGCGTCCGCACGAGGTCGATCCCACGCCGCTGGAGACCATGACCATCCCTGATGATTCGGAGAACTCCTTGTCCGCCATGGTGATCGCCGACGCGTTGCAGGCCTTGAGCCCCAAGCATCGCGAGGCACTTGCCGAGACCTACCTGCGGGACCGCACCATCGAGGAGGCGGCCAAAGTGCTTGGCGTGCCTCAGGGGACGGTGAAGTCCCGCGTCTACTACGCGCTGAGAGCGTTGCGGCACGCCCTCGAGAAGGAATGACTCGCAGACAAACCCGAACAGCCCATGACGAATAGCCCATTCGGCGCCGCGGAGCCAGCACGCCGAATGGGCTATTCCTTTGGGTAACACTTCTGTTTACATGATCGAATTCATGAGCATCGGGAACGAGCGGTGCAGTGCCCGCTCCCAGTAGGGCCACGCGTGCCTGCCGGGGCCGTAGAAGTCGGTCCGAACCGATACGCCCTTGTCCCGCAAGCGGTCCGCGACCGCGACCGTCTGCTCGCCGAGCAGTTCCTCGAGGCCGTCGTGGCCCGCGCCCGGCGGGTCGAGCGGGCCGGGGTCGCCGTTGCCGGTCGACAGGTACACCTTCACCCCGCGCAGCTTCCTGGCCAGCTCGTACGGGTTGTGTGCGGCCCAGACCCGCGCGTCGGCCACCGGGTCACCCCACAGCGCGAACGGGTCGTGGCCGTACGCGGAGACGATGCCCAGGACCAGGTCGGTGCTCCTCGCTCCCTGGTAGGTCGGGTGCGCCACGCCGCTGTAGGAGGCGGCGGCGCGGAAGAACCCGGGATGGCGTGCCGCGTAGGACAGCGCGCCGAAGCCGCCCATCGACAGCCCGGCGACCGCGCGGTGGCTGCCGGAGCGGTACTCGCGTTCGACGATCCGCCGCAGTTCGGTGAGGTGGAAGGTTTCCCACGCCGGTCCGTCGAGCCAGTCGCTGTAGAAGCCCGTCGGCCCGGCTTCCGGCATCACGATCAGGACGTTCGTTCGTGCCGACAGCTCCTCGACGTCGGTCTTGTCGGTCCAGCTGCGGTAGCCGGTGTCGCCGTCGCAGCAGCCGTGCAGCAGGTACAGCGTCGGCCATCTCTTGTGCGGCGTGCGGTCGTAGTCGGGTGGGAGCAGCAGCCGCACACCGACGTCGTGGCCGACCGCGGGCGAGTGCACGGTCAGCTCGACCAGCCGGTCGTCGAGTCGCTGTCGCGAGACGATGTACGCCCCGGCACGCTCGGCGGCGGCCGGGAGGGTGAGCACGGTGCTGAACACCAGCACCAGCGCCAGCAGGAATCCCTTGAGACGCACGGTGACCTCCTTGTCGTCACAGGAAGTCAACCCGGGGCGGTTCGCGGCGGTCAACAAACCGGTTGCGACCAGGCCGTACGGTGTTCGCGTGAAGCGGATTCTGGTCACCGGGAGCGCGGGGCACCTCGGGGAAGCGTTGGTGCGGGTGCTGTCCGAGCAGGGCTGTGACGTGGTCGGGCTCGACGTCAAGGAGTCGCCGTACACGTCGGTGGTCGGCTCGGTCGCGGACCGGTCCGTGGTGCGGGCCGCCCTCGACGGGGTCACCGCGGTCCTGCACCCGGCGACGCTGCACAAGCCGCACGTGGCATCGCACCCGCGGCAGGACTTCGTGGACACCAACGTGACCGGCACGCTGACGCTGCTGGAGGAGTCGGTGGCCGCGGGCGTGGGCGGCTTCGTGTTCACCAGCACGACCAGCGCGTTCGGCCGTGCGCTGTCCGGGTGGATCACCGAGGACGTGGTGCCGGTGCCGAAGAACGTCTACGGCGTCACGAAGGTCGCGGCGGAGAACCTGTGTGAGCTGGTGCACCGCGACCACGGCCTGCCCGTCGTGGTGCTGCGGACGTCCCGCTTCTTCCCGGAGGCCGACGACCGCGACGAGGTCCGCGACGCGTACGAGGACGCGAACCTGAAGGCCAACGAGTACCTGTACCGCAGGGCCGACATCCAGGACATCGTGGACGCGCACCTGCTGGCGCTGGAGAAGGCGCCGTCGATCGGGTTCGACCGCATGATCGTCAGCGCGACGACCCCGTTCGAGTCGTCGCAGGTGGCGCGGCTGCACGGGGACGCCCCGGCGGTGGTGGCGTCGCTGTTCCCGGACCAGCCCGCGCTGTACGCCGACCGCGGCTGGCGCATGTTCGACGAGATCGACCGGGTGTACGTGAACGACCGCGCCCGCTCGGTGCTGGGGTGGCGGCCGAAGTACGACTTCGCGCACGTGCTCGAGTGCCTGCGGACCGGCACCGACTACCGCAGCCCGCTGGCGCTGGCCGTGGGCGCCAAGGGGTACCACGACGAGCCGACGGGCGTGTACACGGTGCGCTGACCGCCGGAGCACAGCTACGCCCACTGAGGTTCAGGTGAACCGCTTCGGGCCGAACAGCCTCCTGCTGGTCATCGACGGACGTGACGACGTCGACGCGAAGAACGCCGAACCGGGATTGGAAGTGACGTTCACCTGCGGTTGATGCGCCGTTCGTCATGGGCGGCTAGAACATCGCCCATGACGAACGAGCAGGTCAGCAGGCGAACGGTGTTGCGAGCGGGTGCGGTCGGCGCGGGTGTGCTCGCGGCCGGGACACCGGGGTTCGCGCTCGCGGCGGGCGGGCGTCCGGTCCTCACGCACGGCGTGCAGACCGGCGACGTGACCACCGACGGCGCCATCGTCTGGACCCGCGCCGACCGGCCCTCCCGCATGCTGGTCGAGGTCGCCTACGACGACGATTTCCGGCGGTCCCGGCTGGTCCGCGGCCCCCTGCTCACCCCGGAGACCGGGGGCACCGGCAAGCTGCGGCTCGGCCACCTGGCGCCGGGCAGGACCGTGCACTACCGCGTCACCGCGGAGGACCTCGACGGCCGCGTCGGCAGCGAGGCGCTCACCGGGTCGTTCCGCACCGCGCCGACCGGACGCGAGGACGTGCGGTTCACGTGGTCCGGGGACGTCGCCGGGCAGGGCTGGGGCATCAACCCGGACATCGGCGGCATGACCGCGTACCGCTCGATGCTGGCCCGCCGCCCCGACTTCTTCCTGCACAGCGGCGACACCGTGTACGCAGACGGGCCGCTGGCCGAGACCGTGACGCTGCCCGACGGCCGGGTGTGGCGCAACATCGTGACGCCCGAGAAGGCGAAGGTCGCCGAGACCCTCGACGAGTACCGCGGGCAGTTCGCGTACAACATGCTCGACGAGAACGTCCGCGCCTTCGCCGCGCGGGTGCCCAGCGTGGTCCAGTGGGATGACCACGAGGTCGTCAACAACTGGTACCCGGGCGAGATCCTGGACCTGCCGCAGTACACGGAGAAGCGGGTCGACGTGCTCGCCGCCCGCGCGTTCCAGGCGTTCCACGAGTGGCAGCCGATCGACGAGCGCCGTGCCGTCGACGGTCGCGTGTACCGGAGCTTCACCTACGGGCGGCACGTCGAGGTGTTCGTGCTCGACATGCGCACCTACAAGGACGCGAACGACTCGCCGCGCGACGGTCAGGGCGTGGTGCTGGGCGCGCGGCAGGCCCGTTGGCTGGTGGACGGCCTGACCCGCAGCAAGGCGACGTGGAAGGTCGTGGCCGCGGACCTGCCGGTCGGGCTGACCGTGCCGGACGGCGCGGACATCGAGGGCGTCGCGAACGGCCTGCCCGGCGTGCCGGGTGGGCGGGAGCACGAACTGGCCGGGGTGCTGCGCACGCTCGCGCGCCGCCGCGTGCGGAACGTGGTGTGGCTGACCGCGGACGTGCACTACACCGCGGCGCACCACTACTCCCCGGACCGTGCGGCGGTGGGCGACTTCGACCCGTTCTGGGAGTTCGTGTCCGGTCCACTGCACGCGGGCGCGTTCGGCCCGAACACGCTCGACCCGACGTTCGGCCCGGAGGCGGTGTTCACGCACACCCCGCCGCGGGCGAACACGTCGCCCCTGGAGGGCTTCCAGCACTTCGGTGAGGTGCACGTGGACGGCCGGTCGGGCGCGCTGACGGTGTGGCTGCGCGACGGCCAGGGCGCCGACCTGTGGTCGACAACGCTTGCGCCGCGCTAGGGTGCGATCCGCTCGCAGAGGAACTTCAGCGCCAACGGGTACCGGTACTCGATGCCCCCGTGGCGCCCGTCGAACAGTTCGAAGTGGACCCGGTCGTCCGGCACCCCGGCCGCGGCGACGGCACGACGGAACGCCGTGGCCCCCAGGTCCAGGAAGTACTCGTCGCCGCGCCCGGCGTCGATCCAGATCCCCCGCAGGCCACGCAGCGCCGAGGCGCTCTCCGCCGCCATCCGCACCGGATCCCAGCGCAGCCAGCGATCCCACACCTCCGGCACGGGCGCACCGGTGTCGTCGAACGGCAACGACACGCCGCCGTCGGCGTTGCCGGAGTACGCGGCCGCGTAGCCGTAGATCTCGATCAGGTCGTTGTCGGACTCCTTGGTGCCGTGCACACGCTCGGCCCGGTCCGCGAGGAACTTCGCGTAGTCACCGTCGTACGTATCGCGCAGGAGCCGGGCCACGCGGGGGAAGTCCGGCAGGTAGCACACGTCGAACAACGCGTCCCCGGCATGCGTGGCCAGCGCGCCGAACAGGTCCGGCCGCAGCATCGGCGTGACCATCGCGCCGTAGCCGCCGCTCGACTTGCCCGAGATCGCCCGGTGCGCGGGGTCGGGGAGCGTGCGGTAGCGGGCGTCGACCCACGGCACCACCTCGTCGCACAGGTACGAGTGGTAGCGGCCGGTGGCAGGCGAGTCCAGGAACTGGCTGCCGCCCAGCGACGTCCACGCGTCCACGTACACCACGATCGCGGGCGGGGTGTCGCCCGCCGCGAACACCTCGTCGGCCAGCTCGGGGAACGGGCGGCGGAACGGCATGCGGTTGAACCACATGGCGACGTGCCCGGTGTAGCCCTGGATCACGTACACGGCCGGGTACCGGCGGCCGGAGTCCTCGTCGTAGCCGGGTGGCAGGTACACGTACACCGGTCGCTCGTGCGGGTCGCCCAACGGGTTGTCGCGCAGAAGTGCACTGTGGACGACGCCGTGCTCGACACGACCGGACAGCGGTGCGGACCAGGGCAGCATGGCCGGAGCGTAGATCAGCGCACCACCCCGTTGTCGAACGATATTCCACCCGGTCTGGTGCTTTCGGCGGTTCCGGGTGGCGGTCCGGACCCGCACCGGCGACGGTGGTCCGCATGTTCCTGCTCGTGGCCGTGGTCGTGCTGCTGCTCGCCGGGTGCGCGGGCCCGCCCGTGCCGGAGCCGCCCGCGCCGCGGCACGTCACGCTGCACGACCTGGTCGTCGAGTCCGTGCCCGCCGACACCGGGTTCTGGGCGAGGACGAGCGACGGTGACCGCGTCTGGGTGACGCTCGTCCTGCCAGAGCGGGCGCCGATGCCGGTACAGGAAGGTGAACGCCTCGACGTCACCGGTGTCGTCGTGCGTCACGGACCGGGGTTCGCCGCGCGTGCCGGCGTGACCGCCGCCTGGGACGTCGAACTGCTGACCCGGCAGGGCAGCCACGTCCGGGTCGAACAGGCCGACGTACGGGTGGTCCCCGGCGCGCGGCGCGCCTAGCTCACGCCGTGGTGAAGGCCTCCGCGCCCGCGGCGACGCGGTACGGCTCCAGCTCCGCGCGCTGCTGCTCCGCGCGGGCCACCAGGCGGTCGAAGTCGATGTCGTTCATGCGTGCGCGGAGCCCCGCGAGGTCGCCCAGGGTGTGCCACATCTGCTTCTTGCCGTCGATGCCCATGGTGAGCAGCTCCAGCTCCTCGAACCGGCTGAGCGGGGAGTAGCCCCGCAGCCTGCCGTTCGGCTTCAGCCTGCCGACCCGCTCGGCCGCCAGCGCGGCGACGTTCTTCACCGGGTCCGGCGTGATCCGCAGTCTGCGCATGATCTCGCGGAAGGTGTCGACGTCTTCGGCGACGGCCTTCGCCACCCGGTCGAGCGCCTCGCCCGTCTCGGTGCCCTCGTTGCCGCGCGCCGCGCGTCGTGCCAGCTCACGCCAGCCGATGCCCATCGCCAGCTGGTCCCGCAGGTAGATACGGAGAAATTCGTCCATGCCCCGGGGATTCACACAGGTTCGGTGACCGAAACGGGGGTATTCGGCCCGCATACCCGGTTCCGACGTTCGGAAGGGATGAGGACATGACCAGCACGGTGCACACGAGACATCCGGTCCAGGCGGCGGCCATGGTCGTCGCGGCGGTGTTCCTCCTGGTCGGGATCGCGGGGTTCATCCCCGGCCTGACCACCGACTACGACGGGATGACGTTCGCGGGCCACGAATCCACCGCGATGCTGCTCGGCGTCTTCCACGTCTCGATCCTCCACAACATCGTTCACCTGTTGTTCGGCATCGCCGGCCTGGCCCTCGCCAGGACGGTGTCCGGTGCGACGGCGTTCCTCATCTGGGGCGGCGTGGTCTACGCGCTCCTGTGGCTCTACGGGCTGTTCGTCGACCAGAGCAGCGCGGCGAACTTCGTGCCGGTCAACACGGCGGACAACTGGCTGCACTTCGGTCTCGCCGTCCTCATGATCGGCCTCGGCGTCGCCCTCCGCGGCAGGCGCGCGGTCGCTCGCTGACCCACACGGAGGAAGGCCGGGATGCGCACGTCCCGGCCTTCCTCCGTGTCAGGTGCTCATCGCCCGCGGTCGCGCGGTGTACGCAGTTCCCGTGCCACCGAACCGGCGCCCTCGTCGGCGGTCTGCCCGCGGCGGGCCTCCTCCGACGGCTCGTCGAAGTCACGGGCGAAGGAGACCTCGCCGTCGTCGGTGGCCGGGCGACCCTCGAGTTCGCCCTCGGCGTCCATCCGGTCCACCTCGTCGCGTGGTTCGCGGGGGAGATCGGTGTCGGGGCGTTCCTCGCGGAGGCGCTCGTCCAGGTTCCGGCCCTCGCGTTCCTCACGCTCGGTGAGCCCCTGCTCCACCACCGGGGACCAGTGCTCCGGCGGGTCCATGCCCTCTTCGAGGGGGTCGAGCCGCAGGCGGTCCTCGTCCAGGTCCTCGGCGGCGTTGTGGCCCTCGGGGTCCGGGTCGGCCGGTGTGTCCGTCATGATCGTCTCCTCCTGCGTGTCGGACCAACCGGGTGCCCGCGATCCACGCCCGGAAAACCGCCGGGGCCCCTCGGCGGCCTGTAGGTCAGCCTTCCGCCCTCATGCGCAGGGCGTAGACGTACACGCAGGTCACGGCGGACAGCGCGTACAGGCCCACGTTCCACCACGTCATGTGCAGCGGGTCGCCGACGTCGCCGACCACGTTGGCGACCACACCGAACGCGGTCATCGCGACGAACACGATCGTGGCGACCGCGGCGAAGGCGCTCGCGCCCCGGCGGAGCGCCGCCAGCACCGCGATCACGCCCAGCGCGCCGTGCGCGACGATCAGCAGCCTGCTGAGCCCGAACACTCCGAGTAGCCGCGCGTTCTCCGACTCGCGGATGCTGCCCCAACCGAGGACGGCGAGCCCGATCACGGCCAGTGCCAGGTACACCACCCCGAGCACCAGGACGATCAACCGGGCCCGGCCCGCCGCCTTCGGGAGTGTCTCGGTCACGGTCCTCACCTCCACGATGACGTGGAATTCCCGGTCGGACCGGGCGGGAAACACGGTGCGTGTTTGAATCCGATGATGTTGGAAGCCATCGGGTTGACGGGTGACCAGGAGCGGGTCTACCGGGCGGTGCTGACCACGCACCGGGCCAGGCCCGAGGTGGTCGCGGAGCGGACGGGCCTCGGCACGGCGGCTGTCACGGCGGTGCTCAGCTCCCTGCACGACCTGGGCCTGCTCAGCAAGGCCGCCCCGGACCGGCCGGAGTACACCCCGGTGCCGCCGGACGCCGCGTTCGGGCCGCTGCTGCTGCGTGGCCAGGAGGCACTGGAGACCGCCCGAGGCAGCGTCGCCGACCTGGTCGAGCAGTACCGGGACACCACGCGGCGCCGGGACTCCGCGCGGCTCGTCGAGGTGATCACCGGCGCGGCCGCGATCCGCCAGCAGGTGATGAACCTGCAACTCACGGCCCGCGGCGACCTGCGGTGGTTCTGCCGTGCCGGGCACGTCGCGATGCCGTCGGCGGACAACACCGAGGAGTTCGAGGCACTCGCGCGTGGCGTGACGTACCGGGTGCTGTACGAGACCGCGCTCGTCGAGGAACCCGGCATGATCGCCGACATCGAGCGCGGGGTGCGGCACGGCGAGGTCGCCAGGGCGACCGCGCACCTGCCGATCCGGCTCATGATCGCCGACGGCGTGGTGGCGCTGTGCCCGCTGGTCCAGCACACCGAGAACGGCGACGAGCCGACCGCGGCCTTGGTGCACGACTCGAGCCTGCTCGCGGCCTTGATCGCGTTGTTCGAGGCGTACTGGGAACGCGGCTCACCACTGGTCTTCGACGACGATGACACCGGCCACCTCGCCGACGACGAACGGCAACTGCTCGCACTGCTGGTCGCGGGCGTCACCGACAAGGCCGTAGCCACCGCGCTGAAGGTCAGCCAACGCACCGTCCAGCGCCGCATCCAGGACCTGATGCGCCGCGTCAACGCGGACACCCGCATGCAACTGGCCTGGGAAGCAAGCAAACGAAACTGGCTAACCGACTAACCCCGCGAGTCACGCCCCAGAACACAGCGAGTCACGCGCAGAAACACCGCGAGTCGCGCGCCCGGGCATACCGAGTTGTCAGTTTCGTGCCGCCGGGCGTCCGGGCGTGTGCACGAAACCGACAACTCAGTGTGTGCGGGCGCG